>JBCCGH010000130.1:0-28448 GCA_039029375.1 Planctomycetota bacterium
GCGGCCTCGGCCTGCTCGGCCTGCAGCCGCGCCGCATCCCACTCCTGCGCCGACACCGCGTCGTGGTCGCGCGCGGCGCGGACCCGAGCGGCCGTCGCGCGCGCGAGGGCCGCGGCTGCGTCGAGACGCGCGCACTGCGCCTTCTGTGCGTCGATATCCTCGCGGCGTGGCCCGGCCCGGAGCTCGGCGAGGATCGCCTCTTGCCGCAACCGCTCCGCGTCGAGCTCGGCGCGTCGGGCCCGGAGACGCGCGGTGTCGAATCTGGCCAAGGGTTGGCCGGGCGTCACGCGGTCGCCTTCATCGACGAGCATCTCGAGCACGGCGCCACCGAGCTCGCTACCAATGCGGCTGACCCGCGCGGCCTCGACGCGGCCGACGTGCGTCCGTCGTTCGACAAAGCCGGTGGCGCCCTCGATCGGCACCGCCGGGACGGTGACCGGATCCACCGGGCGCACGCCGCTGGCCCCAGGTGGGGCCGGTCGAAGTGCGAGGTAGCCGAGGCTGACGACGGCGGCCAGTGCCACCGCGGCGGTCAGCGCGCGCTGGCGGCGGGGCGGTGCCGCGCGCGCTGCGACCCGCGGCGGGGCGGGCTGCGGCGCGATGGGAGGAGAGGGGTCGGTCATCGCGGGGAGTGGTCTTGGAGCGGAGCGCCGGCTATAGTATGACGAGCATCATACAAAAGCGCGGCGCGCTAGAATCTTTCCGCCGCGCCGCCTCATGCCGCGCTACTCACCCGAACACAAGACGAGCACGCGCCGACGGATCGTGCGTTGCGCGGCCCGGCTGTTTCGCGCCAAGGGCTACGCCGGCGCTGGAGTCGAAGCGGTCATGCGGTCGGCGGGCCTCACGCACGGCGGTTTCTATGCCCACTTTCGGTCCAAGCACGCGCTGTTTGCCGAGGCGGTGCGTCACGCCGTGCTCAGCAGCGGTGCGACGATCGAGGCCGGCCTGGACGACGCGGAGCCGGCCGCGTGGCTGATCGAGTTTGTGACGCGCTATCTGAGTGACGAGCACCGCCGCGCGCTGCGGGATGGTTGCCCCTTGCCGAGCCTGCTGGCCGAGGTGGATCGCGCGCCCAAGACTGTGAAGACCGCATTTCTGGAGGCCGGCCAGCAGCGTGTGGCGAGCCTGGCCGCGCGGTATGCAGCACTTGGTGCCGCCGAACCCGAGGCCGAGGCGATGGCGACGTTCTCGGCGCTGGCCGGCGCGATGGCCATGGCCCGCGCGATGCCGGATGCCGAGGATGCCGAACGCGCCATGGCGGCGACGCGTGAGCGGTTGATCGCTCGAGTCCAGGAGTTCGCCGGCGCTTCGGGAACTGGGCGCCGCTGAAGTCGCGGCCCGGCGGAGCGCGATGAAGGAAGGTGCCGCACTTTGCAATTCCTCGGGCCCCGGCGCCTTCGAGCGTCCGATGAGCAACGTCCAGCTGGCGCGTCCCGGTGGCGTGGATCCATGGTCGGCCCGAGCGGGCCGCAGCCTCGCCGAGCTCAAGAGCGAGCTCGAGCAGCATCCGCTCTACGCGTCGATCCGCTCGGTGGCGCAGCTTCGGGTCTTCCTGCGGCACCACGTCGCCTGCGTGTTCGACTTCATGTCCCTGCTGAAGAGCCTGCAGAGGGAATTGGCGCCGACGCGCGTGCCGTGGCTACCCCCGCGCGACGCCGAGGCAGCGCGGCTGATCAACGCGATTGTCCTCGACGAAGAGAGCGACGTCCTGCCGCACCGCCCGGGTCAGCACGGCAGCCACTTCGCTTGGTATCTCGACGCGATGACCGAGCTCGGCGTCGACCTCGCGCCAGTGCATGGCTGGCTGGCCCGCGTCGGGGAAGGCCTGGCGCCCCACGATGCGATGCGCGCCGCTGGGAT
Source organism: Planctomycetota bacterium (assembly GCA_039029375.1). GTDB lineage: Bacteria > Planctomycetota > UBA1135 > UBA1135 > UBA2386 > JBCCGH01. The sequence continues at coordinate 1,864 of JBCCGH010000130.1, forward strand.
GCCTGACGCCGCGGTCGCCTTCACCCGGACGACCATCGTCACGTTGGGCGAGCCGCTGCCGGTGCGCGCCGCAGTGTTTCTGCACGGCCGCGAGGATGTGATTCCGCGGATGTTCACGCCGATGCTGCAGCGGCTGGCGCGACAAGGCACCTCGTGCGCGGTCTTTGCCAGCTACTTGGAGCGGCACATCGAGGTGGACGGTGGCGAGCACGGCGAGCACGGGCGGGAGCTCGTGGAGCGCCTGTGTGGTGCGGATCCGGCCTTGCGCGAGCGCGGTGAGCAGGCCGCGGCGGTCGCGCTCGAGGCACGCCGCGTGCTGTGGGATCGCGTCCTGGCAGCGATCACCGAGACGACCCACTAGAGATCCGGCCGGCACGGCGGCGCCATTCGCGCCGAGTCCGGGCGCCGCACCGGCTAAGATCGCAACATGCGAAGCGTCCCGCGGCAGCTTCTTCCGGCCTTGCTCGCAGCGGGGCTTCCGGCGCAGGCGCCGCAGTGGATTTGGAGTGCGAACTCCCGTGCAGACCAGGTCGTGTGTGCACGCCGGGTCGTCGCCTTGGACCGTGTTCCCGACACCGCGCGGCTCTGGGTGACGTGTGACAACGCACTGGATCTTTGGGTCAACGGTGCGGCCGTCGCGCTCCGCCACGCGGACTGGTGGGAGACCGACAGCGTCGATGTGACGGCACTCCTCAACGCGGGGGCTAACGTCATCGCAGTGCGCGGCCAGAACACCGGCGGGCCCGGTGCTCTGGCGTTGCGGTTCGTCACCGGCGACGCGGCGGTCGGCGCGCGACCGACCGTGGAGTTGGGCACCGATGCCCGCTGGCGCGTCCTAGACGTCACCGCGGGGTCCGAGCCCGTTGGCTGGCGGGAGCTCTCGTTCGACGCCGCGGCTTGGGAGGCGGCGACCGAGCTCGGCGGGGTGGGGCAACCGGGCGTCCCCTGGACCGCGCAGGTCGGCGCCGAAGCGTTCGGGCTGCCCGCCATGGCGGTCGCGGCGCAGCGCCCCGAGCCCGCCAGTGAGCTGGAAGTGCTGTCCGGCTTCGCTGCCGAGATCGTGTATCGCGTCTCGCGTGACCAGCAGGGTTCTTGGGTCGCGCTGACCGCGGCGCCCGATGGTCGCCTCTACGCGTCCGACCAAGGGTCGCGTGGGCTCTTTTGCATCGCTCCGGCGCGCCTCGGCGATCCCGCGGCGAGGACGACGGTCGAACGCGTCGACGTTGCGCTCGCCGGCGGCACCCAAGGGCTCGCTTGGGCACACGACAGCCTCTATGCGGTCGTGAACGCCGGTGGCGGTAAGTCTGGGCTCTACCGCTTGACCGACAGCGACGGCGACGCCCAGCTAGATCAGGTCGAGCTCCTCACGGCGCTGCGGGGTTCGGGCGAGCACGGCCCACACGCGATCGTCCCCGCGCCCGATGGCGAGACCCTGTTCGTGATGGCGGGCAACCACACCCACTTGCCGGCCGCCGCGAGCAGCGGTGGCCGGATCCCATTGAACTGGGGCGAAGACCTACTGCTGCCGCGTCAGTGGGACGCTCGCGGCCATGCGCGCGGTCGCCTGGCGCCCGGCGGTTGGATTTGCGAGGTGGATCCCACCGGCACACAGTGGGACGTCTTCGCCATCGGCTTTCGCAATGCCTACGACATGGCGTTCAATCCGCGGGGCGAGCTGTTCACGTACGACTCCGACATGGAGTGGGATATGGGCATGCCGTGGTACCGGCCAACGCGCATTTGCCATGTCACCAGCGGCGCTGAGTTCGGCTGGCGCAGTGGCACCGGCAAGTGGCCCGCGTTCTACGAGGATGCGTTGCCGGCGGTGCTCGACCTCGGGCCAGGCTCGCCGACCGGCGTCGTCTTTGGTACGGGGGCGCGCTTTCCCGAGCGGTATCAGCGAGCGCTGTTCGTGTTGGACTGGACGTTCGGCACGATCCGCGCCGTGCACCTGGACCCACGCGGCGCGAGCTACGCCGCCACGGCCGAAGAAGTCGTGGCGGGAGAGCCGCTACCCGTGGCGGACGCCGTGATCGGTGGGGATGGCGCGCTCTACTTCGTCACCGGCGGCCGAGGGCTGCCGTCGGCGTTGTATCGGCTGCGTTCGGTTGGGGATGTGGGCACGGCGCGCGTGGCGGCCGACGACGGGGCGTCGGCGGCGGCGGCGGCCGGACGTCGCCGCGCGCTTGAGCATTGGCACGGTCGCCAAGACTCGGCGGCGGTGGAGGCGGTCTGGCCCGCGCTGGGAGATGCGGACCGTTTTGTGCGCTACGCCGCTCGGGTTGGTCTGGAGGCGCAGCCGGTGGAGGATTGGCGCGAGCGCGCGCTGGCCGAGAACGACCCGCGCACCGCGGCCAGCGCGCTCGTGGCGCTGGCGCGACAGGGGGCGCCCGAGGACTTACGCGAGCTGCTGGCGGCGCTGGGCCGGGTCGGGCCGCGGGCGCAGTCCGAGACGACCACGCTCGCGTTGCTGCGCGCCTATGCCTTGGCGTTCGTGCGGATGGGGCGTCCCCCGCCGGCTGCGCGCGCCGCGGCGCTGGAGTTTCTCGAACGCGGCTACCCGGCAGAGCGGTCCGCGCTCAACGTGGAGCGGTGCCGGTTGCTCGTGTATCTGCAGTCGCCGACGGTCGTGACCAAGACGCTGCCGCTCCTGGCGGGCACCGGTGAGCCGGCGCCGGCGCCGGACTGGGTCGCGCGGTTGGCGCGGAACGCGACTTACGGGGACCCCATCCGTCGAATGCTCGAGGCGGCGCCGCCTGTGCGGGGTCTGCACTTTGCGTTCTTGCTCCGCAACGTCAGACACGGCTGGACCTTGGCGGAGCGGCGCGCGTTCTTCGCGTTCTTGCGGGACGCCGAGCGGGCCAAGGGCGGGAACAGCTACGGCGGGTTCTTGCGCATGCTGCGTCGCGAAGCGCTGGCGTCGTGCAGCGACGCCGATCGGCGGGAGCTTGCCGACGTGCTCGATGAGGCCGACGCGCCGCGGGGTTTGCCGCCGGCGGTGATGCCAGAGGGCCCGCGGCGTGCCTGGACCCTCGGCGAAGCGGTTGCCGAGTTCGATGGGGAGCTTCGCGGCCGGGACTATGAGCGCGGCCAGGGACTGTTCGTGGCAACGTCGTGCGCCACGTGCCATCGCTTCGCCGGGGTGGGAGGCAGTGTGGGGCCGGACCTCACGAGTGTTGGCAACACGTTTAGTGTGCCGGCGCTCCTCGAGGCGATCGTCGACCCGAGCCGGGTGATCTCGGACCAATACGGCTCATCGATTGTGATGCGGCGGGATGGCTCGAGCGTGTTTGGGCTGGTGGTTGAGGGCGCCGATGGCGGCCTGGCGGTGTATTCCAATACGCCGGGGGCCGAGCCCGTGACGATCCCAAAGGCCGATGTGGTGGAAGTGCGGGAGTCGTCGGTGTCGCAGATGCCGCCGGGGCTGGTGGACGCGCTGAATGCCGACGAGCTGCGAGACCTGGTGGCGTTCCTGCTGTCGCGCGGAGACCCAAAAGACCGGATGTTCCGCTGATTCGGGCGGTTCCGTGCTTGCCAAGCTCCTCCTCACCCCGGCGCTCATCGTTGGCGCCAGCCTGGCGCAGCGCCGGTGGGGTGCGCGGGTCGCAGGCGTTCTAGTTGGGCTGCCGCTGACGGCCGGGCCGCTCATGCTGTTCTTGGCCCTCGAGCAGGGGGCGCCGTTTGCCGCGATTGCCGCGGCGGGCAGTCTGCGCGGGCTCGTGCCGCTCGCGGCGTTCTGCGTCGTCTACGGTCGCCTTTGTCCGCATCGCGGCTGGGGCTGGAGCGCGATCGGCGCCGCGGCCGTGTTCTGCGTGGTCGCCGCCGCGCTGGCGCAGGTCACGCCGCCGGTGTTAGCCTCCTTCGTCCTGGTCCTCGCGGTGCTAGGAGTGAGTGTCCGGTCTATGCCGAGGGCGCCGGTCGCCGTCGGCCCGGTATGGGCTCCCAACTGGGAGCTACCGCTGCGCGCTGGAATTGGCACGGCGATGGTTTGCCTGTTGACTGCCGCGGCGACGGCGCTCGGCGCTAACGCGACGGGCGTGCTCGCGCCTTTCCCCGCGGTCTCGGGGACGCTCGTCGTGTTCACACACCGGCGTGACGGCGCGACCCAGGCGCGCTCGATGCTCGACGGCGTCTTGCGCGGTTCCTTTGCCTACGCGTTGTTCTTCGTGGTGCTGTCGTGGGGGCTGGGGGCGTTGTCGTTGTGGCAGGCCTTCGCGGCCGCGCTTGGCAGCGCGGTGGCGGTCCTTCTCGTCACGCGCGAGCGCGTTAGCGCACCGCGATCGTGAGAGGCAGGATCTGGCTTGGCGTGGCGCCGTCTGGCACCAGCAGCGAGCCGACACCCGTCGCGCCCCACGTCGTACTGGCCGTCACGGCATAGCGACCGGGCGGCAGGCCAAAGTCGAGCTTTTCCTGCGCCGCGAGCGCCAGCTGTTCGAGTCGGAGGACGACGGTGCCGGCGCCGTCGCGCACGCGGACCATGAAGCGGCCGGTGAGGTCCTCGCACGCTGTGAAGTCGATACGCGCGGTGAGGGCCACGGTGGGCGCCGGGTGCGGTTGAAAGGACAGATGTGTGGGGCGGTCGCGGTCGACGACGATCGCTTGCGCCACCGGCGCAAAGCCGGGACCGGCGATACAGATCGTGTGCGCGCCCGGCGGCACCGGGCGGACGGGTCGGAGTGCGTCGCCCGTGCGTTGTAGACGAATGGCGTGACGGTCGGCCCGCACGCGCACTTCGGCCGCGGTGGGGGGACCGGCACCGTCGGGAAGCGACAGCGTCACCGCGAGGTCGCCTGGTCGTGGCACGACGAGCTCGCCGAGGTCGCGCGCTTCACCTGCGGCGAGCTCCACCGTGTCGACGGGATGCCAAGCGCCGCGCGGTCCGACGACGGAGAGGCGGTGGGGTTGCCCAGGCGCAACGGGCGGCGTGCGCACATTGCCGTCGGCGTCGGCGAAGCTGACGTATGGATAGAGGTCTCCTTCGACCAGCCCCAGCGCCAGGCCGGCCCCGGCCACGGGGTCTCCGGTCGCGTCGACCAGCCGCGCGCGGAGGCCGGCCGAAGGCTCCGCCAGATGCCAATCGAAGGGCGCGTCGCCGGCGTGCGCGCGTCGCTCGCCCCATGGCGGCGACAGCGGGCGCGTCGCTGGACCAGAGGCCACGAGCCGGTAGTCGTCCTTGGGGAGCCCGCCGCAGTGGAAACGACCTTCGGCGTCCGTGCACAGCAGGCGGCTCTGCGGCGGCGTGCCGTAGAGGAGCAGGCTGAAGTGCGGCCGGGGCGCGCCGTCGGGGGCGAGCAGTCGACCCGTCACCGAGCGGCTGGGATCCTCGGTAGGGCTCCAGCGGTGCTCTTCGCCGGAGACCAACTCGAGCCGCTCGGCGAAGACGGCGACGTCGAGCAACGAGAGCACCGAGGCGACGACCGTGCCGGTGGACAGACCGTCCAAGCGATACGAGCCGTCCGCGGCGAGTGGCACGGGGACGGCCCGGAGCCGCTCACGGCCCCGCCGGGCCGGTCCCGCGAGGTACGGCATGACCGTGACCTCGAGGCCGCCGCCGGCGACGAGCGGATGCGTGATGCGCCCGCTGAGGCGTGCGGCGCCGTCCACGACCAGATCGGCTCGTTCGGTGTTGGGCTCGATCCGCCGGGCGACGGGGGCTCGGCCCGGCACCCGGGCGATCAGCAGGAGCTCGTCGCGGCTGACGCCCGCGGCGACGAAGCGGCCCGCCGCGTCACTGCGGACCTCGCACCACGGTGGGTCGAGTCGCTCCGTCAGGGCCATCATGCACACGCGCGCGCCCTCGATCGGGTGGCCCGTCGCGTCGGTGATGCGTCCCTCGACCCGCCGCGTCGGCGCGTTCAGCGGGAGCTCGATCTCCGCGACGCCTGAGGTCTGCCGCACGTGGGTGATCGTCCGGGCGCACGCCGATTCAGCGACTGCCCACACCGCCAGCGGCGAGCCGACGACCAGCCGCACCGCGAAGCGCCCGTCCTCGTCGGTGCGGCCGATCGCCGTTCCCGGCAGCACTGCGTGGTAGCTCGACGCGTAGAGATCGGCGGGGCCGAAGGGCGCACCAGTGTGGTCGACGACGCGGCCGCGTAGGTCGAGGACGCGATCGACGCGCACCACGGTGGCCTCGTTGGCGCCGGCGATGGCCGCGTGCACGAAGCGCTGGTCGCCGACGCCGATGCGGACCTTGCCCGGTCGTTCGAGAGTGAGCGTCGCGTGGCCGTTCGCGTCGGTCTGCGCGTGGGCGATTCGGCGGCGGTCGATGAGATCGAGAACGGACAGCGTGCCCTCGCCGAGCGGCGCCGCGAACACCGGGACGTCGGGGATGCCGGCACCGGTGGCCGCCGCGATCACGTGCACGCGACAGAGCGCAGGCTCGGGCGCGATGGCGTCGGCGGCAGTGGCGGGCGCGGCCGGCTGCCGGCTTGGGGCCGCGTGGGCGGCGGGATCGGCGGCCGTCGTTGTGTCGGCGCCGCGCTCGGCGGTTGCGACGTCGTCTGCCGTCGTCGGTGTCGCCGGACGCGTTCCCCACCACACGAGCCCGCTCAGGAGGATGATCGCGACTGCCGCGACGGACCAGCGTCGGACGGTTCCCGGGCGGTGCGCGTCGACCCGCGGTGTCGACGCTTGTGTCGCGGGCGCCTGCCCCGTCGCGGCGGTGAGCACCTGGGTCCGCTGCGCCGCCCAAGCTTGCTCATCCAGGAGCAGCGCCAGGGCTGGCGCCAGGCCCGCCGGCAGCACCTCGCGCAGCCGCGAGAGTCCGCGCGCGAGCCAGGTGCGGACCGTGCTCGGCGATCGATTCAGCGTCGCGGCGATCTCCGCAGGCGAGCGCTGTCCTAGCAGGTGCGCACGCACCACGTCCGCGTAGGGCTGGGCAAGGCTGCCGATCGCACTCTCTAGTGCCGCAAGGGTCTCGACGCGGATTGCTTCGTCCGCGGGAGCGGCGCGACCGACGGGCTCCAGGTCGGGGGCGAGCGCCGGGCGCTGTCGGCGTGTGGCGTTGCGGGCGCACCGCGCCAAGATGCCAAACAGCCACGGCATCAGCGGTCGATCGTCGGCGAACCCCGCGCGGCTGCGGATCGCGTCGAGATAGGTCGCTTGGAGGAGGTCTTCGACATCGCGTGGGTGCGGCGCCAGGCGCGCGGCGAAGCAGGCCAAGAGCGGTGCCGTGCGGTCGTACAGCTCGGCAAACGCGTCGGCGTCGCCGGAGGCGCGGTACCGCCGAAACAGCGCGGCGAGCGGATCGAGGTTCGGGGGCGGGGCGGTCACCTGCGCAAGGTTAGGGGCTCCGCGCCGGACCGTGGCGTCGACCTGGCGCCGTAATGGTGGGAGCGTTGTCGGGGACGCCGGGCTCCGCACCGAGGGGGCACACCATCCCCAACGGCGGGACGTTGCGGGCATGGCGTCGCGGGTCGGACAGGGCGTTTGGGGGCGGCACCGGATTCCTCGAGAGGGTTGGGTGCACTCTCTGGCGGGGCGCGACTGAGCGTCCCAAGAATTCGCTGCCGGAGCCAGCGCGGCGAGTCCTGGGTAGGATCGCGGACCCCGCATCTCGCTCCTCAGGAGGTTCTTGTGAGTTGTTTGTCTCGTGTCGTCGCCGGTTTGGTCCTTCTCCCCATCGGCGCCGCGCCGCTCGTGGCGCAGTGTGCCCCGTCGTCGGTCGTCGACGACTTTGAAGGCGGGACGAACAATGCCGGCTGGAGCTTCAACGTCACGGTGCCGGACCGCCTCGAGAGCAGTGGCGGCATGCCGGGATGGTGGCTGCGCAACTCCGGCATCCAGTCGTTCGCGCCGATCTTGACCAACGACCCGGGGATTCCCTCGGCGTTCATCGGCGACCTGCGCGCGGCTGGCGTGACGCATATCAGCGTCGACGCGCGCACCGACGCCAAGGCGTTCGGTCCACCCGTGGGCTTCGAGTTCTCGCTCCTACTGCGAGACAGTAAGGACACCGGGGATCCCAGCGATGACGACTATGCCTATTTCCTCGGCCCGCAGGTACCGCAGCCGGGCGAGGGTTGGGTGCACTACGACTTCCCGGTGCCGAGCGCGTCGACCGCAGCGGTGCCACCGGGCTGGACTGGTGGATGGGCCGGCAGCCCGACGTCGTTTCGCCCGGGCGTGACCTGGAGCGACGTGATCACCAACGTCGACCGCGTTGAGTTCTGGTGGCTCGACCCGGCGAAGTTTGCGCTCATCGTCGGCTGGGACGTGGGCGTCGACAACGTGACCGTCACGAGCGCTGCGCTGGCGCGGACGACAGCCCGCAACGGTAGCGGCATCAATCCACTGACGTTGACGGCGGTCTCGCCGCCGGTGCTCGGCGGGGTCTGGCGGACGGCGCTCGATTGCTCCGCGCACGGCGCCGGCGACGCGGTGTGGCTGGTGTCCCCGGGCGCAGCGACCGGCCCGGTGTTTTCGTTTGGCGAGGTCTTGGTCGCGCTGCCGAGCGCGCTGGTGCTGGCGCAGGTCCCGACCGCGGGCGGGAGCACGACGCTGCCGGCGCCGTTGCCGACGAACCCGGCGCTGTGCGGCTTGGCGCTGTCGCTGCAGGGGCTGTGCACCGGTGCGCCGGGGCCGCAGCTCAGCAACGCGCTCGACGCGGTGCTGGGCGGCGCCGCGCGCTAGCGGCCAGCGGCATGTGAAACCCGTTGATCGAGTGACCCCGGGCGGTGCTACTGCTACGTCCTCGAAACAACGCATGGCGCCGACTGACCTTGGCCTAGTGAACCATGGATAGGACCGTATCCGCGACGCGGTCATCGCTGGCGCACTCCGTTTGCCGGTCTGGCCATGGGCAAGATGACCGCGTCTTTGACCGCTTCGATCGCGGTACGCAGAACGTCTCGGGGGCATTGCAAGCGCACGGCCTGATCCTCGCCGTTGAGCTCGAGATCGACGGGTAGGTGGTCGGTCGTGATGTCAACGCGCCGCCGCCCTCTGGTCTTGCTCTGCGCTCGGAGACCGAGGCGCAAGGGGCCCGGCATGGGGATCGAGACCTCGAGGGCGCCCTCCGCATCGAACGCTTCGGAGCGCTCGATGGTCGGTCCGTCGACCCAGGCCCAGACGACCGGCTGGTCGGTTTCCGGCCGCACCCACATGAACGTCGCGCGCAACTGCACGTCGTCGGGGAGCGTTGGGCGGTCCAGGGGTAGGTGGACCGTCAGCCGCCCTGCCCGGGTGAGCGCGATCGTGCGATCCTCGAAGACCTGGTCCAGCAGACGTGGCTGATAGCCGTCGGCCGCGACCAGCAGGTTGGCGGGCTGCGCCAGGGCGAGCTCGACCGCGCCCCGTTTGCCGGTGCAAGAGCCGGGCGGGCGCCCAGAGGCGCCCTGCACCAGGACCTCGATGGCCAGATCTCCCGCCACGGGTGCGCCGTTGGTGTCGGTGACCACCAGCCTGAGGCACCGCAGCTTGCCCCGTAGGTCGAGCGCCCGGAGGCGCGGGTCACTCGTGCTCGCTCCCGACTCGACGCTGATGCCGGGGATATCGATGATCGGCGCGCCTCCTCCGAGTGCGGTGACGGTGAGGCGGTAGACGCCCGCCGCGAGGTTGCTCCACCGACACGTGACACCGGCACCGGTCGTCTTGGCCCTGCCCGGAATGCTCCGTCGACCCGCCGCCGACAGCTGATAGGTGAGCTTGTCCAAGGGTGTGCATCGGTCGACGAGGAACTCGGCGTGCACGGTGCCCGGAGCCTCGACTTGGATCACCAGGTCGGAGGTGCCCGGCTCGAACCGAGCGTCGCGACTGGGGATATCGCCGCGCGCTACGGCGCGGTATTGGCCTGGCTGCGGCAGCGCCCAGACTTCGAAACGTCCATCGGCGTCGAGTTGGAGTAAGTCGATCCAGTCCCACCCATCCTGGGCGTCGGGGGCCTGATGCTGGATCTCGACCTGGACTCGCGCCCGATGGGCCAGTGGATCGCCGCCCATGGTGCTTGGATCGAGACCGACCACCTGACCCCGGACGAGCAACGGCAGGTCGCGCACGACAACCTCGCCAAGATCATTCGTGCCGGGCTGCAGCGGTCCGGGCAACCAGGCCGTCCCCCTGCGGCGCCGGAAGGTGTCATGGTGACCGGGGCGCACTTCGACCGTCGGCTGGACCCCGACGAAGCGTTTTGGCAGGACCAAGCGGACCTGGCCATCTCGTTGGTCGACGAGCGCCAGAGACATCTGGCCGATGGCGTCGCCCCGCACCCCGAGTTGCTGTCGCTCGATGGGTTGCCCTGCGGTGTCGACCGCGCGCAGCGCCAGGATGGGTAGGGTCGGCGGGACCTGGACCTCGATCCGCACGCGGTCGTTCTCGCCGGTCGGCCCGTCGATTGTCCGCACGATCTCCTCATCGAGGCCGCGCACGGAGACTTGGTAGCGCCGCCCACAGCGGATGCGGCCGAAGAGGGCGCGTCCTCTGGGGAACACGGACGCAGCAACTTCCTTGGCGCCCCCCTTGGTGGCTTTGCCCGGCGGCGCCGGTGCCGGGCAAAGCGCAACTTGGACTCCGAACCAGACCTCGCACCGAGTCGCCCCGGCGCGCAGGCACACCTCGACGCTGCCGAACTCGGGCCGTGGGGTGCTCGGATGAGTGGACGCCGGGCTCTCCTCGACTGCGGGCGCCACCGCAGTCTCGATGACCGTCGTGCGCGGGGACGCCGTTGCGGCGGGCGGCGTCGCCACCAGCGCCGCGGCGCTGGCGCCATCGACTGTGGGGGCGCCTCCCGTCGGTTCAGGCGCTTCGGCCGCCCAGCCGCGCCAAGCACCGCCGGCGACGAGCGCGAGCAGTGCCAGGGCTACAAGGCCCAAGAGTAAGGCTCTCGAAGTCACCGGCCCTCACTGCCCCGACGCTCGGCGCAGGGGCACCTCCACGTCGCGGATCTCGTCGAGCACGATCACGGTCTCCACCGGCTCCACCGGCAAGAACGGCGCGCCCTCCGCCAATGTGAATGTCGCTCGATAGAGCCCAGGCTCCGACACCTCGAGCGACCCGTTGGTGCGCGTCGCGTTCAACGTGACGCTGCCCTCGCCCTCGCCCTCGACGGCCTCGAGCTCGATCTCGGGCAGGCCCGAGGCGGCGACCGGCAGCTTGGTCTCGCCATCGGTGAACACAAACCGCACCCCGGTCTTGCCGCCGACGGTGAGCTGCACGTCGTTGCGTCCCGGCCCCACGGTCCAGCGCCCCGTCCCCGAGAACCCCTTACTGCGAAAGTCCACGCGGGCGTAGATCTCGCCGGGAGTGGTGTAGAGCCGAAAGCGCCCCGGCTCGGCCGTGGCTTCGACCGTGCCGCCGATGTGGTTGACGATGCCCTTGGGGTTGGTTTGGCGACCCCAGAACAGTTCCTCGAGCGGCGCGGTCGCGTTGGTGCGGCGATCGAAGGCAAGGATGTCGACCGTCGCGATGGCATCGAACCGCACCGCCGCGGGTTGATCGTCGCCGACCTCGACCATCTCGCTGCAGAGCAGTGGCCACAGCTTGAGCTGGTGCGGGCCCGCGCGGAGATCGTCGATCGCAAAGCGCCACGTGTCGGGCACGCCCGGCTCCGGCGTCATGTCGGCCAGCGGTACTTCGGCGGTTGGGCGGCCCTGGACGTAGGCTGCGCCGAACACCTTGAGGACCGCCTGGTCGCGCCCGTCGAACGCTCCGACCGTCAGCGTGCCCGTGAGGCGACTCTTCGGCGCCGGCTCCGGGGGATCGGCGAGCGTAAGCGTCAGGTCACGTTGCTCGCCCGGCACCACGACCTCGGTGGTCTGCGCCAACTCGACGCGCTCGCGCACGTGCCACGAATGGCCGAGTGCAACGCGTACTTCGTACTCGCCCACCCCGAGCCCGTCGAGCCGCACGCCGTCTCGCGCGTCGTCGTCGTCGAGCTGGTGCTTCAGCAACACGCGGTGATCCCACTCAGCGTCCGGGGCTTCCACCTCGAGCCTCGGTTCGTGCCCGAGTGCGGCGTACGCCTCGGGCTGCCAGTTGGCCAAGCGCACGTGCCACGAACCCCCGTGGGGCAGCAGCACTTCGCGTTCGCCCGGCACGCGTGGATCGACGTCGACCTTGCCCCAGGCGTAGCCCGGCGCTCGCACAAACAGCGTCAGGCCACGTGCGCGCAGGGCGTTCTTGACCAGCTCGACGTCGGTCGGCGTGGCCGCACCGGCATGGCCAACGCGAACGCTCACGACCGGCGTGGGGTCGCCGTCGCCGAAGATTGGCTCGACCGTCAGCGGCGACTGCAGGTTGGTGCCCAGCTCCGTGAACCGAGAGCCACGGTCCGGCAGCCGCCAGGCGGCCTTCTCGTAGCCGCGTGGGATCGCCCAGAGCTCCAGTTGCGTGAGGTGCTGCAGCACCGCGCGATCCAGCACGCGCAGCGCGAAACGCGGGCCGAGGGTGGCGTCTGGCGCCGGCTCCGTGCGCGGCTCCGCCAGCTGGCGTGCCGCGGCCTCCGCCGGCGCCACGGCAGCGCGCTCGGGCGGCGTTTCGGGCGCGGGGACCGCGGCGGTCGGGGCAGCGGCCGGCGGGTCGCTTGCCGCCGCCGCGGCCGTCTCCAGCCCCGGGGGCGGACGATCTACGACTCGGAGCAACACTACAATGGCCAACCCGAGCATCGCGGCCAGGAGGAGAGCGACGCGCCAGCCCGGCGTGCGTCGGCTTCCACGGTCTGCGGTTTCCCCAGTCACCCCGCCATCGTAACGCCGGGCATGCCCCTTTGGGGCTCGGTGGTTGCGCGGGAGCGGCGGTACGCTTGAGGAGCCCGAGCGGCGACCAGCAGCTCAGAACGTCAGGATCGTCTGCACGTAGCCGTAGGTCGCGTCGCCTTCGCCGTTGGCGTTGGGCGCATCGTCGACGAAGTCGCCGACGAACAGCTTGGCCAAGCCACCCTCGATCCGCAGGTTGCCGGGAAAGGCGTCCCAGCGCACCCGCAGCTCCGGGAGCGTTCCCACGTAGCGCCCGGCGTTGCCGGTCGGGTCGACCACACCACTGGTCGTCCAGGCGTCGCGTGCCGACGCGAGCCAGTAGAAGCGATGCGCGATCATCACGCTGACGGCTTCGTGCGGCCGAAAGGTGATGCGGTAGCCCGGCGAAATGAGGTTGCTGCGAGCGAAGGCGCCGAACGTGCTGGCCGGGCCAAAGTCGAACCGCCGGGACCCGAAGATCGTGTCGTAGCGGTTGTTCTCGTTGTCGTTGGGGCTGGTGTCGCCGCTGGCGTAGTCGAACTGCAGTGCCAAGCGAGGCGTCCACCGCGTTTCGAACGTGTAGCCGACTTCGGCGTGCTGGAAGTGCGCGAGGTGATTCAGGTCGTCGGTATCCGCGCCCGAGCTGCTGGCGCGTGATCGCCCGGTCTGGATCGCGGTTTCGAACTCGAAGTCGTAGGCGCCCGCCTGGTGCTCGCGAAACAGGCGCATGGTCGCGGTGAAGAGGCGTCGGTTGCGCGTGGCTTGGTCCGGGCTGTCGCGTTCCATGAGTCCAAACGCGCCGACGTCGAGCTCGGTGTTGTCGATGAGGTCGGCGATCGTGAGGAAGGCGCCGATGAACTGGTTCTCGATCCGCTCCTCGTCGAATGCCGGCCGGTTGTCGAGCAGAGCCTGCCGACCGGTCGGCAGCCGCTCGACGGGCAGCACCCAGAACGCGCGCGCGTGGTGCCCCTGCGCCGAGTTCCAGACCGCGTTGATGCCGGTGAAGTTGTTGATCGTGTTGCGGTAGTTGTTGCGGGCGACGAGGCGCCGCTTGCCCACGTTCATCGTGTGGCGGCCGGCTAGCACGAAGAGCTCGTCGTCGTCCTCGAGCACGTTTCGCTGCCGGTACGCGACGTAGCCCTGCAGGAGCTCCAGCGCATTGACCACCGTGTTGTTGATCGGCGTGCTGCTGTCGGCGAGCGATTGCCGCGAATCCATGCCTTCGGCGACGACCTCCAACGGCTCGAATCGCAGCGTCGCTTCGATCGCGGTGCGGTACTCGAAGACCTCGTCGTTGCCGTTGAAATTGGCGCGGAACTGGCCGTCGTGGGACGCGTACCGGGTGCGCTGCTGGCCGCGGATCGAGATCCAGTCGGGGAGGCCGAGCGCTTCATTCAGACGCCAGGGCTGGGGTGGCTCGTCCGCTGTGGTCGTCTGCGCGCGGGCCCCGCCGGCGGCCAACAACAGGAGGCAAGCGGACGCGGTGGCGCGTGTGGAGGGTGGAGTCTTGGGCGGTTGCGTCACGATGGGCGGGAGGGTAGCGAAAGGCCCCGGGGACGCCCGCGCGTTTCACGCAAACCTGTTCTGCATGCTCCCTGGTCCGGGCCCGCGCCGGGCGTGGCGAGCCGGATGGGCACATTTTCTGAACGAGCGCCCGCCGCCAGCGTGATGCTCGCAACGTGATTAGCTCCACCTTCGAGGACTGGCGGCACCGCTTGCAGAGCTACTGCGCGCAGCTGCTGGGCAACCAGCATGACGCCGAGGAGGTGGTGCAGGACGTGTTCGCGCAGCTCATCGCCGCGGCGGACCGCTACGACCTAGCCCGCGACCCCGAGGTGCTGCTGTTCCGGTTGGCGCGCCATCGCTGCATCGACCGGCGCCGCCGCAGGTCCCCAACCAACAACGTCGATCTCGAGCCGGCGGCGCCGGATCGCCGCGCGGACGCGGAGCTGCACGAGGCGCTGGCGCGGCTGCCCGCGGCGGAGCGGGAGACGCTGCTGCTCACGGCAGTGGACGGCCTCGGCTATCGCGAGGCGGCGAAGATCCTCGGCTGCTCGCTCGGCACGGTGGCCACGCGCCGCGGTGCTGCGCTCCGGCGTCTCCGCGACTTGATGGAGCCCTGATTGTTCGGCGCCCTTAGGGATGGAGTGAATCGATGAAGCACAACGAACCCCCGATCCCGCTGCGCGGCATCGTCGGACTGCCGCGGTGGTTGATGGTGACCGGTGTCGTGTTGTCAACGGCGTGCATGGCCGTGGGCGTGGGCTTGGCGATCTACGCGCTTGGCTGGCTCGAGGGCGGCGCCATGGGCGGCTGGCTCGGCGGCGCGTTCGGCTGCGTGGTCGGCGGCGCCGGTGGCCTGTTTGGCACGCTCTGCGACGCTCGTCGGCGGTTTCCGGCGACGGTGTATCTGCAGCACCTGCAGAACGACCGGCCGAGTCCGTTCTATCGCCGGACGTTCTGGCCGGCGGTGGCGTTGCTGGTGACCGGATTGGTGGTCGGCGCGGTGTGGAGTCACCGCCTCGTGTGGCACGGGATCGTGCAGTTCAGTGCGATCCTCGCCTTCGTCGGCGGCTCCATCGAGGTGGCCCGGCGCCACAACACCCGGCAGGCGCGCGCGGTCTTCGCACTCTATGCCGACGGGGCCCTGGACGCCGAGGACACCGCGGCGATTGATGACGCCCGGGCCAAAAGCTCCAAGTTCGACGCTGACGTCAGAGGATATCTGGCGATGAGCGAACGCGTGCGGGCTCTGGGGGGCGAGGGCCGCGAGTGAGCGCGGCGTGGTGGTGACTAGAACAGTGGGTAGATGTTGGGGTCGTCGGTGCGGTCGCGAACCCGATGTGTTCTGCGGCTTTCGCGGCGTCGGTGAAGCGGTCCAGCCACTGCCGATA
Organism: Planctomycetota bacterium; assembly: GCA_039029375.1. Lineage (GTDB taxonomy): Bacteria > Planctomycetota > UBA1135 > UBA1135 > UBA2386 > JBCCGH01. Next base: position 17,429 of record JBCCGH010000130.1, read on the forward strand.
GCGCAGGACCAAGGTGTCGCAGGTCTTCAACGGTAGCCACAGGTCTTTGGGGGGCTTGCCCGCTCGACGGATCTCGGCGTGCTGCCCGACGACGACGGCCATGTCTTGCTCGAGGATGGTGCACTGCGTCCAGTGCTCGACCCAGCGCGGCCGCCACCGTGGATGTGCGCGACGTCGATCACGTTCTCCATGAGGAACGCCTGGTCGTAGGGCAGGTCCATCGCGAAGTCGATGCTGCGGCAATCCTCTCGGTCGAGCGGGTTGGGATCCGAGGCAGGGGGCGGGCTCATCGGCGACGCGGCAGGCTGCAGTGTAGCCGCGTCCCGACCTGTCCTGGCGGCGATCTGCGTCCCGCAGATCCGCCAGGGTGGCGGCGTGCCAGAGGATGGCCGTCCGCCGTCTCGGCAGGTCGGAGGACTCCATCCGTGATGCCAAGGGGCGAGTGGCGATCGGCGGTGCGATCGCCGCTTCGAGGTGACCGCCCGCCCTGGGGGAGGCGGGCCTGCCTAGCTCCCGATCGTGTCGGCGACGATGTTCGTGAGTCGGTGAATCGACGCGGGTGCCCCTGCGTCCACGATCAGGCTCTGCGAGTAGAGCGTGGCGCCGAGGAAGGCGGGACCCTGTGGGAGTGTGATCGCATGCTCGGCGCGGCCGGCGGGTGCCGGGATCAGCACCGCCGGCAGCGTCAGGGCGCTCGTCAGGTCGAGGCCGAGCGTGCCGAAGGTTGGAATCGCGACGGCCCGCGGCAGGAGGCGGCTCGCGATGAACGTGATTCCCACTGCGTGGTTGGTCGCCATCCCCGGTCGGGCGGCCAATGCGAATCGAAACTCCCGATTCAGCCTGGCCAGGTCGGGCGTTTGCAGCTGGCGGACCAGGTTGAAGTGCACGGCGTGGCCGGCGCGCACCGCCTCTTCGAGCACCAGGTCAATGTCGCCGTCCCCGTCGAAATCCTGCGCTGTGATGGCTTGGGTCGAATCGCCGAGTGGGCCGAAGAGTGCGTCGGTGGCGTCGGAGAACTGGCCCTGACCGTCGTTGAGCATCAGCGTGGAGGGCGTTCCGTAGAACGACGACGCGACCAGGTCGAGGTCGCCATCCTCGTCGTAGTCCGCCAGCAGGAGGGCGTTCGGCAAGCTGCGGTTGACCGGCGTCGAGCCGCCTGCCGTGAAGCGACCGGATCCGTCGTTCAGCCAGAGGTCGTTGGTCGTGTCGCCGAAGACCACGTCGAGGTCCCCGTCGCCGTCGAGATCACCCATCGCGCAGGGTGCAGGTTCACGCGGCAGCGTGCTGAACAGGGTGATGTCCACGAGCTGTCCGCCTCGGTTCTCGAACTGACGGTTCACAGATCCAGCCATTTGGCGTCCGCGTTGCCCTGACACCACTGCGTCCAGATCGCCGTCGCCGTCGAGGTCGCCGAGCTCCACTCCGGCGCCCACCACCTGGGTGATCGCCAGCAACGCCGAGGCGTCGGTGAACCTTCCGGCACCGTCGTTCGACAGATGGACGAGATCGCCGCTTTGGGAGGTCACGGCCAAGACATCGAGGTCGCCGTCGCCGTCGACGTCGCCGATCGCGGCGTTGCGGATTCTGCCGACCGGTGGAAGGGGGGCGCTCGTCAGCTGCTGCCCGTCGTTCCGCAGAAGTCGCAGTCCGCCGAGTGTTGTGACGAGCACGTCCGCGTCAGTGTCCCCGTCAAAGTCCCCGGCGCCGATGGCCGTGCCGTCGCCGAACCCAGGCGGCAGCCAGGCCGTCGACCGATCATCAAACGTGCCACCGCCGCGGTTCTGCAAGACGGCGAGGGGAGTGTCGCCGCGCAGGAGGTCTTGGTCGCCGTCGAGGTCCAGGTCGAGGGCGAAATAGCTGCCGCTGCTCCGGTCCAGACGTGGTGTCTGGGGGCGCATGGCGTCCTCGAGTCGGTCCCGCCCGTTGCTCAGCAGCAGCTGGGAGGAGCCAGCGAGGACGTCGTCGTCTCCGTCGCCGTCGAAGTCCGCGGCCAGGTCGACCCGTGCCGACCACTCACCGGCGAGCCAGGATGACGTCACGTCCTGAAACCCAGCGGCGCCATCGTTCTCCAGTACGAACAGTTGGCGGTTCGATCCTGCGCCGACGATGTCGGGGTCGCCGTCAGCGTCGAGATCCGGCGTGATCGCTGAGTTGATGGGGGCACCGACGAAGCGGACTGCCGAGCTCAGGAAGCGGCCGGCGCCGTCGTTGAGCGTCACCGTTTGACCATCTGGAATCAGCAAGTCGAGGGCGCCATCCCGGTCGAAGTCGGCGAGGGCCACGTCCGGCTGCCCGACGCCCGGCGGCGTCGTGACTGCCCCGGCGGCTTCGGCGAAGACGCCGGCCCCGCTGTTCAGGTAGACCACTGGCCGCCGGCCGCTGGCGCCGGCGATGAAATCGAGGTCCGCGTCTCCGTCGACGTCGCCGAGAGCCAAGGCTTGGGGCTCTTCGCCGTGCGACGGAAGCGGCCACGCTCGCCGCGCAAATTGGAGGTTACCGTCATTGCGTAGCCAGAGCAGGCTGCCGGGCCCGGTGACGAGCACATCGGGATCGCCGTCGCCGTCGAGATCGCCGACCTCGGCGTCCGTCACGGTGAGAGCGCCGGCGGGCCCCGGCGACGACGTCGTCAGTCTGCCCCGCGTGTTGAGCAGCCAGCCGAGTTTGTGCAGGGTTGGTTGGTACGGTTCTGGCTCCTGCGTCAGGACGTCCACCCAACCGTCGCCGTCGAAGTCGGCGACCCCCAGCGGTGTGAAGGCGTCGGCCGGAGGCGACAAGGTGCCCGCTCGCTGCACGAATCGGCCGTCGCCGCGGTTGAACAGCAACAGGGGCGTCGACTCCACGGCCGACCAGGTGCCGAACAGAAGGTCGAGGGCACCATCGCGGTCGACGTCGGCGGCCACCGGGGCGGGAGCCCCGGACGGCGTCGCGGGCAAGTGCTCGGTCGCGAGCTGGCGCGCGAGGAGCTGGGCCGCGGCGCCAGTAGAGAGGGTAAGGGCGCCGAGTGTCGTAACGGCGCATCGAAAAAGGGCAGGGCTCATTGGGCCTCACTTGCGAAAGGAACCCGGAGAGTGGCGATCATCACTAGAGCGCCGCCCCTCCCGGGTCACCCACAATGCCCGCCGCCGGGGCCCCGACTAGCGCCCGGTCGTGTCGGCGACCACGTTCGTCAGCTCGTGCACGCCGGTGGGCGTCCCAGCGCCAATCACGAGGCTCTGCGCGTAGAAGGTTGCACCGCACAGCGCCGGCGCCCGCGGCAGCCGCGTCGTGAGCTCGGCTCGTCCGGCCGGGGCCGGAATCGGCACCGACGGCAGCGTCAACGCCTCGTCAGATCGAGGCCGAGCCGGCCAAAGGTCGCGACCGCAATCGGCCGCGGCGCGAGGTGACTGGACACGAAGGTCACTCCGATGGACGGCTGCGCCGCAAACCCGGGCCGCGCGAAGAGCTCGAACCGAAACTCCCGACCGAGCAAGACCGCTCGTCGCGACGAGTGGCGAGTTTGTTTGACCGCCCCGCCCCAACCCCGTTCGTCCCGCCCGGCCGCTGACCACTGGCTACGGCCGGGGCGCAGCCCGCCGGGCGTGCCCTACAGCGGGGCGACGTAGAAGTACTGGCAGTCCCGTGCCGGCACCGTGACGTCCACGGTGAACGGCGTCTGGCCGACGATCGTCGGCGTGCTGACCGTGACCTCGCCGGTCGCCGTGACCTGGACGACCTTGTAGTTGCCGTCGGGCAGGCCGTACTCGGCGGGATCCACCGTGAACGAGAACGACTGCGGGCCCGTCGCCGGCGGCGGGCCGCCCGAGCCGTCCGGGGCGACCAGGCATGGGCTACCGGTGCAGGTCGTGTCGCCAGGGTCGGTCCAGTTCAGCAGCAGGATACCGACCTCGGTGAGGTCCGGCCGCGCGTAGGCCGAGACGTAGACGTAGGGCTGCGCCGGTCCATAGACCGGGTAGATCCAGCTGGCGCCACTGTCGAGCAGAGCGCTACCCAGCGTGCCTCCCACACTGTGTGGGCCGATGGCGGGGTCCCGCCGCCGCTCGCCATACACGGACGTCCGGCGCACGCTCGTTTGCTTGAGGATGTCCATGTAGCTCTTCAGCATGTTCATGAACGCGGCGTAGTCGGTCGACGCGGCCATGGCGGCCGAGAGGGACGTCGGCTGTAGCACCGAGCCGGCCCACGGGATGCCGCCGAAGAAGATGCGGCCCGCGTACCACTGGCGCGTGAACCCACCAAAGAGCGCGGCGTAGTTCGGATCCTGGATGCGTGCCTCGGTCATCGAGCGGTAGTACTCGGAGTACACCGTCTCGAACATGGGCACGAGCGTGGTCGTGCCGATGCCTTGCCCGGATGGATCGAGGTAGGCCAGGTGCTCGGCGAACATCTCATGCGTGCTCAAGAAGCGCTCTTGCGGCGATGTGGAAGCGCTGAATATGTCCGGGTTTGGTAGGCCAACCGCGAGCGGCTGAGTGCGCATGGAATTGCGCAGAATCGCGATGTTGTCCACGGTCGCCTGGTGGTAGTCCGCCGTGTTGGCTTTCCCGTGGCTATGCATTGTTGACTGGCAGATCTCTGGCAGCTGATGCGTGTATTCGTCCAGATAGAAGCCTGAACCGCCGCTCGCGGCCGCGGCGCCGCCGATCGCAAAGGCCTGAGTGGAGGGAAAGGTCGTGCCCATACAGGCAGCGGAGACATTCGAGCTCTGTTGACAGACGAACGACAGGCAGAACGGGAACTCGTCGTAGTAGTCCAAGACATTCGGAGTGAGTGACGGCCCCGTTGGGAACAGGATGGAGTTGGCCGGATAGTGGCTGGACCACAGACCAAGGTTCCCGTCGTGGAAGTCCAGATTGTGGCCGTAGTTGGCTACGGTAATGCCGGCGGCAGTCACCGTGCTCAGGGCTGCGCGGAACGTCGCCTCGGGGAGCCAGTCGCCGCGCATGGTGATGTGCCAGTCGCGGGCGAGAACGCCGATCTTCGAGACCCCTAGGAAGCTCCGCTGATCGACCATGTCGCGGAGCCAGTAGCTCGAGAACGTGCTCCGGTCGGGTCGTTGGCGGCAACCGGTGGGAGGTGTTCCCGGGAAGGTGCAGCGGCCGGGGATGACGTCGCCCCACATCTCTAGCTCCTCGACCTTCGCGGAGTAGTCCGCGTTCATCAAGATCGGCGCTGGTACCCAGCTCTGCTGCGTGGACCACGAGCGATAGAAGCGTGCGGCGTCGTACCAATCACCGCGCAGGAAGCCGAGCACGAACGTGTAGGGCACGGTCCAGGCCGTCGCCGCCAGGTGATCCGGCGGATACTGCCGGCAGCCGAAGCGAAATGACTCGTAGGTATCGCCGGGCGCGTACCGCGTGATGAGATCTTTGCGGTACCCGTCGTTGTCCCGCGCCCCCCAGAAGAGGTTCTTGGGCTTGGTACCGGTGCCGAGGTCCTGTGGGTTGTAGTAGCTGAACCACTGCATGCTGTAGAGCCCCGGGTGCGCGATCCCGGGGTTAGCAGCCGTCGTCAGCGGGATGGAGCGGAACGGGTCGTCGACCAGCACGCCACCCACATAGGGCACCGCCAAATTACCTTCTCCAGCCGGCCCGCCCTCGCGGAACTGGATGCGTGGCCCGTTGATCGAGTAGAGCGACTGGCCGGTCAGACTCGTGTCGGCGCCGACCGAGAACTGCACGGTCGGCTCGCCCGGCACCGCCTGCGCCACGACGGCCACGGTCGCGCCGCCGCCGGGGCCGATCCCGGTCCAGACGGCGGTGAACTGCGACCACGGAGCGGCGGCAGGGAACAGCGATTGGGCAAAGGCTGTCGCGTCCTCGGCTTTGTAGGTGGTGATGGCCGTCGTGGCGGGGTCGTAGAGCTGGATCTCCCACAGCGACACGGCGTCCAGGTCGAATTGGTCGCTCGTGCTCTTCTCCACGAGCGAACGCAGGTGGATGCCGTTGCCGGTGGGTGGGAGCAGCACGTCGTACGCGAGCTCGACCTCGGCGTTCTCGATGCGGAAGACTTGAGAGGGGCTCGACGCCGCGAGTGCGGTCATCGCGGTGGCGATGATGGTGAGGAGTCGTGATCTCATCAGATAGATGGTTGAAGCCGCTGGGCGGAGGCAGGGCGCCCGTGCCGAAATCGCGGTGCCCGAGGGAGAAATCACAGAACGCGCCGTCGGCGTCCCGAGAATCTGTGGACTTCGCGAGTCGGCGCCCGCTCGTCGGGCGGTGGCCCGACCATGCGGGCCGTGCTCTGATCGTCGAGGTCAGAACAGCGCCACCCAGCGGCTCGCTGAGGTGACGATGCCCCCTGGGGCAGCGCCGTCGAGCAACGCATACTGCGCGTAGAACTCGCCGCCGGAAAGCGCGGGCGCGTCGGGGATGGGCAACGGCGTTGTGACTTGTCCGCCGGCCACCAATCCGGCGGCAAGAGTGAAGTCGATCGACGAGTGGATGGCACAGCCCGGCGCGCCCAAGAGACTCAGCGGCACCGGCAGTGGTAGCACGCCCCACGTCGCGTCGCTGGCGCCGAGCCACAGCACCGCTGGGACTTGGCTGCTTGGGCCGTTCGTCAGTCGCAGCGCGAACGCCGTGTTGCCGGGCTCGGGCACGCCTCCGGCGCGCAGAATCCGGGGTTGATAGGTGGGTCCCAGACACGGCTGACCCACGACGCCACTACCGCCGTGCAGCTTGAGACCGCCGTCGGAGAAGCACGCCTTCCACCACTCTGTGGTCGGGACTTGCACCGGATTCTCGCGAAACAGGATGTCGATGAAGTCAATCGGATCGGTCCAAAACGGGTCGGAGCCGGCGACCTGCGTGCCAACCGGCGCCTCGAGTCGCGTCACCCGCAGGAGGCTCGAGTCGGTGCCGAGGATGGCCCAGGGCGTGCGCTGCATCGAGGCCGGCGCGAACGCCGGCACCGGGATGGAGCTCGATGGCACCAAGGAGAATGCCCCCGGTTGGCCGGTGATGGTGAAGAGCACCGAGTCGTCGACCGTCTGGATCGTGATCGAGCCGGTGCCGGTCCCCAGGTCGATGGAGTGGCTCCCGGCGAGAGGCACTCGAGCCGTTCCCGAGAAGAACGGCGGCCGGGGCGACGGCCCCAGGCGCGTCGCCAGCCGGCTCACGAACGTCGACCGGCTCGAGCGATCGACGCTCAGCTCGGTGATGTCGTCGAGAATACGGCTGCCTCCGGCGACCACTTGGGCCAGGCACGTCGTGGTGACGAGGAAGGAAACGCAGGCGACGGTCACGGTCGCCCGAACGAGGTTCTGCATGATGGTTCTCCGTCCAGAAGCGTCTCGCGCGGTGCAAAGAGCCCCGCGCGTGGGGCGGAGGTCGCGGCGATTGCCGCGTCGTCGGCCCTTTGGCAAGGAGCGGGCGGCCGGGGCGGCCGTCACACCAGGCCTCGAGTTTTGGCGCGCCGCGGCCGGGCGACCCTTCTCGCACGCCGGCCGGCTCGGCCGTAGATTCTGACCCCCCAACCGCCCGTTCCCGCAGGCGCACCATGCATCGACTCGCAACGCTGTTCGTCCTCGCCGCCGCCGCCGTTCCCGCCATCGCGCAGCCGGCCAACCTCAACGATCGCATCATCGAAGAGGGGCTGCAGAACTCGCAGGTGATGGAGTTTCAGGACTACCTGTGCAATCACCTGGGCCACCGTCTGACCGGCTCCGACGGCTTCACTCGGGCGTGCGAGTGGGCGCGCGACGAGTTCGCGGCCATGGGGCTCGATGCGCGCCTCGAGAAGTGGGCCGAGTGGAAGCACGTGTGGAACCGCGGTCAGTGGACCGGGCGCGTCGTCGCGCCGGAGGGGATGGAGCTACAGGTCGCGACGCCGGCTTGGACTGCCGGCACCCGCGGGCTGGCGCGCGGCCAGCTGGTCCGGATGCCAACGACCGCAGAAGAGGTCGCCGAGCTGGCGCCGCGGTTGGGCGAGATCTACCTGTGGGGGGCGCGCGGCCGGCCGGACAAAGCCGTGCGGCGCGCGCTGCAAGCCGCGGTCGATGAGGCGGGCCTCCTCGGCTACGTGCAGTCGGCGGAGTCGACCGGGTGGGCCGACCGCAGCTACGAGAACCAGATCCGCGTCTTCGGCAACAGCAACACGGCGCGGGGCTCGTGGGAGAAGCTGCCGACGGTGCCCGACATCGTCGTGCGCGACGACCAGTCCGAACGCATCGACGCGATGCTAGAAGCGGAACAGGAGGTCGTCGTCGAGTTCGACCTGCGCAATCGCTTCCGCCGCGGACCGATCGAGCTGCACAACGTGGTCGCTGATCTGGTCGGCACGGAGCATCCCGACGAGGTGGTCATCGTCTGTGGCCACCTCGACTCGTGGCATCAGGCCGCGGGCGCGACGGACAACGGCACGGGCGTGACGTCCACGCTCGAGGCGGCGCGTATTCTGACGGCGGCCGGCGTGCGGCCGAGGCGCACGATCCGCTTCATGCTGTGGGGCGGCGAGGAGCAGGGGCTGCTGGGCTCGGCTGCCTACGTTCGCCAGAACCGAGCCGACATGAACAAGGTGTCGGCGGTGTTCAACCACGACACCGGCACCAACTGGGCCCACTCTCTGACCGTGACCAAGGCGATGCACGCGGACTTCAAGCGCGTGCTCGAGCCGGTCATGGATCTGACGCCGCCCGATCCCGAGCACGACGGCCGTACGTTTCGACTGCGTTGGGCCGAGAAAATGAGCGGCGGCTTTGGCGGGAGCGACCACGCGAGCTTCATGGCGGCCGGAGTCCCCGCCTGGGCCTGGGGACTCACCGGGCGCAGCAAGTACGGCTACGGCTGGCACAGTCAGTGGGACACCTATGACATCGTGATCCCCGAGTATCAGCGGCACACCGCGACCGTGATCGCCCTGACGGCGCTTGGTGTGGCCAACCTGCCGCATATGCTGCCCCGAGAGGGGATCGAGCGCCGCTCCGGCGGGCGCGGTTTCGAGGGCCTGTTTCGTCAGTGGTATGGGCTGGAGCTCGATGAGGATCTCGCGGTGACGGGGGTGGTTGACGGCGGCCGGGCTGCGCGTGCCGGAGTCGCCAAGGGAGACGTCCTCATCAAGCTCTGGGGCGATGAGGTCGAAGGCTACGTCGACATGTATCGCGCATGGCGGAGCCATCAGGAGGACGATGCGATCGAGTTTGCGGTCCGGCGCGGCGACGCGGTGATGAACCTCCGCGTGGACCTCGAGGAACCCCCGGAGGCCGCCGCGCCGGATGCGGGGAAGCCCTCGTCTCAGCCCGCGAAACCACGCCGCGTCATCGCGGCTGTGGCACCAGCGGCGTGGTATAGTCCGAGCAGGGACTCCGCCTCGCGCCTCGTGGTTCGCGCCGCCACCGCATGAAGATCCAGCTCATCCATCCGCCGGTCTACATCAACAAGAGCGGGCTCACGGCGCTGCGTCCGAGCTTGCCGCTCGGACTGGCCTATATCGCCTCGGTGTTGCGGAAGGACGGGCACGACGTGCTCGTGCTCGACGCGCTCGCGCTGGCGCCGGATCGGATGGTGCCAGAGGGCGATATCTGGCGACTCGGCCTCGAGCCCGAAGACATTGTCGCGCAGATCGACGACTCGGTGGACGCGATCGGCGTCACGAGCATGTGGTCGTACTCGTGGCCGATCGTGCGGCGTCTCCTGCATCTGCTCCGGGAGCGCTTCCCTCAGAAGCCGATCGTCTGTGGCGGCGAACACTTCACCGCGACGGCCAAGCACTCGATGGGTGAGGCACCGATCGACTACCTCGTCCTCGGCGAAGGGGAAGAGACCGCCATCGCGTTGTTTCGCGCGCTCGAGATGGGGCTCGACACGACGGTCATCCCCGGCATCGCGTATCGCGGTGAGAACGGCGAGTGCGTCAAGAACGATCGTCGCGACCGCATCCGCAACATCGACGAGATCCCGTGGCCGGCGTGGGACCTCTTCGATGTGAAGGCCTACGACGAGAACAAGTTCGTCACCGGCATCCACTACGGTCGCACCGTGCCGATCCTGGCGACACGCGGTTGCCCCTACCAGTGCACCTACTGCTCGTCGCCGTCGATGTGGACCACACGCTGGTATGCGCGCACGCCGACGGACGTGGCCGACGAGATCGAGCACTATGTCCGGGAGTTCGGGGCCAACAACTTCCCGTTCCAAGATCTCACCGCGATCCTCAAACGCGATTGGGTGCTGGACTTCACGCAGGAGATCCTGCGGCGTGATCTCAAGATCTCCTGGCAGCTGCCGGCAGGCACGCGATCGGAGATCATCGATGACGAAGTCGCGAGCATGCTCGTGCAGTCGGGCTGCCGGTCGATCAACTTCGCGCCCGAATCAGGCTCGGAGCGGACCCGCAAGCACATGAAGAAGATGCTGACCGACAAGAAGCTGTTCCGCGCGGTGAACGCCGCGGTGAAGAACGGCCTCAACGTCGGCTGCTTCTTGGTGCTCGGCTACCCGACCGACGAGCGCGTCGACCTGAAGGCCACCGCCCGGATGATTCGGCGGCTGGCGCGGGCCGGCGTCGACGACGTGTCGGCCGGCTTCTTCTTCCCGCTGCCGAACACCGAGATCACCGCCGCCCTCGAGAAAGAGGGCAAGGTCGTGCTCAACGACGACTTCCTCAAGCTGCCGGCGTACGTGCACAACAAGTACATGACCGACGACCGCAACTACTGCGGCAACTTGACGGCGCGGCAGATGACCGCGTGGAAGTACTGGATCGTCGCGAACTTCTACGTCACGTCGTTCTTGTTCCACCCGGGGCGCGTGTTCCGCATCTTCTGGAACTTCCTGCGTGGCCGCGAGACGTCGAAGATGGAGTCGTTCCTGCACGAGACCGCGCGCAAAGTGCGGCTGCGCGGTTCGCGCAAGAAGGCGGAGCGCGCGGAAGCCGCCAGCGTCGGCTGAGCTACGACTTCTGAGATTGCTCGCGCGAAGCGCTCGATTTCATGCCGCCGCCTCAAGTAGGTGCTGGATCGAGGACTTGCGCGCGGCGAAGAGGGCGGTCGTGAGACGAGCCCCCTTTGCCGTGACCTGGTACC
>JBCCGH010000131.1:0-27980 GCA_039029375.1 Planctomycetota bacterium
CACTCGACGCTGGCGTCGAGTGGGCGCGTGTTGCGTCTCCTCGACTTGTCCACCAACAAGCCCTGCGTCGACAGCGCCTTGCGAGCGGCACACATGGCTCGCCGACTTACGCAACCAACTTCCGACACACAACACTAGTGGTGTGATTCAGAAATCTGCGGCATTCTCCGCGGCCCTCAACGCCGTTCGCAGCGTTGGGTCGTCCTCGCCGGATCCACGAAGATGCCGGCGGCGACCCGCCTTGCGACCGGCGCCGATACCTCGCGGGTCATGCCCCATCTGTCTGAATCACACCACTAGGGTCGCGTTGGGCCCGTTGCCCGGACCCGGGCGCCCATCGGAAGTTCTGCGCCCCGGCCGTCACGTCGGGGTTGCACCGCGCTCGGGGTCGGCGATCGTGGCGCTCAGGTATCCGCAGGAGCCACAGTGGCTCCCGGCCCCAGCGACACCATGAACACCGACCGCATCGACCTCGAAGCCAAAGTCGCGTTCCTCGAACGAACGGTGGAAGCGCTGAGCGAGGCTCTTCACCAGCAGGGCTCCCTCCTGGATGCCATGGAGCGCCGCGTGGCGCGGCTCGAGAAGCGTGCAGAAGCGAGATCCGACCCCGACGTCGGTCCGCACGACTCGCCACCGCCGCACTACTAACGGCCGACGCGCGCCCTGCCGAGGGCGCGACCGAGGGCGTGCATTCCCCAAGCCGGGTCGGCCGGCGCGAATGCGGTGGTTTTTGTCGCGGCACCGTACGACCGGATCAGGCTGCGGCGATTCTCCTCGCCGCACAGGGTGAGGTGGCCCGGGCTTCGGGGTGCGCCTATCGTCCGCGCCATGAGGCACCTCGTCGTCACGCTGCTGCTCGCGGCCCCCGTCCTCGCCCAAGACGATGCTCCGGCGATCAACGCCGACACGCTTGCGGCGCTGAAGTTCCGCGGGATCGGCCCGGCGCTGTCCTCCGGTCGCATCGCCGATCTCGCCGTGGATCCCGAGCAGCCGTCGCGGTGGTTCATCGCCGTGGCGTCCGGCGGCGTCTGGCGCACGGAGAACAATGGCACGACGTTCGAGCCGGTTTTCGATGCGCAGCCGTCCTACTCGATCGGCTGTGTGACGATCGACCCCAGCAACCAGCACACGATCTGGGTCGGCACGGGGGAGAACAACAGCCAGCGCAGCGTGTCATGGGGTGACGGCGTCTACCGCTCGCTCGACGGCGGCAAGAGCTGGGAGCAGATGGGCCTCAAGGACAGCCAGCACATCGGCAAGATCGTCGTCGACCCGCGTGACTCCGACGTGGTCTGGGTCGCGGCGCAAGGACCGCTGTGGAACGCCGGCGGTGACCGCGGCGTCTACAAGACGACCGACGGCGGCAAGAACTGGACGCGCATGCTCGAGATCAGCGAACACACCGGCGCCAACGAGGTGCACCTCGATCCACGCGATCCCGACATCGCTTACGCCAGCGCCTACCAGCGCCGCCGGCACGTGTGGACGCTGATCAACGGCGGCCCAGAGTCGGCGATCCACAAGACGACCGACGGCGGCAAGACGTGGCGCAAGGTCACCAGCGGGCTGCCCAGCGTCGACATGGGGCGCATCGGGATGGCGATCTCGCCGGCCAATCCCGACGTGGTCTATGCCATCATCGAGGCCCAGCGGGGCAAGGGCGGCACGTTTCGGTCGACCAACCGCGGCGAGAGCTGGGCGAAGATGAGCGACAAGGTCGCCAGCAGTCCGCAGTACTACAACGAGCTGGTTTGCGATCCACACGACGTCGACACGGTCTACTGTCTCGACACCTGGACGTCGGTGTCGCGCGACGGCGGCAAGACGTTCAAGCGCGTCGGCAACAAGCACCGCCACGTGGACGACCACGCCCTGTGGATCGATCCGCGCGACACGAAGCACCTGGTGGTCGGCGGCGACGGCGGCCTCTACGAGACCTACGACGGCGGCGCGCACTGGGACTACAAAGAGAACCTGCCGCTCGCGCAGTTCTATCGCGTGAGCGCCGACCAAGCCGAGCCGTTCTACAACATCTACGGCGGCACCCAGGACAACAACTCGATGGGCGGTCCGTCGCGGACCACGAGCCGCGCCGGCATCACCAATGACGACTGGTTTGTCACGGTCGGCGGCGACGGCTACGAGGCCCAGGTCGACCCCACCGACCCCAACATCGTCTACACCCAATGGCAGTACGGCGGCCTCGTGCGGCATGACCGCCGCAGCGGTGAGATCACCGACATCAAACCGCGCGAAGCGCCCGGCGACGCTCCCATCGTGTGGAACTGGGATTCGCCGCTGCTGCTGAGCGCGCACAGCCCCACGCGGGTCTACTTCGGTGCCAACCGCCTGTTCCGCACCGATGACCGCGGCGACTCGTGGCGCGCGATCAGCGGCGATCTCACCCGCGGCATCGACCGCGATCAGCTCGAGGTCATGGGCCGCATCCAGGAAGTCGACGCCGTGGCCAAGAACGCCTCGACATCGATCTACGGCAACAGCGTGGCGCTCACCGAATCCCCCATCGACGAGAACGTCCTCTATGTCGGGACGGACGATGGCCTCGTGCACGGGACGCGCGACGGCGGCGCCTCGTGGACGAAGATCGAGACGTTCCCCGGCGTGCCGGAGCGGGCCTACGTCAGCCGCCTCGAAGCCTCGCGGCACAGCGTCGAGCGGGTGTACGCCGCATTCAGCAACCACAAGAACGGCGACTTCAAGCCCTACCTGCTCATGAGCGAGAACGGCGGCGCCAGCTGGACCTCGATCGCCAGCGACCTGCCGGACACCGACGTGGTCTGGTCGCTCGCCGAGGATCACGTGAACGAGAACCTCCTGTTCTGCGGTACCGAGTACGGCGTCTACGTGACACTGGATCGCGGTGGCAGCTGGGTGCGGCTGAAGGGCGGCCTGCCGACGATCGCGGTGCGCGACCTGGAGATTCAGCGGCGCGAGAACGACCTCATCCTCGGCACGTTCGGCCGCGGCTTCTACGTCCTCGACGACTACGCGCCGCTGCGGGAAATGTCCGAGCAGCTGCTGGATCAGCCGGCGCACTTGTTCGCGGTGCGTGAGGCGCCGCTCTACATCGAACGGAGCCGGCTCGGCCTCAACACCGGGCTCGGCTCGCAGGGGTCGACGTACTACGCGGCGCCCAACCCACCGTTCGGCGCGGTGCTGACGATGTATCTCCGCGACGGGATCGAGACCAAGAAGGAGCGCCGGGAAGCGGCGCAGAAGAAGGCCCGCGAAGCCAAAGAGACCTACCCGTTCCCGAGCGACGACGACATGCGCGCCGAGGGCGACGAGAACGAGCCGGCGGTGTTCTTGACGATCAAGGACGAGAGCGGCACGGTCGTCCGTCGCGTCGACGCGCCGCGCACCAAGGGCATGCACCGGATCGACTGGGATCTGCGCTACCCGAAAGCGACCGAGATCGACTTGAGCGAAGGCGGCGACGACGCGCCGTGGTCCAACGGCGACGCTGGGCCACTGGTGCTAGCCGGCACGTTCACGGCCACGCTCCAGCAGGAGGTCGCCGGCGAAGTCTCGACGCTCGCCGGCCCCGTCGAGATCGGGGTCGAGGCGCTCAACCTCGCGACGCTGCCCGCGGCCGACAAGGCCGAGGTACTGGCGTTCCAGCGCCAAGTCGTCGAGCTCCGTCGCGCCGTGCGCGCATCCTCGCGCGTGCTCGGGGAGCTACAGGACCGACTCGACCACGTCCGCGTCGCGGTGCGGCGCGCCCCGGCCGCCGATCCCCAGCTCTGGGGGCGCATCGAGGCCCTCGACGCGGTGCTGAGCAACCTGCGCGTGGCGCTCCTCGGCGATCGCTCGCTCAGCCGGCGAAGTAAGCCGGCGCCCATGTCGATCCAGAGCCGCGTCGAGAACGTCGCCGGCTCGCAGCTGTTTACGAGCTCACCGCCGACGCAGACCGAACGCGACGCCTACGCGCACGCCGCCGACGCATTTGCACCCGTCCTCGAGCGGCTGCGCGCTATCGCCGCCGAGGAGCTGCCCGCCATCGAGCGCACGCTCGAGGCCGCGGGTGCCGCCGACACGCCGGGCCGACTGCCCGAATGGCGACGCGGCTAGGCGCACCACCAGCACGGGCGCGAAGCTCGACTCACGGACGTGACGACCGATACGGTGCGACCGTAGCGGCGCGACCGCGCCCGCTACGGCAACAGCCCAAACGCGACGGGCCGGCTCACGTAGTCGATCGTCGTGGCTCCCAGCACGACAAACGCGTGGTGCAGGGTGAGGCCCGCGACCGCCGCGGGCAGCGCCGGCAGGTCCAGCCGCGCCTCGAACGCGCCACCCGCCGACAGGGTCCCGGCGCCTCCGGTCAGCAGACCGGGCGTCGTCGCCGTGACGACCGTGTAGCCGTCGAGGTTGAGCGGAACCGTCTGGCCCCCGAGCACGAAGCCCGGCCGCGTGCCGGACAGCGACCCGAGAACGACATAATTCTGACCACCCAGGCCTGGCGCGGCGCCGGCGACCCTCTGCGTCTGCGCCATCCCGACCGAGCCCGCGGCGACGCCGCCGGTGAAGTCCGGACGCGATGACACGATGACGGTCCGTCGCGCCACCAAGTCGCTCTTCCCGTCACCGTCCGCGTCACCGATAGACGCGGTGTGGCGGGTCCCCAGCGCGGAGGCCGGAGGCGCCGCCAGCGATGGGAACGCCCGACTGCCAAGCGACACCCCGGTGGCACCAGAGTAGACCGTCAGCACCCGATCCTGCGGCGGCGCGCCCCACGCGGCGACGTCCACGGTGCCGTCGCCGTCGAAGTCGCCGGCGCTCGCCGGCCATTGGGCAACCAGCCGCAGGAGCGAGTCACCCGTGCGGCCAGAGATGATCGTGGTCGACGGCGGCATCAGGAGGCGCGAGCCGTAGTTCGTCACGTAGAGCAGGTAGTCGGCGACACCGTCTTGGTCGAAGTCGCCGAGCGGCCGTACTGCGAAGCTCTCCGGCCGCGAGAAGTTGTGCCGCCGAATCGGCTGGCCAGTCGCACCGGAGATGACATCCACGAAGCCAGAGAGGAACGGCCAGAACGTTTCCCTAAACCCTCGGGCGTAGTCCGGCGTGCCGTCCCCGTCGATGTCACCGATCCCGAAGTAGCTGATGACCGGCAGGTTGTAGGAGCCGAGCTGCTCGCTTGTGATCACGGTGCCGTCAGCACCCGAGTAGATCACGCCAGTCGCGTTGTAGGCGCCGCTGAACGGGCGGGGCGCAAAGCCGAGCGCCATGTCCGGCACGCCGTCGCCGGGGAGATCACCGACGCCCGCGACGCTCGTGACGATCTCCCCCACCGGGATCGCGATGCGCTGCAGCAGCGCGCCCGGCGAAGATGCCCGCGCCGTCGTTGCGATAGAGGCGCAACGCCGCGCCCTGGTTCACGGCGAGGAGATCGTCATCACCGTCCGCGTCGACGTCGCCGAGCACGACCTGACTCGTCGATGCGAACTGCGGTGGCAAGCCGGTGTAGGGCTCGAAGAAACCGCCGACGGTGTTGTTGAGCCACGGCTGGTTGCGCCCTGACGCGTAGCGGCTCGAGGCGTTGCCGAGGACGATGTCCGGGTAGCCGTCACCGTTCACGTCGGCAAGCGCCACCGACGCGGTGTTGTCGTTGTCCAAAGGCAGCCGACCCGTGGCATCAACGAAGGTGCCGGTCCCGTCGTTCCGATAGAAGGCACTCTGGTTGAGCAAGGGGATCGAGTCGCCGTTCCCAAACACGAGGTCGAGGTCATCGTCGCGATCCAGATCCGCCATGGCGACCGCGTTCGTGGGCGCGGCATCGACGGGCAGGGCCGGCACGTCGACGAAGGTGCCGCCGTCGTTGCGATACAGGCGGTTGGCGCCGTCGCGAACCGCCAGGGCGAGATCCGGGTCACCGTCCCCGTCCACGTCACCGAACGCTGCATCGGTCGTCGGCAGCACCATCGCCGGGAGTCGCGCCGCGGAAACGTCCTGAAAGAACCCGGCACCGTCGTTCAAGTACAGGCGATCGGTCGCGCCGGCCCCGCCGACCAGCAGAAGGTCGTGGTCCCCGTCACCGTCGACGTCGCCGACCTCCACGGTCCGCGTGGAGGACACGCGGGCCGGCATTCGGCTCGCCGTCGCGTCATCGAACACACCACGGCCGCGGTTGAGGTAGAGCCGGTCTCGGTCACCCGATCCGCCAAACACGACATCGGCGTCCCCATCGCCGTCCAGGTCGGCGACGGCGACCGCCGTACTCGGGGCCGCATCCACCGGCAGGTGGCGGCGGGCCAACTCGCCGAACGGCTGTTGTGCGCTGGCCGGCGCGGCGGTCGCCGCCAGGGCGATAGCGGCCGGGATGGTGACCCGTCTCGCGACGGCCAAGATCGACGATGGTTGCAGCACGACTTCCTCCGGCGTCAGACGCCGTCAACATAGCGTCACCGGGGGACGCCATGCACACGGCACCCTACGGTCGGATGCGCACCCTTCGCTCGTCGACATCGCCAGTGGTCGCGGGGCCATCAACCTTGACAACTCAATGGGTCGGTCCAGGCTCTGAAGTCCCGTCCATAGCCCAGCGCGGACATGAACCCATGCCCCCCGTCGCCTCCAACTTGCCATTCGCCACTCGCGCGCACCGTGCACCGGACCGACTGCAAGGCGAATGGGGCACGTGCGGGAAGCTGTTTCTGATTGCGCTCGTCGCCTACGTGCTCTTGGGGCGCCAGGAACTGCACGGGATTGACGGGCATGGGTTCGCGCTCCAACTACGAGCCGGCGAAGTTCATCGCTTCCACTACCTCTATCTGCCGCTATGCCGACCCGTGTGGCATTTGTTTAGCGCCTGCGGGCTCGATCCTCTAAGTGCTCTGCGGTTCTGCTCGTCGCTGGGTGCGGCCCTCTCGCTGTTGATCTTCTATTGGGTCGTTCGCACGCAGCAAGGCCTGCGCCGCCACGCGCTTCCCGCCACGATCTACGTTGGCGGGTGCCCGGCCTTTTTCTACTTCGCGTCGGTGCCCGAAGTGCACGCGGTATTCCTCCCGTTCGCCGCGGCCTCGGTCGCGGCGTTTGTCACGCTACGGGCCCGGTGTATGATCAGGGGCGTCGTTGTCGGGATCCTCACTGGCCTCGCGAGTTCGGTCCATACGTCCGGTCACCTTCTGCCGGCGACGTTTCCTATATGGTCTTGCCTCGGGACGAGCGTCGGTCGCCGCGCCACACCAACTTTCCTCGCCACTTGCGCGCTCGTGCAGATCACCACGTGGGCGTCGCTCGCCGTGCTCCTGGCACCCGACTCCTACAGCGCTCTATCTCCTTTTCACTTCGCAGCCCACAGGGGATCTCTGTTTGCTCGCGCGAACCCGGCAGGGTTCGCGCTCTCGACGGCTTGGTATGAATGGGTCCGCCCCTTCTTTCCCCTGTCCATCCTGGCGGTTCTCGCCCTTCGACATATCCGCGCGGTCTTCCGGCTGCACGTCGCGGTCGCTCTCTACCTAGCGACCGCGCTACTGCTTCTCGGTGGAGCGCGTGAGTTCGGCGCCTACCTTCTACCGCTGGCCTGCCCGGCGGCTCTGGTCGCTTCGCGCCTGCTGAGTGCCCGAAAATCTCTCACATGCTCCATCGCGGTGGCCGCGACCACGGCGACGCTGCTCACCATGGGAGATGATCCGCGACAGCGGGACGGCCTGGCCGCGGCCATCGCTCAAGAGAACGCCAACGAACCGATGTTCTTGATCTACGGAACACGCAGCGAACTCGACTCCTTGGCGGCCGGCGCGGTCTTTCTCCCCGGGTTGAGCGTGGCGGACCTGCACCGAGTGCCGCCCACGCCACTGGGCTACCACTGGCTGAGTGAGGGGTTCACGGATCTCGTCGAGGAACAGCATCGCTTGGGGCGGCGTCTCGTCATCACCGAACGCGCGTTCGAGCAATTGCGGGCCACGCCGCATATGGCGCTGCGGCGCTTTGGGCTCGAGCACCTACCTCGTCACTACGATCTGACGGCGATCCAGCGAGGTGCGTTCTCCGCCTTGCACGTCACGAATCGTTGACGCTGCGTCGGGCCCGAACCGCGGCCGCGCGTTCGAGTCGAAGTTGCACGACTCCCTCCGGCATCAGGCGCAATCAACATCGCGCCGCCGGGGGAAGCCGTGCCCACGGCACCCTACAGTCGGATGCGCAGCTCCATCCCTTCGCTCGTCGACATCGCCAGCGGACGCGGCGCCGTCGGGTCGAGGTAGGCCCACTGGAGATACAGGTCACCGATGAACAGCGGCTGGTCGCCGATCGGCAGGTCCTGCCAGATGTCGCCGTAGCCGTTGGTCACGCCGGGGAAGGTCGCGGCCATGCCGGGGCCGAGGTCGACGTTGAGCACGCACCCGGTCATGCCGATCGGATCGAGCGGCGTGTTGGCCTGGGCGAGCGACAGGAGCAGCACGGCGGGCGTGCTCGACGCGGCGTAGAACATCCGGCAGGAGAGCGTCTCCGAACCAGCCCAGGCGTAGGGGCTCGTCATCGCGATCTCGCCGTTGCCGCAGCCGACGCCATAACGGTCAAAGCCGCCCGTCGCGTCGTGCACCATCGCCACGCCGGCGATGGGATAGGTCGCCCCGTTGGTCGCCCACGCCGCCAAGAACTTCTGCTGGTAGGCGGTGTAGGCCACGTCCGCCGCGCGCACGTTCGCGCCAGCACCCAGGCCGTGCTGCTCGACGATGGCGCCGGTGGCGCCGAGACGAGCCAGCACGCCACCCGCACCGACGGTCGCGTCGGCGTAGACCGCGCCCCAGTGGGTGTCGCTGATCGTGTCGAAGGCGAGGCCGAGGTTGTTCAGGCGGCCGGTGGCGCTGGTCGCCACCTGGCGGACCGGGCCAAACGAGGCGCGGCCGCCGGCATTCCAGTTCAACCGCTGCGCGACCAGCTCGGAGCCTGACGAGCTGTGCGAGCTGTAGCTGTCGCTGCGGAGCGCCGTCACCAGGAAGTTCCCGGCGTTGCCCGCGACCTGTGGCTCGATCGCCTGGCGCGGCAAGCGACCCGGCAGCTGGTCGAGGGTCACCTCGTCGAGCAGGTTGCCGTCGTGGTCGATCTGCATGGCGACGATGTTCCAGTGGCCGAGCAGGATCGCGGGATCGAACTCCTGGAACACCACGACCCACGGTTCGTCCTCGTCCATCGAGTCCGTGACCTGCGGCCGCTCCTGGTCGGTGTTGATGACCAGGCCCGAGCGCAGGCGGGTCGCGTTGCCCAACGTCTCGGTGGCCGCGTCGACGATCACGCTGTAGATCGAAGTCGTGGCCGACTGCGCTGGGTTGGTGCCCAAGTCGCGCTGGTAGACCAGCAACCCGTGGTCGCCGTCGCGCAGCGTGTAGAGCGCCGTGCCGCCGATCGCCGGCCGCGTGTGGGTCTCGCCGATGGGCAGCGACACGAACCGCAACGAGCCCGAGTTGGCGTTGAGGTCATTGGCGTCGTGCAGATACACGCGCACGGCGGACCGATTGATGCTGAACAGATCCCGTTCGAAGGCAATGGCCCAGCGATCCGGGCCGCCGATGAAGGCGACATCGGGCTCGACCGTGGCCCAGCTCGCGGACAGATCGGTGAACACGGTCGCACCCGCGGTCCAGTCGTGGCGCAGCAGGCGCGCATAGACGTCCTGGTCGTTGCCCGACACGAGGCGGGAGTAGACGACCATCACGCCGTGGTCGCTGAGGAAGATGCGCTCGTTGTCGAGCCCAATCGCCACGTAATCGGCGCGGTAGCCGGCGAACGAGGTGCTGATGCCCTGCGCGCTGAGCAGGGGATCGACCACGATCGGGTAGGTCGCGGCGTCGAGCCACGCACTGGGCACGGTGTAGCGCACGAGGTCACCCTCGATGGAGGTCTTCATGGCCAGGCGATCGCCGCGACCATCGACCGCCGTGGCCGCGCCCAAACGCACGCGCTCGGTGCCGCGGTTGTCGCAGTAGTGCACGGCGTCGTGCGCACCGGCACGGTCGTTGGCGCGCAGCTGCGAGTCAATGCGGCCGGTAATGACGAGGTCGCCGGCGCCGGCGGGCGGCGCGGTCAGGACAAAGGTCTGCTCGACACCCTCGGGCCGTACGTCGTACGCCTCGGTGATCGGGCCGTAGCGATACTCAAACCGCCAATCGCTGTTCCAAGTATCGAACTGTTGCGTCGCGGCCTCACTCAGGATCGTCGTGCCACCGCGCCGCGCGGTCTGCGTGCGCCAGCGGAGCGGCTGGCTGTGCGGCTGGTCCGCGCCGACGACCGGATAGAAGGCCAAGCCGTCGTGGAAGGAAACCTTGTAGGCGTCGCCGCTCGCCCAGATGCCATACGCACCGCCGACGGGATCATCGGCCTGGGTGTGGATCGGCGCGCGAAACGCGGTGGGATCGTCGGCCAGGCTCGGGCCGGACTGCGCGACCCCCTGGGTCGCGGCGGCGCCGAGCAGGGACACGGTGAGGAAAGTGCAGAAGTGGTTGGCTGTTCGAGAGTTCATCGGATTCGACTCGCTGGTCACGGCCCGCCGCCATGGCGGCCCGGAGCGAGCACCCGACGAACCGGCTGGGCGTCACGGTTTTGTGGCGGGTTCTGCCGTTCCCGCGCAACGCGCGCCACCCGCGGAGCGTTGGGCGGTCGGCGGCGAGAAATCCCACGACCAAGCCCGCCCCAAGGACACGCCATGCCGAATCCCCGCGCCCGAAGTCCGGCTTGCTGCCTCGCAATCTTGCTCGGCTCCGCGGGCTCGGCCCAGATCCAGTGGGCGGAGATCCCACGGCTGGACTTCCTGTACAGCACGATGGCCTACCACGGCGACCTTGGCCGCCGGGTGGTGCTGCGATTCACGTCTTCGCCTGACGAAGTCGAGACGTGGCAAGGCGATGGCCCGGCCTGGGTGCGGACCGGCCTCACGCCGGGACGGTGGCTCTTTCACGCCCTGAGCTACGACGCCGCCCGACGCGAGATGGTCGCGTTCGGCGACGAAACGAGACTCTGGGACGGCGTGGCGTGGACGGTCGCCGCCCCGCCGACCCGCCCCCCGGCACGCTCGGTCGCCGCCATGGCGTTCGACTCCTCCCGGGGCCGCACGGTCCTATTCGGTGGGCTTGGGCTGGACGACACGTGGGAGTGGGACGGCGCCCGGTGGACGCCCACCGCGCCCGTCGACCGCCCCGCCCGTCGACCGCCCCGCCCGTCGGGGTCGCGCGGCGATCGCGTATGACTCTGTACGGCAGCGGATTCTCCTGTTCGGCGGTGAAGACTCGTCGGGCCCGTTGGGCGGCTTCACCGACACTTGGGAGTGGGACGGCGTCAACTGGACGCAACGAACTCCGCACACGAGGCCACCAGGGGGACGGGCCTGGGGTCAAATGGCGTACGACCCCGCTCGGCAGCGGGCCGTCTTGCTCCGAGCCGGCACCACGTGGGAGTGGGACGGGTCCGATTGGGAGCGACGCTCGCTGGGGTCAGTGCCGCCGATGGACGCCATGCTCGCCTACGACGCACGGCGCCGGCGCGTCCTGGCGTCGTCGCCGGACGGTGGCTCCTGGGAATGGGACGGCGAGCAGTGGCGCACTCTCCGGCCCTCGGGAGCGCGCCCTACGGGGCAGATGGTCTTCGATGATTCCCAGCAGCAGCTGATGATGTTCGACAGCATCGGCGCGACCTCTTCCTGGAACGGTTCCTCGTGGAACCGCATCGCGACCGCCGGGCCTGGCCCGCGGCGCGATCACGGCATGGTCTACGACCCAATCACGCAGAGGGTGCTCCTGCACGGCGGCATGGAAGGCTCGGCCTTTCGGCGACAGTCGTGGGTTTGGGACGAACGTGGCTGGCACCGTGTCGCGGACGGTCCGAGCCGCGCGTCGTTTGGCTTCGCGATGGATCGCGATCGCGGCGTCGCTGTGCTGTTTGGCGGCGAGAACAACATCGGGGTAAGCGCGGGCACCTGGGAGTGGGACGGCACGACCTGGCAGCTGATGTCGCCGCGCGAGTCGCCCAGGCCTCGGACCCATCCGGCCATGACCTATGACCGCCGCCGCGGCTGCGTAGTGATGTTCGGTGGCACGAGCTGGCAAGGCTCCAGAATCCGGAACACGTGGGAGTACGCGGGCGGCGAATGGCGCCAGCGGTTTCCCAACAACACCCCGCGGAGTGGCGGCGTGCTGGTGTATGACACTCGGCGCGATCGACCGGTGCTGGTGCACCTCGCCGAGGCCTGGGAATGGGATGGCGAGGACTGGAGCCCCGTGCCCTACTCTCAGAGTCCGAGCCCGACGTCCACGGGCCAGCCAACCTCCGTCGCGTACGACCCGCGCAGCGACGAGCTCGTCATGCTTTGGGGGAACCTCTGGATCGGAGCACACGGTCTAGCCGTCGCCGGCGCGGGCGGCTTCGGCACTGGCTGCGGTGGGCCGCTCGGCCCGGCGACGCTCACCTCCTTCGGCGTGCCAACGCTGGGCTGGCCAGGCTACGCGCTGGATGTGGTCGGAGCGCCCGTCGCGGGTCCCTTGGCCCTGCTGGTCGCCGCAACCGAAGCGAGCGTGCCGCTGGGCAGTGGCTGCACGCTACTCGTCGATCCAACCTCGGCCGCGGCCGTCACCGGCATGACCACGCCGTCGGGGTTCGCCACTCGTTCCCCTGCCGATCCCGACTCTCCCAAGCCTGGCAAGCGCCGCGTTCGCGGCCCAAGCCGTCGTCTTGGATCCGGCCAGCGGCTTCGCCGGGCTCGGTCTCACCAACGGTGTGCGGGGCATTCTCGGCCGCGGCCCGCTCACGCGTTGATGCCAACCTGCTCGCCGCGAACGGACGCCACCGCGCCGCTCGGCTGGTTACGACGGTACGGTACGACGGTACGGAGCCGCGACAAAAACCGCCGCATTGGGCCGCCCTCACGGCGCCAATCCGAATCCGGCGGTTCTTGTCGCGGCACCGTACGGTCGGATCACATCACGCGCGTCCGACGCCGCACCGTTTACCATGTCACCGAGGACCCCAAGGAGAATCATGGTGATGAAGAGCACTCTCGCATGGCTCGTCCTCGCGGCACCGGCGGCGGCACAAATCGGCGGCACCGGCGCGCTCGGCGCGTTCGCCCCCACCCAAGACGTCACGCTGGACACGTCGAGCGGCGGGACGTTCGACTACACCTCGATCGCGATTGCCGCGGGCGTGACCGTGCGCCTCATCGGGCCCAACCCGGCGATCCTGCGCAGCCAGGGCAACGTCGATATCCAAGGCACGATCGACGCCGACGGCACGATCGTCGAGCCGGGCGCGGGCGGCTGGCCCGGAGGTTTCGGCGGCTATCCCAGCGGTACCCCGGGCATGGGACCGGGCGGTGGCACCGGCGGGGTGCAAATCCTGTTTCAGGGTGGTGGCGCCGGCGGGAACGCGTCGCATGCAACCGAGGGCATGTATCCGGGCGGTGCGCCCCTCTACGGCGACTCGTTTCCGTTCGACCTCACCGGCGGCAGTGGCGGCGGCGGTCCAGCGTGGTCGTACCTCTTCGCCAACGGCTCGAGTACGTCCGGCGGCGGCGCAGTGGCGATCTTGGCCGACGGCGATGTGTCAGTGGACGGCGTGGTGAGTGCGCGCGGCGGCGACCAATCCGCGGGGCTCCGAACCACGATCTACGGCGGCCTCGGCTCCGGCGGCGCGATCCTGGTCCGGGCGATCGGCAACGTGCGGGTCACCGGCACGGTCACGGCGACGGGCGGGCGCTTTGTCGGCATGTGGCTTCCGGCCGGCTTGGCGCGGGCGGCGGGCGGTGATGGCTTCGTGCGGATCGACGCGTATCGATCCCCCCCAGACGTCAGCGCCGGCGCGATCGATGGCGACGCTCTGATCGCCGCCCTCCCGCTCCTGCGCGACCTCGCTCCGCCCGCGATCGGTCAGCTGTGGCAACCGCGCTGCGCGACGGTCCCCGGTGATCCGCTGGCCTGGTTCGTGGCCACCGCGACGCTGCCATCGCCCGTGGTGTTGCCCTTCGGCGAGCTCTTTCTCGACTACCGTCCGGGCGGCGGCTTCGTGTTCGCGGGCACGTTGGACACGCCGACCTCCGGCATTGACCCATTGGCCGGAGTGGACTTTCCGGTCCCGGACGCGCCGGTGCTGCAGGGCCTGACGTTCTACAGCCAGATGTTCGACGGCCTGGCGCCGCGGGCCGGCTTCGCTCGGTTGAGCAACTTGCTCACGAGCGCCGTGCAGTAGGCCGTCTCCGTCTCACGACAGCGGCACGTCGTCGCGCAGCGGGAGAACGCGCGCGTTTGCGCGAATCCGCTCGGCGTGGGTCTCGATCAGGCGGCGCAGGGTCGGCGGCCGCACGGAGCCCAGGTTCTCCAGCACTCCCGCAGCGCTCCCCCACTCGGTGACCAACCGCGCCGCGTCGCGTGGGTGCAGCCCCGGCACCCCGGGCACGCCATCGCCCTTGTCCCCTTTGAACGCAAGCCACTCGCCGAACAGGCTCGGGTGGACCCCAAACCGCCGGCGCACCGTGCGCTCGTCGAAGCGCCGCTCACCGCGCCGGTGCTGCCACAGCAACAGGAGCTCGATGCCACCGTGGGCCAACGCCACCATGTCACGATCGCAGCTCACCACCAGCCCGCGCTCGGCCCGCTCGCGCAACTCGCGCGCGACGGTCGCCAGGATGTCATCCGCCTCAAATCCCGGGACCCGATACACCTCCGCCCCGACTCCCGCGAGGCAGGCATCGAGATCGGGCATCTGCGCCAGGATGGCCTGCGGCGTGCGGCGACGGTTCGCCTTGTAGACCCCACTGAGCTCGCGGCGAAAGCTCGGTGCCGGCGTATCCCGCGCGCACACGACACGGGTCGCGCCGACCTTTGCACGCATCTCATCCACAAACGCGGCCAGACCCGTCAACGCTGGGGGATTCAAATGATGCGCCCGATAGACGAGTGGCATCGTGTCGAGGAGCAGGACAGACCCGGTCACGCCGCCGTTCTAATCCGGACGTACGGTGCCGCGACAAAAACCGCCGGATTCGAACGGCGCCGCATTCGAATCGACCGAACTCGAACCGGCCGCACCCAAACGGCGCCGGGCGCGGTTGAATGCGGTGGTTTTTGTCGCGGCACCGTACGTCCCTACCGGGACGCGGTGTGGAGGGTGACGGCTCGGCGACGCGGGGCGCCGTCCTCGGTCCAGGTCCAGCGGATCTCGACGTCGGTGTCCGCGGGAAGGGGCTGCGATGGAGCAAAGGTCGCACAGCCCGAGACGGGCAGCTCGAGGGCGCCTTCGACGTCGGCGCTCGCTGTACTCACCGCGCAGGCGATGTCGTCGACCGCGGCGTCGCCGTAGAAATGCAGGCTGAGCACGACGTCGCGGGGCACCGTGGCACCGTCGGGGGGGAACGTCTGCTCCGCGGTCACGCCGGCACTGCGCGACCTCGGCGCCAACGTGATCGCGCCGCGGGCGCTCACCGCGAGCATGGCCAGATGCGGGTCTAGCAGCACGTGCCGGGACGCCGGCGCCTGCGTCCAGGCCGCGACCGCGGCCGCCGAAACACCGCCGCGGCCCGTCAACGCCAACGCACCCGCGGCCTGCGCAACGGCGTCATCAACGCGCCAGCCCACGGGATCGAGACCGAGCTCCCAGCGCCGCTCGTTGCACGCGGCGACCCAGGCCCGCACGCGCCCTTCGCTGGGTCGCGTCGTCAACTCGCCGGTCGCCAGAGGCCAAAGCCGATCCTCACGCCAAAACTGGCGCCACTCCGCCGCCAGTTCCACGAGCTCCGCGCCGTCGTCGTCGGCAAAAGTAGCCGCGACATCTGCCGGCCGGTCGACCGCCGCGCGCGCCCGGTCGAGCGCCCGCAGCCGGCCCGGGGCACTCCGCAGGAGATAGTCGCACAGCGACCACGCCGCGAGCCGATCGGCAACGCGCAGCCGCGCCGCCGTGCGTAACACCAGCTCAGCCCAACCTTGGTCGGCGTCGGCATCGGCGGCCCAGGCGAGCGCCACGCTCGACCGCGCCAGCTCACCCGCCGTCACCGGGAGCGAGCCGTCGACGACGGTGCGCGCGCCACTCTCGGCACTCGTCCGGGGCGGCTCGGCCTCGGCGTCGCCGACCAAAAAGAGCGTGCTGCGCTGCAGCAGGAGCTGGACCAACACGCGCCCGACGCCCGCGCGCAGCGCGTGCGCGTGCAGCTGTGCCGCGTCGAGGGCCACGACGCGCGCCGCGTCTTCGCCGATTCGGGCGGGATCTTCGTCCCACGCCATGTAGAGCACTGCGGACCCGCCGGCCAGATAGACCGACTCGCCGTGCTCCATCGTATAGCGATACGCCTCGTCGCTGAGCTCTTCGCGGTTGGCCTCGACGACTCGGCGCCAAGGCGTCTCCGCGCCAAAGAACGCCAGCTGTCGCAATCTCACCGGGCCTCCGTTCAGCTCGTCGTCACCCGCAAAGGCAACGCGGGTGAACGCCAACGCGCGCTCGCACTGAGCCGCGACCTCGGCGAGCTGAGTCGACGGTAGATCGCCCCACACCGTGTAGTTCGCGCTGCGCACCCCGCGGTACGGCACGGCCGCGATCTCGAGCTTCGGGTGCGTCGCATCCGCGGGGAGCGACTCGACCGCGATCGGGTGACGGCGCAACCAAGCCGCGACCTGCCGCAGGCGCCGCGCGCGATCCAGCAACTCGGCCTCCGCCGGACTGACGAACACGTCGTCGATGCGGGCCCACCCCAAGGCCTCGCCGGCCGCCGCGTGCCGCGGGTCAAAGCGCAGCGTGCGGCGCCAGTGGCGAGCCGCGGGCTCGAGCTCTGCCTCCTCGGCCCACGCCACCGCGACGCCGGCGTGCTTGGCAGCCAATCCGGCCGCGACCTTGCGCCACTGCCGCTGCAGAGCCTTGGCGCGCGCGGCGGACCCGGTGTCCGCTGCCAGCGACTCCGTCGACCGAGGCGCCCACGTCGAACCGAGACGCACGTGCCCGAGGCCGGCGCGGCTGGCGGCGTGATCGACGTCGTATTCCGTCACGGCCTCGAGCCACAGGCGCCGCGCCCGCGCCCGCAACCCGGCGCGTGACCAGGCGGTCGCGTGGCTCGCCAACCGGCTCGCCGCGTGCTCGGCCAACGCGGCCTCGGCAGCGGCCGCACTCTGCGCCAAGGTGGCGCTGGACAGCAACGCGACAGCGACGGCAGCGGCTAGTGTCCTGGATCCGAAGTTCCTGTGCAGAGGGTGCGTGACGGGGCGCCGCTCGCAAGAAGCGCCGACGCAGGCATATTGGCGGATACGTCGAGGAGGCGCGACGCGGCGAGCGGTGGCTGGGTGCGGGCCATGTGTGCAGGAACGTCGGATCCGGGGCACTAGGTCGGGCGTGATCGACATCGCAACGCGGCCCACTCGGGACCGCTCCGAGGAAGAGCTTAGGGACTGCGGACCATAGTCCCCCGCACGGCCCAAGTGACGCGGGCATTGGGCACGAGGCGCGACCACTGCACGCGCGGATCAGCCCTCCACGCGCAACGACAAGACGCGCGCGGGCTTGGCGCTCCCCGGCGCCGGCGCATACCGATGGTCCTCGGCACTGCGGAACGCCGCCGACTCGCCCTCGGCCAGCTCATGCACCGCGTCACCCACGTGCAGCTCGAGCCGCCCCGACAGCACGTAGACAAACTCCAGCCCGGGGTGTCGGCGCGAGGCGGTCGGGCCAAACAGCTCCAGGACCGACGGGAACACCGCGCTGTCCGGCAGACGGCTCTGCAGCATGCACAGCGGGATCGCGCCCCCGGCCTCCGCACATCGACGGCGCTCGGCCGCGTCGACGGGTCGGTCGTCACCGCCCAGCGGACCGGAGCCGAAGTCGCGCAAGTCGTGCCAGCGGTCGTCACGCCGCCGATGCACGGCAACAAGCTGCAACCCACCACCGTCCGGCTCGACCACCCGATTGAGATGCACGCCCAGCACGTTGCACACCGCCAGCAGCGTCGTCGGCCGGGCACGCCCCCCGCGCTCGAGCCGCATCAGCGACGTCTTGCTGATGCCCGCCCGGTCGGCGACCTCGCGGATCGACAAGCCCTGCGCGTTGCGGAGCCGGCGCACCCGGTCGCCCAACGCATCGGGGGGAATCCGCGCCGCCATCGCCCGCACCTCGGCGAGACGCTGCAGCAGCGCCGCGTCCCCGGCCGTCGCCGGCAACCCGCTCACACTCTGTTCCAAAACTGGAAGAGGATCATATATGGTACTGTACCATCTTTGTCCCAGGATTCACCATGTCAAGGTCTCCGCATCTCGCGGCACTCCTCCCGCTCGTGACCCTCTGCAGTGCCGCCGTCGGACCGGCCCAGACCCACCCCGACCTGCGCGCCGAGCTCCTGTCCCGCGCCGCCAAGGACCAAGCGGCCCGCCGGATCGACCCGACCGACCTGCCGGCGGACGAACGCAAGCGGCACTTCGAGCAGTGGCAGGCGACGGACCGCGCCAACACGAGCTGGCTGCGCGAGGTCGTCCAGCGGTCGGGCTGGCCGACCGCTGCGCAGGTCGGGGCCGACGGGGCCCACGCGGCCTGGATCCTGGTCCAGCACGCCGATCACGATCCCGCCTTCCAGGCGCAGTGCCTCCCCAAGCTGCGCGAGGCGGTCGCGCGGGGTGAAGGGTCCCGCGGCGATCTCGCCTACCTCGTCGACCGAGTGCGGGTGAAGCAAGGCAAGCCGCAGCTCTACGGCACCCAATACCGTCCCGAGATCGACGCATCCGGCGCGGTCGCCGCCGACGCGAATGGCAACGTGCGCTATCTGCCGCCGCTGGTCGAGGATCCCGAGCAACTGGACGAACGACGCCGGGCGGCGGGGTTATCGCCCTGGCGCGACTACGACAAGCGGATGGCCGAGATTCAGGAACGGGCGCCGTTCGCCGAGCCACGCGCGGCACCGGCTGCGGCCGCCACGACCGCCGAGCCACCAGAGGCTGAACCCCAGCCGGAAGTGCCGTGGCCGTTCGCAATCGGTCGCCGCGCGTTCGCCGCCCAAGAGCAGAGGGGCTACTTGGTCGCCGTGCTCGATCTACTGGCGCGCGAAGCCGAGGCCGAGGCCGCGGACTCCGACCTCGCGTCGATGTACTGGGACGTCCTCGCCACCCACCTCACGCTGGTGGGTGAACACGACCGCGCCCGGCGCGCCAGCGACCACGCCTTTGGCACGCATTTCGCCAAACGCGCCGCGGCTCCTGCCGATGCTCTCGCCGGGTGGGCGCCGACCCCCGCCCTCGCCGCCATCGTCGAACGCGCCGCGCAGCATCGCATCGTGATGCTGAACGAGGAGCATCGGTCCTCGGTGCAGCGCGCGTTCGCGCATCGGCTGCTCGAGCCCCTGCACGCCCTGGGCTTCCGCTACCTCGCGCTCGAAGCCATCGCCGAGCCGACCGACGAGCTCCACCGGCGCGGCCACCCCGTGCTGAGCACCGGCCCGTACGTGCGCGACCCCATCTTTGGTGACCTGATCCGGCGGGCGATCGAGATGGGGTGGACGGTCGTTGCCTACGAGGCCGAGCCGGCAGAGCGACGACCACGGCCCGAGGATCAAAGCCCCATGGACGCGGTCAACCGTCGCGAAGCCGCGCAGGCCAACCACCTCTACGAACGCACGCTGGGCCGCGACCCCGACGCGCGGGTGCTCGTGCTCGGGGGACGCGACCACATCGCCGAACAGGCCGCCGACGGCTGGATACCCATGGGTGCCGTGCTGCGCGCACGGTCGGGCCTCGACCCACTCAGCATCAACCAAATGCGACTCGTCGAGCACAGCGAGCGGCGCTACGAGCACTGGGCCTACTCGGCGGCCGACGCCGCCGGCTGGCTGGATGGCGAACCGGTGCTGCTGATGAACGCGGCGGGTTCACTGTGGAGCCACGCGCCCGGCGCCCTGGACGCGACGCTGCTGCATCCGCGGCGCCGCAACGTCGCCGGACGCCCCCACTGGATGCGCCTCGGCGACCTGCGCCGGCCGGTCGAGGTCACCGTGCCCGCGACGATCGAAACCGACGCGCCACTGCTGCTGCAGGCCCAGCGCGCCGGCGAGGGCCCCGCCGCCGTGCCCATGGACCAAGTGGTCCTCTGGCCCGACGCGCGACACGCCACGCTGCTGCTGCGCGACGGCGACTACGTCCTGCGGCTGCTCGACCGCGACGGAGCGCACAGCTGGCGCGAGGAGCGCACGGTCCATTGACGAGGCCGTGACGGGACCGTGAACCGGGAGGGGCGGCGCGGCCACTGCCGTTCCCGCGCGCGACGAGCTACCATCCGCGCAGTCCTCGCGATGTCCGCCGATCCCACCGAGCCCATTCGCCGCATGGCCGCCAGTCTCGCCGGCGCCGCCGAGGGGACAGCCTGCAACCAGAGCTCCTTCAAGGTCGGCAAGAGCGCCTTCCTGTTCATCGGCCCCGGCGCCAAGGGCGTGGGCTACAAGGCGATGTTCAAACTCGCCACGTCGATGCCAGAGGCGCAGGAGCTAGCCGCGACGCAGCCCGAGCGCTTTGGCGCCGGCTCCGGGGGCTGGGTGACCGCGCGCTTCACCGCGGACCAGCCGCTGCGCAAGACCCTCTGGGCCAAGTGGCTCAAGGAGTCGCATCGCCTCGCGCTCGGCGGTGGCACGGCTGCCGCCAAGAAGGCAGGCCGCAAGAAGACCGGCCGCAAGGCCTGACCGCGCATGCTTGGCCGCTGGACGCGCACCCTCACGTGGTCGGCGATCGTGCTCGCCGGGCTCGCCTCCGCTTGGTTCGCGTTGGCCGCTTGCACCACACTCGTGGCGCCGCGCGAACCGTCGCTCGCCCAGGCGCCCGCGGCCGCCACCGAGGCCTTCCCGTATGACGCGCTCGACGCCCTCCTGCGCCAGCACGTCGACGCGCGGGGCAACGTCGACTACGCGGCGCTCCGCGCCAACCCCGACCCGCTCGAACACATCTACGCCCATCTGGCCGCCGTCGCGCCGGACAGCCATCCCGAGCGTTTTCCGGACGAAGCGAGTCGGCTCGCCTACTGGCTCAACGCCTACAACGCCACCGTGTTGCTGTCGGTCACGCGCCTCTACCCGATCGACTCGGTGCGCGACGTTGGCGTGCCGTGGTATCTGTTCTTCCTGCCCGACACCGCGGGCTTCTTCTACGTGCGCAAGCACGTGTTCGGTGGCAACGCCCACAGCCTCTACGACGTCGAGAACAACATCGTGCGCCAGCGCTTCGGCGAGCCACGCATCCACTTCGCGCTCAATTGCGCTTCCGCCGGCTGCCCGCGCCTGCCCCGCGAGGCGTTTCGACCGGCCACGCTCGATGCCCAGCTCGAGCGCGAAACGCGGCGGTTCTTCGGCGAGCCACGCAACCTGGCGATCGACGACGAGCGGCGCACGGTGCGGCTCTCGCAAATCCTCGAGTGGTACCGCGACGACTTCGAGAGCCCGCTCCTGGACTACACGGCCACCTACGCGCCCCCCCCAACGCGGGACGCGCTGCGCGGCCGTGCCAGCGGCTACGCCATCGAGTTCGCGCCCTACGACTGGCGCCTGAACGATCGCGGACTGCAACGCTGACGCGGCTGCAACGCCCGACTGGCGGTGACCGGTTTTGCAACGCCGGTCACAGCCACCATGGCGTCGGGTCGAACGGACCATCGACCTTCTCCCTCACCGACGGGCCCAGCCGCCGCTCAAGGCGGCGCTCGCCGCGGGTCGATCGCCGAAGAACACCGCGACACGACGGCAACTTGCCGCCGCGGCAGAAGGAGAAGATGGAGCGCCAGCGGCCAGACTCTGTACCAGCGATGCCAGAGCCACGGCCCTCGGCCGGCCTCAGCGCTGGGATCATTGCGAGCTTCGGGATCTCGGCCGACCAACTCGCCCGGGTCCGGCGCCTGCGCGAGCTCGCCGACGTCGATCCCGCGCGCCTCGTCGCCGACTTCTATCGGTGGCTCGAAACGCAACCGTGGAAGGCGAAGTTCTTCGCCGCCGGCGTCCCCGATTGGGTGCGCGAGGCGCAGGTCAACTACTGGCGCGAGTTCTTGGCGGGCGTCGTCAACGATGACTACGTGACGAGCCGGCTCGGGGTCGGGGCCACGCACGCACGCATCGAGCTGCCGCCCAAGGCCTACAGCACGGCCATGGCCTTCTCGCAGCGTTGGCTCATGGACGCCGTGCGGAGCACGTCACTCGATCGCGAGGAGATGGCCGCCACCGTGGCCGCGATCTCGACGCTGTGCCAGCTCGACAGCGCGCTGGTGATGGAGGCCTACGCCGACCACAGCAACCGCCGTCTCCAGGCGGAGCGCGACAAGCTCGCCGGGATCCATGACGAAGTCACCGGCGTCGTCGTGGCCACCAGCGAGGGCAATTTCGACGTCCGCTACGAGGCTCACGGCGAGGCGGACGCGGAGTTGGCCGGCGCGCTCAACCAAATGGTCGAGGGCTTTGGCACGACGATCCGGCAGGCCAAAGCCATCGCCGCCGGCGACTTCAGCGCCGACATCACACCGCTTTCGGAGCGCGACGCGCTCGGCCGCGTGCTTGCCGATATGACGGTGCAGCTGCGCCGGGGCACCGAGCGCACGCGCCGGGACCAGTGGCTGAAGGAAGGACAGGCCGACCTATTCGAACAGATGCGCGGCGAGCTCGAACTAGAGACGCTAGCGCGGAACGTCCTCGCGTACGTCGCTCGCCGCCTAGAAGCACCAGTGGCCTGCCTATACGTGCCCGAGGAGACCGACGACGGACTGCGCCTCGCCGGCACCTACGGCTGCCCACCCGACGAGCTCCAAGCGCGCGTGCGTCCTGGGGAAGGCGTGCTGGGAGAAGCCGCGCGGGAGCGTCGGGCGATCTACGACCTCGATGTATCGCCCAACCCGGTGCGCGCGTTCTTTGGTCTCGGCGAGATCGAGCTCACCAACGTCACCATCCTGCCGCTGATCGCCGACGACCAGCTTCGCGGGGTACTGCAGCTCGCGGCACACGCGCCGCCGGATGAGCTCCAGCGCGAGTTCCTCACCACGGGCGTCGAGAACATCGCCATCGGGCTCAACGGTGCGCTGGCGCGTGAACGCATGCGCGAGCTACTGATCAGCTCGCAGAACCAGAGCGAGGCGCTCCAGGCCCAAGCCGAGGAGCTGCGCGCCACGAACGAAGAGCTCGAGACCCGCAGCCGGGATTTGGTCCGCGCGCGCCAGGAGCTGGAGACGAAGAACGACAACCTCGAGCGTCAGCAACGGGCGGTCGAGATGGCCCAGCAGGAGCTGGAGGAGCGCGCCGCCGATCTGGCGCAAGCCAGCAAGTACAAGAGCGAATTCCTCGCCAACATGTCGCACGAGCTGCGCACGCCGCTCAACAGCATGCTGATCCTCTCGGGCTCGTTGTCCGACAACCCGGACGGCAACCTCTCGGAGAAGCAGATCGACGCGATCCGCGTGATCCACTCCGGCGGCCAAGACCTGCTGCACTTGATCAACGACATCCTCGACCTCTCGAAGGTCGAGGCCGGACACCTATCCGTGCACATCGAGCCCGTGGTGTTGCAGGACATTGCCACGACACTCCGGCAACAGTTCACGCCGGTCGCCGATCAGCGCGGCCTGACCTTCACGGTCGAGATCTCGCCCAACGCGCCGGCCCACATCCGCAGCGACCGGCAGCGGATCGAACAGATTCTGAAGAACCTGTTGTCCAACGCCATGAAGTTCACCCACGAGGGCACGGTGTCGGTGCGCTTCGCGCCGACCGCCGCCGGCGACGCCGCGCCGCCGTGTGGCGTCCGCCTGTCCGTCGTCGACACTGGCATCGGAGTCCCAGAGGAGAAGCAGCGGGCGATCTTCGAGGCGTTTCAGCAGGCCGATGGGTCTACGAGCCGCACGTACGGCGGCACCGGACTGGGCCTGGCGATCTCGCGCGAACTCGCGCAACTCTTGGGCGGCCGCCTGACCCTGGAAAGCCGGGAACAGCAAGGCAGCACATTCGCACTAGAGCTGCCGTTGGCGACCGGTGACCCCACCGCATCACCGCCGCCGCCGGTGCGGGCGTCCCCGATGCCTTCCCTCTCGCCAGCGCCGGCGCCGGTCGAGAGGAATGGCTCGGATGCGCACGCGGAAGACGAAGCCCCCGTCCTTCTCATCATCGAGGACGACCCGACCTTCGCGCAGATCTTGCTGGGGTTCGTGCGCGACCGCGGCTACCGAGGCGTGATCTCCGACCACGGCCGCGAGGGCCTCATGTTGGCCGAGCGACTCAAGCCTCACGGCATCATCCTCGACATGAGCCTGCGGGACATCGATGGGATGGAGGTGCTCGAGCAGCTGAAGTTCAACCTCGCCACGCGTCACATTCCGGTCCACGTCGTCTCGGGGCACGAGCGTCAGCAAGACGCACTGCAGCATGGTGCCGTCGCCTACCTGCAAAAGCCGGTGGAGCAAACCCAGCTCACCGCCATGCTCGAACGCTTCGAGAAACTGTGGCGCCAGGAGTTCGGCCGAGTCCTGGTGATCGAAGCCGATGCCAGTAGTCGGGCGGCCATCGAGGACATGATCGGCGGCGCGAATGTCACCATCGACTCCGTGACGACCGGGCAGGAAGGCCTCAACCGGACGGGTGACGCGCCCGGCGGCCACCAGGGCTACGACTGCATGATCGTCGACCTCGGATTGCCCGACATGAGCGGCGCCGAGTTCTTGCAGGCACTGCCAGCGGACCACCCGCCGGTCATCGTCTACACCGGCCAGGACCTGAGCACCGAGCAGCTCCACGAGCTCGGCACCTACGCCGACAAGATCGTTATCAAAGGCGCGAGCTCACCTGAACGCCTGCTCGACGAAGTCAGCCTGTTCCTCCATCAAGTCGACGCCGACCTGCCGATCTCCCAACGCGAGATCATCAAGAAGCTGCACGACCCGCGCACGGTCCTCGACGGCTGCAAAGTGCTCGTCGTCGACGACGACATGCGCAACATCTTCGCGATGACCGAGCTGCTGCAGCGCCAGGGGCTAGAGGTCCTCAAAGCCAAGAACGGCAGCATCGCGCTGGAGCAACTCGATGCGGCACCCAGCGTGGACCTGGTCATCATGGACGTGATGATGCCAGTGATGGACGGCTACGAAGCCATGCGACGCATCCGCGCGCAGCCACGCTTCGCCAGCTTGCCCATCATTGCACTCACGGCCAAGACGCTCGCCGAAGACCGCCAGGCCTGCCTCGAAGCCGGCGCCAGTGATTACCTCACCAAGCCGATGGACCCGAACAACTTGCTGGCATTGATCCGCGTACTCCTCTTCGGCGCCAGCACGAACCGGCCAGCAGCGACGGCAGCGACCCAATGACCGTCGCGGACGCGAACCTCGATGATCTGGAGTTCGACCTGCTGCTGCAGGCCGTGCGGGCACGCTGGGGCCATGACTTTCAGAGCTACAGCCGCGCTTCGCTCAAGCGCCGGGTCTTGACCGCTGTGAAGCGACAAGGCGCAAGCCACATCTCCGCCCTGATCCACCCCGTCCTGCGCGATCCGGGCTACTTCGCTGAGCTGCTCTCGTCGCTGTGCGTCTCGGTGACCGAGTTCTTCCGCGACCCGGAGTTCTTCGGCGCGCTACACGATCACGTCTTGCCGCATCTCGCCGCCTATCCGCGACTCAAGATCTGGCACGCCGGCTGCGCGTCGGGCGAGGAGGTCTACTCGTTGGCAATCCTGCTCCAGGAGGCAGGGCTGCTGCACCGGACGCAGATCTACGCGACTGACACCAATCTCGCGGCATTGGCGACTGCCCGCAGCGGCGTCTATCCCCTCAGCGCGGTAGAGGCACGCGACGCGGCATATCGGGCCGCGGGTGGCCAGAGCTCGGTGCGGCAGCACTGCGTCACGCTGCCCGGGACCGCGGCATCACGCTCCACCGAGGCGCGTTGTCTCATGAGCCGAGAGCTGCGCGAACGGATCACCTGGTCCGCCCACCATCTGGGCACCGACGGCACGTTCAGCGAGGTCAACCTCATCGTCTGCAGGAACACCTTGATCTACTTCGACCGCAGCCTGCAAGACCGCGTCGTCGGGCTGTTCCTGCGGAGTCTGCTGGACGGCGGGTTCCTCACGCTCGGAGCCCAGGAGAGCCTCGAGTTCTCGGCTCACGGTGACGCCTTCGATCTGCTGCTCGAGCCACAGATCTACCAAAGGCGGGCACTGCACCCGATGGCCGGGGCGCACGGCAGCGCCGAGGTGCAGCGATGACGGCACCCAAGACGCCAAGTCGCGACACCGCCGCGTCGGGCCCGGCGACCCGCGCGACGGTGATGATCGTCCACGGGCAGCCCGCCAACGCGGCGGCACTGGAGGGGTGCCTCGCGGGCCTGGATCTTGAGATCCTGCCCGCCAGCACCGGGAGCCAGGCCCTCGAGTACGTCGCCGAGCGTGACGTTGCGTTCATCCTCCTCGAGCTCGACCTCCCGGATCTCGACGGCTTCGAGGTAACGCGGCTCATCCGCGGCGACCACACCAAGCAGCACATTCCCATCGTGCTCCTCACGCCGCAGGAGCGCTCGGAAGCCATCATGTACCGCGCCTATGAAGCCGGCGTGATCGACTTCCTGACGTTTCCCTATCAGCGTGGCCTCGTGCTGGCCAAGACGCGCCTCTACCTCGACCTCTACCACAGCCGCCACCGCGTCGAGCTGCAGAAGGCAGCGCTGGAGCGATCCAACAGCGCCTTCCGCGACTTCTCCCACGCCGCCGCGCACGACCTCCGCGCGCCGCTGCGCACCATCAAGGCCTTCGCCGAGCACCTCCTCGCCAGCGACGACGAAGAAGAGCAGCGCGAGCTGGCGGAGCGGATCGCGTCAGGGGCCAAGCGCATGGACGAGCTACTCCGTGCCATGCTGTACTACGCGGACGCGGGAGGTTCATGCCAGATGCAGAAGGTAGACCTCGAGCATGTGCTCGGCTCGGTGGCCGATGACCTCGATGACCAGATTCGCGCGACCGCAGCGTCGCTGCATGTCGCACCATTGCCGTCCCTGACCGGCGATGAGCACCAACTACGGCGCCTCGTGCAGAACCTCGTGGGGAACGCGCTCAAATACCGGCGGCCCGACGTGCCCCCGGAAGTCACCGTCACTTGCGGCGTCGAGGCGGAGGCCGCCGTCTTGAAGTTCATCGACAACGTCACCGGCTTCGACCCGGCGCGCGCCGCCGAGGTCTTCCAGCCGTTCCGCCGCCTGGTCAGCGGCGAGATCGAAGGTTCGGGCATCGGGCTCGCCACCGCGGCCAAGATCGTCGAGGCGCACGGCGGCACGATCACGGCGAGCAGCCGCCTCGGTGTGGGCTCGACGTTCACGGTCACCCTGCCGATGAGCGGCGCGCAAGGCACCGACTTCGAGCAACGCCAGAGGGCCGCGGCCTCCGCCACGCACGCGAGCCGCCCCGCGCCAACGCCGAGTCGCGTCTTGGTGGTCGACGATGACGAGGCGGACCGCCTCCTGACGCGCTTGGCGCTGCGCGAGGACTTCGACCTGCTCTTCGCCAGCAGCGCCGACGAGGCGAATCAGCTCATCGACGCAACCGTTGGGGTCGTGATCACCGACAACGACATGCCCGGGCGCAACGGAATCTCACTCCTGACCGAGCTCTCCGCAAGCCACCCGTGCATCCGGCGCATTCTGGTCAGCAGCGTCCCCAACGACGCCTGTCGCGCGGCGCTGGACTCCGGGATCGCCGACGCGCTGTTCGAGAAGCCCATCGACGCCGCCCAGATTGCCGGCGCCCTTGACGTGGCGCTTCGCGGCGGGGTCGCCTGTCGCCAACCCAGCGACGCCACGCAGAGGCCCTAGTTGCTGGTTAGCTCGACCTCCACCACCGCGCCTCACGCCGCTGGTCGAGCGCCTAGTGTTGTGTGTCGGGAGTTGGTTGCGTAAGTCGGCGAGCCATGTGTGCCGCTCGCAAGGCGCTGTCGACGCAGGGCTTGTTGGTGGACAAGTCGAGGAGACGCAACACGCGCCCACTCGACGCCAGCGTCGAGTGGGTCCCCGCTGCGAGCGGCGC
>JBCCGH010000132.1:0-27519 GCA_039029375.1 Planctomycetota bacterium
CCCGCCGCGCCGCCGAGCAGCTCGGCGCCACCGCCGAACCGGGCCGCCGCGCCGCCGAGCTCGCCGCCTCGCTGGAAGCCGCCGCAAGCTTCCTACAACGCTTTCGCGACGCCGCCGACGGTGAGCAGCTCACCTACGAGTTCGAGCAATCCGGCGACCCCTCGCCCGTGCTTGGCTTCGCCACCAACGGCGACACCCCAGGCCTTTCGGTCAAAGTGGGACCAGCCCTGCGACCGCGCGTCGAGGTCGTGCCTCTCGAGCAACTGCGCGGCCCCCGCCTCACATCGGTGTTCGCCCTACCCGGCGAAGCCGCGGACGCGCCGGATCGAGCGGCGTTCCTCGCGTGGCTGACCATCGCCGATCATTTGCGTTCGGCGCGACGCTACGTCGCCGAGGTCCGCGCCGATCAGCCCGCCTCGGGGCTGGACGAGCAGGCCTACCAGCAGAACCCGGACGCCTTGGTGTTCCTGGACGACG
Source organism: Planctomycetota bacterium (assembly GCA_039029375.1). Classification (GTDB taxonomy): domain Bacteria; phylum Planctomycetota; class UBA1135; order UBA1135; family UBA2386; genus JBCCGH01. The sequence goes on from JBCCGH010000132.1 coordinate 478, forward strand.
CGCTCCAAAGCGCGAACGCGCCGTGGTCGGCAACGCTGCAACGCGAGGTCCGCGCCACGACGCTCCTGGTGACCGCCCTGCGCGCGTTCTCCACCCGCCGCAACCTCTCCGCCGCCAACTTGCTGGAACGGCTCCTGGCAGAACGCCCACACGCGATGGTCGTGCGGGCGCTGGAATCCTGAGTTGATCGGCGCGCATCCGGCACGCGCCGGGGCCGCGCCGCTCGGCCGCGCCCCGCTCGACGGGCTCTACTGGATCTCGACATTCAGAGCGTCGCTGAGGCCAAGCCCGAGCGGACACGCCGTGCCCGCCGCGACGAGCCACTGAGCGACGAAGCTGGCGCCGAGAAGGCTCGGCAGCCCGGGCAACGGCGCCGACAACGCCGCGTTGCCGCGCGCGTCGGTGGGTCCGACGGGCACGAGGATGCCGGTCGCCAGCTCGGGCCACAGCGTGCAAGCACCACAAGCCGCCGGCGCCTTGGTGGCGCCGAGGACCAACGCGACGGCGGTCGCCGCCGGCGCGTCGCGGAGCCGCAGGTGAAAGTCGGCATTGCCCACGACTGCGCACGTCGCTGCGGGCCACCCCCGATCCAGACAGCCACCGCCCAGGTTCTCGATCAGACCATCCTCAGCGCGGAACATCTGGCCGACCCCGAAGCTCGCCACAAGCGCCAGATCGCCGGCGGCCGAGTCGCCGCCCGCGGGTCCGACCAGATGCGAGATCGCGCCTGGGGCCGTCATCTGCGGCCCCTCGCACTGCGCCGCCGAGAACGGATCGACGGTCAGCACGCTGACGGTGTCGGCGAGAAGCACGGACTCGCCGAGGAACGCCGTCGCGGGCCTGAGGTTCGGCAAGGCACGAGGCGTTCCGACGTACGCCTCCCCCGCGCCAGAGTCCCAGAAGACGGGTAGGGCGACCAGCGGCGCCGGCGGAGCGTTGGCCTCGACCAAAAACCACTGGCGGCCGTTCCCGTCAAGCGCCCGTCCCCACGACGAGCTGCCGGCAACGACGGTGCGGCGATCCAGGACCCGAAGGTCACGGTCAAAGACCACTCCCTCGACGGCGCCCGCTTCCTGCCACACTCCAAAAAAGCGGCCGTCGGCCCCGCCACTCGGGGCGAGCTTCATGTCGCGCCCCCCGAGGGGCGCTGCGACGACCTGGCGCAACCTCCCATCCGCATCCACTGCCAACGCGGTCACCATGCCGACCCCGTCGACCATGAACACTCGATCCCCCCCAACGCTGCTTTCGCCCGCCATCACAACCGCGGGAGTCCCTGCGGGGGGACTGAAGCGAGAGGTGATCTGTCCGGTCGCCGCGTCGATCACGCACAGCTCCCCGCGAGAGCCACTGGGGTTGTAGGCCACGACAAACGAGTCCCTGCCGCGGACGTAGGCGATCGCATCGATGTACGCCTCGTAGCGGTGCGGCCCCCGCGCGATGAGAATCGGCGCGCCCACCTGAGCTCCGCTCGAAGAGAGGCGCTGGGCGTAGACGTCATGGCTGTAGGCAAATAGGTATTCCTCGTAGGCGACGAGAAACTCGTTCTGAACTGCACCGTGGGCGATCACGGACTTGTAGCCGTAGTAGGGCATCGTCGGGAACGCCTTCGACAGGAGCGGGTCGACCAGCAGAGGCAGCGTGGCCTTCGCGACGAAGGCCGCGGGAAGCACGAGATCAAGCGCGCCTGTTCGCGCATGCAACCACCCGCTCGCGCGCCGGCCCGCGGCGTCGATCCCGGTGACGGCGCCGACATGCACGCCACCAACCGCGTCGCCATACATAAGCTCGGGCACATCCTCACCGGTCGTCGCTGGCGGCAGCGGGGAGTCAATCGCGATACGAACGATGAGATCGCCCCGGCCAACGGGCAAGGCCTCGATGACGTAGCTGACGTTCACGCCGGCCGGCCGCATCTCGTACCGCTCCGTCACTGCGTCGCGGTGGACGCGAGCAAGATCGCCGGACGCGGTGGCGGTCACTCCACCGCGCGCGGAACCCATGGGAAGTGGCCGCGTGAGCGCCGCAAAGTCGCCGCGACGGCCAATCGCCTGGAGACGCCAGCCGAGTGACGCCTGAGCCGTTTCGCCCCCTGAACCACCGTGGGTAACGAACCGCAGACCCGATCGATCGACGGTGGCCTGATAACCCGGTCCGTCGCCGAGCAAGCCGTCGTGATGGGGACTCCACGATAACGCCGGTTGGGTCGGAGCATCGAAGACGAGGCAAGTCAAGAACAGCAGCCGGAGAGAGACCGAAGACATGACGGTGACTGATTGCCCTGGCGGAGCCGCGGCGTTTCAAACAAGCTCGATGAGCGACCGTTTCCGGTCGGCGGCGCCCGCTAGGCGCGGCTGATGGCCAACTGGCCGCGCCGTGTGATGGCGTGGGCGCCGCATCGGCCGACCCGGTGCCGCGGGCGCCGTTGGGATTGCGGGCCGCTTCCCCATACGCTGGTGGTGTCGGCACTCACCGACGTTCGTCTCTCCCCCATCATTTCGACGCTGGTATGGTCGGTCCCGCCCAACCCTCTTTGCGCACGCGCGCGGCCACGGCTGCCAAGACGATCCTCGACCGCACACGGCAACCGCCGCGGGTGGCCTTGCTGCTCGGCACCGGGCACAGCTCGATCGCCGGCCAGCTGAAGGACAAGCACATCGTCAAGGCCGGTGACCTCCCGGAAGGACTACGCTTCTCCGGCGGCTCGGCCCTGGTGTCCGGACTGCTCGAGGACGTCCCGGTGGTGGTCGCCGACGCGCCGCTGGCACCCTACGAGGGCTACTCGCCGGAGGCCGTCACGTTCCCAGTCCGGGTGCTCCGGGCGATGGGCGCGCAGGTCCTGATCCTCACCGCCGCGGGCGCCAGCCTCACGCTGCAACTCGAGCCGGGCATGATCTCGGTGATCGAGGATCACCTGAACTTCTCCGGCATCCACCCGCTGCAGGGGCCACACGACGCCGAACTCGGGCCGCGCTTTCCCGATATGTCCAACCCCTACGACCACGCGCTGCAGCGGACCGCGCGCTCCGTGTCGCTGGACGGTGGCATTCCGTGCGCGCAGGCGGTGTTTGCGGCGGTGCCGGGGCCGAGCCTGCCCACGCGCGCCGAGTACCGCGCCTACCGCCGCCTGGGCGCGGATCTCGTGGGCATGTCGCTCGTGCCCGAGGTGTTGGCCGCGGTGCACTCGGGGTTTCGGGTGTTGGCGCTCGTCGGCGTCACGCAGATGGTCAACCCCGAAAGCCACAAGCCGGTGTCCATCGAAGCGATGATCGAAGCCGCGGATCTGGCCGCGCCGCGGATGGCAGCGATGCTGACGGGGGTCGTCCGGCGCCTGCCGTGAGCGCACCGATCCAGCTCGGCGTCCTCCTCTCGGGCAGCGGCCGGACGCTGCAGAACCTGATCGACCGCATTGCCGCAGGACGCTTGGCAGCGACCGTGCGTTGCGTGGTCGCCGATCGACCCGACGCCTTTGGGCTCGAACGCGCTCGGCGTGCCGGGGTGCCCGCCTTTCACGAACGCGATCACGACCGGGTCTTCGCCCTGATGCGCGAGCACGAGGTCGGCCTGGTGTGCCTCGCCGGCTACCTGCGGCTGCTGCCAATCCCGAGCGACTATCGCCACGCCATCCTCAACATCCATCCGGCGCTGCTACCGAAACACGGCGGCAAGGGGTTCTACGGTGACCGCGTGCACCGCGCCGTGCTGGAGGCCGGCGAGCGCGAGAGCGGTTGCACAGTGCACCTGTGCGACGAGGAATACGACCGCGGCCAGGTACTGGTGCAGCGCCGGGTGCCGGTCGCCCCGGACGACACCGTGGAGAGCCTCGCCGCCCGCGTCTTCGCGGCCGAGTGCGAGGCCTACCCCGAAGCGATCAAACGATGGGTCGAAGCGCGGTCGGCCGGCCGTTTATAGTGCCGGGATGACGTGTCCCTGCGGATCCGGCTTGGGTCTCGACAGCTGCTGCGGACCGCTGCTCAGCGGTGAACGGCAGGCGGCCAGCGCGGTAGCGTTGATGCGCGCCCGCTACACGGCCTATGCCACCGGCGAAGTCGACTTTGTGCTGCGCACGCAGGAAGCCGGCGAAGTCGACCGCGAAGCCACGGAGACCTGGTCGCGCGAGTCCGAATGGCTGGGGCTCGACGTGGTCGGCAGCGAAGGCGGCGCCGAGGACGACGACGAAGGCACGGTCGAGTTCATCGCCCGCTATCGCCACAAGGGCGAAGAGCATGCACACCACGAAGAGGCCAGCTTCCGCCGTGTGGGTGGCACCTGGCAGCTCGTGGACGGCAAGCTGTGCAACAGCACCTTTCGCCGCACGACGCCCAAGATCGGGCCCAATCAGCCGTGCCCTTGCGGCAGCGGCAAGAAGTACAAAAAGTGCTGCGGTAAGCCCTGACCGCGCACTTCGCCCGGGACTTGAACCACTTGTCCCGAGTCGAGACCTGTCGAGTGACCCGTTCGCGTCGAGGGTTCCGACACCGCGTACCCGCGCGAGCGCGTCGCCAGCCAACGGTGACGGCGGGAATCCGCCGATGAATGGACCCGCGGATGAGCGTGTCGCAATTCAACAATCGGGACGGGGCGCAGCAAACGCAGCGTCAGAGTGACGGGGGCTTTGCGTTCCTGGAGACCCTGACCTCGGCGGTGCTGCTGGCTCTCGTCGTCTTGGCCGTGGCGGGTGCTTTCGGCACCAACCTGGAGGCCACCCAGCAAGCCAATCGCACGAGCACGGCGACGCGGTTCCTCGAGGAGAGCATGGCCAGCATCGACGCGCAGTCGTTCGACAACCTGCTCGTCCTCAACGGCAACGTGCTCTACGAGCACACCGACCCGGCGGCGGCACGATTCTCCATCACGCTGACGGTCACCGAGTCCGCGGTGGACCTGATTCAGGTCACCGCGGTGCTGCGCGATCGCCGCGCCAACCGCGAGCTCGCGCGGCTCACCACTTTGCGGAGCGACCGATGAAGCGACTCTCACTGCTGCGCCGGCGCCAAGCCGATCCCGCCCCGCTGCCCAACGGCCGCCGCGCCGAACGCGGGGTCACGATGGTCGAAACCGCGATGGCCTCCGTGATTGCGGTGATCGTGATGGTCGGAGTCACGCGCTTCGTCAAGGTCGGGAGCGATCACGCCCAGTCGGTCGGCGAGGAGACGCAGGCGGGATCCGCCATCCGCGACGCGGCCGAACGGATCGCCCGCGACTTGCGGCAGTCCGGATCGGTCGCGATGTCGGTCGAGCAGCAGATCGGCCAGAACGACGCACTCAAGCTCAAGCGCCCCATCGCCGTCTCCGGCGGCGCGCTCACGTGGGGCGTGTCGGAGAAGAAGCTCGGCTCGAAGGCGGGCTGGGCGATCCGCTACGACGTGAAGCGGGTCAAGCCCCGCGGTGGCAACCTCCGGCGTGACCTGGTGCGGCGCATCATCGACGACGCGGGGACCGTGTTTCGGGAGGAGGTGCTGCTGCGCAATCTACGCACCGGAGTCGCCACGCCGCCCGGCTTCAAGGTCGAGCAGAGCGGCAAGATGTGGAAGGTCACGCTCAGCCAACGGGCCAACCGCAAGCGTCCCATGCACACCGTCAGCTTCGACCTCGCCCTGTACAACTGAATGAACGACCAAACCACACATTCCCACGACTGCGAAGGCAGCACTCTCGTCGGCGTCCTCATCGCCACGGTCATGCTGGGCGGCTTGGTCTACAGCACGACCATGATGTCTCACGTCGAGCTCCGCGACGCGCGGGTCGGACTCGACCGCCTGCGGGCGCTCTACGTCGCCCAGGGCGGCCTCGAGCGCGCGGTCAACGAGATCAAGACCGCGTCGCGCAAGGCGGCGGTGGTCGACCCGCTGTTCGGCGTCAAGGCGCTGTTCGGCGGCGGCCCGACCTACACGGAGCACACCGGGCTCCGCACCGTGAGCCTGGCGGCGGGTACCGCGACGGTCGGCGAGTTCTCCGTGACCATGACGGCCGTCGATCGCGACGGCGGGCTCGACGTCACGATCCGCTCCACGGGCTACGTGCCGGCGGCGCCGGAGAACCTGCCGCCCGCCGCACGCGAGCCCGAGAAGCGCGTCGTCGAGTCGATGGTGCGCGTCGAGGCCACGCCCAGCAGGGTGTTCGACAACGCCTACTTCATCAACAACTGGGGTTGGCTCTACGGCGACACGATCTACGTCAACGGCAACGCGCGCAGCAACGGCCAGTTTGACGCCGGCGGCTACGCACCGACGATCACTGGCCAGGCGACGTACGACAACATGGCGTGGGCGGGCGCCAACGCCGACCTGCAGGGCTACCGGGACGACAACGGCGACGGGCTCCACGACGGCAACGACGGTGGCATCTTCGCCGGTTGGGACGTCGCCGGCTCCACGAACGTCCAAGGGAACGGCGGGCTTGCCACCAACCAGCACGACTTCCAAGAGGCCGTGCCCATGCCGAACCTCTCCGACCTCACGATGTACGAGGCCCAAGCGGCCGCCCAAAGCGGCCAGATCTCGATCGCCGGCACCGTGGTGTCGGACGGCGTCGCCGGTGACGACCCCGGTGAGCACGAGAACCTCTACCTCATCGGTACGGCCACCGACCCGGTGGAGATCACTGGCACGGTCGTCGCTCGCGGCGACGTGATCATCAGCGGCGTGGTGCAGGGCCAAGGCGCGATCTACGCCGGTGGCAACGTCTACGTCCCCAGCGACCTCACCTACGCCGACCCGCCGGCGACCGCGCGCCCGACCACCAACAGCGAAGCCGACACCGAGGCCTGGATCACCACCAACAAGGACAAAGACTTCCTCGGCCTGTTCGCCGGCGAGAACGTCGTGATCGGTGACCACACCGACTCGACGTGGCGTTCCTACGTCGGCGGCTGGATGAGCCACTCGCTCAACAAGTCGCGGGAGGACGCGGGCGAAGACGGCATCCCCAACACGAAGGCGGGCCGCGACGGCATTCTCGGCACGGCGGACGACGATGTCCTCGAAGACGATGGCGTGTGGACGGTCGAGACCTACACCGCCGCCGACCAAGCGCTCGGGCTGATCCCGGCCGGCATGACCGTCGGCGATCCGATTCCGGGCTCGGGCGAGGACATCGACGGCGACGGCCAATACGACGACACGATCGGTCTCAGCGAGCTGTCGCTGGCCCTGACGATCTCTTCCTCGCAGTTCGACGGCAACGTGCCGACCGGCACGACGGCCTTCTCGGACATCGCCGACAACGGCATTACACGACTCGACGGCGCCTTCTACACGAACCACGCGTTCGCCTTCGTCTCGCTGCCGAGCTCGCCCATCGAGGTCAACGGGGGCATCGTGTCGCGCAACGAAGCGATCGTCTACGGCTCGCCCTACATCACGTGGAACTACGACGCCCGCATGCTGGGTAGCGCCGGTGGGATCGCCAGCAGCCTGCTGCCGCGCACCCTGGCCCCCATCATGACGCTGTCGTGGATGGAGCTCGATTGGGATCCACACAGCCAGGCGATTGCCGCGGCCAAAGCCGCCGAAGTGGAGGTGCAATGATGCAGCGTGGAGGAGAGCACGCTCGGCCACGCGACGGGTGGCGATCCTGGGCCCTACTGCTCGCCATCAGCGGCCTCGGTGTCAGCCTGCCGGCGCAGCAAGTGTCCGCACTCAAACTGCACGGCTTCGAGCTCTACGGGCCGCCGAGCGCCCTGACCTTTGACGACGACGCAGAACCCGTGCTGGTCGGGTGCGAGGCGGAGGGCAACGACTTCCGCTCGCTGACGCCGGCACTCACGCGCGTCGACAACCGGCCCATCATGGTCGACGGCGACGAGCTGCGCGCCCGCAAGCTCGCGCTCTACGCCGGGTCGGCGGTACCGTCCACCCGGCTCAACGGCGTCAGCCACCAGCCCGAGGCAGCTGCCCACGCCCAAAAGGCACCCACCGTCGCCGAGGAAACGCCCGCGCCAGCGGGGCCCAGCGCGCCACTCTTGTTCCTATGCGGCGGCCTGCTCGCCGGCGGCTGGCTGGTCTGGCGCGGCCTCGGCCGCCCGTCGCTCGGCGACTGACCCAACCCACGTGTGCCGAGCGGTGCGCGCCCCGCCAATGGGCTCGCGCGGCACCCTGAGCTGCGAGCCCAGGCTGGCCGCTGCCCCCCCCCACGCCCAAGACGCGCCCGGGTATCCTGAGAAAGGGTGAAACGCCGGCTCCGGCGAATCGCTTTCTTGCAGGTGATCTGGTGAACGCCCGGTCGCGCGCCAACCGCTGGCAGCGATCTCATCCTGGCGCCTCGCCATGATCCGCCCACTCCTCCCTCCGCAGCCCATGCCTCCCATGCCTCACCACTGCGCCCGACACGCTCGCGTCGCCCGTCGCCCTGCCATCGCGGCTCTCGCTCTCCTCGCCCTCGTGGGCCCCGTCGCCGCCCAGGTTGGATGGAGGAAGCTCCGGGAGAGCGAGTTCCGCTCCGCGCGCGCTCGTGCCTCGCACGTCGTCGCCTTCCACGGCAGCGCCGGACTCCTCGTGTTGGGTGGACAGGCGACGCCGACCCCCTGGCTCCCGGACGCGCTCTGGTGGACGTCGGCGTTTGGCTGGAACGGCGGCCCGGGCGCGCCGCCACCCGAGCGCTCCGGTCACGCGGTGGCCGAGGTCGGCGCGAGCCAAGATCTCGTGGTTTTCGGCGGGCGAACGACGACGGCCGCCCGCCTCGATGAAACGTGGACCTACGACGGCTCGTGGCAGGAGCTCGCGCCGGCGGCGCGGCCCTCGGCGCGCGATGACCACGCCATGGCCGCGACGACCGGCAATCGGGTCGTCCTGTTCGGCGGCCGAGCCGCGAACGTGCTCGGCGACACGTGGATCTGGAACGGCAGCACGTGGAGCGCGGCGGCTCCGTCGACCGCGCCGGCGGCGCGGCACGGCCACGCGATGGCGTACGATCGCGCCCGGGGCGTGACCGTCCTGTTCGGCGGCCGCGACGCCACTGGCACTGTCCTCGATGACACCTGGGAATGGGACGGTAGCCAATGGACGCGCATCCTGCCGGCGCTGGCGCCCGCGGGCCGTTCGGGCCACGGTATGGCGTTCGACGAGGTGCGCGGCGGCATCGTGCTGTTTGGCGGGGAGACCACCACGGGCCCCAACGCCGAGACGTGGACTTGGGACGGCGGGCAATGGACGCAACCGTCACCCACGAGCACACCGCCGGCGACGCGGGACCACGCGATCGCCTTCGACCGCAACTTGCAGTCCGTCGTCGTCCATGGCGGAAGCGACGGAACCTGGCGCTATGGCGACCTGTGGGCGTGGGATGGTTCGGTCTGGGACCGGGTGGCCCATGTCACCCCCGATCGGCGCTCTTCGCCAGCGATCGCCTTCGACACCCAACGCCAGCTCCTGTGGCTGGTCAGCGGCACGTCGGAGTTCTCCAGCGGGGTCTACGCTCAGCTCGCCGACTTTTGGGCCTGGGACGGCTCGACGTGGGCCGAGCGACCCGTCGGCGGGAACCAGCCGGTCTTTTGGGGCGGGAAGGGTGCGTATGACGCAGCGCGCGACCGCTTCGTGACGATTGCCGGGGCAGGAACCCCGGAAACCTGGGAGTGGAACGGCTCGGCCTGGACCTCGCGTCCGACCCCAGAGCTCGGATCGCTGCAACACTCGTTGGTCTACCACGGCGGCCGGGGCACGGTGCTCGCCGTGGCAGGTGGTCCGACACCAGCCGTGCGCGAGTGGAACGGCAGCGGTTGGGCGCTCGTTCCGACGACGGGGACCGGCCCACGAGCTCACGTGCCCGCGGTCGCATACGACTCGCATCGCGACCGCTTGGTCGCCGTCGGCCCCTCACTGCTCGAGTGGGACGGGAGCCAGTGGCAGACGACGTCAGGCCCGGTGCCGTTCGTCAACCTCCACCCCTACTATTACTACTCCTACCCGTTCTCCGACGACGAGCTCGTGTACGATCCCGCGCGCCGGGTCCTGATCGCGGTCACCGGAATCGACGGGACCGATCAGGAGACCTGGGAATGGGACGGCGCGGACTGGGCACAGCATCCCTATGGCGGGCCCGACAGCTTCGCCGGCTATCGACTCGCCTACGACACCGTGAACCAAACCGTCCTCCAGATCGGTGCGGCGCGGCAGGCCTACGGGGGCAGCAACGACGCAACCCTCTGGAGCTACGGCGGCGGGGTCGGCACCTACACCTCGTTTGGGACCGGCTGCCCCGGCGGGTCGGGGGTACCGCAGCTGCAGGCGGGCTACTTGCCCACCGCTGGGGGGCCGTTCGAAGTTCGCCTCCTCAAGCCCTTCGGCGCCCCTGGGGCCGTGATCTTCGGGTTGTCCGACAGCTCCTGGGGCGCGGCGACACTGCCCCTGGAGCTGTCGTTGATCGGCTCACCAGGTTGTCATCTCTGGGTGAGCCCCGATGTCGTCGTACCGGTGTCGAGCGCGTTCGGCATCGGCAGCGTCATTGTGCCCAACCTTGTGCCAGCGCTGGCTGGCGGCGTGTTCTTCAACCAGGGGGTCGTCCTCGATCCGACGGCGGGGGTGATCACGACGGCCGGCTGGCGCGCGGTGGTCGGCTGCTGAATCGAGAGGCGGGATGCGACTCACTCGCCCAACGCGGCGAGCAGGGTGACCAGCGACAGCACGTCCAGCCGGTTGTGCTCCATCACGCGATCGACCGGCCCGGTGCGGTCGCGGATCCACTCGAGGAATGCCCAAGGCGCCTGCGAGCCCGGCAGATCGTCGGTGCGCCGCAGACCGAGGATGCGCTCCTCGACCGTGCGCAGCCGCACATCGGGCAGCGTCTTGCCAAACGCGCGGCGGGCCAGGTGGTAGAGGTCGAGATGCCGGTCGCTCAGCACGCCCGAGTCGACCCGATGTAGGCTCATGCGTGCCGCCAGCCGATGGCGGTCGAAGCTCTTACCGACGAAAGTCACCAGCCACGGCCGCTCCGCGAGCCTCGTGGCGACGTGCGCCAACGCCGCGGCCTCCTCGGCGAACGCGCGCAGGAACACCTGCTCGAGCACGAAGCGCTCGGCCTCGAAGAAGCCAAAGCCACACAAGAACACCAGCGTCCCCGCCCCACCGCCGAGGCCGGTGGTCTCGGTGTCCAGGAACAGGCATTGCTCTAGCCCCTCGGGCACCACCCCACCCGGCGCGAGCTCGGCGATGCGCTCCCAATCCACGGCCCGCGCCAATCCCAGGGACCGCGCGCCATGACCGAAGGCCAGGTCGTACTCCAGCCGCAGCAGGTAGCAAGTGCCGCGATCGTTGGCCGTCTCTCCCGCCGGGGGCAGCTCGACGACGACCCGACCGCGCAACGCCCGCTCGCGGTGGCGCAGCAGCGCTTCGCGCAAGCCCGGCGGCGCCGCATGGATCGCCGACTCGCGCTCAGCCGCCTGGCGCTCCGCCGAGGCGCCGTGCAAACGCCGCAGCCGTTCGCGGATGGGCCTCATGATCGCGGCGGCTCCGGCGGCACGGCGAGCGGCCGGCCGATACCCGAGGGACGCGCCTCCCCCAGCATCCCGTCGAGCAGGGCGGCGGCCACGCGCTTGGCCCGCCCCGACACGCCGCCGCTCGGCCCCACGCAAGCGGGACAGCCGCGCTGGCAAGCACAGCGGTCCAGCAGGCCGCGCGCCGCGGCCAACACCTCGCGGTGCACGGCGAAGATGCGCGCCGACAGCCCCACGCCGCCGGGCACGCGGTCGTAGAGGATGATCGTCGGCCGCTCGAAGTGCGGGTTCTTGAGCGGCGCGGTCATGCCGACGTCGCCCGGGTCCACGCGCACGAACAGCGGCACCAGCCCGACGATGAGCTCGGCCACACCCCGCAGTCCCGAGGCGTCGCCCGCCCGGCCCAAACCGACGCGCTCGGCCAGCTCCGGATCGACGACGATCATGCACGCCTCGGTCTCAAGCTCCTCCGGCGGCAGATGGATGTCGCCGACCCCGACGTTCTCGCGGGTGTAGAAACGGACCTTCTTGTAGGCCTTGGCCAGCGTCGCCACGTGCACCTCGCCGAGGTGCGCCTCATAGCCGGGATACGTCTGCACGTCGTCGTCGTGCAGCACGCGGACCTCGGTATCGCTCTCTGCCTCGGTGTAGTAGTCGACATCGACGCGACGCACGTAAGCCCTTCGCCCGTCGTAGTCGAACTGCTCGACCTGATACTGCTCGCCCTGGTGGCCGTAGATCGCGCCCTCGAACACCTCGGTGATCGACGACGGCCGATCGACCTCGCCGAGCACGTGACGGGTGTCCCGATCCATGATCACGACATTGTCGAGATCGGCGGCGGCGAGGCTCACGCTCTCGGCCGGGTACGTCGCGCCCGCATAGTGGTAGCGCCCCCCTTCGCGCACCAACACGCGCGCGTCGTCGGCCAAGAAGTCCAGCACCTCGCGCGCGCTCTCGGCCTCGCCAAAGCCCTCTTCCACGTCGAACGGCAGCTCGAACGCCGCACACTTGAGGTGGCTGCTCAAGACGATTGGGTTATCCGGGTCGATCGCGACGGCCTCGCGCGGCTGGTCGAAGAGATAGCCCGGGTTGTGCACCAGGAACTGATCCATCGCGAAGCTGCGCGCCAGCAGCAGCACCGCGCTCTCGCGCTGCCGGCGACCAACGCGGCCCGCGCGTTGGAAGGTGCTGGCCACCGTGCCGGGGTAGCCGACGAGCAGACACACGTCGAGGGAGCCGATGTCGATCCCCAACTCCAGCGCGCTCGTCGTGACGACCGACGCCACATCGCCCGAGCGGATCCCACGCTCGATGTCGCGGCGCAGATCCGGCAGGTAGCCACCGCGATAGCCGGCAACGCGGTCCTGCCGCACGTTGCGCCGATCGGCCTCGTCGCGCAGGTATTTCACCAACACCTCGACGGTGCTCCGCGACCGCGCGAACGAGATGGTCTGTAGCTCGCTGTGCAGCAAGCCACCCGCGATCTCGCGCGCCACCTCCACCGCCGGCGCTCGCAGCCCGGACACCTCCGAGCACAGGGCCGGGTTGAGGAACAGGAAGTGCTTCGGTCCGCGCGGGCTGCCGTCGCGATCCACCACCTCCACGGGCAGCTCGAGCAACCGCGTCGCGTGCTCGCCCGGGTTGCTGATCGTCGCACTCGCGGCGCAGAACACCGGCTCGCTGCCGTAGTGGCGACAGATACGCCGCAGCCGCCGCAATACGTTGGCCACGTTGGAGCCGTAGACGCCGGACAACGTGTGCACCTCGTCGACGACGACGTAGCGCAGGCCGCGGAACAGACCCTGCCACAGGGTGTGATTGGGCAGGATGCCGCCGTGCAGCATGTGCGGGTTGGTCAGCACCAGCTGGCCGCCGTCGCGCAGCGCCCGCCGCACTGCCGGCGGCGTGTCGCCGTCGTAGACCGCGACCTGCAAATCGGTGCGGCCGGTCGCGGTGAGCAGCCGCTCGACCTCGCCCATCTGGTCGCGCGCCAACGCCTTGGTCGGGAACAGATACAGCGCCCGCGCGTGGTCATCGCGCAGCAGCTGGTCGATCACGGGCAAGTGGTAGCACAGCGACTTGCCCGACGCTGTCCCCGTGGCGATGACGACGTGGCGCCCGTCGTGCAGCGCCTGCGCCGCCGCGACCTGGTGCGCGTAGGGCTCGAGGATCCCCCGCGCCTCCAGCGCCGCGCGCAGGTCGGGGTGCACCCAGTCCGGATAGTCGCCGTGCTCGGCGACCCGCGGCGGCTGCACGTGATGGGCGGCCAGCTCGGCCGGCACCTCGTGCCGCGCCTCGAGCCACTGCCGGACCAGCTCGGTGACGCGCATCCTCAGCGCGGATCGACCGGTGCCGCCGCGGCCTGCGTGCGGCCGACGCTCGTCTGGTCCAGCTCCGCCAGCATGCGCAGCATCGCCCGCCGCAACGCCAGACCGAGCAGGATCCGCGGGTTCGGCGGCTGCAACGCGACCTCGCTCGCGATCTCCTCGGCATAGGTCCGCTCGAGCAGCAGCGGGCGCTCGCCAGCGACCTCGACACCGTGCACCTTGACCTGCAACGCTACGCCGCCGAGCCCCTGCCGGCCGCTGGGTTGCTCGCGCACGGCGGCGTCAAAGCGGTCGAACGCGACCTCCACCAGACACGTGTCGGGGGTCAGCCGGGGCCGCAGCTCGGCGAACACCCCGCTCGTGGCCAGCTCGTCGCGGACGATCGCGTCGAGCATCACCGACGGCAACTGCGCCCACGACGCGTCCGACAGGACATGCTGCGAGATGCGACCGCTGGCCTCGGCGGCGCGGCGTCCATCCATGACCGGGCCGAGGAACGCTGCCCGCTCCGCCGGCACCGACACGCGATACTCCGTCCTTTGGTAGAGCCGCTCGTTCTGACTCAGATCCATCGGCGCGGGTGTCGTACAGCACACGAACAAACCCGCGCACCCCGCGACCGCGGAGAACGCCCAAAAACCGCCCATGCGCCCAAGCTTAGCGGCTGGCGGTCTCGAAATCCGCGACGGTCACGTCCGGCCGCACGACTCGCTGCACCGCATCCGGCAACGCGGCGACACACGCCTGCAACGCCGCCGGGGCGTCGCCGCCGAGCGCGCCACGCGTGCGGCAGAAGTCGTCCAAGGCGGCGGCGTGCTTCGCGGTGAGCTCCCGGGCCACCGCGTGGGTGGCCAGCTCGACCCCGGGGTGGGCGTGCAGCAGGTAGGCAAAGGCAAACCCCAGCATCAGCACCGGCTGCACCGAGAGGAGCGGCAAGCCGCGGTCCATTGCCAGCTGCGCCGCGTAGATCGCGTCGACGACGGCGTGGCGCACAAAGAAGCCCTGGTCCCATACGCCGTCGCGGACCCCTTTGCCGAGCGCGACCTCCCACTGCCGCGAGCCGCCGGCCCCGGCGTTGAGGAAGTCGAAGAACTCGGCCTGCTCGGGCCCGCCGAGCGCGCCGTCGGCAAAGCACTCGGCGTGCAAGGCAGCAGCACTGCAGATCCCCACGCAGCCGTCGAACACCATGTGCTGACCGATGAGCTTCGTCTCGGCGCCCGCGGCGACCCGGGAGCCGAAGTACCGCGGCCGGCCGAGCCGCTCGAGGGTCGGCAACAAGCGCTGATGCAGCGCCGCCTCGCCGCTGGCGAGGATCAGCATGCCCTGTGGATGGTCGCCACCGCGCTCGGCGCCGAGCGGCCCGCCGGTGAGCGGATCGTTGGCGTAGCCCACACCCCGCGCCGCACAGTACGTCGCCGCGGCCTCGGCAAACCCCGTGCTCACGGTCGACAGATGCAAGACGAACGGCGCCGCCGCGCCGCCGGCAGCCAAGCGCGTCGCCAGCTCGGCGATGAGCGGCAGGTCATCGCCGTTCTTACCACAGCACACCACGACGCCGTCGAGGTCGCGCGCGTCGCCGATCACCTCGGCGAGCGTCGGCACCAACGCCGCGCCGTGCTCGCGCCAAGCGGCGCGCACCTGGTCGCGACGCGCGCCCGGGTTGCCGCGATCGTGCACGCGCAGCACGCGCGCCGTGTCACCACTCGCCAGGTGGCGCGCCGCCGGCGCCGCCATGAGACCCAGTCCACCGACGTAGCCGAGGCGCAGCATGGTTGGGCGCTTCAGCCGTTCAGCGGCCGGCCGATGGTCTCGCGGCCGCCCAGGTAGGGACGCAACACCTCGGGCACGGCGACGCGGCCATCCGGCAGTTGGTGAATCTCCAGCAGCGGGATCAGCACCCGCGGCGAGGCCAGCGCGGTGTTGTTCAGCGTGTGACAGAACGCGGTCTTGCGGTCCTCAGCGCGGCGATAGCGCAGCGCCAGCCGCCGCGCCTGGTAGTCGTAGAAGCGCGACGCCGAGTGGGTCTCGCCGTAGCTCTCGCGCGACGGCATCCACGACTCGATGTCGAACTTCTGCACTTGCCCGACGCCGAGATCCCCGCTGCACACGTTCACCACGCGATACGGGATCTGCAGCGCCTGCAGGATCTCTTCGGAGTTCTGCAGGATCGCCTGATGGTGCTCCTTACTGCGGCCCTCGTCGGCGATGTCGACGACGACCTGCTCGACCTTTTGGAACTGGTGCACCCGATAGAGGCCCTTGGTGTCCTTGCCGTAGGTACCCGCCTCGCGCCGAAAGCACGTCGAGCGCGCCACGTAGAGCTTGGGCAACTCGGCCTCGTCGAGGATCGAGTCGCCGTGCAACGCCGTCACCGGCACCTCGGACGTGCCGATCAAGTACAGGTCGTCGTGCCCGCAGCTGTAGGTCTGCTCTTCGCCGCCGGGAAAAAACGCCGTGCCGCGCATCGCGATGTCGCGAACCAGCAGCGGCGGGTCGACCGCCACGTAGCCCTTGGCGATCAGGCGGTCGGCGGCAAAGCGCAGCGCCGCGTCCTGCAGCAGCGCCAGGTCGCCGAACAAGTAGTAGTTGCGACTGCCGGCCAGGTGCCCGGCCCGTTGCACGTCGAGCCAGCCCTGTGCCTCGGCCAGGTCTTGATGCGGCCGGAGCTCGAAGTCAAACGTCGGCACCTCGCCCACGGTCCGCAGCTCGACGTTGCCGGTGTCGTCGTCCCCGTCCGGCACCTCCGGATCGGGGATCATCGGCACCAACATCTGGTTCTCGCGGACCGCGGCGCGCAGCTCCTTCTCCCGCTCCTCGAGCTGGTGCAGCTCCTGCTTGGCTTTCTTCTGCTCTTCGAGATGCGCTTGCCGCTCGTCCGCCGAGAGCTTGCCCATACGCTTGGCGGCGGCCTTCTGCGCCGTGCGCATGCCGTCGATCTCCGGGATCAGCGCGCGCAGCTTCTCATCGGCCTCGAGCAGGCGGTCGACCGCTGCGGCTCGGTCGGCAAAGCGCTTCTTGATCGCGCCCTGCCGCGCCGCTTCGGGGTCGTCGCGAATGACTTTGATATCAAGCACGTCGGCGTTCCTTACTGGCCCTCGCCGGCGGCGGCGGGGACCTTCTTCCACACTGGCTTGAGCTCGCCGAACAACTTGTTGCGCTTCTGCTGCAGGCCAACCCAGGCCTCGTCGAACGGCACCTTGGCGGTCAACTCCAGGTTGCCGCGCCGCTCGTTCTTCGGCAGCGGAAAGAACGCGACCTCGAGGCCGAGCGAGCCGTACTGCTTGACGGTGGCGTTCATGGTGTCGAGGTCCATGAGTTCGAACGTGCCGATGGTCTTGGTCCCCTTGCCCGCCGCGGTGCGCGCCGCCACGACTTCCGGCGTCGGCGTCGCGCCGTTGATGCGCGCGTAGCGCTCACCGGACACGCCCGTCACCGCGATGGACGCCGCCGAGATCTTCGCCTGCTTGTGGTCACCGTCGAGCTCGAAGTCGACCACGAAGGGGCCGCCCAGCGTCATGGTCGAGGTCTCACCACTGCGCACCTCCACCGCCGACATCGTGCCTTTGTAGATGTGCGACTGCTGCATCCGGCCGCGGCGGCCGCTCGAGATGCGGCCAAAGGCGACTTCGTAGTTGCCGATCGGCACCTCGACCGAGTCCTTGCCGGCAATGTTGAAGTAGGCCCCGGGCACGCCCCCCTTGCCGCTGACGACGAGGACTTCGGGGCGGATCTTGGCGGCGCCCGACCACTCGAGCTGCAGCGAACCGGTCGGGAATCGCTCGGGGTCGATCCGGCGCACCGACACCTGGCCCGCGCCGGCGGCCCGCAACCGGTACCAGTCGTCCCCCATCCGCACGTACTCGCTGAGCGGCTGGACCGGGCCGCCGTCGACCTGCATCGCGTCGAAGGCCAGCACCGGCACGCCCTTCTCGACGTTGCGCGAGAAGTCGCGGTGCAATTGCTCGCCCACGTCGTCAAACAGTCGGCCGTTGCAGTTGTCGTCGAAGAGCGTCAGGCGGTGACCGTCGTGGCTGGCCTCCCACGCCGCGGCGCTGCGGTAGTAGAGCGTGGCCTGCTCCGGCAGCGGCTGCAGGTTGTGGTTGAGGCCAAACAGCGGCTCCTGCTGCCCGCCGACAAAGAACCACAGCGCGTAGGGCCGCTCCTTGTCTGCGTCGAGGAAGAACTTGGTCGGCCGCCACTTGCGGTTGGCGTCCACTTCGACCCACGGGTTGGTCCGTTCGTCAGGCTCGGCGCTGCTATTGGTGATGCCGAACTTCGCGGCGCCGTCGCGCAGCAGATAGACCTCGTGGGCGTCGAACCAGGGGATCTTGCGCACGACCGGGCCGACGAGCGCCGTGCCCAGCCAAAGCGGCTCCACTTCGCCCCCGCGGAAGAAGCAGTCGACGTGCGGCTTGGTCTGCGCCTTGAACTCCAGGTCGAGAATGAACTTCTCGTCCTCGGGCCGCGACAGGTCGTCGCCGGCGGCGCGCTCGGCCGCCTGCGCCGCCGCCTCGACCTGCCGGTCGGCGAACGCGAGCTGCTCGGCCTCCGACACGACCGCGGTGCGCCGCGCCGCGAAGAGCGGCTGGACCGTGAACTCCCACTCCTCGCACATCCGCACGTACTCCTGCAGATGGCGCAACGCCTCGCGGCGCTCGGTCGTCGTGACCCCGGGCATGGTGCGCAGGATGTCGCTCGCATACGCGTGCCACTCCGCAGCCACCACGGTGAGCCGCAGCTCCTCATAGGCCTTCGCGTGCTCGGCGAACTTCTCGTAGATCGTCCGGTAGGCGCCGCGGTCACCACTCTCGAAGGCCGCGGCGCGCTCCTCCCATAGCTTGCCCTCCGACAGCTCGAGCTCGTAGATCTTCTCGCGCTGCTCGTCGCCGCGGGCCGACACGAAGACCTCGTAGGCCTGCAGGGTCTTGGTCTTGTGCACGCGCTCCCAAGACTCGCGCACCTGGTCGATGACCTCCTGGTCGGCGCCCTCGCCGCTCTGCTGGTACTTCCAGCACAGGCTGCCGAAGTAACGGACGGCCATCTCGGGCGACTCGCGGAGCGCCTTGTCGATGCCGCCTCCGTCGGCGAGGCGGAGCGCCGTCTGCACCGCGTCCACAAACTGAGCGTAGGGGCTCGGGTCGGTCCCATCCTGGGCCTTCGGACCGGCGGATAGCGCAGCAAGCACCGCGCCAACGAGAAGTAGCGTCCGTTTCATCGTGAGCTGTGGCTCCAAGTCGAGCTGACGACCGGACCGGAGTGTAGTCCAGGTCCGGGCACGGGGCACGCGCATCGGCAACCTGCCCCAGAGCTGGCGGACCGACGCCTACTTGCGGCGCATCTCCTGGCTGGCGCGGTCCAAGAACCGCCGCTCGGCCGCGGTCAGGGAGGTGATCCCGTGCTGGTGGACCTTCTCCAGGAGTTCATCCAGCTTGGCCCGCCGATCCGCCTCGGTCTGCTGGTTGCGCTGCTGGCGCCAGCTCTGCACGCGGTCCATGAGCGCGAACCCCTGCCAGCGGGTCCGGTGGGCGAAGAAGCCGAACGCGGCGCCGCCGACGTGGACGCCATGGGCGATCCCACTCGCGCGGCCGAGCGCCAACTCGACGTACATCATGTAGACGCCGATCCCGACGAGGATCCCGGCCAGGATGCGCAGCTCGACCGGGAAGATGAGCAAGATCACCCGCATGCGCGGCGCCATGCAGGCCGCGTAGACCAAGATCCCGTAGACCGCGCCGCTGGCGCCCACGGTCGGCACACTCGAGCTGCCCTGCATGATGGCGGTCATGACCATCTGCAGCAGGGCGCCCGCCACGCCGGCGGCGAGGTACAGCCGCATGAGGCGCTGCTCGCCGACCGCCTCTTCGACGAACGTGCCGAAGAAGTAGAGCATCAACATGTTCAGCAGGACGTGCATCGGGTCGTAGAAGTCGTGCACGAACTGGTAGGTGATGAGCCGGACCAGGCCGAGACCAAAGCCCTCCCACAGCCCGTCCCAGCTGACCCCGAGCCAGCTCCCGAGCGCCCCCTGCAGGATCGCGTTGACCACGAAGACCGCGCAGTTGGCGATCAGCAGTAGCTTGACTGCCCGCGTGAGCCGCGGCCACGAGAACCCGTAACTGGGAGAGTCCATACCCGTGGGCTGATCATTCGGCGCGCTGCGGCGGCGCGCAAGTCGGCGCGCCGCCGATTACGGATTCGCCGGGGCCGCGGGAGGGGTCATCCGGGAGCGCTCACGCTCGAGAAGCCACACCACGCCGCCCAGCAGCGCCATGACTCCCTCGACGCCGTAACCCAGGTAGAGCCACACCGCGCCATCGGTGAAGCCATAGCTGTGCAGGCCGATCCCCATCATGTTGACCCCCCACCACGACCAGGCCACGACAGCGTTGCCCAGAATGGCGGCAACGCACAGGCCCAAGTGCCGGATGTAGCCTCCCATGCGCGCGTGCAGGATCGCGATGTTCCACAGGCAGATGAGTAGGGCGCCGTTCTCCTTGGGATCCCAGCCCCAGAACCGCCCCCATGACTCGTTGGCCCAGACCCCACCCAGGATCGTGCCGACGACAGCGAAGATCAGGCAGAAACAGATCGCCCCGTAGACCATGCGGGCGATGCCGCTGTAGAAGGCCTTGTCGCCGCGCCGTAGCCCGAAGAGCTTACCGAGCACGTAGATGTGGGCGATCGCCCCGGCCAACAGCCCGGCGGCGTAGCCCGTGGCGATGCAAGTGACGTGGATCCAGAGCCAGAAGTTGGTGTCCAGGACCGCGACCACCCTCTTCATGTTGTCGTTGGCGTCGCCGAGCTCGTAGCGGTAGGCCAAAAACATCCCGGCCATGCCCAGGAACGCCGCAACGGGCAGCGCCACGCGGCGCCGGTTGATCCACTCGATCACCAGTGCCGCCAGCGTGCCGACGGCGGTGATGAAGGGGATCGTGTCGTAGATCCCGGTCATCGGCGGCCGGTTGCGAATGATGCAGCGCATCGCGATGCCGGCGATGAGCATGCCCAGCGCCAATAGCACCGTGCTCCAAGTGATCTTGCGCAGCAGCCGGGCGCCCGGGCCGAGCCAGGAGAGCGCCACGAACAAGAAGCCGAGCACGAACAGACCGAGGCTCCACTGCATTGGAGCCCACTTGTAGAAGCTGACCTCGAGATCGAGGCGCTGGCCTTCGCCGCGCGCCGTCGCCAGGCCGCGAAGCTCGTCGTGGGCCTTGCCCAGCGCCACGGCGAAGCCCGGCGCGGACGGCTCACTCGCCGCCATCTCTTCGAACGCGGCGATCGCGGCGACCCATCCCGGGGGCACGTCACGACCGGACGCGGCCGCGAACGCGACCTCCTCGATCGTGAACCAGGCGCTGTCCCCCTCGATCGACCGGTCGGGCGCCAGCATGGCGAAGCCGCCGCCGGCGCTCGCCACGCTGTTGAACTCCAGAAGCACCGTCTCGAGCGCCTGGCGCTCGGCCTCGGCGTCGGCATCGCTCACCCCGTCCGGCGTGCCGCGTCGCAGCTGCTCGTAGACCGCGCCCAGCGCGCCGACCTTGTCGAGGATCTCGCTGAAGCGCACCTCGTCACGGCCGGGGAACGTGCGCGAAAGGCCCTTGCTGTTCCCCATCGGAAAGCGCGCACGGGCGAAGTGCAGGCCGTTCTGCAGCATCCGCGACTCGTGCATGCTGCGCCACAGGTCGAGCGTCTGGCCCTGGGTCGTAGACAGATCGTCGCGCTCGATCTCCGAGTACTGCATCGCCAGCTCGCGCAGGCGCGTCAGCCCCGGCTCGAGCTCGGCGTAGCTATAGCGCGCCCGCTTCTTCTTCACGATCGACGACAGCCCGATCGCGTCGAGCACGACCGAGTCGGTCACCGAGATGGTCTCGTAGGTGCGGGCCTGCTCCGGATAGAACCAACTGTCGAGCAGCCACTCCATCGCGGAGAGTCGCTCGCCACTCGGCGTCTTGCAGCTAGAGAGGCCGTTCTGCCGCACCAACATCCACTTCGCGGCGGTGTTGAGCGGCTTGACGCGGCCTTCCTCCTGCACCGGCAGCGCGGCGAACTGCGCCACCACGGCCGGGTCCCAGGCGGCGCTGCGCGCGCGCGGCGGATCGGAGGCCCCCGCGGTCACCGCAGAGCAAACCAGGGCGGTGCTGAGCAGCCAACCCGCGACGCATCGGAGGGACTTCATGCCACTGCCTTCTTCGCTTCCGAACGAATGTGGCGGCCCAGCTTCTGCACGAAGTGAATCGCCAGACCGATGAAGATCACCCAGCAGGCCCACTTGGGCCACTGGTCGGACGGGTTGCGCACCACCGCGAAGACCGTGTACATCCGCTGCCCGGGCCGCGCGTTGGACGGCCCGTAGGACGACTGATACATGACGTAGTCGTCGTGCCGCAGCGGTTCGTTCATGCGGATGATCTGCGGCTGCACCACGTCGCCTTCGTACTTGGTGATCGAGCTCTCGTAGGTCGAGGCGATCATCGTGCGCGGGTGGAACTCGGCGCGGAAATCGTCAACTTGGATCGAGAAGGGCAGCGCAAAGCGCTTCTGCCGAAGATCCAAGGCCCAGCGCTCGCCGTCGATCTCGAAGGTGAACGGCGCCCAGTAGCTCGAGCTCGGGCTGCTCTCGAAGCCCCAGAGCAACGCCTCGTGGCGCTGCTCACCGCCGGGCTCGACGGCGGTGGCATAGACGCCAGCAAGGTTCTGCTCGGCCTCGACCGCGTCGGGGCGCGGCTCGAGGTAGAAGCCGTCGACCACCGGGACGTCGACTTCGAACATCGGCCCTTTGGGCCGCACCATGCTGTTGCGCTGAAAACCCGAGAGCTCGAGGTCGAACGGCAAATCGGCAGCCGTGAACGTCCGGCGCCGATCGCCCCGCGCGCCCAGCAGGTCCTCGTACGGCACCAGACGCTCCTCGAGGCGGCCATCCGGCAACGCGCGGGTGATCGCCAGCTCCCACTCGTAGTGGCTCTCGAAGTAGTTCGCCTGCTCGCCCTCGTAGAGCGCCAGGTAGCCGTCGCTGCCGTCGTAGTACTTCACGAACCCAGCGGCGAGCAGCAGCACGATGCCCAGGTGCGCGATGAGGATCCCAACCGTGTTCTTCGAGCGCTTGAGCCGCAGAATCCCGCCCACGACCAAGTTGATCGCGAGGACCGCCAGCAGCAGCTGGCCGCCAGGCAGCGGGACCCGGACCGGGCCGATGACCTCCTGCACGACAAACCACGCGTCGAAGTATTTCTTCTGCGCGCCGTGCAGCCCGAGGGTTTCCTGCGCGTACGTGCCAACGACGGTCAGCAGGCACAGAAACAGCAAGATGATGGTCGTGAGCCCGAACGAGCTGAGCAAACGCACCACCGCGGCAAGGCTTGGCATGGCTCTATCCTCTCTGCAGAGACTGCACGAACGCCACGAAGCGCGCTTCGTGCGCGTTCACCTTGGCCGCTGGGCCCGTCATCTTGACACACACGACGTGGCCGGGGACCTCGCTGAACACGGCGAGCATGCCCTGGTCCTCGACGCTCTGCCCGGCCATGCCCGTGAACGACCCGTGCGCTTTCACCAGGCGCCAGGTGTTGCCCAGCGCCTGGATCGTCGGCAGGGCCTCGAGGCCACCGGCCGGGAGGGACTGGCCCATCTGGCGAAGCCATCGCTCGACGTTCTCGATCTCGTTGCCGCCCGACGGCCGCGCGAAGTGGAACACGACGCACTCGATGTCGGCATCGCCGTCGGGGTGAAAGGTCCCCAGCCGCATTGTCGAGGTGCGGCCGGGCTGCCAGCCCTCGGGCACCTGCCACGCCACAGCAAAGTCGCCGGCCATCGACCGGGCGCCCGCACTCGGTGGTGACGCCTTCGTCGCGGCCGCGCCCGGGGCGGCACCGCGGGCTTCGCCGCTCGCCCCCGCCTCGCGATTGCGCAGCGCCAGCGACGCGCAGAACTGCGCGAAGCGCTCGGCCTCGCCCTCGAGCAGCTCACGCGGACCGGTCATCTTCACCGAGATCGCGTCGGGGCCCCGGTCAAGCAGCAGGCCGACGAGCCGCGACTCGGCGGCGCCGCGCAGCTCACCGTCGATCTCGAGGTAGACCGCCTCGCCGCCGAGCAGGGGCCGCCGCGGCAGCGCCGCGACGTCGGCCGCCGAAGCCGGCGCCAGTCCGAGCTGGCCCCGCCAACGGTTGACGTTGCCCGCGACCCGGCCACCGCCGCCGGACAGCATCGTGACGTAGCACTCACCACCGCCGGGGATGGCGAGATTCACGTCGCGAAACTCGCTCGCGGGCCGCTCCACCCAGCCGGCGGGCAGCTCGTAGGTGAGCGGCGCGGCCGCCGGGGCGGGCCGGTCGTAGCCGAGCCGCGTGGCGGTCTCGACGATCGGGATCTCGCGACGCGGGACCGACACGTACGTGCGAGCCGCCGCCAGCTCCTGCCGCGCCGGTGCCTCCTCGCAGCCGGTGAGCGCCAGGGTGAGCAAAGCCGCGCCCGCCGCGGCGACGCGACAGAACCCGGCAGGTAGGGGCAGCACTTGCGGGAGCGAGTGCGACGAGCGAACAGGAGGGTGCAAAGCTCGAATCATGCGGCAACGGCCCAAGCGGCGGGGAGCTCCGGCAACGGTCTCTAAGTGCTTCTCGGCGCGAATTGCTCCGGGATTGATGCAGAACGGCTCGGAATGCAACACGCGCCGGACCGGGGTGTTTCGAGATCACCGCCGCGGCCCACGCGAGCCCGGAGGGGCGCCGACCACCCCATACGGTCGAGCCAATTAGACCGGAAAGCGCCGCCCGGCGCCAAGCCGGGAAGGTCAGTACGACCGTACGGTGCCGCGACAAGAACCACCGCATTCAGTCAGCCGCGGCCGATCGCCGCGTCGGTCTAGCTCACAACGACCTGCTCAGCCGCCGTCCTCGGCGAGCATACGCTTGGCTCTCGGCATGCCCCGCACGGTCACAAAGCGGTAGCCCGGCTCCCGCTCCACCGCCTGCTCGAACGCCTGCAGTGCCTGCTCCGGTCGCGGCGGGCTGGCCAGCAGCGAGAAGCGACCGAACTCGCCCCACACCTCGGCGTCGCCCCAGACCGGTCCCGCGTCGTCCACTGCGACCGCCGGGACGGCAAGCTCGGTCGCGGCCCGAAAGCGAGCGAAGGCCTCGTCCTGGCTGCCGCCGTATTCCGCTGGCGTCTGAAACAGACGCATGGCGTTGAACATCACGACGCGGCGATTGCCGGGAGCCAACTCGGTCGCCCTTGCCATCGCCATCGATGACGCCGGCCCAAAGGTGCCGCTGTCCTCCGGCTTGTAGGCCAGGTGCAAGAGGCGACAGTAGCTGAGCAAGGCCCACGCGTCGGCCAGCTCCGCGTCGTTCTCCACGCTCGCCTCGAGATGCTCGATCGCCGCGAGGATGTGGCCGTGCCGAGCGCCATCGGCAGCACTCCGACTGAGTCGCCACTCCGCGAGCCCAGCGTAGTAATGCGCCAGCGCGCCCTGGCTCGCGTCGTCAAACCACGACTGGCACCGATCACGCGCGCGCTTGAGTCCGTCCCGATCGACGGCAAACGCGGCGCGGTCGAGCTGGTCTCGGGCGCCGCTCAGGGTTTCGGGCGCCGCCTGGTCGTCTTGCGCGGCGACGGTGGCGGCCAGAGACAAGGGGAGAATGCTCGCCAAAACGATCGATCTCATCCGTTCGTTGCTCCTGTGAACGCGGACTCGCGCGAGAGTGGGAGTCCCTGCGGGGGGCGAGCTGCAGTACGCCGCGTCACGGTCGCGCTCATCGCCGCGATCGACCAACGGCAGCAGGAGCCGACGAGCGGCCCCGCGATGGGATCAACGAGTGCAAATTGACCCGCTCAACGCGGCGCCGCCCGCGGCGTAGCATCGCGAGCATGGCGCAAAACCAAGCCCGGTGGCATCGCTGGGAGGACCTCCCCAAGGAAGAGCTCAATCCCCTGATCGGGCGACGCCTCGTTACCGGCAGCGGGGTGATGCTGGCGCACGTCTACCTCAAGAAGGGCAGCGTCGTGCCCAAGCACGCGCACCACAACGAGCAGGTGACCTACGTGCTCGACGGCGCCCTCAAGCTGATGGTCGGCGAAGACGGCGCCGAGGAGCACGTCGTGCGCACCGGCGAGGTGCTCGTCATTCCACCCAACGTGCCGCACGCGGCCGAGGCGCTGGAGGACACGCTCGATCTCGACGTGTTCAACCCGCCGCGGCAGGATTGGCTCGACGGCACCGACGACTACCTCCGGGGCTGATCATGGACCTGGGGTTGGCCGACAAGGTGGCGCTGGTCGCGGCCGCCAGCAGTGGGCTCGGGCGCGCAATCGCCGAAGAGCTCGCCACCGAGGGGGCACACCTCGTGATCTGCGCCCGCGATGGGGCGCGGCTGCAGCAGGTGCGGGACGCCATCGCGCAGTCGCACGGCGTGTCCGTATCGGCGGTCACCGCCGACGTCGGAGTGCCGCAGGACGTCGAGCGGTTGGTGGCCCAAGCGCTCGAGGAGCACGGCCGCGTCGACGTGCTGGTGACCAACAACGGCGGCCCGCCAGACGGCGGCATGGACGCGTTCGGTCCCGACGATTGGGAAGATGCGTTTCGACTCATCCTGCAGAGCGCCGTGGAGCTGTCGCGCCGGGTCCTACCCGGGATGAAGGAGCGCGGCTTCGGCCGCATCCTCAACGTCACCTCGATTGCCGCCAAGCAGCCGGTGGATCGACTGATCCTCTCCAACAGCCTGCGCGCGGGCGTCCTCGGCTTCGCGCGCACGCTCGCCAACGAAGTCGCGGCCCACGGCATCACGGTCAACAACCTGCTGCCCGGCTTCACCCGAACTCAGCGCCTCGAGGACTTGGCGGCGGCGTCAGCAGCGGCCGAGGGGCTCGCGCCGACGGACATCTACGCGCGCTGGGCGGCACAGATCCCAGCGGGTCGCATCGGCGAGCCCCAGGAGTTCGCGGCCCTGGCCGCCTTCTTGGCCTCCGAACGCGCGAGCTACATCACCGGCGCGTCGATCGCGGTCGACGGCGGCTGGATTCGTTCACTGTTGTGATACGACCGTACGGTGCCGCGACAAAAACCGCCGCATTCGGATGGCGCCGCTCAGTCGCCGGCCACGTAGATTGCGACCGCCTCGACGAAGCCCTAGTGGTGTGATCCAGAAATCTGGGGCATTCTCCGCGGCCCTCAACGCCGTTCGCAGCGTTGGGTCGTCCTCGCCGTATCCACGAATATGCCTGCGGCGACCCGCCTTGCGACCGGCGCCGATACCTCGCGGGTAATGCCCCATCTGTCTGAATCACACCACTAGG
>JBCCGH010000133.1:0-27128 GCA_039029375.1 Planctomycetota bacterium
ACGCCTTCTTCGTCGACGGCAAGGCGCTCTCGTTCGGGAAGAAGCTCTCGTTCCAAGACATGCAGGGCCAAGAGCTGGCGTTCATCCGCCAGCGCCTATTGGCCTGGAGGCCGACCTACGAGGTGCTGCGCGGTGGCAAGGTCTTCGCGACGATCAAGAAGGAGCTGTTCTCGCTCTTCTCGACGCGTTTCGAAGTGGACGTCCCGGGGCCGAACGACTACCGCGTCGAGGGCGACCTGTTCAGCCACGAGTACACCTTCACGCGCACGGCAGGCAAGGTCGTCGCCAGCGTCTCCAAGAAGTGGTTCTCGTTCAGCGACAGCTACGGCATCGACATCGTCGACGGCGAGGACGACGTGCTCATCCTGGCGACCGCCGTCGTGATCGACCAGGTCTGTCACGAGCGGAAGGACTGACGTCGCGCCCATTGTAGCTCGCGTTTCCTCAAGAGCGACGCAGCACGATCGACGTGTTGTGGTTTGGCATGTCGCGGAGTTCGGCCAGGTCGAAGCCGAGGCGCGCCGCACGCTCGACGATCGCTTCGGCGACTCTGACGCCGAAGGCCGGATCCTTCGCGCGCAATCGTTGGTCAAACGCGACGTTGGACGGCGCCGGCTCGCCGCCGCGACGAAAATACGGACCGTAGAGGTAGAGTACGCCGCCGCAAGCCAGACCGCGGGCCGCGCCCCGCAACAGCGCGTCGCCGCGAGACGCCGGCACAATGTGCAGCATGTTGATGCACACGACCGCGTCGACCGGCTCGACCGGCCAATCGGCGGCGTCTACATCGAGGCGAAGCGGGGCCCGCAGGTTGGGCGCCGCGGTTGCGGCGCGCCAGGCCTCGATGCTCTTTAGGAGCGCCGGCTCCCACTCCGTGGGTTGCCAGGTCACGGGGAGCCGAGGCGCAAAGTGCGCCGCGTGCTGCCCGGTCCCGCTCGCGACCTCCAGCACGAGCGCCCCGCCCGGGAGCACGTCCCGCAGCACCGCGAGGATCGCATCGCGGTTGCGTTCTGGTGAGCCAGCGCGGCGCCGGCCATCCGGCACCACCTCATGATCGTCGAGCGAATGGCGGCCTGAGCTCATCGGCCCCATCGTGCCGCCACGGCCGCCGCTGTCGATCGCCCCGCCCCGGGGCCGGGGCCAGGGCGGGGGGCTCCCATATCAGCCGATGGTGATCTCGCCCGCATCGGACATCACGATCCCCAGCGGGTTGGCTGCGGCGTCCAGGATGCTCCACTGCAGGTTGAAGCGCAGGCCCTGGAGACTGCTCTGCGTGGGGATGGGCATGGCCACCGATGCCCGGCCGCTCGCGTCGGTCGCGATCCGCAGATCGGTGAAGAGCTGCGTCAGCAGGGTGCAGTTGGGCATGCCGATGATGCCGAGGTCCAGGTTGTCCCGGCCGAAGGCGAAGCGCAGGATGCCGAGCTGCGACGCTGGGGCGGCCCGCAGGGTCGCGCGCGGCGCCAGGCCACGGCGCGGGTTGCCGACCAGCCCGATGTTCGGCAGCCGCCCACTGGATCCGGGGCAACCGGCACCGTAGTCCTCGAAGCGACCGGGATCCGTCACGCGCGGTCCGGCGAACAGCCGCACCATGCCGGAGTTCATCAGGCCATCGTCGTCACCTGGTGCACCGACCAGGATCCCGAGCTGGTGGTCGCCGTTGACGTCGCCGGCGCCGCACACCGCCGAGCCGAAGCCGTCGTCCACCCCGTCGCCGGTGATGGTGAACAGCGTGGCGCCAGTGCCGGAGACCGCACGGGCGTAGCCGGGGCCGGTCGGACCAAGCACGAACGCCGGCTGCGGGGCGCCGACCACAATGTCGCTGCGGCCGTCGCCGTTGATGTCGCCGGCACCGGCCACCGCACTGCCGAACCTGTCAAAGGCGCCGGTGCCCGAGGCGCGGAACAGCAGGCTGCCGTTGACACCGGAGAACGCCGCCGCGGCACCGTTGCCGAGGCCGCCTTCGTCGGCGCCCGGCATGCCAACCACCAAGTCCGGCCGACCGTCGCCATTGACGTCGCCCGCCAACGCGAGGGCGCTGCCCAGCTGTTCGTTGGCTTGGCCGTCGAGGGTGTGGATGACCGAGCCGTCGCGCCCGGAGTAGACCGTGGCGCTGCCGGCGCCACCGGCGGCGTTCGGCGCTCCCACGGCGACGTCGTCATGACCATCGCGGTTGACGTCGCCCGCGCCGCACACCGCGGCGCCAAAGAGGTCGCCAAACGCACCGCTGGTGAGCGTATGCAGCACGGCACCGTCGCGACCCGAGTAGAGGGTCGCCGTGCTCAGGCTGGGACCGCCAACGATCACGTCCGCGTAGCCGTCGTCGTTCGCGTCCCCCGCCCCGGCCACGGCAGCGCCAAACTGGTCGCCCACCGACGTGCCGCGGAACGTGCGCAGCTCGGCACCGGTACGCCCGGAGAACAGGCGCGCGTAGCCCGGGCCCGTGGCGAACAACTGCACATTCGGCGCCCCGACGATGAAGTCGTCGTGGCCATCCCCGTCGACATCCCCAGCCCCGCTCACCGAGGTGCCAAATCGATCCATGATCGAGTCACCGGTCACGGTCCAGAGCGTCGATCCGTTACTCCCGTTCAACACCATCGCGCGGCCAGTGCCGGCCGGGGACCCGACGATGAGATCGTCGAGATCATCCGCGTTGACATCTCCCGCCGACTGCACGGCGCCGCCGAAGTTGCCCTGCGAGGATGGCCCGTGGACGGTGTACATTGGCGTCTGCGCCGCCGCCGCCGAGGCCAGCAGCGCAATCGTGAGGAGGTGGGTGTTTCGAGAGTGCATCGTGAAGGCTCCGTGATTCGTGGTCGTGCCCGTGACGTCCGGGCTTGGGACCAGAAGCGGACTGCACGCGCCGCGGCGGCCACCGATTCGCGATTTTGTCCGCCGGCGCGCGACGGGCGTTGCGCTCAGCCGCCCCCGAGCCGCACGGCCACGCCCTGCGAGCCGGCCAGCCCAAGCGGGTTGGCGACCGGATCGACCACAAACCACTGCGCCGTGAGTTGCCCCCCCACCAGCGTCGGGTCCGCGGGGATCGGCAAGCTGGCCGAAGCCCGCCCGGTGAAGTCCGTTCGCGTGAGCATGATCGCCAAGGGGTTCAGCGCCAGCTCGCAGCCCGGCGCGCCCACCGGCTGCAGAGACAGGCTCGCACGGGCCACACCCAGGTCCACGACGCTCAGCGCGTCAAACGGGGCACTGCGGACGTTGAACACCAGCGGTTCGCCGGTCACCGTCTGGCTCGACACGGTGCCGCGCGGGTGACGCCCAAAGCGGTCCGGACAGGGGATGCCATATGGCTGCCAGCGGCCGGGATCGAAGCTCGCCCCGTTGAGCAAGAGAGTCACGCGCCCACCGCGCGGCACGAGCTCGCTGGCGCCGGGGGCGCCGATCGCGAGGTCCGGCCGGCCATCGCCGTTGAAGTCTCCAGTCGCCAGCGTGGTGCCATACTCATCGCCGGCGATCGGCGCCTGTAGGCGGGCGATCTCGACGGTGTCCCCGCCGCGATGGGCGTAGATCCGCACCTGGCCGACGATGACGGTACCGAACTGGTGACCCGGCTCGCTGACCGCGATGTCCTCCAACCCGTCCCCGTCGAAGTCTGCCAGCGCCAGCGCGGTGCCGAAGTAGCCGAACGTCACCGAGCTGAGCTGCTGGGTCATGAGCCGCTCGGTCGTGCCTTTGTACACCAGGAGATCACCCGGCTGCCCCACGCCAAACGCACCCGGCAGGCCGACGACGAGGTCCCGGCGCCCGTTGCCGTTGAAGTCCGTTGCGGCCATGGCAGCGCCGAAGCGCCGACTCGGGAAGCTGTGGGTGTTGGCGACAAGGGTGCGGCGCGTGCGCCCGCTCAAGAAATGGAAGCCCGAGCTGTAGCCCACGGCCACGTCGTCGAAACCGTCATCATCGACGTCGCCGACACCGAACGCACCATCGACCACCCGCGACGTCGGGTCCGCGAGCAGGAGCTGCCCGGTCCGCAGCGAGTAGATTCCCACACGCACTTCGTTGAACCTGGCTGCGACGCCGCGATACGAGACGACGACGTCATTCACGCCGTCACCATCGAAGTCGCCCGCGCAGGCCATGCGGAAGCCGAACCGAAGCGTGTCGGTATCGGCGTTGGCGAACGTGAGCAACCGGGCACCAGTGCGGCCCGACTCGACCGTGACGTAGCCCGGCCGCGTCGTTTCCGAAGCGCCAACCGCGAAGTCCGGGACGCCATCCGCGTCTACGTCGCCGACCGACACGACCGAATCGCCGTAGAAGTCGCCGTGCGGGCCAGTCGTTCGGAACAGCTCGAGCCCGGTGCGCCCCGAGTAGATCTCCACGCGGTTCCGGGTCGCCAGCCCCACCGCCACCTCGTCACAACCGTCGCCGTCCAGATCGGGGAGCACCGTCATCGTGCGGCCAAAAGAGTCGCTACTGGTCGCGCCCCGCATGGAAACGTGGGGCGAGAAGGAAGACTGCGCGCTCAAGGCACAGCTGAGCAGAAGAACCGCGCAGCCCGCGCCGCGCCTGTCGAAATCGTGCATCGTGACTCCTTGGCGACGCGCGACCCCGCGCGTTCGCTGGCCGCCAAGGCGCAGAACCGGCGCGCGAGCTGCCATGAAGGCACGCCGCGCCTGGACTCCGCTATGGCGCGAAGACCAGTGGCACCGGGTTGGTGGCGAGCGTCACGTTGCGCACCACCGGGTCGGCCGTGATCATCGCGTGGTCGAGCTGCAGACCAACCAGGAACGGCAAGGGCGGCAACGTGAACGTCGCGCGCGCCGTGCCGACGGTGTCGGTCACCCCCACCCAGTCGACGAATGCGCCTCGGCCCAGGCTCGACAGCACGCCGCTCAGGTAGCCGTCCGGGTTGAGCGGGATCGTCGCGCCGCGATACAGGAACCCAGGAGCCGTGCCCGATGCCGAGCCCATCATGAGGAAGATGTGACCCGCGCGCGGCGATCCGGCAAACAGATCGAACTGCACCGACCCGCCGCTCGACGCCGACATGCTCTCGTTGTCCGCCCACAGCGAACGCTTCACGAAGTGCGCCTGAAACAGCGACGCCGTCCCCACGGTCTCGAACGTCTCCCACACGGTCTGACCGCTCGACGTCACCTCGAAGACGTGCCCTTGACGACCACTGCATATCAGCGTGTTGCCATTGGGCAGGCGCTCGGCGCTCGACATGATCTGCGAGTAGAACCCGGGATCGGAGTAGCTCCACACCGGTGCCGCGGGCCCATACGCGCCACCCGGCGTGAGCATGAACTGCCCGGTCCCATCCACCGGCAACACGATCTCGACGACCTCGGAGATGCCGCTGGTCGGGTTGTTGCTGAAGACCGTCAGGTTGCCGGCCCCCGGATAGCCGGGCGGGATGAACTGCGGGTCATGCTGAAAATCCAACTGCACCGCACTGGGCGCGCCGGCGTCGTACACCTGTGGGTTGCCCCACCGATAGAGCAGATCTCCGCCCTTGCCCCAACGGCCCCCGGTGTGCCCGGCGGCCTCGGCCGTCGTCGTGCTGTGGTCGATGATCCAGATCTCGTCGTGCAACGGCGAGCTCATCACAATCCAGTCGTGCACCGGGTCGTAGTCGATGCCGTTCATGTGATTGAACTCGCTGCCCAGGAACAGGCTCCGCGGGTAGTTGACGTCGACGAGCTCCGGGTGATCACCGACCACGCCAAAGTTCTGCTTCGTGGGATCGAAGTCCTGCACCAAGTGATCCCAGATGTGCCACTGCCACACGACGTCGCCCGTCCGGTCGCCGGTGGGCTTGATCTCAATGATGGCGTCGGGCTCCAGGATCCCTGGCACGGTCGCTGGATCACGCCCCTCGGCGATCGCCTCCGCGCTCGACTTGAGCTCCATCGCGATCATCAGCACGTTGCCGTTGGGCAGCACCTCGATGTCGTGATGCGTCCGCAGACCGGCGGGGCTGTAGTAGAGCCACTGCATCTTGCCGTCGAGGCCGACCTTCTGCACCGCCCCCGTCGGCGGCGCCTGGACGCCGCGATACAGCGTCCCGTCCACATGCAGCCCCATGCCGCCGTTACGGTTGCCCATCGTCGCCCACTCGTGCACGACCGCCCCATTCGTGTCGACCATTCGCACGACGCCTTGCCGGACGGGTTCGTAGATCCTCAGGCCATCGGCCGCGGTCTGTGCGCGCGGCGGCGCGCTGAAAGCGGCAAGGGCGACGGGGAACAACAGGCACGCAGCACGGGTCATGGGACATCTCCTTCGGGTGCTCGACGAGGTGGGGTGGAAGGCCGGCAGGAATGTGAGCACCGCGAGGCCAAGACGGAGTCTAGGTGCGGCGCACGCCCGGCATCAAGGGCCCCACGACGGGGCCAGCGGGACGTCATTGGCGGGCTGGCCAATGCCGGTCGGCCAACCCCCCCCCTCGATTGGGCGGCCCAGATCCCACGAGGGAAGACCCGCGCACAGCTCGGAGCCAAGAAAGAGCCAGGCCGTTGTCACACGGTGGGGTGCCGCCGTCGTCCTCTCATCATGACTGACCACACTGCCCGTCGAGCCGAGCTCCAAGCCTTTGGCCGTCACTATCAGTATGACGTCGGGTATCTCGAGCATCTCCACGAGGCGGCCCCGGCGGCCTTCGACACCTTCGCCGCCGCGCAGGGCATGGGCACCCACCGCGAGGCCCTCCCGGTCGATGCGCATTTCGTTGCCCGCATCACGGCGATGCAGGCCGACGACTGCGGCCCCTGCGGCCAGCTCAACGTGCGGATGGCGCTCGAAGCGGGCGTCGACCGCGAGTTGCTGCGGACGCTGCTGGAGGCACCCGACCATCTCCCGCCGGCGCTCGCCGACGTGGCCGCGCACACCCGGGCCACGGTCACAGCCGGCCGGCCGGACCCCGAGCGCGCTCGGCGCCTAGCCGCGACCTATGGCGAGCAAGGGCTGGCGGAGCTGGCGGTCTGCATCGCCGGCAGCCGGATCTATCCGACGCTCAAGCGGGCCTTGCTCCGGGCCGACACGTGCGCCCGCCTGTCCGTCGACGTATGACGGGGAGCGTCCACCAAGGCATGACGACGGCCGCAGACTTTGCCCGTGAGCGAGACCGTGTGGTGCGCTTTGCATACCGCATGTTGGGCTCACTGGCGGACGCCGAGGACATGGCGCAGGAGACGTTCCTCCGCTGGCGCGCCGCTGGCGAGCCCGACCTCGAGAACCCAAGCGCATGGATGCTCCGTACGTGCACCCGCCTGTGCCTCGATCGGCAGAAGGCCGTACAGCGGCGCCGCGAGGCGTATGTCGGTGAGTGGCTCCCGGAGCCACTCCCGGCGACGCCGCGCGAGCGCGAGCAACTCGACGAATCGCTCTCGCTGGCTCTCCTGCGCACGATCCAACGCCTCCCCGCCACTGAGCGGGCCGTCTTTCTACTCCACGACGTGTTTGGCGATTCGTTCGCCGAGGTGGCGGCGGTCCTGGATCTCACGCCCGCGCACTGCCGCCAACTCGGGGTGCGCGCGCGGCGTCACCTGCGCGGTCCAACCCGCAGCGCGCCGGAACCAGCCACCGTCGACCGTTTGGCCGACGCCTTCTTCGCCGCCATCGCGTCCGGCGACCTCCCCGGCCTCCGCGAGCTCCTCGCCAGCGACGTCGTGTTGCACTCCGACGGCGGCGGCAAAGCCCCGGCGGCCCGCGCGCCGATCGATGGCGCGGCGGCCGTCGCGCGGTTCTTCACCCGCGTCTTCGCGACCGCGGCGCAGCAGCACCTGCAGCTGCGGCCGGCCTGGTTCAACGGCGCGCCCGGCCGGCTCGTCCTCGAAGAGGAGCGAGTCGTCAGCGCGTTCCACTTTCACGTCGAGCACGGTCGCATCGCCGCGATCTTCGTCCACCGCAACCCCGACAAACTCACGCGCTTCGACGACTGACCGGTGTAGCGCCAGCGAGGGCTACGGGAGACGAAACTCCGCGCGGTGCGTCCGACCCGCGGCGACCGTGACCTGACACTTTTGGAACGGCCGGACTCCGTCGCCCGGGCGGTAGACCTCTAGCGCGTAGTCACCCGCGAGCACCGCCTCGAACCGAAACGCGCCCGCCGGATCCAGGCGGGACGTCAGACTCTCGGCATCCTGCCGCCCATCGGTGCAGGACAGCGTCACCCAGACTCGATCATTGAGCCATGGATCGTCCACCGCGACGACGCCCGTCACGGCCCCGACGCCCGCGGCGCTCGTGCCCACCGCCGCAACGGCCGCCTGCACCTGTCGTCGCGCCCAACGGGCGATCTCGAGGAGGATGTCCGAGCCAATCCGCTGCCGAGTCTCCGGTGAAATCGTCAACCGCAGCTCATGGCAGCCCGGCTCGACGTGGTGCTGCCGCCGCGCCAACAACCGGCCTCGGTCCGCGTCCACCGCAAACAAGTCGATCGCGCCCACGGGCACATCGCGAAGATCAAAGGAGCCATCGGTTCCAGCGTGCGCCAAGCGGATGAGAAAGTCGGTCGCCGGCGGGCGCGGTCCGGCTGCCGCGGGGCGTGCCAAGATCAACACGTTGGAACACGCTGCCCCCGCCGCATCGACGACCTGGCCCAAGAGCCTCGCGCCGCCGGCCACCTCGAGCCGGACCTCGCGCGCGCCCCGTTCCGGCAGCTCGACCGACACCGAGCAGTGCAGCCCTCGCTCGTGATCGACGACGACCCAGTGCCGACCCGCGCCAAGCGCGGGCACCTCAAACGCGCCGGTCGCGTCGGTCCGCACGTGCCGCGTGGCAAGCCATGGATCCGGCGCCAGGCGCGAAACCGCGACTGCCGCAGCCGCGATCGCGCGGCCGTTCGCATCGACGACCCGACCCGAGAGGGTCGCGTGCTGTGGCAGCAAGGTCAGTACGACCGGCTGCCCCGGGTCGTGCGTCCGGAACCGCACCGCGACGGCCACGGAACTGCCGCGGTCCGGGTGCAGGGCCCACAGCCGCGTCCACGGCACGTCCACCAAACTCAGCGCGAACTCCCCGTCCGGTCCAGTCCGCCCCACCTGGTAGGGACGATCGACGCCACGCCCCGCTTGCGCGGCATGCCAGACCTCTGCGCCGACCACGGGTTGCCCCGCGCCGTCCACCACCAGACCGCGCACCGCGCGCACACGCTCGACCGGCACGCGCACCGGCTCACTCGTGTCACTGTCGAAGGGCGCCGAGCCGCTCGTGCCACCGAAGCGCACGCCCCATCGCCCCGGCGTCAGTTGGAACGTCGCCCGGCCGGCGGCGTCCGTGACGCCGCCGTGCAGCGTGCGAAACTCCGCCGAAAGAGCGCGTGGCACGCCGTGGCCGCTCGGACCGACCCCGATCGCCGCCCCGGCGATCGGGGCTCCGGTCTGGCGCTCGAACAGCTCGACCACCACGGGGTGGGTCGCACTTTCGGCAACGGCGGCGCGAGGCGGCGCAGCCGCACTTGGCACCGCGGCAGGTGCGCGCGATGGTGACCTCGGCGCCGCCGCCCGCGGCCGTGCGGCACCGAGCGCCGACGCCGCCACGCGGGAGCCTTGAGGCTGCGGCACCCGAGCGGGTACTCCTAGGGACCAGAACAGCACCCCGGCCACGAGGACGGCTCCCGCCCCCAACCAGGTCATCGCCGCCGGGCCGGCAATCGCCGGCGCCGACGATGCGGTCACTGGCTCACCGGACCGCTGCCCCCGTAGCACCGACGGCAACAGCAGCGAGGCCAAAGCCGCTGACGCCATGCTGGGAGGGAGCTGCGCGCGAAGATGCCGCACGCCGCGCCGGATCTGGGTGCGCACCGTACTCGAGTTGCGGCCGAGAGCGGCGGCGATGGCCGCCGGCGACTTCTGCTCCTCATAGTGCAGCAAGAGCACTTCGCGATACGTCGCCGGCAGGGCTTTGAGTGACAACTCCAACGCAGCCAGCACCTCGGCCCGCTCGATGCTGGCCGACGGCTCGGGGGTCTCCATCGACGTCAGCCGATCGGGCTCGAGCGTGCGGCGTCGCTGGCGGCGCGCGCTCATCGCCTTGTTGTACAAGATGCCGCCCAACCACTGCACAAGGGCACGCTCGACGTCAAACCGATCCGCGCCGGCCACCGCCGCGGTGTAGGTCTCCTGCATGACGTCATCGACGTCTGCCGCGACCACGCCGAGCTTGCGTGCAATGCGTTTGAGCTCGGGTGCGGTGCGTTCCACGAGCGCGCGAAACGCAGCGGCGTCAGCGTGCTCGCGAAAGCGCGCAAACAGAACCTCGACGGAGACGGCGTCGACCGCCGCGGGATTGCGGGAGGAGCCCTCGTGCATTGGCTGGCCGAGACCCTACCCCGATGTCGGAACCGGTCGATCCCCTCCGGACGCGCCCTGCGGTCGGCCCAACAACTTTCTCACAGAACGCGGGACGCGCCACGACGCCGCGTGAACACCGCGCCTTGGCGTCATGGTGACCGCGAACCCGTCGGGCCCGACGACACCAAGCGCAGGCCTCGAGGCCGGAGGTTGCGGGAGCGCCCCGGCTGGGCTCTAGTCGGGGCCCCAGAAGCCCCAAAAAACCGTGGGGAGTTTCCCGCAACCAGCGAGGCGACCTGGACGTTTTGTTGGAATCGAAACAACGCTCCGTCCCCGACGAGGAGAGACCATGCACCGCGCCGTCCTGTCGGCCGCATTTGCCGTTTTGGCGGCCACCAGCGCCCTCGCGCAGCCCGGCAGCGGTGTGGCGCACGGGTTTCGCCTCTACGGACCGTTTGGGAATCGAGACACCTACCTGGTCGATCCCAATGGCGCGATCGTCCACACCTGGACTGGGAGCTACGTGCCGGGCAACGGCATCTACCTCGAGGCCGACGGCACGCTCCTCCGGGCCGGCAACGTGATCATCGGCGGCCCGCCGCTCGGCGGCCGTGGTGGTTCGGCACAGCGCATTGCCTTCGACGGCACGATCCTGTGGGACTATCGGTACGCGACGGCCACCCACTGGGCGCACCACGACATCGAGCCGATGCCCAACGGCAACGTCCTGTTCATCGCCTGGGACTGGATGACCGCCGCCGATGCCATCGCGGCCGGCCGCGATCCCGCACTCATTGCCGGCGCCAACTGGCTCCCCGACCATATCGTCGAAGTGCGGCAGACCGGTCCGACGACGGGTGACATCGTGTGGGAATGGCACCTGATGGATCACGTGATCCAAGACGTCGATCCCACCAAGGCCAACTACGGCGTGGTCGGCGACCACCCCGAGCTCGTCGACATCAACTTCCCACCGGTGTTGGTCTTCGACGGCGATTGGAATCACGCCAATGCCGTCAGCTACGACCCGGTCCGCGATCTCATCGTGTTCAACTCGCGGAATCAGGGCGAGTTCTATGTCCTGGACCACTCGACGACGACGGCCGAGGCCGCGGCGCACACGGGCGGCACCCACGGCAAAGGCGGCGACATCCTGTATCGCTGGGGCAACCCGGCGGCGTATCGCGCCGGCACAGCCGCGGACCAGAAGCTCTTCGGGCACCACGGGGCGATGATCATCCCGCAGGGGATCCCCGGCGCGAGCAACGTGCTGGTGTTCAACAACAAGGCCGGGACGCCCATCGGGCGCAACTACTCTTCGGTGCTGGAGCTTGAGCTCCCACCGACATTCAACCTGGCGCCGGGGGAGGCCTTTGGCCCCACGGACCCGATCTGGGATTACACTGCCGCGATGCCGGGGACGTTCTACTCGAGCGGCATGTCCAACGCCGAGCGACTCCCCAACGGCAACACGCTCATCTGCAGCGGTCGGCAGCGGGGCTGGATGTTCGAAGTGAACCCGGCGAAGCAAATCGTCTGGGAGTACTTCAACACGATCCCGAGCCCCACGGCCCTGGTGTTTCAAGTCAGCTACGTCGACCGCTCGCTGTGGGCGGACGTAGCGGCCGCGAACGCGAGCACGCCCGTGGCGCAGGGCTTCGACCTGGTCGCGGGGACCCCACACGCCGGCAGTGCCTATGTCCTGCTCGGGTCGGCCTCGGGCACGACCCCGGTTCTGCCTCTCGGCGGTGGCGCCACACTGCCGTTGCGCTGGGACGCGTACACCGCATTCACACTCACCAACGCCGGCGGTCCAGCACTGCCCGAGTTCGTGGGCGTGCTCGACGCGCAGGGCCGGGCGACGGCGAACCTGCGACTGCCGCCACTGCCCGGACTCGAGGGAATCACGTTCCACCACGCGTTTGCGGTCGTGGACTCGGTATCGCTCGCAGTGACGAGCACGAGCAACCCGGTGCCCCTGACGCTGCAATAGCCGCGGCGGCCGTGGCTCCTTGCCGCCACCCGCGCCCCACGCCGAGCCACGCCCGCCCCGGGTTCGATTCCGGGAATAACAGCACGGCCACTCGTCAAGCTCGAGCGCGTCCGGGACGCCCCCGCCCACACCCATGACACCTTCGCCCGGCCTCGGCCGACGCCCTCGCTCGGCCGCAGTCGATCGGCGCCCGCTGTTCGCCAGCGGCGTGGTCGAGATCCGCGACAATTGGTGCCTGCGCCACGCTCACAGCGTCAGCGCGGAAACGGCACCCATGCCATTCCACGAGATCTGCTTTCCGCGCTGCGGTCTGTGGCTGCGTCACCTCGGTCGGCGCGCGCTCCCCGTCGACGCCAACCACGTGCACCTCTTTCATCGGGGCGAAGTGCATCGGGTCTCGCACCCCACCGGGTGCGGCGACCGCAACACGGGCATCCTCATCGCCGCCGACGTGCTGGCGGAGATCAGCATCGCCGCTCCTGGGTCTCGGGATCCCGAGGCCCCGTTCGGCGTCACCCACTTCCCCGTGGACGCCGCGACCTACGCCCACCACGGCGCGCTCCTCGCGGCGGCGCGCGGCGACGCCGAGCCGATTGTGGTCGAAGAGCGAGCGCTCCAGCTCGCCGCGGCATTGGTGCGCAAGAGCCGCGACGTGCGACCAGCGCGGGCCGTGCTCAAATCGCACCGCGATCTGGCGGAGCAGGCGCGCGTGCTGCTCGCCGAGCAGCTCGATCACCCGCTCCAGCTGACGGACCTCGCCGCCGCGCTGGGCACCTCGTCGTTTCACTTGTGCCGGGTCTTGCGCAAACACGTGGGCACATCGATCGGCCAGTACCGGCAGCAGCTGCGCCTGCGCCGCGCGCTCGTCTGGCTCACCGAGACGTCGGACGCGCTCGATCTCATCGCGGCCCGCACCGGGTTCGCCGACCGCTCGCACCTGTCGCGCGCTTTCGCCAAAGCGTTCGGGCACTCGCCGACCCGCTTCCGCCGGCGGCTGGAGCATCGCGCCCCGGTTTGACCACGCCGCTGGCGGCGAACGCGAGCACGATCGTACACATGCCGACCAACCTCGCCGCCTAGCCTCCCGCCCATGAGCTCTCCCGAGGCATCCCTCGTCCGCGGCATCCTGTGCTCCTGGGCCCTCGCTGGCGCGGTCGTCGCCGCACCGCAGCAGCCGGTCGCCTTCGTCGGCGTCGACGTCCTCCCCATGGACCGCGAGCGCGTCCTGCGCGACCACACGGTCGTCGTCGCCGACGGCCGTATCGCCGCGATCGGCCCCCGCGTCGAAGTGACTCCGCCCGCCGCCGCCACCGTCGTGAACGGCCGCGGCAAGTCGCTTCTCCCCGGCCTGGTGGACATGCACATCCACCTCGACGACCCGGAGTTCGACGACTTACTCCACCTGCACCTGCGGCACGGTGTCACCACCGTGCAGAGCATGCACGGCAGCCCTCGCCACCTTCAACTACGCGACCGCATCGCCCGCGGCGAGCTCGTCGCGCCACGGCTAGTCACCACCGGCCCGACCACGGCCACCGAGCGAGTCAACACACCGGCGAAAGCCGAGCGCGTGGTCGCGGCCCAATCCCGGGCCGGCTACGACGCGATCAAGATGTACGGCGACGGCTCGGACTCGATGTCGCGCGAGACCTACGCTGCCCTCATCGCCGCAGCTCACGCTCGCGACCTCCGCGTCGTCGGCCACGCGCCCCGCAATCACCCCTTCTCCTTGGTCGTCGAGCTCAGGCAGGACTCGATCGATCACATGGAGGAGGTGATCTACACCCACCTCCCCATCCTCAAAGCGATGGGACCGTTGACCCGTCTCCAATTCGGTCGCGGCGACGCGGCGCAGGTCGAGCGCGCGCTAGCCAAGCTGGGCGACCTCACGACGCAGCTACGGCCGGCGGCCCAGGAGCTCGCCCGCTCGCTGCGCGAGGCCGGCACCACGGTCACGCCGACCCTCGTCACGTTTGAGACGATCCTGCGCCAAACCACGCCGGAGTACGACGCCATGCTCGAAGCCGACGAGCTGCGCTTCGTGCATCCGATCACGCGCGCGAACTGGGGCCCAGCCCGCAACCGGTATCGCAACGGCAGTTGGAAGCCACGGCTCGCGGCCATCTCGCAGGTGCTGGCGCGCAGCTTCGAGGTGCAGATGATGCTGGTGCAGGAACTGGACCGCGCCGGCGTCCGCCTTCTGGCGGGAACGGACGCGCCGCTCCTGTTCGTCTACCCGGGGGCGTCACTGCATCACGAGCTCGGACTCTTGGTCCGCGCCGGCTTGACGCCGTTCAATGCTCTCGTGGCGGCGACGCGCGCCCCCGCCGAGGAGCTCGGCCTCGCAAATCACATCGGGACCGTCGCGGTCGGCAAGGTCGCGGACCTGGTCCTGGTGGACGGCGACCCGCTCACCGACATCGAAGCCGCGGCCAACGTCGTCGGCGTCGTCCGCGCCGGGCATTGGCTCCCGCGGTCCACGCTCGACGCGCGCTGTGACCAACTCGCTCAGGCCCACGCCGCCCCGGCGGCGGTCGTCGAGCGTCTGGTCGCGGCGCTGGACCGCGACGACGTCGACGCCGCCGTCGCAGCATGGCGCACGGCAGAAGCCGCGGACCCGCGCGTCGCGGACTTCCTGGAGAGCGAGATCAATCGGCTGGGCTACGCCGCTCTGGGCGCCACCCAAGTCGAGCGCGCCCGTGAGCTCTTCGCGCTGAACTGCGAGCT
Organism: Planctomycetota bacterium; assembly: GCA_039029375.1. Classification (GTDB taxonomy): domain Bacteria; phylum Planctomycetota; class UBA1135; order UBA1135; family UBA2386; genus JBCCGH01. The sequence continues at coordinate 14,980 of JBCCGH010000133.1, forward strand.
CTTCCCCGACGCCTTCAACACCTGGGACAGCCTCGCCGAGCTCTCGCTGGGCCAGGGCGATCACAAGCGGGCCCTCACTCTCTACCGCAAGTCCCTCGAGCTCGAGCCGACGAACGCCAACGCCACCCGGATGATCGAAGGCGTCCTGGCGCGCCTCGAGGCGTTGACCGGCCACTGGATCGGCTGGGCCTACACCGAAGACGGCGAGGACTTTCCGCTGCGGCTGCACGTCGAGCGCGAGGCGGACGATGCCCTGCGCATCACGCTCGATTCACCCGGCGCCGATCACTACGGCATCGCGCTGACCGACCCGGCGCTGCACGACGGCGAGCTGCGCTTCGCGCGCGACGTCGACGACGCGACGCGCAACGAGTACTGCGCGCACGTCGAGGACGGCATGCTGCGCGGCACCGCCGCCCGCAACGGCGACGCGTGGTACGCGTTCGAGCTCGGCCGCGCCCCGAGCGCGATCGAGCCCGCGGACCCGGCCCGCGCCCGCGACGCCTGGGGTCTCTATCGCGACGCCGCTGGCGAGCTCGTGCAGATCGCCGCGTGGCCCTGGAACGACCGCGAACTCTGGGTCCACGAGCTGACCACCGGCCGTCGCCGCTCGGCGTTTGCGGCCGACGCGGACCGCTACTGGCTCGGGCCGGTCTTTGGCGCGATGGGCACGCCGGCGACGAGCCTCGAGTTCGAGCGGGACGCCGCCGGCGCCATCGCCGAGCTGCGGTGGACCGCCGCCGACGAGCCGCCGCGCTCCCTCGCTCGAGTCGCGATCACCCGCGAGCCCTTCGCCTTCGCCCGCGACGGCGTCGAGCTGCACGGCGACCTCCTGCTGCCACCGGGCGACGCGACCGCGTTGAGCGCCGTGGTCGTCCATGGCGGCGGCAGTTGGCGCGAGCGGGCCGATGCGGCGGAGTTCGCCGAGGCGTTCGCGGCCCTGGGGTTCGCGGCGCTCTGCTACGACAAGCGCGGGAGCGGCGCGTCGGGGGGAGATCGTCCCAACGCGTTCGCGGCGATCGCGGGTGACTCGGTCGCGGCGCTTCAGCGACTGCGCCGCCATCCGTCCGTCGCTCCGGATCGCGTCGGCTTCTTTGGGTTTAGTCGCGGTGGCTGGCACGCGCCGCTCGCCGCCTCCATGACCGCCGACGCCGCGTTCGTCGTCAGCCTGGCCGGTCCGGCCGTCTCGCCCGTCGCGCAAGAGACGACACGCCGACTCAACGCGCTCCGCGACCGCGGTGTCGCCACGGAGGAACTCGCCCCAGCGCGTGACTACCTGGCGGCACAGTGGCGCTATGCGACCGCGGACGCCGGCTGGGACACCTACGCCGCCGCTCGAACCGCCATGGCCGAGCGCGGCTGGCTCAGCACCTTGGGCGGTTGGGACAAGCCGGACGAGGCCGGGTGGCGCTGGTGGCGGTTGAACGGCGCCTACGACCCATTGCCCGCGATCAGAAGGCTGACCTGCCCGACGCTGGCGATCCTGGGCGGCGCCGACTCGAACGTGACAGCGGCTGAAAACGCCGCGCCGTGGCGCGAAGCCCTGAGCGCGGCACCGTTGGACGCATCCGAAGTCCGCATCGTGCCCCGCGCCGACCACATGATGTTCTTGGTCCACGCCGACGGCAGCCGCCCGCGCCTCCACGAGCTCGGGCCGACCGCGCCCAATCTGTGGCCGGAGATCGCGGCGTGGGTGCGCGCGGCCCTCGCGCGGCAGCGGTGAGTCGCCGCGCGAGACTCGCAGAGGTTGTCACTGGATTGATGCTCACGCGCTCTCAGCGCCCGCCGGCCTGCACGACCACTCCGTTGGAGAAGGCGAAGCCCTGCGGGGCCGCAAAATCGAGGACCAACGCCTGGAGGAACAGCGGCGCGCCCGGCGGGACGCCGTTGGGCCACTTCCCCTCGAGGCGGAGCCGGCCGATCGCGTCGGTCGCGAGCGGCGCGACGAACACCTGCGGCGAGGGCACCAGGCTGCCACCAAACACCGGCACGTCGGCCCGAGTCGCTCCGGCCACCAACACCGCCGGCGCCCCCGCTCGTGCGTCGGCAAGGAGGAACGCGGTGTAGCCCTGCGGCGCGTGGGCCCCGACGCCGGCCAGGTGTGGCGCCCCGTTCGTGCCAGCTAGCGCCCCACCCAGGTTGATCCATGGCGTGACGTTCGTCGCGCAAAGCGCCACGTGCTGCGCCTGCGACGGCTTAACCTGATGCCGCGTCGGCTGCTCCTCGTTGACGAGGACGAGCCGCGTGGCCACGGTGGGAAACACGCCGGAGGGTGAACGAGTGACCGACTGCACCGCGATCGGCGCGCCGATCGGACAAGGACAATCGAGGCCACCCGCCGGGTTCAGACGCAACACGCGTACGCCGCTGGGCGAGCCGTCGTTCGTCCGCCCCACAACCCACAAGCCGTCGTCGGCGGCTCGACTCAAGGCGAACGGTTCATCACGGCCCGGGTCGCCATAGTCCATCTGCCACGCGATCGCCCCGGCAGCGTTCAGCCCGACGAGCCAGGTGTCGCTGCCCGCTCCAGTTGACGCGGCTGCCACGACGCACCCGTCGTCGGCCGAGGCCACGACGCCCGCCGGCACGTCGTGCGTGTGGTCCAAGAACCGCTCCCACACCACCGCGCCGCCTTCGGTCAACCGGACGACCCACACATCCTGGGTGAACGGTCCGCTCTCGTCTTGCGCTGATACCACGACCAGATCGCCAGATGTCGTTTCGACGACCCACACGCCAAAGATGCCGTCGTCCGTAGGCTCGCCGATCGACTGCGTCCACTGCGGCCGACCGTCCCGGTCGATCTTCAGCAGCCACAAGTCGGTGCCGTTGCCGTTGCGGTCCGTGGTCCCCGCCAGCACGAGGCCGCCGTCCTGAGTCGAGAGGACGTCGAGCGCCTCGTCGTGCGCCGCCACATCGCCGTACGTGAGCTCCCAGATCAGGAACCCGTCGTCGTCGAATTTGACCGCGAAGAAGTCCTGGTCCAACCCCCGTCGCTTGAGCCGCCCGGCCGCCAGAAACGAGCCATCCGCGGTGGCCTCGATCGCGGCGAACGACCCGGCCACCTGCCGGACCTCCTTCTGCCAGACCAATTGGCCGGTCGCCGCCTCGGCCTTGGCGAGCCAAGGCGCGCCGGCGTGCTCGCCGCCGAGCAGCACGTCGCCATTGCCATCCAGGTGCGCACCGCGAACCTTCAGGTCGTTGGCGAGCCCGGTCTGCACTTCCCAGACCACGTTGCCACCCTCGTCGAGCCGCATCATGGACAGTTGCCGCGCCCCCGCGGCCAGCTCGGCCACAATGACGCACCCGCCGTCCGCGGTGGGCAGGACGCGCGAGGCGCGCTCGAACACGCCGTGGTCGTAGGTGCGGATCCAGGTTTGCGCCGGCAGTGCGTAGCCGGCAACGAGAGTGACAACACTGCCGAGCGCGAGGGCGCCGCGGCGAGCCGGGTTCATCATGAGAGCTCCTTGATTGGTTGGAGCACCAAGCGTGAACCGCGGCCCCCGACTGCCGCTAACGCGCCAAAAATGGCGCCCGATGTCGAACCTAGCCGGCCCCGATCCGGATCTCGCCGCCGGGCGTGCCGACGATCCCCAATGGGTTCGCCAACGGATCGACGACGAACCACTGCACATTCAGCTGTACGCCGATCAGGCTCGGGCCACTTGGGATCGGCAGTGGCACGTCGACGTTGCCGAAGAGGTCGGTGCCAAACGTCACGTCCACCAATAGCTCAGTCAGCTGCCAGCAGCCAGGCATCCCAATAGCGCTGAGCTCGACACTCTGGCGGCCACCGGCAACGCGCAGGATCGCGCGGCGCAGGCCCGGGGCGGAGCGCAGCTCGGCCACGGCCACGCCGCCGGGCACGGGTCGGCCGCGAAGGTGCAGGCGGGGCAGCCGGCCATCGGCCCCCGGACACCCCACGCCATAGATCACGGTGCTTCCGGGGTCGACGCTCGCCGCGCCGGAGTAGACCCGCGCCACCCCGGCGTCGGGGGCGACCGAGTCATGGCTCGGCGCGCCGATGACGACGTCGTGCACGCCGTCCCCATCGAGATCCGCCCCGGCCCCAAGCGCCGCGCCGAAGGACTCACTCGGCGCCCCACTGAGATAGGTCCCGACGATGGCACCATTGCTAGCGCAGACGTGCACATAGCCACCCGTCCCGCCTTGGTCGGCCCCGACCAAGACCTCCGCGAGCCCGTCGCCGTCGACGTCGCCGCCGCCGACCGCGCGACCAAACCCGTCGAAGTCCGCATCACCGGAGCGTTCGAAGATCTTCTGGCCGTCCACGCCCGAGTAGACGAACGCCGTGCCGGCGAAGCGGGGCGTATCCAGCGGCGCGCCGACCGCCACGTCCCCCACGCCGTCGCCGTCAACGTCGCCGGTGCCGGCGACGGCGGCGCCAAACATCGGCGAGTCGGGCGGGCTGAAGCGCAGGCTCTTCGTCCACAGAACCGCCCAAGTGCGCCCGGCGTAGAGTCGCACTCGATTGTCCATGTGGGCGCCCATGACCATGTCGGGGACTCGGTCACCATTCGTGTCGCCGACGCCTGCGACCGCGATCGCGCCAAAGCCCACAACGAACCGGCGAAGCTGCAACCCGGTGCGCCCGGAGAACAGCCGCGCCAGCCCCATTTCCGAGCCGGCGAGCACATCGTCGTAGCCGTCGCCATCGACGTCCCCCGGGCCCGAGAGATCGCGCCCCAAGCCTTCGTTGCCGGCGGCACCAGACTTCGTGAACAACACCGCGCCGGTGCGTCCGGAGTAGACCCGGACCAGACCGCCGGACGTCGGGTTGTTCCACTGTGGCGCGCCAGCGGCGACGTCGGCGTGCCCGTCGCCGTCGGCGTCGCCAATGCCGCAGACCGCGGACCCAAGCGCATCGGTCGCCTGATCGCCGAGGAACTCGTGCAGCAGAGCGCCGTCGCGGCCCGACCGCACCTCGACACGGCCGACGCCGTTGACCCCAGCGGGAAAGCCGACGACGACGTCACCGAAGCCATCGGCGTCCACGTCACCAGCGAGCGCCACGGCCTTGCCGCCTCGCTCATCCGAGACCCGGCCGTGCACTTCAAACGCGAGACTCTGCGCGGCCGCCGAGGCGGCCAACACGCAGACGACGACGCCGCGACCGACCGCGGCAAGATCGAGGATCTTCATGGCTAAGAGCGTGTCCCTGGGGCCCGGCCCCGGTTGTGAACGCCCTGTGGCGCAAGGGTCAGTCGACGGCTGCCATGGCGCCCCACCATTTCGCAGCACGGCCCAGAAATCCCTTCCCCAGCGGGGCGGTTCCCGCGTGTGCCTTCATATCCCGGGCCCGCACGAGGCGGGCTCGCCGACCAGGATGCACTTGATGAAGCTCCGTTCCATGCCTTTGTCGCCCGCCATCGCCGGACTGTTCACCCTGGCGGCGATAGCGCCGCTGCCGGCTCAGGACGCGACCGCACCAGCAGCGCTGTTGTTGCTCCTCCAGGGAGACGCCGATCGCGTCACCGTGACGCACGCCTGGCGCAAGGACTTCGCGTTTCACGCCAGTCGCGACGCCGCCGCCGCCAAGGCCTGGGTGCAGCTCCTCGATGTCAAGGGACGCCTCCTGCAGCAAGTACCGCTCGACCTGAGCCATGTCCATTTCGACCGCGCCCGGGGCGGCCGGGACGTTCTGATCAGCGAGGATCGCCTGCTCACCGGCGACATCCGCGCCCACGTGAAGGTCCCCGACCTACCCGAGCTCGCCACCGTCGAGATCGTGCGCCGCGACGATAGCGGCGCGGTCTCGTTCGGCCGCGTCGACCGCGCCACGCTCGATCGGCTCCTCAGCGCGCCGCCGCCACCGCAAGCGGTCACCATCACGACCCACCTGGACAGCGGTCCGAGCGCCAACCGCTACGACATCGTCGTCCTGGGTGATGGCTACATCCTGGCCGACCAGGCCCAGTTCAATGCCGACGTTGACGCGTGGATCAACGACCTGTTCGGCCGCGAGCCCTTCAAGAGCTACCAGGGCATGTTCAACGTCCACTCGGTGTTTCGGCCGTCCGCCGAACGCGGGGCCGACGATCCGATGGCCGTGCCGCCCATTGTCGTCGACACCGCGTACGAGGCGAGCTACTGGACCGGCGGCGTCGAGCGCTGCCTCTACATCCAGGATGAGCCGCAAGCCGACCTCGACGCGGCGATGGCCCCCGACGTCGAGAGCAGCATTGCGGTGCTGGTGAACTCGCCGAAGTACGGCGGCTGCGCCGGGCGGTTCGCCGTCACCTACAACGGCTCGCTCGGGCCGCAGGTGCAAACCCACGAGTTCTGTCACTCGTTCGGCGGTCTGGCCGATGAGTACGGCGGCACGGGGACCTACACTGGGCCGGAGCCGACCGAGCCCAACGTGACCGCCGATCCGACCTGCGCGAAGTGGGCGTCGTGGATCGGCAGCAGCGGCGTCGGCTGCTTCGAGGGCGGGCGCTACTTTGACAACGGCATCTGGCGCCCCGCCGACGACTGCCTGATGCGTGCCTCGAGCACGCTGTGCGCGGTCTGCGTCGAGCAGCTCACGAAGCGGGGCTTCGAGTCGGTCAGTCCGATCGAGAACGTCCAGCCTGCCGCGGGTCCGGTGCAGGCATCGCAACCCGCCATCCAGACGTTCCAGATCGGCTCCTTGGTCCCGGCGGCGACGGCGCGGATCCAGTGGAAGGTCGGCGGCCAGGTCGCGCAGATCGGGGGCACCACGTTCTCGTTCGACACCTCGAGTGTGCCCGCCGGGTTGCACTTCATCCAAGTCGAGGTCGCCGACCAGACCGCACTCGTGCGCAACGATCCGCGCGGCCTCCTGACGAACGGCCGCACCTGGTTGCTGACGGTCGTCGGCACGGCCGGGTCCGCCACGACGTTTGGCGCGCCGTGCGGCGACCCGGCGACTCTGCCGCTGTTGGACCACACCGGCGTCCCCCGGCTCGGCCAGCCGCTCGACGTCACGCTCAGCGGGGCCGCGGCGCAGGCCACGGCGGTCCTGTGGGTCGGCAGCCGCATCGATCTACCGCTCCCGGCGACCCTCGCGCCCGGCTGCTCTCTCTACGCGACTCAGGACGCGCTGCTGCCGCCCAGGCTGACCAGCGCCGGCGGCAGCGCCAGCGTCTCCATTCCGATCCCCAGCACGGCGACGTTGGTCGGCGCGACCTTCACCAGCCAGTGGGGCGTGGTGCAGGCGGTCAACCCACTCGGCGTCGTGTTCTCCAACGGCGGTGAGGCCACGATCGGCAGCTGACCGCCGCCGGTACGGTCGTCCGGCGGCAGGCGCGGGCGGAGCAAGCTCCGCCGCGATCCTCGGCGCGGGCCGCCAGCGCCGAACGCGCGCGCTGGCCCGCGCCGCTCACCTCACAAGGAGGTGAGCTCGATCTCGTCCAGCACGACCCGGCCGATGTTCGAGCCGGAGCCGGCGCCGAAGCTGAAGGTCAGCTTGCGCACGTCGCGCAGGTTGATCGCGCTGTTGTGGCCGAAGTCCGCGACGCGAATGCGAATGGTCTCGAACTCGCTGTTCCAGCCAAACGGACCGGACGGGCCCGAGCCACAGCCAAAGCGCTGGTAGGGTTCCTCGATGCCGCCGCCATAGGCGCCGATGTTGATCGAGCTGGTGACGGCGGCGCCGTCTTCCAGGGTCACCGTGAACGTGAGGTCGCCCATCTCTTCCTGGGTCCGCGGCGCGCGGGTCACCTGCGCGGCGCGGCACGACAGGTAGACGAAGTCGCCAAACCCACGCTGCGACGGCAGCAAGGTGTACTCGACGTTCCCGGCGCCTTCGATGGCGAAGTTCGCGCCAAAGCTGTTGGTGCGGAACTGCGCACTGTTGGAGTCGTTGAGGAAGCCGTTGAACGGATCCGAGGCCCGCCAGATGTAGTTGCGCGGGGTCGAGGAGTCGATCTCCCGGCCCTCGACGTAAGCGAGCAGACCGGTCTGGCTCACGGTCGCGCCGGAGCTGGCCAACGCCACGCCCGGGTTGGTCTCGAAGTTATCGATGACCATGCGCGACGCGGGCTCTTCCTGGTACTGCAGGTTGGCGATCGCGTTCGGGCTCACCGACGAGCCAATCGCGCGGAAGCTCTCATACTGGCGCCACAGGTAGTCCTTGCTGGCGTAGTCGCCGCGGATGAAGTGCTCCACCATGGGCAGCACGTAGCCGCGCATGATCTTGTGCGTCTCGTTGCGGCCGATCAGGGCCGGCCCCGACGCCACCGAACTGCCACCGCCGTCATGGAAGTCGCCGTGACCCACGCCGTAGAGGCTGATCGAGTGGCGCAACCGCGTCGCCCGCTCGGGGAGGTGGTACCACATGATCTGGTCGCCCGAGTTGGCGCAACCGTTCACGTCGGCGTCGGCCTGCCCCACCCACAGGTGGTAGTAGGGCACGTCGCGCGGGTGCGACGCCGGGACGCCGGTGGTGCCGCCGAAGTCGACGGGCGCGATGCTGGAGACGAGCTGCACGTCCGCCTTGCTGTAGTTCGTCGGCGTCGTCGTGCCTTGGAACAGGCGATCGTAGGCCCGCGCCACGCCGTCACCGCCACGGCTGTGACCGATCCAGGTGATGCGGCTGGAGTCGATGTGGCCGCTGAGCACACCGCCGCCGATGGTGCCGGTGTTGCCGAGCAGGTAGTCGGTGTTGTCGAGCGTCGTGATCGCCGCGGTATGGCTACCGGGGATCGTCATGTTGAAGTGGCTCATCACCACGTAGCCGTAGGAGGCCAGGTGGTAGCCGATGTGGTCGTACCACTGGTAGTTGTGGCCGTTGCCGTGGCTGACAACGACGAGCGGCAGCTCGCCCAACGACGAGATGTTGGTCGGGTAGTAGGTGTCCTGCTGGAGGTTGGCACCGCCGGAGTACAGGATCTCGGTCACCGCGTAGGGGCCCCCCGCGCCGCTGCTACCGCCGACGCCGCTCTTGACGCTTCCCAGCGCCAGGTCACGCATCAGGCCGAAGCCCGGTGCCGTCGCCGAGTAGCCGTCGATCAGGTCGGCACCGTCAAAGACCCCATTGCGGTTGAGGTCGATGACGACGTCGTAGCCCAAGCCCGGCCGGGTGTCGCCCGAGCCGGGGGTCTCGTCGGGGCCCGCCAGCGTCCCGGTGTCCACGGTCCGGGTGTTCGCCTGGATGCTCGCCGCGGAGAACGTGATCACCTCGGCGCCGCCCGACGAGACGTCGGTCAGCGACGGGTCGCCATCCCACTGCGCGCGCGTCTTCGACGCGACGACGTAGACGTCCGCCGTTTGCCCGACGACGGCCGGGTAGCTCTGCGGATTGACGGCGATCTCGACCGCATCACCGCGGTTGAACGCGCGCACGAACTCGAAGAACGGGTACGCGCCGAGCGAGTTGCCAGCGAGCTCGGGGTCGCGGTCGACCACGGTCAAGTCGGCGCCGTTGCTCCAGCACCAGCTCGAGGTGGGGCCGGACTCGTTGACCCACGCGACCATGAAGATCTGGCCGCCGTGCAGTCGCGTGTCGTCGGGAATCGGGATGTTGACGTTGGCGGTGCCGGTGCTCAGGTCCACTGGAACCACGAGCAGGCCGGGCGTGAAACCGATCGGCACGGACTGGCCGAAGAGCGTCACCGGCCCGGCCGACACGTCCAGGAGCAGCGCCGCGGGTCGCCCCGCAGTGCCGGTGATCGTCGCCGTCACCGAGTTGCCGATTTCGCCGACTGCCGAGGCGGACCCGTCGAGGGACAGGGTTGCCCCTGATCGAAGGGCCTTTACCGGGTCGGCGGCAGGGGCCGCGGCGGCGAGAAAGAAGACGCTGGCCAACGCCAACGCAGAGACGTGAGGTGCTCGTCGCATGGAGAAATCCTGAGGACGCAGGGGCCGGCGCGGGCGAGGACCCGCGGCACGCCGCATGCTAGCGTCACAAGCGCGCGATGGGGCAACTTCGCGGACCGGGGGGCGATGGTGCTGTTGCGGACCGCCGCACGAGGCCCGCGCCACCGGGCCGCCGCCTCATCATACGGAGTAGGGAATCAGGACACTTTCCGCACTCGGTGGGCCGCCCCACGAGGATTCGCGCCGTGGCGCCGGGCCTGCGGCGATGATGCTGCGAAGGGCGGCGCCTCGCATTTCATGACCGAAGAGCCAAGGGCTGCTTGGCGTTCGGCCCGCGCCGATCTCACGGTACCACGCGCCGGTCGATGCGTAAGACCGGTCCACCCCGCCCGCGGTCGACGCGGGGGATCCCACCCACCACCCGGAACCCGTCCACCATGCGACCCCTGGCCCTCTCGCTCGCTCTCGCCTTCGCCGCGACCCTCGCACCGACCGCTGCCGGCCAGCCGCCCTGCACGGCGATCGTCGCCTTCTACGGCGACGGTTGCGCCGGCTCGGCGGGCCGCGCGCCGCGACTGGAGCTCGTCGGTTGCCCGCGGCCGGGTGCCGCCTTGACACTCGCCATCCAAAACGGCCTGGGCCAAGCGGCCGGGATCCTCGTGGTCGGCGGCGACAGCCAGTTCTTTCCGCTGCCCGGCGGTTGCCAAGTGCTCGTCCTGCCGCCGCTGACCGTGCTCCCCGTGGTGTTGGGCGGCGCCGCCGGAGAGCCCGGAGCGGGCGAGTTCAGCCTACCGCTTTTGGTCCCAGCCCAACCCGACCTCGTCGGCCGCCGCTTCAACATGCAGGCGCTGGTGTGGGATGCCGGCGCGTACGGCTCGATCTCAGCGACCGACGGGCTGCAGTTCGTGATCGGCAAGTAGGCCACGCGCGCGGCGCGGGTTCGACCGCTGCGTCGCCGGCGCTCGCCCCGCCCGCGAATTCACCGCAATGGCGAGTCCCCGGCGGCGGCCGCGGCAACACGCTGGGCAACCCATCCAGCCGGGCCCACACGATGAACCAACCGCCACTCGCCGCCGCGCTCCTGCTCGCGCTCTGCGTCCCCCTTGCTGGCCAACACAACGACACCGCCGAGCGTGAAATCCAACGCCACCTGCGCGACGAGAATTGGGCGAAAGCGCAGGCCAAGCTTGAAGCGTGGACGGCCGCGCGCCCCGACGACGGGCGGGGCTGGTTTCTGCTCGCCTACGCCCTTGGCCAGCAGGGTGAGCTCAAGCGCGCGGTGGAAGTCGGCACGAAGGCAGCGACGTTCGCGCCGAGCCGGGGCAACGCTCTCTACAACGTGGCGTGCATGCAAACCCGCCTCGGCGAGCTCGACGCGGCGATGGCGTCGCTGCACGAGAGCCGGCAAGCCGGCTTCCTCGACATCGACCTCGCCGAGACCGATCCCGACCTCGAGCCCCTGCGCGGCCGCGAGGACTTCCCGTCGCCGCCGCGCCTCGAGTACGACGAGTTCCGCGCGCCAAACGGTGTGGTGATCGGTTACCACGTCGACGTCCCCGCCGACTACGACGCGGACAGCTCGTATCCGACCGTCGTGGCTTTCGCGCCGGGCAACTGGAAACGCCGCGCCGCTGACTGGATGCGCACCGAGCTGTTCGGGCGAGAGCCGAACCAAGCCGGCCTGATCGTGGTCACGGTCGTCGCGCCGGACCGCGGCTGGCACACCCACCCCGCGCACCACGCCCTGGAGGCGCTGGTCCGGCGCGTCCGGCGCGACTACGCGGTCGCACCGGGACGCATCGCCGCGTTCGGACTCGGCCAGGGCGCGCGGCCGGCGACGACCTACCTGCGCATGTCGAAGCGGGTGTTCGACACGTTGATCACGATTGGCACCACGGCGTGGGGCACGTGGAAGGACACCGAGCTCGCGCGGTTCCGCGACCAACACATCGTCGAGATCTTTGGCTCGCAAGACGAGCACGCGCAGCGCCAGTCCGAGCGCATCGCCACCGTGTTCGCGGAGTCCGGCTTCGACTACCGCCAAGTCATCGTCCCGGACAGCGGCCCCACCGCCGAGGGCCTACGCGGCGCGGCGCTGCTCGACCTACTCGCCGCGCAGCTGCGCGGTGACGCCCCAGCACTAGGCCGTTGAAGAAGTGCTTTGGCCCGCAGGGTGGTGTTCCCGAATGCAGGTCGACCCGCTAGTGGTGTGATTCAGGCAGATGGGGCCTTATCCGCGAGACATCGGCGCCGGTCGCAAGGCGGGTCGCCGCAGGCATATTGGTGGATACGGCGAGGACGACCCAACGCTGCGAGCGGCGCTGAGGGCCGTGGAGAATGCCCCAGAT
>JBCCGH010000134.1:0-26898 GCA_039029375.1 Planctomycetota bacterium
GCGTTCGAGCTTCGCATTGCGGGCAGTACTGGCCACGACGGCGCTGGACCTCGGCTGATCGTCGCCAGCCCCGGCGACCCAAATGCCTATCGACATCGATCGAGGTCCACTTGCACCCAATATGTCCGCCAGCCGGTCGTCCTCGCCGTATCCACCAATATGCCTGCGGCGACCCGCCTTGCGACCGGCGCGATGTCTCGCGGATAAGGCCCCATCTGCCTGAATCACACCACTAGATCGATGCTACAGGTTTTCTTCGATGTTGCTGGCGCCGCTCCGCGGCGCCTCCGGGCTGTGACTTTGAAAAAGTCACAGGCCCTCAGATCCCACTCCCCTCCGAACAACCCCAACCCCCGCAGTCCCTATGAAGGCTTCTGTCTTATGCGCGGCGGCGCTGCTTGTGGCGTCCTGCAACTACTCCAATCCGCATGGCAGCCAAGATCTACAGCCCGTGCGGCGCTTGATCACCGAGCCCCGCGGTGCCCAAGTCACAATCGAGAGCCTAGGCCTGCAGCTCGAGGCTCCCTGCGACCTGCCGGAGGACGTCCGCATGGACGACGCTCTGCGCATCGTGAAACCCGGATTCCACCCCTGGGAAGGCACCCTGCTCGACCTGCCGCAACCGGCGATGGGCACGTATCGGGTCATGCTCCGCGAGCGCTGAGGGCGCGTTACTAAATCGATCCGGCTCACGCCGGATCGATTTGGTCACACGCGCTGAGCGCGGTGACCGAAGTCACGCGCCGAGCAGGACCAGGGCACCGAAAGGTCGAGATCGGATCGTTCGCGGGACTGGTTCCCTGATGAAATCCTCCGGACAGGCCCCGCGGCGGCGGCGACTGGAGTGTCTGTTTGGGCCTCTTCGCGTCGAGCGGGCCGGGGGCGCGAACGGGCACCGGCGCAGAGGCGTCACGGGCGGGTGCCTGTTTAGGCACCCGGCGCAGAATGCCGATGTCATCGGCGTTGGGCACGACGCGGGCAAGCAACGCGACGCCGGACCGAGGCCCGGCCTCGGGCCCTGACCCGGTCGCGGGCGTCGCCGAAGGAGCCGGCGGTGGCCAGGCGTCCACATCGTCGACGGCGCGCGCACGGCTGCAGCGCAACCTGCGCGCCACCGGCATCGGTGTGTTCGGCACCGCGGTCCTGCAGTACGCGCTCTACTTCTGGATCGCCCAGTACTTCGGCTCGGCGAGCTACGGCGAGTTTGCGCTCGCCCTGACCCTCGCGCTGCTGTCGGCACCGCTGTGCGACCTCGGGATGAACGTCGCCGTGGTTTGGTCGCACGCACGGGTTCCCGAGGCCCTGCCGGAAGTCGTCGGCACCAGTCTGGTGACCCGCCTCAGCCTCGTCGTGCCAGTGACGGGGATCGTCGCCCTATTGGCGGGAGTCGCGGGCTTCGGCTGGACCGTGCTGGTCTGTTTCGTGCCGCTGTTCCTGGGCGCGGTGCTCGACGGCATCTCGGGCCTGTTCTCGGCGGTCTACCAGGCGCGCGAGCAGATGGGCTACTCGGCCGCCATCATGCTGGCGCGCAACGTCGCCCGGGTGCTGGCGTTCGCCGTGTGCTTGCTGTGCGGCACCGACCTTCTGGCATTGTCGCTGGCGCTGATGGCCGCATCGGCCATGACGGCGCTCGGCGCCGGCATTGGTGTGTGGCGCCGCATTGGCGTGCGCTGGTCACGGCAACGCGTCGCGCCCGTCATCCGCGACGCGGCGCCGTTCGGTCTCGCGATCTTCGGCAACTTGGCGCTGATGCAGTCCGACGTCCTGATGCTCGGCGCGCTCGCCGGCCCCGCCGCAACCGGCGTCTACCACGGCTGCTTTCGGTTTCTCATCGTCGCCGAGCTGCTCCCGCAAGCGATCACCATGGCGGTGATGCCGCAGTTCTACCGGCTCGGGCTCGAACGCTCGACCAAGTTGGGCTTGTTCTACCGCTCTCAAGCCGCGCTGCTCGCCTGCGCCGGCGTGCTCGGCTCGGCACTCCTAGCGACCAACGCCGACGTCTTGGTCGCGCTGTGCTTGGGCGAAGAGTACCGGAGTGGTGGCGTGATCCTCGCGATCGTCGCGCCACTGGTGTTCTTGAGGTTCCTGATCGTGCCGATCGGCGACGCGCTGGCGGGCGTGGGGCAACAACGCAAACTCACCGAGGCGACCTGGATCGCCCTGGTGGTCAACGTCGTCACCAACTGCATCGTGATCCCGACCTACGGCGCCTTCGGCGCCGCGGCGTCGACCCTGCTGGCCCAAATGGTGCTGTTCGTCCTGGTCGCCACCTGGGCGTCGCGACAAGGCGTCGAGCTCGGGTGTGGGCGCTGGCTACGCCCCCCCCTGATCGCCGTACTCGCCGGCGCCGCGGTCCACACGCTCGATCTCCCTGGAGGCGGCTACCTCAGCCTGGCGACGGTCGGCATCGCCCTCGCCGTGCTCGTGCTGCGGTCGCGCATGGAAGAGCACTGCTTGGTGCGATCGTTCGTGCAGCCCGGGGCCGGGCCTACTTGACGAACATCTCGAACTCGAGACCTTCGCTCGCCGAGGCGTCACCCGGCGTCGCGCTATCCAGGAAGAAGAACTGCGCGTCGATCACACCGCCGGCGAACTGCATCTCATCGGGCACGGGCGACAACGCGACCGCGGTCCCGTTGGGGTCCGACACCACCGGAAAGATCACCGACGGGCCAAGCAGGTCCACCAGGATGATCGCGGAGCCCAGCGGCAGGCTGGCGCGCCCAGCACCGAACAGGATCGCCCCAGGGGCGCTCGGCGGGCCGTTCTCCGCCACCAAGCGGTAGGCGAGGTTACCCAAGTAGGGCGCGCCGTGGGCGTAGATCTCCGGTGCCTGCGCCTTGCTCCCCGCCGTGGCCACCCCGTAGCGCACGGGCGACGCGGTGGGCTTCAGCACAAACAGGCCGTTCTGCACGTCCGAGATGTACACGATGCCCGAGCGCGGCTGCACGTAGACGCCCCACGCGCCGTCATAGCCGCCGGCAGGGATCGACGACGTGTCGTAGAAGCCGACCTCTTCGGGGTTGGCCGGGTCCGTCAGGTCGAGGAGGCGATAGCCCTCGGTGTAGTACGAGAGGTGCGCGAGCCGGTCGGCCACGTAGGGGTTGTGGGGGATCGCCATCGCCGGACCGGTCGAGTAGCTGGCGATCATCTGCGGCAGCCGCTTCACGCTGACGTCCCAGATCGACACCGGCCCGCCCAGCGACTCATTGGTCGCCACGCAGTACAGACCATCGCGCGTGGGCCACATCGAGTGCGAGTTCTGCGAGCCGGGCATCGCCCGCGTGCTCAGGCGCGACAGGGAGGTGGGCAGCTGCGAGGTGTCGTAGATCTGAAACGTGTTGCCAAAGAAGTCGGCGAAATAGGCGTAGCCGTTCTGCGCCTCGAGGTCATGGCTGTAGGGCGCGCCGAGCGAGAACACGAGCGTCGGGCTCGTCGGATTGCTGCCGACGTCGATCACGTGTGTGCCGGTATCCGTCCCGCACACGTAGGCGAGACCGGCGGCTTCGTCGAGCGCGATGTTGTGCGCGTTACTCCAGAGAGTGGCGCCCCACAGCGTGAGCTTGGTCGGCGAGTCCGGATCCGTCAGCTCGATGATCTGCATCCCGCCATAGGCCTCGGAGACCACGTAGGCGTAGTCACCCCACACCTTGATGTCGCGCCACGTGTTGAAGAACGTGCCCGGCACCTCGGTGGGGATCAGACCGGTCTGCACTGGGGCGGTGGGGATGGTGCAGTCGATGACATGGGTCCCCTCGTCGCTGCCCATGAGCGCGACTTCCCGGCCCGACGGCGACAGGTAGCCCCAAACGTCGTTGAAGACGGTGGTCGACGTGGCGCTCGGATTGAGCGAAGCGAGCAGGCCGACGTTGCGACTCTGCGCGGCCAGGCCGATCTGCAGAGCGGCGGCAACGGCCAGCATGGCGGAGGCTCTCATGGCGGTGCAATGGGTGCTGAGGTGGCGCAAAGCGGGCCGGGCGGGCCGGGCGGTCCGAGGTGACAAGACCGCCTAGAGAAAGGTAATCCCCGGTGCTGGGGTAGGCCACCCTCCGCGCCCCCGGGCCAGCTTCTCCGGCCGCTCAGAGCCTGCAACGAAATCCACGATACAGGCTTTCTTCGATGCTGCTGGCGCCGCTCCGCGGCGCGTTCGGGCTTGTCACTCAAGAAGTAACAAGCCCTCAGAGCCCGTAACTGGTCCACGCTACAGGCGTTCTTCGATGTTGCTGGCGCCGCTCCACGACGCCTTCGGGCCGTGACATTGAGCGAGTCACAGGCCCTCAGACCCGGAGGCCCGACTGGACTTGGCGGTCGCGGCTGACGCGCCAAATCCGCTGATCCAGGTAGTAGTGGTGGAACGCAAACCCCCACCAGAACGCGACCGCGAGCTCGGCGACCGAGTAGCTACCGCCCAGCCGCGTCTCGCTGATGAAGTTCGGCCCCGGCCCGCCCGGAATCTCCGGCATGCCCGTGAAAATCCAGCTGGAGTAGCGGACCACGAACGTAAACAGCAGGCCGATCGCGTAGTAGACCCAGAACGAGCGGCTCACCCACGTTGCCATGGGGCCGAACCGCTCACGAGCGCCCTCGCCGCGGTAGCGGTTGCGGTTGTAGAACCACACGATGCCGTGGTACTGGACGTTGTGGTGGACCGTCACGGCCACACTGAACATCAGGAGGTGCAGGTGCGTCGCCACCGGCTCGTACATGCACACCACGAGGTGCACGGGCACGACCGACAGCAGCAGTAGGTTCTTCGGCCCGTTCAGCGGCTCGCCCCGCTGCCAGCGCAGCCACTCCTTGCCCACATACACCGCCAACGCCGCGAACACCGCGCCGCGCGCGAGCGTCACGGCGGCATCGAGCTGACCGCGGGACAGCGCGCTGAGCATGACCACGTCCCGCGCTTGCTCGTTGAGCAGCACGAAGCAGGCCAACGGCGCGATCATCAGGATGTAGAAGAGCCAGTAGTCGAGCGCGTTCTCGCGCCCGGCCGGCTCGCCGTTCTTGCGCTGGTACAGGCAGAGGAAGCCGTAGTGCTGCCGCACCACGTGCCAGTAGGCCCACAGGCTCGCGAACAGCAGAAACACCTGGTAGGGCGACCGGCTCCCCGTGGCCACGCCGATTCCCACCGCCGCCGGCCCCAACAAGAACCACAGCAGCGAGCCCAGCAGCAGCGGCCGCCGCGTCCGCCATTCCTCGGCGTCGAGGTAGGTTCGGGAAATCGTGCCGAACACGTGGGGCCCGTCGATGACGACCACCCATAGCCACCACAAGAACATCACCGGCACCGCCAGGGCGAGGTTCGCGTAGAGCAACAGGTATGACGCCAGACAAGGCGCGATGTAGCAGAGAAGGTCGAACCGACGGTCGGTGATCCAGTGCGCCGTGATCGCGTGCACTCGCTTGGTCCTCTTGGCTGAACGCCTAGCGCTGCGCGCTGGATTCTCTGTCGATCGCGTCGGACAGGACAAGCGTTTTCCGCACACGCCGACGGCGGCACCCCCATCCGGCCGGGCTACGATCCCGCGTCCCCCCTCGACTCAATGACCGCTTGCCCCCACTGCCACGCCAACCTCGCTGAAACGGCGCGCTTCTGCCAAGCCTGTGGCCGCGAAGTGGAAGTCGGCGCCAACGCCAACCCGCCCCCCACCGCGGCCCTCGAAGCAACGAGCGCTTGGGAGCCCGACGCGACGCCGTCGGCCCCGGGGCGCGCGGCGGCGCCGGCCGAGAACGGCCTGCCGACCCCCGGGCAGGTGCTGCTCGGCCGCTACCACATCCAGAGCCTCCTCGGCCAGGGCGGCATGGGCTCGGTGTTTCGGGCCCACGACCAGACGCTGGGGCAGGACGTCGCGCTGAAGTTCGTCGACGCCAAGCTCGCCGGAACGCCGACCGCGATCGCAACGCTCCTCAACGAGGTCCGCACCGCGCGCCGGGTCAGCCACCCCCACGTCTGCCGGGTGCACGACATCGGCGAGGTCAACGGGCTGACGTTCGTGTCCATGGAATACGTGGACGGTGAGGACCTCGCCTCGCTCCTGCGCCGCATCGGCCGGCTGCCAGGGGACAAGGCGGCACAGATCGCGACCCAGCTGTGCGCCGGGCTGCACGCGGCCCACGAGCAGGGCGTGCTCCACCGCGACCTGAAGCCCGCCAATGTCATGGTCGATGGCGACGGGAACGCCCGCATCACGGACTTCGGGATCGCCGCCGCCACCGACTCGCTGTCCGCCGACGAGAGCACGTCGGGAACGCCGGCCTACATGGCGCCGGAGCTGTTCACCGGCGGCGCCGCCTCGATCCAGAGCGACCTGTACTCGCTGGGCCTGGTCCTCTACGAGGTCTACACCGGCCGCCAGCTCTACCGCGCCAGCTCGATGACCGAGCTGCTCCGCGCCCACCGCCGGCCGATCCTGCCGCCGAGTGGGCTGGTCGCCGACATCGAGCCCGCGGCGGAGCAGGCCATCCTCCGCTGCCTCGAGCGCGAGCCTGAGGGGCGGCCGCAGTCGGCGCTGGCGGTCCTGGCGGCCATGCCCGGCGGGGATCCACTCGGCGAGGCTCTCGCCTCCGGTCAAACCCCATCGCCGGAGCTGGTGGCCGCCGCCGGCGGCTCGGGCTCGATCCCGCCGCGGCTCGTGGCCGCGCTCCTGGTGATGATCGCCGTGGGCCTGGCGCTGTTGTTCGCGCTCGAGGGCCAGGTCAAGCTGCTGGCGCGAACGAACCTGCCGCACTCGACCGAAGTGCTGGCCGACCGCGCCAAGACCACGCTCGAGAGCCTCGGCTATCGCACCCTGGGGGCGCACCGCAGCTACGGCTTCACGCTGGACCGACCAAAGCTGGACCAGGTCAACGCGCTCGAGCGTCGCGAGGCGGATTGGCGCGGTCTACTGAGCCAGACCCGCCCACCGCTGATCGAGTTCTGGTACCGGCAGACGCCGTCCTGGCGGTGGCTGCAGCCGGCCAACATCAAAGGTCGGGTGGACTGGCACGACCCGGTGCCGGGCACGCCGGGCGAAGTGCTGCTGAAGCTGGACGGGGACGGCAACCTCCGCGAACTGCGCGCCGTGCCCGACCAAGACGCGCAGTGGGACAGCCTGGCGACCACGGCCGAGCCACCCACGGCCGCGCTCCTCGCCGCCATCGGGCTCGATCCGACCCAACTCGAGAGCATCGCACCGACCGAGATTCCGCCGGAGTTCGCCGACCGACGCTTGGCGTGGCAGGGCACCGCCCCCGACGAAGCCGTGCGCGTCGAGGTCCAGGCGGCGTTTCTCGGCCAGCGCCCCGTCAGCCTCCGCCTCCACGAGTCGCCCTTGGCGGCGCCGACGGCGGGCGAGGCCGGGCCCGCCAAGCCCGGCACCCGCTCCTGGCGCTTCCTCGCCCGCGTCGGCCTGGTCCTCGGCGCCGGGATCCTCGCCTGGGACGCTCTCCGCCGCCGGCGTTCGGACGGCCGTGGCGCGCTGCGGCTCGCGCTGATCACGTTCGGTGCCGTCGTCGCGTTCACGGTGCTCGCCGGCGATGGCGCGGCGCACTTCTCCGGCCTCGGCAACCTGCTGGTGAAGGGCATGACCCACGGCCTGGTCATCGCCGTCGAGCTGGGGGTCTATTACTTCGCCCTCGAGCAGCACGTGCGCCGGTCCTGGCCGCAGTCGCTGATCTCCTGGTCACGCCTGCTGGCCGGCCGCTGGCGTGACCCACTCGTCGGGCATCACGTCCTCGCCGGCCTGGCGATCAGCCTCGCCATCACGCTGATGGGCGTACTCAAGATCCTCGTGCCCCGCTGGTTGGGCGAAGCCGAGCCGCCGCCGATGCTCATCCACCTCAGCGGGCTCGACGTGCTGTCGGGGCCGTGGTCCAGCGCCGGCGTCTTCCTGGAGATCGCCATCGACGCCGCCCGCCAGGGGATGATGTTCTTCACTGCCCTGGTCCTGCTGAAGCTCGTCCTGCGCAAGCCCTGGCTCGCGGCGACCGCGAACACGGTCATCTGGACCCTGGTGTGGAACGCCCACCCATTCGCTGCGGGGTTCCCCTGGATCACCTCGCCCACGCTGTGCTCAGCGGCGATGGCCGGGACGATCACGTTCCTCGCCATTCGCTTCGGACTGCTGCCACTGCTGGTGGGCAACATCACGTTCACCGTGCTGACGACGTTCCCGCTGCAGCTGGGTGAGGGTGTCTGGTACTCCGGCGCCACCGCACTGCCACTGCTGGCTCTGCTGCTGGGCGCGATCTACGGGGCCCGTACCGCCGTCCACCGGCCCACCTAAAACCGGAGAACTCTGGCGGTTCGCGCGCGGCTCTGTACCTCTGGCGGCGTGTCGCAGACCGGCTTCTTCCACCGGCACCGGTTCGCCACCCTCGCGGTCGTGGTGCTGACGCTCCTGAGCAGCCTGCTCTTCGGCCTCGAAGCTCTGCTCGCATGGCGGGCCCCGGAGCCGGCGCAACCCACGCACCGCGCCATTCGCCTGCGGGAGCACAAGCCGCGGTTGGATCTCGACATCCCCATGCCGGACCAGCTCCTGCGCGACCCCGACAGTCTGGCCCAGGGCAGCGTCCACCTGGCGATCGACGCCGATGGCTTCATCGAGCCGTCCAAAGTCCACGAGGAAGCGGACTTCACAGTGGTGTTCCTCGGCGGGTCGACGACCGAATGCTTGTGGGTGCAGGAAGACAACCGTTTCCCCTTCGTCGCCGGCCGCCTGCTCGAAGAGAGCGGTGCCTGGGAGAAGGTCAACTCCTACAACGCCGGCCGCTCGGCGAACCACTCGCTTCACTCGATCGCCGCTCTACTCGGGAAGGTCCTGCCACTCGAGCCCGACGTGTGCGTGATGATGCACAACTGCAACGACCTGATGGTCCTGCTCCTCGGGCAGACCTATTGGTCGACGCAGATCGCGTTCCGCAACATGATCGAGGCGCGGCGCTACCGGGAGTCCGTGCGCTCCCGCGCAAGCGATCTGATCCGCCAGCTGTTCCCACACATCCTAGAGCTGTTCTCGCCAGTCCAGGTGGCCGACGAGCTGGCACCACTGCGCGGTCGGGAGATCACCCCGGACCCGGAGTTCATCGAACGCAACTTCCGGCGCAGCCAGGTCACCTTCGTCAACCTCTGCCGCACGTGGGGGATCCGGCCGGTGCTGATGACCCAGGCCAACCGCATCACCGAGCAGCTGGACCCGCAGTTCGAGCGCCTCGCGCAGACGGTCCGCCACGACTTCGGCCAGACCTACGAGCGCTACTACCAGCTCTACCACCGGATGAACGAAATCGTGCGGGAGGTTGGGCGCGAGCTCGACGTCCCGGTCGTGGACCTGGCCGCGGCGATCCCACAGACCAAGGAGTTCGTCTACGACCCCTATCACCTGAACGACGCCGGCTCGCGCCGCGCCGCCGAGCTGATCGCCGAGGCGCTCCGGCAGCTCCCCCGCTGACCCAGGGGCCCCGGGCGGGCCTGTCCCTTGGGGGCCGGGCCCTTGGGGGCCGGGACTCTGGGGGTTGGGACTCTGGGGGTTGGGACTCTGGGGGCCGGGACTCTGGGGGTTGGGCCGCAAGAATAGCGGACATCTGCACACGCAGGGCAAAGGCGTCGTGGACTAGAGCGGGCCCCTGCGGCACGCTCAATACCAGCACTGATGACCACCTGCGCCAACTGCGGCCACCATTCGACCGACGAGTTCCGCTTTTGCCCAGAGTGCGGCACCCGGACCGTGGGCAATGGCGTGGGGGACCCGCTCGTGGGTCGCACCGTCGCCGACAAATACCGACTGCGCGAGCCGCTCGGCGAGGGCAGCATGGGCAAGGTCTACCTCGCCGAGCACATCGCGCTGCGTAAGCGGATCGCGATCAAGGTCCTGCACCGCGACCTCCGCGTCGGCGAGGAGGCCTTGAAGCGATTCCAGCGCGAGGGCATCGCCGCGGGCGCCCTGAGCCATCCCAACGTCGTCCAGGTCTTCGACTTCGACCGGGACGAGGATCTGGTGTTCCTGGCGATGGAGCTGGTAGAGGGCCAGAACCTCAAGACCTGGCTCGAAGAGAACGGCCCGGTGCCGCCCGACGAGGCCATCGAGCTGGCCCGCCAGCTGCTGATCACCCTGGTCGAGGCTCACGACCACGGCATCGTCCACCGCGACCTCAAGCCGGAGAACCTGATGCTCGTCGAGACCGGCGACGAGCCACACCTCAAGGTCCTCGACTTCGGCTTGTCCAAGCTGGTCGACCGCCCCATGGACGCCAGCCTGCAGACCATCGCCGGCAAGGTGATGGGCACGCCGCTCTACATGGCGCCGGAGCAGTGGCGCGGCGAGGACGTCGACCATCGCGTCGACCTCTACGCCGCCACCCTCATTCTCTACGAGCTCGTGGTCGGCAAGCCGCCCTACTCCGGGGACGACTTGACCTCGGTCATGCGGTCCACGACGTCGGATCCGCCGCCGTCGTTGCTGGATACCGACCTGCGCGAGCCGATCCCCGTCGACCTCGACGAGGTGGTCACGCGCGGTTTGGCCAAGGCGCGCGACGACCGGTTTCAAAGCGCCGAAGAGATGCTGGACGCGCTCGACGAAGTGCGTTTGGACCGAACGGCAAAAAGCCGCGGCAGCAGCACGAGCGGCAGCACCAGCGGCGCGGCGCGGCGACGCAGCTCCACGACCAAAACCAGCGCGACGAGCAGCGCTGGACGATCCCAATCCCGCAAAAGCCAGTCGCGCAAGAGCCAGTCGCGCCAGAGCGGCATCCGCAGTCGCTCGGCGCGCTCCCGGCGGGCCGCCGAGCCCCGCGGCAACCAGCGGGGCATCCTCATCGGCCTGGGCGCCGCCGCAGGCCTGGCGCTGGTGGCCGGCGCGGTGTGGTGGTTTGCGGCCGGGGGCGGTGGTGGCTCGAACGGGCCGCTGGTAAGCCAGCTTGCGCCGGAGCAACGCTCGCAGGAGCAGAGCCTGTATGCCGGCCTCCTCAGCGACGCCCGCGATCAGCTGCGCCGGCGCGATCCCGCAGCGACGCGAGTCCTGGTCGATCGGGCTCTGCGCATGCCTTGCGCCGACGCCGAGGGCTACCTCGTGCGCGGGCTCGCCTACCGGTTGGTGCGCGACGACGCCGTGGCGCAGGCGGACCTGGAGGAAGCCCTGGAGCGCTACCCGGAGTACGCCGAGGCCGCGGCTGCGCTCGGGTGGCTACACGTCGATCGCGGCGAGCTCGAGAAGGCCGCGAAGCGCTTTGACGAAGCGCTCTCCCACGACGCGGATTGCGTTGACGCCCTCACCGGCCGTGCCGCCCTGGCGTTCGAAGAGGGTCGATACGATGAGGCCCTCAAGGCGAGCGACCGTGCCAGCGCCACCGAGAACGCCGAGGCGTTCCTCTGGCGCGGCAAGGCGCAGCTGGCGCTCGAGGACCCAGCCGCGGCGATCGAGTCGTTCATCGCGGCCAAACGCGCCGACTCCAACCTCTGGCAGGCGTACGCCGGTTTGGGCGACGCCTACTTGGCGCAGGGCGATCCGGACCAAGCGATGCGGCAGTTTAGCGACGGACTCGCGCTGCCCGCGGTGGCGCCGGAGCTGCGGCGGCGCTTCGCCGAGGTCCTGCTCGGGGAGGAGCGCTACGATCGCGCCGCAGACGTCCTCAAGCCCATCCTGGGCGACGCCCGCGACGGGCAGACGATGACGCTGGCCGGGCTCATCGAGCTCGGCCGCGGCGACCGAGGGAGTGCGATCCAACGGCTCGAGACGGCGATCGGGCGCGGCGTGGACGCGGACGCCGCGCGGGTGCACGCCGTGCTGGCCAACCTCCACCTGCAGCAGAACGCGGCATCCAAAGCCGTGCGGCACGCCAAGAGCGCCGTGGAGCTGGACGAGTCCCGCGCTGAGCCGCTGGTGGCATGGGGGCTGGCGCTCTTCCGGCTCGGCGACCATGCCGAGGCAGCCCGTCGGCTCGAGCAGGCCTGCGAGATCGATGGCAACAACCAGTTCGCGCGCTACACCCTGGGCGTCCTCTACATGGACTACCTGGAGGATTCCGACGGGGCGCTCGAGCAGCTGCGCATCTACCGCGAGGTCGGCGGCACCGATCCGCGCGTCGACGGCTGGATCGAACGCCTCGAGAAGTAAGGTCGCGAGTGGTGTGATTCAGGCAGATGGGGCCTTATCCGCGAGACATCGGCGCCGGTCGCAAGGCGGGTCGCCGCAGGCATATTGGTGGATACGGCGAGGACGACCCAACGCTGCGAGCGGCGCTGAGGGCCGTGGATAAGGCCCCAGATTTCCACTAGTGATCCGGTTCCGACGACGGACTTCGGAACCGGATCACCCGTCACTCAAGCACGCCAGACACCACTGCCCGGGCGCGGCTCGCCGAAGTCGGACTGACGCCCCAAGCATTCGCACAGGAACTCCAGCACCTCCACCTGCCGCTTTGCCGCGAACAAGGTCGGGCCCCAGGCGAACAAACCGTGCCCGGCGACCACGAAGCCCGGCGCACTCGGCCACTCCGCGACCACTTCCTTGGTGCGGTCCACGAGCACGTGGATGTCCTCGGAGTTGCTGAACACCGGCACAAACAGCTCCGCCTGGTGGGTGTCCACGCCAGCGAGGCCCTTCAGCATCTCGTAGCCGGTGAGCTGGAAGCCCCCCTCAGCGAGGTAGTGCAACCCCAGCAAGGTGACCCACACGGAGTGGGTATGCAAAACCGAGCCGGCACCGGTGACCGCGGCGATCGTGCTGTGGATCAACGCTTCGCCGGACGGCGCCGCCGTCTCGCCGGCAAGAGCCACGCCGTCGCCGCCCACGACCGTCAGGTCCTCGGCCTGCAGGCCACGCTTGTCGCAACCCGCCCGCGTAATTAGCAGCCGCAGCGGCTCGTCGCCAATCACGGCGCTGAAGGAGCCGCTGGTGCCAGAACACCAGCCGCGACTGTGGAAGTCGGACACAACCTCGCGCAGGCCATGCTCGGCCTGCGGTCGCTCATGCAGCCGCGACGAAGCAGAAGAGCTCGAGTCCACCATAGGTTGCCACCGCCACCGCCACATCGAGCTGGCGGCCCCCGAGATTGTCGTCGAAGCGGCAGGGGATTGCGAACGCCCCCCCGCCTCGCTGGCCCGAGGCCGGGGCGCCGCTATGGTTCGACGCATGACGAACGTGGTCTCGGCAGCCGGCTTGGCTTGGCTCGGTCTGGGTCTCTGCAGCAGCACGCTGGCGGCCCAGGAACCCCAAGGGGGCGCCAACCTGCAGCTGTCCAACGAGACGTTTCGGGTCGAGCTCGCCACCGCCGGGGCCGTGCCAGTCGGCTGGTCCGTCCGAGACGACACCCCTGGTGGAACCGGTGGCGACAACTTCGTCGACCTGCTCGATCCAGGCGCCATCGCCGCCACCACCTTTCGGCCTCTGGCACTAGTGCTCCCCCCACTGCCCGACGGCGGCGTCCCGGCCGCCGACCAGCGCGTTTACGAGGTCAGCCGCGCCGACACGCCGACGGAGCTCGTGGTGACCCTCACCGCACCGCCGGACGCGAGCGGCCTGCAGTTCATCAAGACGTACCGCCTCGTCAACGGTCAGCACGTGGCGCAGCTGCGGGTCGAGGTCCACAACAGCGGCGACGTCGCCCAGACGTTGGACCACGACGGCCGCGGGTTAGGCATCACGCTGGGCCCAGGCCTCGGCTACTCGGCGACGCGCAAGCCAGAGCTATTCGGCGAAGGCTGGGTGACGTCGATCCTGGGCTTCTACAAGGGCCCGGATGGCGTGTTCAGCGTCGACGTGCCGAGCGAGGAGCCGCGCCGCGCCGATGTGCCAGAAACGGGTGGGGCGCAGTGGGGCGGCGTTCACTCACAGTACTTCACGATGGTGCTGGTGCCCGAGACCGACGGCGCGGCCGCGCCGTTCGTGAGCGCCACGATCGCAGCCGACACGTCTGCTGGGTTCGGCGACCGGATCGGCGCCGAGGACCTCGAGTCGTATCCCTGCGTCACCCTGTTTCACCCACCGCTCACCCTCGCACCCGGCGCCTCGCACGTCTACGCGTACTCGATCTACGCCGGACCCAAGGATCGCGAGCTCCTGCAGGCGTCCGGACTCGAGATCGAGCCGATCCTCTTCCACCATCTCTGGGACTGGCTGGCGTGGCTGTGCAAGGCGTTGGAGACCGCGCTGGCGGCGCTGAACTCCGTCTTCAACAGCTGGGGCTGGTCCATCATCGTCTTCGCGGTCCTGTTCCGCGTCATCACGATGCCGCTGTCGCTCTACGGCGCCAAGCACCAGATGCTGATGAAGCGCAAGATGACGGCGCTGAAGCCCGAAGTCGCCGCGATCAAGGAGAAGCACAAGAGTAACTCCGACACCCGCAACGAAGCGATTCTCGCGCTCTACAAGAAGAACGGCATCAACCCCCTCAGCCAATCCAAGGGCTGCCTGCCGTTGCTGATCCAGCTGCCCGTGATGGTCGCGCTGTTTCAGCTGCTCCTGAACAGCTACGAGCTCCGCGGGGCGAGCTTCATGTGGATCGACGACCTGACGCTCACGGATCGCCTCGCGCCCCTCGGCTTCGAGCTGCCGTGGCTCGGCAGCTACTTCAACGTGCTGCCGCTCATCATGTTCGTGGCGCAAGTCATCATCGCCAAGTCGATGAGCTCGAGCACGGAGCCCGGCGAAGGCGGCGCGGGCCCGGCGCTCTTGCTGTTGCCCGTCGCAATGACGATCCTGCTCTACCCGTTCCCCTCAGGCTGCATGTTGTTTTGGACCACGGGCAACATCCTGCAGGTCGCGGAGCAAAGGCTCGCCACCTCCTACGTCCGCAAGATGAGCTGATAGATGACCGCCGCTGACATCACCCTGTACCACAATCCCAATTGCTCGAAGTGCCGACAAGCCGTGGCACTGTTGGAGGAGCGGGAGGTTCCATACGAGCTGCGCTCCTATCTCGACAAGGCCCCGACCCGGGACGAGCTCGAGCGGCTGCTCGACAAACTCGGCACCGAGGACCCCCGGGTGATGATGCGAGAAAAGGACGAGAGGTACGAGCGCCTGGGCTTGGTGGCCGCCAATCGCGCCACGCTCCTGGATGCCCTCCTCGAGCATCCAACTCTGCTGCAGCGGCCGATTGCCGTGCGTGGCGGCCGCGCGCTCATCGCCCGGCCACCGGAGCGCTTGCTGGATCTCTTGGACGATACAGACGACACCGACGGCGACGAGGCCGACGACAACGAAGGTCACGGCTAGCCGATGCCTCAAGAACCCGGCGGGTCTAGGCTCGGTCAACGGCTGGTGCCCTGGGGCCTGATCCTCGGCGGCAGTGGCCTCATGGCCGCGGCGCTGCTCGGGAACATGGTGCGGCACGGCAAGCGAGGACTCGGCCCGCTGCAGCTGGCAGGCGCTGCCTTGGGCTTCGTTGCGCTCAGCATCGGCATCGCGCTGGAGCCGCGTCTGCGGCGCCAGATCGCCAAAGCCTGCACCCATGTTCTCACGCCCGTCGAGTGCATGATCCTCGCTGCGGCCATCGGGCTACTCAACGGCGCCGTCGAGCTCGGGCATCACCTGTTGCGGGCGCAGCTGCTCGACCGCCTCGTGCGCCAACCGCCCGAGGTCTTGTGGCTCGCGCCGGTGAGCTACGTGGTGTGGCACGGGATCCCCGCAGCCTTCCTCGCGCTGCTGGCGTGGGTGCGGCCGGGCTCGGTCACCGTGCCCGTCGCCCTCTTCACCTCAATCGTGATCTTTGCCTGGAGTCAGCTGAGCTTCTATGGCGGCTTCGATCCAGGCGCGATGCTGCTACTGGCGATGGGCATCGGCGTCGCGCTGGGGGGCGCCGCCGACCGACGCGGCGCGGCCCTGCTACGCGCGAGCCGGCGCACGGTCCTGTGGGCGGGCGCGGCGGTGGTGCTCACCGTCTTAGCCATCCCGACGTGGCGCGTGATGTCGGAGCGCAGCGCGCAAGGCGAGCCAGCCCCGGCTTCGAGCCCCAACGTACTGCTCATCGTGCTCGACACGGTGCGCGCCGACAACCTACCGACCTACGGCTATCCACGCGCCACCACTCCCAGCATCGATCGGCTGGCGCGCGATGGAGTGGTGTTCGACCGCGCCTACGCCACAGCGCCATGGACCCTGCCGACCCACGCCAGCCTGTTCACGGGCCGCTACCACCACGAAACCTCGGTCGACTGGCGCCAGCCGCTCGATGGCGCTCACCCGACCCTCGCCGAACTGCTGACGGCGCACGGCTACGCGACCGGCGGATTCGTCGGCAACCTGCGCTACTGCCTAGCCATCCAAGGCCTGGCCCGGGGCTTCGGTCGCTACGAAGACTTTCAGCTCGAGCCCGCGGTGGCGCTGTTCGCCAGCAAGCTCGGCTCCGAGGCCGCCCACGCGCTCGGCCTGCGCAGCTACCGCCAGTTGGTGCGCAACGACGCGGTCACCGTCACCGATCTCTGCCTAGACTGGCTCGACACGGTCGACGACCGCCCCTTCTTCGCGTTCCTCAACTACTTCGACGCGCACGAGAGCTACCTGCCGCCGCCGGAACTCGTCGAGACGTTCGGCCCACGCAGCCCCAAGCTGGAGCATTGGCAGCCGCGCTCTTGGCTCTTCTCGAAACAAGAGCTGCAGGGCTTCATTGACGCCTACGATGCCTGCATCCTCGCCATCGACCTGCAAATCGAGCGTCTGCTCCAGCGGCTGCGCGAGACAGGTCGTTTGGACAACACCCTGATCGTCGTGGTCGGCGATCACGGCGAGATGTTCGGCGAGCACGAGATCATGGGGCACGGGAACAACCTCTACCGCGAGTGCCTCCAGGTGCCGCTGATCTTCCATCAGCCCGGAGACGCCGTCCCAAGCGGAACCCGCATCGACCAAGTGGTCAGCCTGCGCGACGTGCCGGCCACCATCCTCGCGCTGCTCGACGTCGACGCCGCGCCGCTCGGCGGTCACAGTCTCCGACCGCTGTGGCTGGGGGCGCCGGACCCCACCATCTCACCAGCCCTGGCTGAGCTCACGACGGGCATCAACCCGCCGCCATGGGAACCACACGCGCAGGGGCCGCTCAAAGCCCTCATCGCCGAGGGAGCACACTACATCCGCGTGGGCGACGCAAACGAGCAGCTCTACGACCTCGCGGACACCTACCAGCAGAACAACCTCGCCGAGTCGCCGGCCGCGGGCGACCGGCTGACCCGCATACGTGAGGCGCTGGACGCCCTGCTCGCGCAGGGCAGCGGGGGGTAGCAGCCGCGTGGGTAAGCCCAAGGCGACTCCAGTCCGCGCCGCGGCGTTCTTTCTACTCGCGGCTGGGGTCGGCGCGCTCGGCGGCCTGCTCGGCTACGGCTTCCAGCTCCTGCTGCAGAGCCTGCAACTACTGCGCCTCGCGGGGACGCCAGACCAATCGCTGAACGCCGCGGCGCTCGACCTCTCACCCTGGCTGCGCGTCGCCGTGCCGGCGATCGGCGGCGTGTTGGCGGCGTTGTGCCTGATGCCGATCGGCAACCGGCGTGGGCCGTTTGGGATCACCGACATCATGGCCCTCGTGATCACCCGCAAGGGCGCGATCAAGGTCCGCGAGTCGGCGATGCAGATCTTGTCGTCCGCGTTCTCGATTGCGACCGGCAGCAGCATCGGCCGGGAAAGCGCCAACTCGCAACTGGGTGCCACCGCGGCCTCGGCGCTCGGCGACGCCTTTGGCTTCGGCTCCCGCGACCGCGCGGTCCTGCTCGGTTGCGGCGTCGCCGCCGGCATGGCCATCTCCTACAACGCGCCGCTCGCCGGAGCGCTGTTCGTCATGGAGGTCGTGCTCGGCAACTTCGCGATGGACGTGTTCGCGCCGATCGTCGTTAGCGCGGTCATCGCCACCCTCGTCAACCGCGGCCTGCGCGAGTCGGCGACCCAAGCGCTCTACGGCGCCGGCGACGTTGGCGCGATCCACATGACCGACCCGAGCCTGGTGCTCGCCGCCATGCTGCTCGGGTGCGTATGCGGCGTGGGCGGCATGGCGTTTCGCGGCGCACTGACGCTCGGCGCCAAGACGTTCGCCCGGCTCAAGCTGCCGCTCTTGCTGGCGCTGCCACTCGGCGGCGCCATCGTCGGCGCAATCGGCATCCCGCAGCCCGAGGTCTTCGGCAACGGCCAGAACGTGGTCGTCGGCATCATCACGGGGAGCGACGGCTTCAACTTGCTCGGCACCCTGCTGCTGATCATGATCCTGAAGTCCGTCGCGACATCTGTGTCGGTGGGGTCGGGAGCGCTCGGCGGGACCTTCACGCCCAACCTCGTCATTGGCGCCGCGCTCGGTGCGGTCTTCGCCTACGGCGTCGGCGCGGTGCTGCAGCTCGATATGAGCGACGACCAGCTACGCACCGGCTTCGCCTTGGTCGGCATGGCGGGCCTGGTCGCCGCCACCGCGCACGCGCCGATCACCGCCGTGTTCCTCGTGTTCGAGTTCACCCGCAACTACGACCTCATGCTGCCGGTCATGGTGTGCAGCATCCTGGCCAGCCTGGTCGCCCGCCTCATCGACCGTGAGTCGCTGTTTACCTCACGACTGAAGGCCAAAGGCCACCTCCTTGCCGGCGGAATCGAAGCGCTGGCCATGCAGACCAACTACGTCCGGGATGTGATGCGGCCCGATGCGGTGTCCTTGGACGACGCGGCGACATTCGACCAGGTCATGGAAGCCTTCGCTGGCGCGCGCCGTGACACCGTCTACGCGGTCGGTAGCGACCAGCAGCTACAGGGGCGCATTCACATCCACGACGTCAAGTTCTTCATCAACGACCCGACGCTGACTTCGGTGTGTATCGCCGGCGACCTGACACGCACGGCGCCAGCCGCAACACCCGAGCAGACCCTCGCTCAGGTCTTCGACCTGTTCGACGATCCCGATCTCGACGAGCTGCCGGTGGTGGCCACGGACACCGATCGCCGCGTCATCGGCAGGCTGACACGACAAGACGTCATTGCTCTGCTCAGCGACGAAGTCTTGGGGCAGAGCAACCTGCGGGTGAAGTTCACGGCCGACGAAGGCGCGAGCAAGAGCTACGTGCAGCTACCCGGCAGCGCCACGCTGGCGCAAATCCCAGTGCCCGATGCCCTCGTGGGCCGCGCCCTCGACTCGCTCGACCTGCTGGCTTCGGCAGGTCTGACGGTGCTCGTGACCATCACGACCAGCCAGGATGGGCGCGAGCAGCGCGCCCTGCCCCAACCCGATACTGTGCTGGAAGCAGGGTCGTCGTTGGTCGTCCTCGGCACCCGCGAGGCGATCTCGGAGTTCCGCAACGCGCCGCTCCCCGGCTAAACCGAGAAAAACCGGAAGCAAGGGCGCACGGCGGGGTCCAGCGCGAGCGGACCTTGCACCAGACCACGCGGAGCTCCCACATGCCACATCCCGTGCCCGTCGGCACCCTCGCCGTCACCCTCTTCGCCGGCATCGGCGCCAGCCAGAGCTGCGGAACCACCGTCAGCGGGACGGTGGCCGGCACCTGGACCGCGGCGGGCTCGCCGTACTGCGTGACCGCCGACGTCGTCGTGAACGCCAACCTCCGCATCGAGGCCGGCGTCATCGTGCGGTTTGCCGCGGGCCGCGAGCTGCGCGTCCGAGGCACGCTCACCGCCACCGGCACCGACGCCGCCCCGGTGACGTTCGAGCGCGACGACCCCAGTCGGTCCTGGGCCGGGATCGTGCTCACCAGCACGGCGGGCAGCTCGGCGCTGGACCACGCCGTGATCCGCGGCGCCGACTCCGCCGGCCTCACGATCGAGGACTGCACGCCGACCATTGCGGACAGCACCATCGCCGACTGTACCTCGGCAGCGACCGGTGGCGGTATCGACATCGCACTCACTAGCGGCGCCTTGACGATCGTGGGCTGCCGCATCGAACAATGCTCCAGCGACACCGCCGGAGGCGGGATCCGGGCCGTCCTGCAGGACGCCGACCTAACGCTCGATCGCTGCGAGCTCCGAGGCAACTCCGCGAATCCAACGATGGCGGTTCGCGACGCGCGAGGCGGCGGACTCTACGTACAGGGCGGGAACAACATCACGATCACGAACTGCGAGTTCACCGACAATCGGTGCTTGGCACGCAACCCAAACGCCGCCGTCACTGCCGCCGGCGGCGCGGTGTTCGTCACCGGCGCGGTCCGCGCCGTGTTCGCCGATTGCTTCGTCGCCGACAACTCCTGCAGTGCGGACGGCACCAACCACAACGGCTGCGACGAGAACGTCCGGGCGGAGGGAGCGGGAGTCTGCTTGGTCGATACCGACGCGGCGATGCGCCGCTGCTTCGTCCTGAACAACGAGGCTAACGCCGTGTCGTGGGCCTCGTTCCCCGGCTACTCGATCTGCTGGCCCACCTCGATCGGCGAAGGCGGAGGCATCCGGAGCCAGAGCAGCGGCGCTGCGCGCACACTCTGGCTCTACAATTGTGTGTTTGCCGCCAATGCCGTCGACGCGGTTGCGGGCTCGTACTCGGCCGTCGCGCTCCCGGTCAGCCGAGGGGCTGTGGTGTCCACCAACGGCGTCCGCCTGGTGGGGACCAACTGCACCATCGCCGAGCACCTGCCCACCGCCGGCCGGCTCCTCGATGTGCCCACCGGCTTCGCGCACTCCATACGCAACTCGGTCGTCGCCAACAACAGCCCAAGGGCGCTGCCGACGGTCCCCCAGCTCGCCGTGCGCTACAGCCTGATCGAGGGCGGCTATCCGGGCGAAGGCAACATCGACAACGCGCCGGCGTTTGTGGCAGCCGCCTCGACCTGCGGCAGGCTCGAGCTCAGCCCGGCCTCGCCCACGGTCGACGCCGGCGATCCGGATCCTGAGTACGACGACGTGGCGTTCCCGCCCTCGATCGGCGGCGCCCGCAACGACATGGGCGCACAGGGCGGGCCGCTGGCCGCGGGCTGGGCCAACTGGGAACGCGCCCGGCCGACCCTCGACGTGAGTCCCCGCGCGGCTTGCGCCGCGGCGACCGCGCGACTCGCCATTCGCGGCGGGGCCGTGCATCAACCAGTCGGGCTGTTCGTCGCCGAGATCGCCGGCGTACCGCTGGCCGGCGGTCCAGCGTGGCTGCCGGTGCCGATGCGCTTCTGTGCCGCGGGCCGAGCGCAGCTGAATCTGCCGGTGCCGGCGGGCCTTTGCAGCACCGCGCCGTCGGTCGGCTTCCAAGCGTTCAGCCTCGACTCCGCCGGGCGGCTCGTCGCCTCCAACGTCGCGACCTGGTGACGGCGAGGCCGCGCTTGCTGCCCGACGCCCCCGCGCTGAAGATCCGCTGGCGTGACCCGACCCAAGCCGGTGCGTGACTCTTCCGCGGTCCTGCTGACGCGGGGCCGCGACGACGACCTCGAGATCTTCCTGGTCGAGCGCTCTCCGCAGCTGCGCTTCTTCGGCGGCTACCACGCGGTGCCGGGCGGCGTGCGCGACGAGGTCGACCTTAAGCTGGCGGAAAACGACGACCAAGGCTCGTTGCGCTGGTGTGGGATCCGCGAGCTGTTCGAAGAGGTCGGCGTCCTGCTGCTCGACCGGGCGCTGGACGCCGGTGAACGACGCGCCCTTCGCGAGCAGCTCCTCGACGGCGACTCCAGCGGGTGGGCCGTGCTCGTGGCCACGGCTGGCAGCAGCGACCCAACCGCCGATCTGTGCCGCATTCGCACGCCGCCGTTCGCGCCGGTTCGCTACGAGACCCTGTTCTTGATGGCCTCCCTACCGGCGGGCGAGGAGCCCGAAGTCTGGCCCGGCGAGCTGGTCGGCGGCCGCTTCTGGCGCCCTGCCGACGCGCTGGCCGCCTGGCGCCGCGGCGAGTTGCTGATCGTGCCGCCGGTCCTCATCCTCCTCGAGCTGCTGCAGGGCCGCGACGCCGCCGCGTTCGCCGCCGCGGCCGCCGACATCGCCGCGCGCTACCGAGCCGGCGAACTGCATCGCGTGCGGTTCTCACCCGGCATCATCATGGCGAGCCTCGCCACGCCGACGCTGCCCCCGGCCACCACGACCAACTGTCTACTCGTCGGTGAAGAACGACTCTACATTGTGGACCCAGGCGCCCCGGATCCGGCGGAGCAGGACCGCCTCAGCGCCCTTCTCGAGGCCCTCCGCGCCGAGGGCAGCGAGCTCGCCGCCGTCGTGCTGACGCACCACCACCCCGACCATAGCGGCGGCGCGCGGGCCATTGCCGAACGCTTCGCGCTCCCCGTCCGCGGCCACACCGACACACTCGACCGACTCGAGCTCGGCGCGCAGCGTGGCACGCCCATTGCCGACGGTGACCGACTGCCTTTGGGCACCGCACCCGACGGTACCGCCGATTGGACCCTAGAGGCGCTCTTCACGCCGGGCCACGCGGTCGGTCACCTCTGCTTTCGTGACAGTCGTTACGACGCCTTGATCGCCGGCGACATGATCTCCACCGTGTCGACCATCGTGATCGACCCGCCCGAGGGCCACATGGCGACCTACCTCGACAGTCTCGAGCGCCTCCGCCAACAACCGATCACCACGCTCTACCCCGCTCACGGGCCCGCCGTGCGCCAAGGGAACAAGGTGATCGAGCACTACCTGCGGCACCGCGCCGAACGGCAAGAGAAGATCGCCAGCGCGCTGCGCTCCAAGCCCGAGGCGCGCGTCGAGGACCTCGTCCCGCTGGCCTACGACGATGTCGATCCGCGCATGCACAGCCTCGCCGCGCGTTCGCTGCTCGCCGGGCTTCAGCACCTGAGCGAACAGGGCCGCGCCACCGAGCGCGACGGGCAGTGGACGGCCGTGGGCTAGCCCAGATCCCCTGGCCCGCGGTCGATCGTCATGATTTGGTCGATCGGTTTCCGCGTGATCGCCGCCTCAGGCACCACGCAATCCTCGGTCGGATAGCCCACCGGAATCAGCAGAAACGGCCGCTCGTACGCCGGTCGCCCGAGAATCTCGCCCAGAAAGCGCATGGGGCTCGGCGTATGCGTCAGAGTCGCGAGTCCGGCCAGGTGCGCCGCGCCCAAGAACATGCCACAGGCCAGCCCAACCGACTCGTTGACGTAGTAGACCTGTGAACCGTCATCGCCCTGCATCATCTTGAACACGACAACGAGCCACGGCGCGATCTCCAGGAACTCTTTGTGCTCGTCGGTGCCCAGCGGCTGTAGGTCGGCGAGCCAACGCGAGCTCGCCCGCCGACCGTAGAACTCCCGCTCTTCCTGCTCGGCGGCGAGCCGAATCTCGTGCTTGATCGCGGCATCCTGGACGCAAACGAAGCGCCATGGCTGGCGATTGGCCCCGCTCGGCGCGCTCCCCGCGGTGCGAACCAGCCACTCGATCGTCTCTCGCGACACCGCCCGGTCCGAGAACATGCGCACGGAGCGGCGCCGCCGCATAGCCTCGTAGTGCCGGCGCGCGGCCTCCTCAGGCGGAAGGCCCGGGTCAAAGCGATCCTCGAACGGCACGTAGTTCGGCGATGCCATCGCGGCACCATACCCGCTGTAGAACCGATCCGTCGCAAGGAGGACGCGGCGCCGCAAGATCCGCGAACGGGCCGCTCCTTGGCTGGAGCGACTGGCTCGGAGTCAGCGCGTGCCGATGACCGCGGCACCCGCGTTCGACGTGACGAGCCGCGCCGGGTTGACCGGATCGCCCAGGGTCACGCCCTGAGCGAAGACCGCCTGCCCGACCAGGACAGGGTTGAGCGGCAGCGGCACCGACCAGCCAGCGACGCCGCCGGCGCTCGCCAGGACCACGGCAACGTCCAAACTGACCAAGAGCTCGCAGCCGGCGGCACCGATGAGCCCGAGGCTCACCGGTAGTGGGAGCGCGCCCCAGACCTGATCGGAAGCCCCCAGCACGCCGGCGGAGGCAACCCCAGCGGGCACGCCGCTGAGCGACAGCTCCAGGGTGTCGCCCAGCCACGGCAGGGACCCGCCGACGGCGGCCAACTGCAGCACGCCGGCACTGCCCGCGCACCCGACGCCGAACCGGTCAAACTGCGCCGGCGTCGTCGGCTCATAGAGCCACGTATCACGAAGCGTCCCGCAGGGCACGCAGCTGAGGCCCCCGGTCACCACCACCCGGCGACGCAGGGTGTCGTAGACCATGCCGTGCCCGCCCCGGCTGCCGGGTGTGCGCAGCGGCACGCGCTCGACCCAGACCGTGCCGTCCCATTCCCAAGTCTCGTCGTACTCCACCGTCGGTGGATCGCAGTGCCGACCGCCGAACAGCACCACGCGCCGCCGCGCGGCGTCGTACGCCATCCGGTGGGACGTAC
Organism: Planctomycetota bacterium; assembly: GCA_039029375.1. Classification (GTDB taxonomy): domain Bacteria; phylum Planctomycetota; class UBA1135; order UBA1135; family UBA2386; genus JBCCGH01. The sequence continues at coordinate 24,199 of JBCCGH010000134.1, forward strand.
GCAGCGACGGGCCCGTCGAAGTGGGCACTTGGGTCCACGTCAGACCATCCCACTCCCACGTATCGCTACGGCAAGGCACCGTGTCACCGTAGCCGCCGAAGAGGACGGCGCGGTTGCGGTGGGCGTCATACGCCAACGCCGCGCTCGACCGCGGCGTTGCGGCGACGGCGGGCTGTCGCTCCGTCCAATTGGTCCCGTCCCATTCCCACGTATCGCCGAGTAGGCTGCCATCGAACCCGCCGAACAGAAGAACGCGGCCGCGGGCCGAGTCGTAGGCCATGGCATGCGCGTGGCGCGCGCCGGGCGAGCGCGTGGGGAAGCGCTGCGTCCAGTCGGTGCCATCCCATTCCCACGTATCGTCGCGATTGACCCCGCCGGGCTCGACTCCGCCAAACAGCACGACCCGCTCGCGCGCAGCGTCGTAGGCCATGATCACGTCGCGGCGCGCGCTGGGCGACTGGGCCGGCGTGACCCGGCGCCAATCCACCCCGTTCCATACCCAAGTGGCGTCGGTGAGGGGGGACCCCAGCGCCGCGCCGCCGAACACGACGACCTCGCCCCGGGCCTCGTCATACGCCGACGCATGAGCACTGACGAGCACGCCGCCCGGGCCTTGTCGCCAGTTGGATTGGCTAGAAACCGCGGGGGCGAGCCCCACGGCGAGAACGGCGGCGGCGAGGAGGTGAGGACGAGAGTGCATAGAAGGGCTCCGCTGGGATTTGGCGAGCTATGCCTGGCACGCCGCGGTTGCTGCAATCTTGGGAGATTTTAGGGACAAGGCCCGGCCGGAGCGGAGCCCCCCGGGCCCAGCGCCCCTCATCGCGGAGGAGATCCCGGAGCTTGTTGCTTGGCCGGCGCCGCGGCGGCCCTGATCATGCGTCGATGAACGCCGAACGCGTGGCGCCGCCTAGGTGGCTCGCTGCGGCCCTAGGGGCCGTGGCCATCGCGGCTCTCGGGGCACCGGGGCTCGCGCAAACCGCCACCATCGAGCTGGAGGTGCCACCCGACTCCACGACGACCGCCGAGAGCAGCGGGTGGACCGCGACGTCCACCCACCAAGACGTCCTGTCGCTCCTCGAAGCTCTGCGAAGTGAACCCGTGGCGGCGCGCCTAACGGTTCGCGCGCTGGGCACGAGCGAGGAAGGGCGCGAGCTGCCCCTCGTCATCGCCGCCGAGCCAGCCTGTGCCGATCCGGCCGCCGTGCACGCGAGCGGCAAGCTCCGAATCCTGATCAACGCCAACATTCATGGCGGCGAGGTCGAGGGCAAAGAGGCCTCGCAGATCCTCCTGCGGGAGCTGGCCCAGGGCGAGCACCGCGATCTGCTCGCCGACGCGGTGCTGCTCTTTGTGCCCATCTTCAACGCCGACGGCAACGACCGGATCGATCGCCGTAACCGGGTGGCGCAAAACGGGCCGAGCGCCGGCGTGGGCGAGCGCGCGAACGCCCAAAACCGCGATCTCAACCGCGACTTCGTGAAGGCCGAGACCGCCGAGGTCCGCGCCCTGCTGGCCGCGTTCCAGGCGTATGACCCCCACGTGTTCGTCGACTTGCATACGACGAACGGGTCGTACCACGGCTATCACCTGACCTACGCGCCTTGCCTTTCCACCAACGTGGATCCCACGCTCGACGCTTTCGCCCGTCGCACGTTGCTCCCGGAGGTCCGCGCAGCACTCGCGGAGCAAGACTGGCGGACCTACGACTACGGCAACTTCCGCCGTGGCGGGGCGCAGTCTTGGAACACCTACGATCACCGGCCGCGCTTCGGCACCAACTACTTTGGACTGCGCAACCGGCTGAGCTTCTTGGCCGAGGCCTACAGCTACGTGCCCTACCGTGACCGCGTCGCCGTGACGCGGGCCTTCGTGCTCTCCCTCTGCCAGATCATCGTCGCCCATGCCGACGACGTGCGCCGCCACTGCGCGGACGCCGACGCGCGCTTGGTCGAGGATGGCGCCAGTATCGAGTACGGCTACGACACCGAGCTCGAGCCCGCCAAGATCGGTCGGGTCCTCGTTGGCTCGGTGGAACGGATCGAGCGACCAGACGGGCTGGGGATGCGCCTTGTGGCGTCGCCCGAGTACCGCGAAGTCGAGATGCCCGTGCGCACCGGCTTCCAGTCCAAGCAGCATCAGCCGCTACCGGCGGGTTGGGCCTTGCCGCGGCCAAGCCAAGAGGTCATCGCCACGCTGCAGCGACACGGCGTGGTGCTCGAACGCTGGGCCGACCCGGTCGAGGTCGAAGCCGAGGAGTACGTGCCGCGGACGGTCACGCCCGCACGCCGCGAGTTTCAGGGGCACTTCCCCATCGAGCTACGCGGCGCGCTCAGCCCGCCGGCCGCGCAAACGCTTCCGGCAGGGAGCCTGCTGATCCGCGCCAACCAGCGGCTCGGCCGCGTGGCCGCCCAGCTCCTGGAAGCGTGTAGCGAGGACTCGCTCGCCACCTGGAACTATTTCGACGAGGCGCTGCGACCTGACCCCGACAGCGGCGTCAAGGCGCAGTATCCCGTGCTGCGACTGCGCACTCTGCCCGCAGTCGCGCCGGAACCGATCGGCGGTTAGTGGTGTGATTCAGAAATCTGGGGCCTTATCCACGGCCCTCAGCGCCGCTCGCAGCGTTGGGTCGTCCTCGCCGTATCCACCAATATGCCTGCGGCGACCCGCCTTGCGACCGGCGCCGATGTCTCGCGGGTAAGGCCC
>JBCCGH010000135.1:0-26880 GCA_039029375.1 Planctomycetota bacterium
CAGATGGGGCATTACCCGCGAGGTATCGGCGCCGGTCGCAAGGCGGGTCGCCGCAGGCATATTCGTGGATACGGCGAGGACGACCCAACGCTGCGAACGGCGTTGAGGGCCGCGGAGAATGCCCCAGATTTCTGAATCACATCACTAGGACGACTAGAGATCCACGGGCAGCGGCAGCCAGAACGGCCGCACCGACCGGTGTCGGTTGAGCAGCAGCCCTAGGTTTTGGATGCCAGCGGCGCGCAGGCTCTCCACCAGCTCGTCCGTGGCCGCCTTCGGCGTCACGCCGTGCCGCGCCACGATGATCACCCGGTCGCTGCGCCAGAGCATCGGCCGCGTATCCGGTTGCGCGCTGAGCGGCGGCAGATCGAACATCACCAGATCCGCACGCGCCGAGAGTTGGCCAAACAGCTGATCCGAACCCGGGCCGGCAAACGCCGGCTCGCCGCCGGGCACACCGGCCGGCAGCAACTTGAGCCCGGGGATCGCCGTGCTGCGGATCGCCGCATCCAACGTCGCCTCGCCACGCAACACCTCGGCGAGACCCGGCGTCGGATCGGCGCCCGCCCAGCGCGCGAGACCCGGCGACACGAGGTTGGTCTCCACCACCAGGACCCGCAGCTTGAGGTCACGCGCCACGCCGACGGCCGTGCACATCGCCATGCTGGTGGTGCCCGCACCGAAGTCCGGCGCCACCCAGGCCACGTGGAGGGGGCGCATCGGCACTCCTTCGGGGAACAACCGGCCCCACAAGTCGTCGGTGACCGAACGCCACGGGGCGAGCCGCTTGGCGTGGCCCAGCGGCACCTCCTCATCCTTGCGCCGAGCCGTGCGCCGCGTGCCGCCCTTGACCGGCACCGTGCCCAGCAGGCGGACGCCGGCGGCGGCCACGTCGGCCTTACGACGCACGCGGCCGTCGGCGAACTGGCGCAAGCTCGCCATCATCACGCCCAGCACCAGCCCCACGACGCCGCCCAGGAGCAGCAACCGCGCACGCCGCGGCCCGGACTTGGTCCGGGGCAGCGACCCGCGCTCGAGGATGCGCAGATTGCTGAGCTTGCTCTCGTCGAGCATATTGAACAGCCGTGCCTCCTCGAGGCTCGCTCGCACACTCCGCGCCGTGTTCTCGCGGCGCTCCACCTCGAGCTTGCGCCGCGCGAACTCCGGCTCCGCCACCTTGATGGCGTCGAGATGGTCGCCCAGCTCAATCAGGCGCTCGCCGCGGTTGAGCCGTGCCTCACTGACGCCGGCAAGCTCGGCCTGCACTTCGTCGACCTTCTGCTGCAGCGCGACGAGCCGTGGGTTGGCCACACGCGTCACCGACTTCTCCACGCCGAGATCAGGGTCGGTCTGCCGCAGCTCTTCCTCGGTGGACTTGAGCACCGCCTCGACCGCCTCGATCTTGCTTCGTTTCTCGCCACGCGTCCACTCCAGCGATGCCTCGAGCTCCTGCCGCTGGCGCCGGAGGTCCGCCACCGACTCCCGCAGGCGCATGTAGTCCTGGTTGGGCTTCGGCGGGTTGTCGGTCACGTTCTCCATCTGCGGCTCGGTGCTGCCGAGCAGTTGCTTCAAAACCGCGAGCCGCTCGGTCAGCTCCGTGACCAGCTCCTCGTCCGCGACCATCGCGCTGGTCAGCTCCACGATCTGCTTGTCCAGCGCCTTCATCTGCGCGCCCGGGTCGTACAACCCATGCTCGCGCTTGAACTTGGCGAAGTCCTCGGTGGCGACGCGCGCGCCCTCGTCCGCGTCCTTGTCGAGCTGGCGCAGGAACTCCAGCGACTTCGCATTCGAGAAGACCTCGCGGTGCTGCTCCTCACCAGCTCGCAGGAACGCATCAAGCACGTCGCGCGCGAGCTCGGGGGTGCTGCCCGTGTAGCGCACCAGAATGACGCGCGAGTTACCCAGGCGCTCGAGCATCATGCCCGCCCGCACGGTGCGCTGGGCCAGCTCCTCGCCACTGATCTCCGACGTGCGGTTCGCGGCCTCGGACTGAAACCACTGGCTCTGCAGCTCGTGCATCCAACGCACCGGTGCGAGCGTGTTGGCGTCGTCGTTGGCGAGCGGGTCGTAGGGCTGGAGGATGCGGTCGGCCCCGATCAGCTCGACGACGCGCCGAAACACATCGTCGTGCTCGAGGATCTGCACCTCGTTCAGCAATGCCTCATACGAAGAGACGATCGGCGTCTCCGTCCGCCCGATCGCCGCCTCGGCCGCCGCCGACTCTCGCTCACCAGCGCGAACGTAGAGGCGGCCCACCGACTCGTACTCGTTCGGCTTGGTGAGGCCCCAGACCAGGCCCCCCGCGGCGCCGATCATCGCGGCGAACGCGATCAACAGCCACGAGCGCAGGACCGCATAAAGGAGGGGCTCGACCAGGTTGCGCGCGGGCGCTGGGACCTCGTCGCCGCTCAGCGGCTCATCCAACAGCACAAGCTTGTCGCCCATGCTGGTGTCAACGTCAGTCAAGCTCATCAATCATTACCGGCCAGCGAATCGCGGCGCAGAGACTACCCGATTTCGCCCCAGAAGCGTCGCGGCCCCCATGGTGCGAAGTCACCGCGCGGTCGGCGCCTGCGGCCGCGCGTAGGCCCCGACGTCAACAGCGGTTGGGGCCCGCGGCCGGCCCTCGGCATCGGCGAACACGGGGACCGCCACACCGCTTCCCAGTGCGGCGGCGTCCGGGCGGAGCGAGACATCGCCGCCGACCGCGTCGACCAACCCCGGCGCCGCGGCGGCCACGTTTGCCTCGCCGGCAAACGCTCCCTCCCCGCACGCCGCGCACCGTTCGATCCCGTCCGGCGCCGCCAGGAGGTTATTCGCGACGCGGGCCTCCGCCGGGCCGTGCTCCTGGACGTGGACCAACCGCACCGTGCGGAGCCCCGATGCAGGCGCGCAGTAGCCGGTGTTGTGGTAGACCTCGACGCCGTCTGGCACCGGCTCGATCCCGCGGCGCGTGATCGCAATCAGATCGAGCTCGTCCGAGGTGACCGCCTCCGCCAGCAGCACATTGTTGCGCACCGTGGTCGCGGCCGAGTTGAGGTAGAGGCCGGTGTTGACGCCGCCGCGTAGTACGAGCCGATTGCGTTCGATGATCACGTCGCGGAGAGCTTCGTCCGACGAGGCGTTCTGCGGGCCCACCGCCACGCACCAATCCACACTGCCGGCAAACCGATTGTCGGCGATGAGGATCCGCTCGGCGTAGCGACCGTAGCGCGACACCTTCTGCTGGGCGTGGAGCTTCAAGACGTGGCGCCCGGGCGCGGCGTCCGCCAAGTCGTTCTGCGCCACGATGAAGTCCCGAGCAAACGCGATGCGCAGCACGTGCGTCGTTGGGCTCGCGCCGAACGAGCAGCCGAGCACCGCCCCGCGCTCCGCGCCGAGGTAGGCCCCGACGCCACCGAACGCCGCCCACCGGCAGTCGACCATGAACAGGCCGCGATGCATGTCGGCGTTGTGGTACTCGACGATGTCCGGCGAGACGACCACCGGCGCATCGAAGCCGCGCGCGCTCAGCCGAAGAAGAAGCAGCGCTTCGGTTTGATGCTGCGCATCCACCACGCCGCCGGCCGCCGCCGCGCGCGCGAACTCCAGGTCCGTCAGGCGCAGCCCGCGACCCCGAACACCGAGGAGGAAACCCTCGCCCTCGCACTGCACCAAGGGCGCGTTGGCCGCGATCCCCCGCGCGTCCGGCTCCACGACCGCACCAAACGCACCGAGCTGGGTTGCGCGGTCCGTTTGCAACGCGTGCTCGCGTCGGCAGGCGAAGCGATCGCCCCGGCGAAACAGCAAGCGCCGGCCACTGCCAAATCGATCCAGTGCGGCGTCGAAGTCGGTGGTGACGACGTGCTCGGCATCGGCCGGCGCGCCAGCGAACCCGGCGGCGTCGTTGGCGAAGCAGATCGTCCGGGCGCCGGCGAACACCGCTGCGGGCTCCGCCACGTCGATCGTGATCTCATCCTGTCCGCGCCGGCCCGCCGCACCGGTCACCGACAGGGCGACTCGATAGCGACCCGCCCGTTCGAACACATGGGCCGCCATCGGCCCGCTCGCCGTCCGGCGCGCGGCGGCGCCGTCGTCGAAGTCCCAGGAGTAATACAGGTGATGCAGGGGCTTCGTCACGCCGTCGGCGCGCGTCTCGGCGGCATCGAAATACACCGACAAGGGAGCCACCCCGGCAACGCGCGACGCCACCACGCGGACCTCGATCTCAGCCCGTGGGGCAGGCGGCACGGGCCCCGCGCTCTCGAACCACAGGCCGCCGAGCGCCAGACTTCCCAACAAGATGATGATCCGCATGTCGATGCTCACGCCGCGCGAAACTGCTGGAGCACCCGGCGCGCGGTGATCATGCCCCAGGGGCCGAGAATGGCGAGCCCCACCACCGCGGTGATCCACGCCGACGTCAGTGCGTGAGGGCCGGCTTCGCCCCCTTCGGGCCCGCTTGCGGCGGCCACCAGATACGGGATCGCGGCGAACACGCCGCCGCAGCCGCCGCCGATCAACAGCCCCAGCCACAGCCCACGCCCGACCGGGAGCCCGTCGCGCGTGAGCACGACCGCGAGCAGGAGCGTGGCGCAGGCAGGCCCCAAGCCATAGCCGAGGATGAAGCCCGGAAACCCGGCGAGCCAATGGCCACCAATGCAACCCGCAGCCGCGGCCGCGAAACGCACCGCGTTGGCGACGACCAAGAACCGCGGGTTGTCGAGCGCCAGGACGACCCGGCCGAGGATCGTCTGCACCAGATCGAACCACAGCATCAGCATCAGCAGCTGGGTCATCCAACCAGCGCCCAGGTAGCGATCGTCGTAGGCCACCGCAAAGAACAGCGGCGCCGCCGCCGCGGTCCCGAGCGCCACCAGGAGCGTGGTCGGTAACAGAATCCGCCAGACCCGGTCGAAGGCGGCCACCAGCGACTCGTGATTGCGGCGCGAGAAGGCCGACAACGCCGGAAACAGCACCGTCTGCGTGAGCTGGAGGTTGACGTTCCGCGGCACCTCAATGAGCAGCAACGCGAGGCTGTACACCCCGAACGTCGCGGCGGGGATCAGCTTCGGCAGCAGGAACTCGTCGAACCTGGTCGCGCCGAACGTGACCACGGTGCTCAAGAACACCCAGCGGCCGAACGTGTAGATCTCGCGGAACGCCTCCCGGTCGAGCCGCAGCCGCGCGCGGGGCCCGGGAATCGCCACGTGGCTGAGCACCGTGAGCATGCTCTGGTAGCTCATGTAGCCGAGCACCAGAGCCCAGGCGCTCTGCAGGGTCAGCGCCAACGTGAGCGTGACGCAGAACGCGAAGACCTGCGCGCCGAGCTCGATCGCGACCTGTCGACCGAGCTGCAGGCGCCGCTGGAGGAGCGCCAGGTTGATCGACTGGAGACCGGTGATGAACGCCACCGAGCTCGACACCAGCAGAAGGGCCTCGAGCTCGGGGGCGCCGTAGAACCGTGCCACGGGCCCGGCGAGCGCCATGCCGACCAGCCAGAGCAACGCGCCGCGGATGATGCTGATCGTCCAACCCGTGCTGAGGAAGTCCTCCTCTTCGCCGCGCGGATGGCGCACCAGGGCCGGATGGACGCCGGCGTCCGACAACATCGCCAGCCCCACCGCCACAAACATGACGATCCGCATCAGCCCGTAGGCCTCGGGGAACAGGATCCGGCTGAGGATCATGCTCGACCCCAGCTGAATGAGCCGGCCGGCCACTTGCCCGACCAGGCTCATCCGCATGCTGAACACCGCGGCTTCGCGGATCCCGCCGCTATCGGCCGGCGCCGACGCGCCGGGCTCGGCCGATTTGGTGGCCTCAGTCGGCGGGTGCATCGGTAGCCGCCCCCACGACCGCGCCCGCCACCATCACGAACGTCGGGTTGAACATCGCATTGACCATGCTGTCGACCATGAACAGGCTCAGGACGAGGACCAGCAGGCCATACGGAACCGTGCGTGGATCGCGGAACTGTAGGCGCGGACGGCGCCGCAGCATCAACCAGGTTGGGATCGCCGCGAGGGCGAGCTGCGCCGCCACGCCCACCGCGCCGAAGCGTAGGAAGATCACCATCCAGTAACTGTCGATGACAATCTTCATCTTCTCGCCGTCTTCGGTCTCGGGAGGATCAAAGCCCCAACTCGACCAGCCGAGAAGCGGCTTCTCCCGGCAGATGTCGAGCACCAGGTTTTCCATGAACAGGCGGTAGTCCAGGCTGAGCGCGCGCTCTTCGTCCACCAGGGCGGCAACGACCACCAGATCCTCACCGGTGACCCAGCCCAGGATTCGGCAGAGGACGTAGATCGATGGGCCGACCAAGAGGACCCACAGGGACAGCCGCGTGCCAAGCCACCGCGCCTCGAAGATCGCCAGCACGCCAACGCCCAAGAGCACGGTGGCGCCGAGCGATCGGCACATGACGGCAATGACGATCAGCGGCACCACGAGCAGCCACAACGGCACGCCCAGCGGACGCCCGGGGAGGGCACGACCGCGCCACAGCCCGATGCCGAGCAGCGCCGCCATGCTCATCCACAGCCCCACCATGAGCCCGTGGTCCATGAACACCGATGGGCGCCAACCGCCGCCGCGCCACGCCTGGTCGAACGCGTGCGGGTAGTAGCCGTACACCATCTCGTGCAGCTGCGGGCTCATGCGGATCTCGTAGGCGCACAGGGGCAGGTAGATGAGGCCCCCGACCACGATCGCCGACGCCAACAGATGCAGGTCACGCCCGCGGCGAAAGAAGACCCGACCGGCGAGATAGGGCACCACCCAGGTCAGCAGCTGGTCGAGCATCGAGGACAGCGCGTCATAGGCGCTCTGCCCATTCACCAGCGACGAGGCGCCCGCGCTCAGCCACAGCACGAAGATCGGCAGATCGGCCCATCGCGGCCGCACCCGCGCCAGCTCGCCCGTCCCCCACAGGACCATCCCGACGAGGACGCCCATGGCGGTCGCCGTCACCTTGTTGTAGTCGGGGAACCCAACCATCGGCACGTTGGCGACCGGCAGGAACAGCCAACCCAGGATCAAGCTGGCCAGGATCCCGCGCCGCACGTCCAGAGCGGCGAACCAGCCGATCGACACGGCGATCCAGCCGAACAGGGCAATCGGAACCAGAGAGTCCATCCGGGAGTGGGCTGTCTACTTGCGCTCGGGCCGCACGTGGACGTGCAATCTCCGGGGGTCGAGTCGATCCGCGCGTGCGCTCGCCGCGCCGATGAGCGACAACATCATAGTGGCTTCTCGCCCCGTTCGACCGAACAACGGCTGCTCGGCCGGAACCCGCACCGACCTCTCCACGGCCTCGCTCGCCGGTGTCGGCATCGTCGTGATTGGCCGGAATGAGGCAGCACACCTGCGCTCCGCGTTGCGGACCGCGTTGGCGACGGGAGTGCCCGTGGTCTACGCCGATTCTGGGTCGACCGACGCGAGCCTCGAGATTGCCCGCGGCATGGGCGTCACCGTCGTCGAGCTCGACCAAGCCCAGCCGCACACCGCGGCGCGAGGCCGGAATGCTGGGCTCAACGCGCTGCGCCGGGCGATCCCCGACCTCGAGTTCGTGCAGTTCGTGGATGGCGACTGCGAGCTGGCCGAGGGCTGGCTGACGCGCGGGGTCGAATTCTTGCGGGGCACGCCGACGGCATGGGCGGTCTGGGGCGAGCTCGCCGAAGCCGATCCCCGCCGCTCGGTGTTTCACCGCCTTTGCGATCTCGAATGGCGCTACGACATCGAACCCGGCGAGGTCGAGTCTTGCGGTGGTGTCGTCCTGCTCCGCGCGGCTCCGCTCGTCCGGCTGGGTGGCTTCGACGCCACCCTGGCCGCGGGCGAGGAGCCAGAGCTGTGCGCCCGGCTGCGCGCGGCCGGCGGTCGCGTGTTCTACCTCGCCGCGGCGATGGCCCGACACGACGCCGGCGACCTGGGCTGGCGCGATTGGTGGCGCCGTCAGGTGCGCACGGGGACCGCCTACGCCGACGGCGCGCAGCGGGCCCGCGCCACCGGTGGCCGCCGCTGGGCGCGGCAAGAGCAGCGCATTCTGCTGTGGGGCGCGGTGCTGCCGTTGGCGATCGCCGCCACCGCGGTGCCCACGGGGGGCCTGAGCCTGCTCGGGCTCACCGCCTACCTGGTCCCCACGCTGCGTTCGGCCAGCGCGCTCCGCCGCCGCGGCGCGCCGGCCTGGCCGAGCCTCTGCTACGGCGCGTTCGCCAGCCTCGCCAAGTTCCCCCAGCTCGTGGGTTGGCTGCGCCACCACGTGCACTAATGGGGCGTCTCCGAAGTTCGCCACATAGGTCGCCGCTCCGCCGCGCCATCGCAGCGTTGCGTCGCCTCAACTTGTCCACCAACAAGCCCTGCGGCGACTGCGCCTTGCCAACGACACAGATTCCTCGCCGACCTATGCAACGAACTTCGGAGACGACCCGCTAACGCCGCACGCGCGCGATCAACGCGTGCCCGAACAAACGGGTCGCGAAGGGAATCCCCACGAAGAGATAGCGATGCGCCAGTCGTCCCGGCTCCTGCACGAGCCGATGCGCCCACTCGAGACCGAACCGCTGCACCCAGGCCGGGGCTCGCTTCACGTCGCCGCAGACGAACGAGAAGCTGATCCCCACGCCGATCCACCAGGCCGCGGGTGCCTCGGTCCGCAGCCGCGCGATCCACTGCTCTTGCTTCGGCGATCCAAGCGCGACGAATACGAGATCCGGCCGGGCGTCGCGGACGGCGGCGCGCAACGCGGCGACCGTGGCGGCGTCCTTCTCAAAGCCAGGTGCCGGACCATGGGCACCGGCGACGTGCAGGCCGGGGTAGCGCGCGGCTAGCGCGGCGGCAGCCGCCTCGGCCGTTCCCGGATCGCCGCCAAGGAAGAACGCGCGGCGTCGGTCCGCCGCCAGGGCCTCGCTGAGGCTGTAGATCAAGTCCGAGCCGGCCACGCGCTCCGGCAGCGGGTCGCCGCGCACGACGCTCGCCCACACCAGCGGCATGCCATCTGCCACGCGAAGGTCGGCCTGGCCACAGAGGTCGCGAAATTCCGCGTCGTGCTGCAACCGCCTGAGATGGTCGAGGTTGGGGGTCACGATCCACCCGCCCTGGCCCACGTTCAGCGCGGCCACGACGCGCGCGACGCACGCCGCCGCGGTGATGCGGTGCAGCTGCACTCCCATCAGCTCCACGGTGTCGACGGGCGCCCTGGCCTCGGCCGAGGTCGCGGGGTCGTCTCGTGGCTCAGCGTCGCTGCGGGCGCGCTCCAGCACGGCAGGGCCTAGGACGCGAGCTCGGAGTGAATCCGACCCGTAGCGGCCTTCTTCCCCCGCAGCAGACACTCGCGCTGAAAGCGCCGCAGGTATTGACGAAACGCCGCATCGTCGTAGCGCGGCGAGCGCCGCCACATGCTCTGCAAGTAGCCCGCCATCATGGCCGCGCCCCCCACGATCCACGGCCGCCGGGTCATCCGGAACAGCGCGCTGGCGGCCATGTAGCCGAGGCCCGTGCCCATGAAGTACTGGCCCCGGCCGTGCCGCATGCGCCCCTCCAAGATGCTCTGGTCACTGGAGCCCATGGGCCGCAGATGGACGAAGCGCAGCGCCGGCTCATCCCAGCTGCTGGCCATCCAGCCCGCCTGCCGGCACCGGTGACAGTCGATCCCGTCCCACATGACCTCGCGCACAAAGCCGCCGATCTCGCGAAAGCAGGCGACGCGATAGAACTTGGTCATCCCGGCGGACACCTCGTCGCCAATCGCCTCGCTCACCAGCTCGCCGTTGGCCGCCACGAAGTAGGGCTTACCGCTGCAGGTACCGAGCCGCGGTTCCGCCTCCATCTTCGCCACGAGCGTGGCGAAGTAGTCCGGCGGCAACCGGAGATCGAGGTCGAGCTTGCAGAGGTAGTCGTAGTGATCCAGGTCGACGGTCTCGAGGCCCGCATAGAACGCGTCGACGACTCCCGGCCCGACACTCCGACGCCCGCGGTCGCGGCGCCGCACAACGCGAATCACGTCGGGGTGGCGCGCCGCATACCGGTCGAGGATTGCCGACGTGCCGTCGGTCGAACCGTCATCGACAATGACCCAGAGGGCCGGACGCGATGATTGCGCGAGGACGCTGTCCAGCGTCTCCTGGCAATACTCGACCTCGTCGCGACAGGGCGACACCAGCAGGTAGCGGGCGTTGTGTCTCTCGCGTTCCAACGGTGTCCGTCCCGGTTGTCGCCGATCTGGCGGTCGCGCCGGCCGGATGCTAGCGCCCGCTCAGCCCCCGGCAAGTGGGCGGTGCGCACGCCTTGACCTGCCGCGACCGCGCCCCGACCATCTCTCCCCCTTGGCCACCCCGCCGTCGTACCCGCCCCGCGGCAAACCCTTGCCGGGAGCGCCGCCGGCCCGCCCGCGCTTGCGGAACAGCGCATCCGCGAGCGCCGGGGCGGTCGCGGATGCGCCGCGACCGTCGCTCAAGCTGGCACTGCGCGACCACGCGGCGAGGGCCCTGTTTTGGACCGGACGGACGGCGGCGGCGCGTCGCCCCCGGCAGCACCTGGTGGCGGTGACGTTTCATCGCGTGCTGCCCCGGGGGCAGATCGCGGAGTATCCGTTTCCGGGGCTGTGCGTCACGCCGGACGAGCTGGGCTGGTTCCTGGCGCAGTTCGCCCCGGCCTACGAGTGCTTGCCCTTCGGCGAGGCAGCCGCGCGCCATCGCGAAGGGCGCAGTCGCCGGCCTCTCCTCGCGATCACGTTCGACGACGGGGCCTTGGACAACGTCGAGCACGCCGCCCCCGTGCTGGAGGCCGCCGGGGTCCGCGCGACCTTCTTCCTGCCGGTCGAAGCGATTGAGCGTCGGGAAGCCCTGTGGCACGACGAGCTCGGCTTCGCCGTGCAGGCGCTGCCGCCGCCCGACGCGGCGACGCCGGACCACCCGGGCTCGGCCCGGACCGCGGTCGCCCGGGCGAAGGCGATGCCGGCGGCCGAGCGCCGCCGCTGGATCGACGCCCTGCGAACTGCAGCACCGCAGGCCGAGGTTCCCGCCTGGGCATCCCTGATGTCCTGGGAAGACGCACGCGCGCTGCGCGACGCGGGCCACGAGATCGGCTCGCACTCGATGAGCCACGACATTCTCACGGGCTGTTCCGACGCCGCGCTGCACCGCGAAATCGCCGACTCGAAGCGCGACCTCGAGACCCGGCTCGGCCCCATCGAGTCGTTCTGCTACCCCAACGGCGATCATGACGCGCGCTGTCATCGCGAGCTCGCGGCGGCTGGCTATCGACAGGCGTGCACCACCGCGTGGGGCGACAACCCTCCCGGCACGCCCCCGTTCGTCTATCGCCGGTTCGACATGGACGCCGCGCGGGTCCGCAGCCGCCACGGCGCGCTGTCGCCGGCGCTGCTGGCCTGGCGGATGAGCCGCTGGTTTCGGGGCCCTCGGTGACCCAGCCAACCGGGGCCGGTCCACCCCAGGAACGACCCACGCGGCAAGGGACCACCGCGCCCACGGATGCGCCGCGTATCGCCTATCTGGCCAGCGAATACCCGTCGGTCACGAGCTCGTTCATTCGCCGCGAGATCGCCGAGCTGCGCCGACGCGGCCTGCAGATCGAGACGATGAGCATCCGCCGCTGTCGGACGCCGGAAGCGCTGGGTCGGCACGAGCAGGACGCGGCGCGCACCACGTTCGTCGTCCTGGACGCCGGGGTCACCGGCACCATCGGCGCGCTCGCATGGGCGCTGACGCGCCATCCACTGCGGCTCTTCCGCGCCGGGATCGCGGCGCTGCACCATCGGCCGGCCGGGCTCCGGCCGCTCCTTTGGGCCGGGTTCTATCTGGCCGAAGCCTGTGTCCTCGCCCGCGAGCTCGAGCGCCGCGGCGTGGGTCACCTCCACAATCACTTCGCCAATGCCGCCGCCAACGTGGGCTTTCTTACGCAGCGGCTCCTCGCGGCGCCTTGGAGTTTGACGCTGCACGGTAATGCTGACTTCGAGGGGGAGCACCGCGACCTATTGCGCGACAAGATCGCCGCCTGCGTCTTTGTCGGCTGCATTTCGCACTACGGAAAAGCGCAGGCGCTGCGCCGGGCCGCATTGGCTGATTGGGACAAGGTCTTTGTCTACGGCTGCGGGCTCGACTTGGCCGAGCTCGAGCGTCACCGCCGCGCGCCGGTGCCCGGCATGGTTCTCTGTGTCGGTCGGCTCTCCGCAGAGAAAGGCCAGGCCGGGTTGCTGCAGGCCTTTGCGCAGCTGCGCACGAGCAACGCGCGGCTTCGGCTCGTCGGCGATGGACCAGAGCGGGGGCCGCTCACACGGCTCACCGAGCGCCTGGGCCTCACAGACCGCGTCGAGATGCTCGGTAGCCTGCCGACGGACCAGGCCCTCGGCGAGATGAGCCGCGCGCAGCTCCTGGTCCTCACCAGCTTCATGGAGGGCATCCCCGTCGTCTTGATGGAGGCGATGGCGCTGGGCCTTTGTGTAATCGCACCGCGGCTCGCGGGCATTCCCGAGCTGGTGGAGCACCGCGTCAATGGCGTGCTGTTCACGCCGGCGCATTGGACCGAACTCGCCCACACGATCGACGAGCTCCTCACCGATCACGCGCTGCGCGAGCGTCTGGCAAGTGCGGCGCAAAACGGTGCAGGCCGTCGCCTTTCTGTGGAGAAAGCCGCCGCGCCGCTAGCCGATTGCTTCGTTCGTCGACAATTTCGAGTCGACGCGAAACCAGTACGCCACTGAGGAACACAGTACCGGTGGAGCAGATGTCGGTCGGGCCGCATGTCGACATCCTCAGCAACCGCACGGTCGACAACCTGTTTCTTTCCACTCGGTGCTAACGGAAGGTCAGCCCGCCTTTCCGTTTCGGGATTGACGCCGGAATCCCAGTCCGGGACCGCGAAGAGCCTCACAGGGGCAAAAAGAAACAAGTTCGACCGTCGCCTGCCCGACACGCGAAGCAAGGGGGCAGCACGGGGCGACTTCCCGTGAAACCACACTCATGATTCTCATCAGAGCCGCCGCAGCCGCACTCACGCTCTGCGTTGTCACATCTACGAGCACGGCCGAACTTCCTGCCGCCGGGCCTCGCCCTGGCTCTTCTGCGCTCGGGAGCGGTGTCCAGATCACCGCAAGCCGGACCCAGGGAGTCGCACCACTGGCCGTCTACTTCGATGCCAGCTCGACGAGCTGCGTGTCTTGCCAGAGCAGCTTCCACGACCTGCGTTACGCCTGGGACTTCAGCGACCGCGGCTCGCGTCATTCGACCGCGACCGGCCCGATCGCGGCGCACGTCTTCGAGCAGCCCGGCACCTACACCGTGACGGTGTCGGTGACGGATGATCAATCGGGCACGCGGACGCGCACGATCGACATCGTGGTCGAGGATCCGGCAGTCGTGTTTCCCGGGCAAAAGACCGTCTGTGTGTCAGCCAACGGCGACTTCACCGGGGCACCGGCCGGCGCCAAGCGCGTGCGCTCGTCGTCGTTCGACGACGCCATGCAGCACTTCGCTGCAGACGTGCGGCTGCTCTTTCGCCGCGGCGACACGTTTGCCAACCAACGCTCGCACATGATGCGGGTTCGCGGCGGGCAGATCGGCGCGTTCGGGCAGGGCCTCAATCCCGATGCCCATGGCATCTTTGCCAACAACCCGCGCGTGCGCGCCGGCAACACGAGCTACGTGTTCAACATCGAGGGCTCGGACCTGACGGTCGCCGACCTGATCTTCGAGCCCGCGGGCGGCAAGGGCATCGTCGACGCGACGGACCGGACGGAGCGCACGCTCTTCCTGCGGATCGCGACCCTGGGCTTTGGGACGCCGTTCGTCGTGTCACAGGACATCGTCGAGTACTGGGGCTCCGATCCCCACGACCACCTGTTCTTCGTCGACTGCCGCCTACAGAACTTCGCCGGCGTCGCGGTCTACAACGGCGGCGAACGGCTGGCCTTCGTCGGCAACACGTTTGAGCGCAGCAGCGTCACACACACCCTGCGCATCGCTTTCGCCCGCGGCTGCGTCATCGCCGACAACACGCTGTCCTACCCGGCTTCGGACCGCCACATCATCAAGCTGCACTCGCAGCAGGCGCCGTCGCGATACGGGCGCTACTCCGAGCGCATTGCCATCGTCGGCAACACGTTTCGCTGCAATGCCGACTGGGCGGTCACGGTCGGCCCCCAATACACCGGCGCCGACGAAGCGATCCGCGAAGTGCTCATTGAGCGCAACCAGCTGCACGCCGAAGGCCGCACCAGCATCGCCTACTACATCAACAGCGCCGACACGACGGTTCGCAACAACGTCATCGTCGCCGAGGGCGCCAACGACCTGACCGGCGTCCTCATCACACGGCGAGGCAACGAACCGGTGCCGTCGGGGGCGCAGATCTATCACAACACGATCTACTCCGCGGGCTCGGGCAGCAACCTCGTCCTGGCGAACATCGACCAGCACGGCGGCGCGCCCGCCAAGATCAAAAACACCCTGCTGTTCGCGCCTCGCACGTCGCGCACGGTGCTCGCCACCGGGCGCGCCAGCTACGAGCCTGCCGACAACCTGAGCGGCGTGGACCCACTCTTCGTCAATCCGGCGGGCGGCGACTTCTCGCTGCAGGTGGGCTCACCCGCGGTCAACGTCGGTGGCTCGGTCCCCGTCCTCGATGACCTCGCCGGCGCCAACCGCACGCCGTCGGAGATCCCGGATGTCGGCGCGCGCGAGTTCTCGCAGAGCTACGTCCAGCTCTACGGCAACGGCTGCGGCGGCGTGCGCACCGCCGCGCGCGGACGCCCGTCGCTCGGCAATCGAGACTTCTTCGTCGAAGTCGCGGCGCCCTTCCAGCTGGGCCTGGTGCAGTTCATCGTCGGCCGCAGCCGCACTTCCGCCCGCGGCCAGAGCTTGCCCCTGGCGCTCGATGGGATTGGCGCACCCGGTTGCTCCTTCCTGGCGGCCCCCGACAACGTCTGGCTCGGCTCGGTCAGCAGCAACTTCGCATCGCTCCGGGTCCGCATGCCCGCCGAGGCCGCCCTCGTTGGCACCAAATACTTCGGCCAGTGGTTCGTCGCGGCACCGGGCCGCAACCCTCTCGGTTGGCTCTCCGGCCCCGGCATCTCGATCGAGGTCGCCCGCTAGCGGCAAACTCCTGAGAACCTGGGCCAAGGCCCGCAGTCCCGCACCAGGATTCGCGTCAGGCGCTTCGCGGCTGGCGCGCGAATCCTGGCTACGGCGCGCGCTCGAGCACGGTCAGGTTCGCGACCGGATCCTCGACCCGGGTCACGAAGTGGCCCTTGAGCAGGTCGACCCACTGCGACAAGCCGTGCCAGTCGGCCAGGAACTGGGCCGGCGAGTCGATGATGTAGTCGACCACATCGCCGCGCTCCTGCCGCGCCCGCAGGGCGGCGGGGTTGACCTTGCCATCCAGGTTGATCGTCCGGTCGTGGAAGAACCCCAACGTCCCCGTCTGGGTGGCCGCGACCCAGGAGGTCTCGGGCACGTGCGTCCGGACCCACTCCACCACCTGGAAATGCCCCTGGTTCGAGCCCCGGCGAAACGTGCGGACACCGCTCGCCGTCACCAAACCACACAGCAAGACGGCGAAGGCCACGCGCACCACGAGCGGTCGCGCCAC
This sequence comes from Planctomycetota bacterium, assembly GCA_039029375.1. GTDB lineage: Bacteria > Planctomycetota > UBA1135 > UBA1135 > UBA2386 > JBCCGH01. Next base: position 15,583 of record JBCCGH010000135.1, read on the forward strand.
CAGCGCCACGCCCCGGTGCGCGGCCGCCGCCCAGACCAAGGCCACGAACGGCGAGAGCGGGAAGAAGTAGCGGCTTAGAAACCAGAACGCCCCGAAGTAGAGGCCGTAGAACGCGACCAGGGCGCCGCCAAAGACCCCCAACACGAACCACAGAGCCCGCGCCGGCGATGGCGCGCGGCGCGCCCAGCGGGCGGCCAGGACGGCAGCCACAGCCACCGCGAGCGCGGCGCCGACCTGCACCGCCAAGGACTCCTCCAGCGACTCTGGGATCTGTAGCGGTAAGAACGCGAACTCGGCCATGGCGGCCGGCGCCCAACGCAGGTTCTGCCCGAACTCCGCGGTAAACGACTCCGCGATGCCGCTGATCGGGACGATGTGCCCAAACGCCGTCCAGTTGTGGAGCAGCCAGGGGGTTGCAACGGCGACCGCAGTCAGGCCGATCACGACCGCCTCCAGCAAGCCGCGACCACGCTGTGACGCCGGCGCCAAACATAGCCGCGCGAGACACACGGCAAAGATGAACAGACACGCGTCGTTGCGGGCCCAAAACAGGACGCCCAACAGCCCACCGATCTGCAGCAGCGTCGGCCCCGACCATCGGTGCCACGACGCCCCCCAGCGGGCGAGGACGAGCCGAGCCGCGAGGATCAAGAGGAGCGCGTAGAGCCCGGTCTCGAGACAGTTCATCGAGTGCCGGACGACCACCGGCGAGGCGAACCAAGCCGCCGCGGCGAGAGCCGCGATCGGTCGAGCCCCACCGCCGTGCAGCAAGCGACGCCCGAGCCCGTAGAGCAACACCGCGCTCAGCCCGGCGACGAGAAGGCCCGCGAGCTGCGCCAGCCAGACGCCGCCCAGGCGTTCGCCGTCGGCCGCACCAAAGCCGAGGGCGTAGAGGAAGGTGGCCAACGGCTGGGTGCCGTTGGTGGGCATCGTGCCGGCCGCCGTCGCCATCCCATTGCCGAGCGCCAGATTCCTGGCAATCGTTAACATGAGGTAGCCGTCCTCGGTCGGGAACTGGCGGAACACGCGCTCCCCACCGAGGAGCAACGGGGCGGCGCGCTGGGCGAGGCCGAGCGTCAGCAACGTGGCGACAAGCCAGCCAAGGCCGCGCTGGCTGGCCGGTGGAGTTGCGGAATCCAAAGAAACGACGGACGCCATGAAGCGGGTCTCTGGGCTGCGGATGCGCGTCGGACCGCCCTAGCAACCGGCCGTTCCGGCGCGCCAGAGGCGGGGCTCGCGCGACGTTAGCAAAGCGCCACAACACGGCAATGCTACCGGGGTTGCGAGATCGAACAGCAACCGGGTAAACCTACGGCAAGACGCGGCGGGACCGGCGGAATCGAGCCCGCCGCGCCGCCTTTGAGCACATCAATGGAAGAGAGAAAGTCGCAGACCTCGGGAGGGAACGGGAACCGGCCCCGGCTGATCTTAGCCTGGCGGGGAGCCAAGAACCCCGCGGCCGCAGAATGGCGGGGGCGCCCACGAGGTCCGTCATGGGTCTAGTCACCCAATCGACGGGAGAGCCTCGCGTTCTCCTGGTGTCACAGCGCGCCCTGCAACCGACGCTCAGTCGCTGCACGCTCTATGAAATGGAAGACGTGGTGGCCGCGGTCGAAGACGCGGACATCGCTGTGCCCATGCTGCGGAACACGGGCCTTCGCTTTTGGCTTGAGCGAGCATCACAACGGCTCGATCGCCGGTTCGGCTGGACCATCAAGGCCAGCCAACGCGCCGGCATGATTCACCTCGACCGCGACTACGAGCTATTCTTCTTTCACGGCGAGAACGTCAACGACACCGCCGCGCTCGACGCGGTCCAAGATTGGCGCGCGCGGTGCGGCATTGCGATCTGTCGCATCGAGGAGATGTGGCTCAAGGACCTCTGCTACCGACGCACGTTGGAGCGGTTGAACGCGTTCGATCTCGTGCTCCTCGGGTGTGAGGCGACGGCGCCGGAGCTCGCCAAGATCCTGACGACGCGGGTGGCCTACATGGCTCCCGGTGTGGACGCGCTCACCTTCACCCCGCCGCCGACGCCACCGTCGCGGACGATCGACGTGCTGTGGATTGGCCGCCGCGCGCCGCGCATGCACCAGGCGCTCCTAGACCACGCGCGACGCAACCCCGATTCGTTCTGCTACGTGTTCGACACTCGCGAAGGCAACAGTCGGGTCACCCGACCCGATCAGCATCGCGCGTTCCTCGCCGACCAGATTCATCGAACCCGCTACTTCGTCGTGAACCATGGCAAGGGTGACGCCCCGCACGACACCGCCGGCCAGCGTGAGCTCGGCTACCGCTTCTTCGAGGGCGCCGCTGGTGGCGCGGCCCTGATCGGCTACGCCCCAGACATTCCCTCCTACCACGCAGCCTTCGACTGGCCCGACGCCGTAGCGCCGATGCCCTATGACTGCGAAAACCCGCTAGCGCTCATTCGGGACCTGGACGACGCCCCCCAACGGGTGGAGCTGGTGCGCCAGCGCAACATCGCCGAATGCCTTCGTCGCCACGACTACGCGCACCGGTGGGCCAGCACCCTCGAGTTGGTCGGCGCGACGCCGCCTCCGGGCCTCAAGGACCGCCTCGCGCGCCTCGAGCGTCTCGCGCACCGCGTCGCCCCCGAGCCATACCGCTCCGCCGTCCAGGGCGCATAGCGGACCGCGACGCCAGCCTCCGCCAGCCGTGGTGCGGCATCGATCCGGCGGCCTCCCGGACCCTCAGTTGCTGACGGACACACCTAGCGCGAACGGCACCAGTCCCGGGAACGGGATGTTTTGGCGGATGTGGGTGTCGATCCAGATGTTCACGTTGTCGATCGGCGTGTTCGGCACGAAGACCAGGTCGTTCGGCTGCAGGTAGACCGGCTCGCTCTGATCCCAGTAGTCCAACCGCGCGTCGATTCGCCAGGCGCGATACGCACCGGTGGACGGGGAGCGGCGCAGCAGCAGTACGTTGCCGAGCAGCGCCGACGCCTTGAGGTGTCCACCGGCTCGGCCCAGTGCTTCGAGCAGCGTCAGCCGCTCGCCACTGAGCTCCACGAGCCCGGGATTGATCACCTCGCCCGTGACGGTCACGGCTCGAGAACCCTGTCGTCCCTGCTGGCCTGGATCATCCAGATCTGCAACCACCTCGGGCGCTTCCGGGGTGGACCGATACCGCTCCTCCAGCATCTCGTTGAGGTCCGCCAGGCTCATGCCCGCGACCCGCAGATCGCCGAGCAGAGGGAACCCCGCGCGCCCGTCCTCCCGGATGAGGCTCACCTCATTCCAGTCCACCTTGCGCGGAAAGCGCAGGTCGAGCCGGTCGCCAGGACGCAGCAGAGTGGGCCCGACGTACAGCGTGGAGTTCACGTCCGCGGCCACCTCGGGCAGGGGAACTCCGTACGTCGCGCAACCGCCCAGCAGCGCCGCGAACAGAGTCAGCCGTTTGTTCACTTGTAGAACGTCGTTGCCTCGGTCTCTTCGACGGGGCGCTTCTTCTGGTCGCTCGTCAGGCGCACGCCAAAGCGCACATCGCCCTCGTCGACCGCCTTGACCATCACCCGCCACGTCGCCCGCTCGCGCGGCGCCAGAGTCGCCAGCGGGGTGAAGGTGACGTCCAAGCCGGAGCACGTACCATCGCTCGCACCCGTGGCCGACACGAACTCCATCGTGTCCTCGAGCCGACAGGTGATGGCGATGCCCGTCCCCGGTGCGTTGCCTTGGTTCGTCACGCGAATCTCATAGGTGTTGGAGTCACCCACCATGATCGGGTCTTCGACGTCGACGACCTCGAGCAAAATCGCCGCAATCCCAATCAACTCGGTGCCGACCTGGGCGCTCACGGTTGGCGCACACTGCGCGTCGACCGTGGCGGTGGTCTTGATCGGTTCGTTGCCTTCCGGCCGCAGGGTCATCGACACGGTCCGCTCGCTGGCGGGCGGCACGTCGCCCAGGTCCCAGACCACATCCCCGCCGGACGCCTGACCACCCATCGTCGCGCCGACCAACGAGGTGCCGGCCGGCACCCAGGCGGAGACGCGCGCCCCAGCGGCGACCGCGTCACCGTCGTTCACGACGGCGAAGCTGTAGGTGACCTCGCGGCCCAGAATCGATCGCGCCGGCCCCTCGGCATCGAGCCGCAGCCGCGGCGCGCGCACCACGGTCTCCGTCGACGCCGACTGAACCCGCATCCCCTCGCCGCCCACGGAGGCAGCACTCGTGAAGACGCCCGGGGCGTCCGCCCGCAGCATCGCCGAGAACACCCGTGACTCACCCGGCCCGAGCGCATCGATCGCAAACTCGATCGGCCGGCCATCGATGGCGTTCAGCTCGGCCGCGAGGTCGTCGATCAGCCGCAGGTCGCGAGCGATACCGGTGCCGGAGTTGGTCACGACATACTCAACGGGGATCTGCTCACACAGGAGCGCGTTAGCCGGGGCCGACTTCACGATCTCAAGCATCGGCTCCACCACGCGAATCGTCGTGCACACCCGCGCCACGTAGTCGACCGTCGAGCAGCTCGTGACGTCCCCCGCCCCGACGACGCGGCCGATCACCCGAATCGACTGACGACCGTGCGCCGGCAAAGCACCCAGCGCCCAGCGGGCGACGCCGTCGTCGCGCATCTCGAACGGCGGCTCGGAAGACTCCAACCGAAGGTTGCCGGGCACGGAGTCCGTCACCACGACTTCGTCCAGCGAGTTCTCGGTGAGGTTCGTGACCTCGAGCGTGTACTCGAACTCTTGGCCCGGCGACGCGACGCTCGGCGCGATCTTCTCGAGGGTCACGGCGCTGGTGTTGACGTTGCCGGTCGGCAGAGTGAGCGAGCTGCGCTCGGTCTCAGGCTCGACGAACGATGCATCGCGCGGCTCGCGCGAAAGCGAGCGCTCCAGCTCGGCAAACGTCGCATCGGCGGGGCCACGACGATCGCCCGTCTCCTCGACCGATTGGCAGGAGGTGACAAGCGCCAACAGGGCGAGAGGGAGGGCTTCCAGAAGACGCACGTTGGTTCGACTCATTGGATCTATGCGAGGGTCGCCTGCAGCAATCCCCTCGGGCAGGATGTATGGGCGTAACACACTACGCCAACGGGAGCAGCGCGCAAACTCCCCGACGATCGACCGCCGCGCGGGCAGGAGTCCACCATGGCATCGCGCTCATTGCCAAGCGCAGCACGAGCGCATCCGGCCGGCAGCGCCCGCCCGCGTCAGGGCAGCGCCAGGTTCTCGTACAGCACGATCGCCGGGTTGTTGTAGCCGATCGACGCAATGTCCAAGTCACCGTCGGAGTCGACATCCGCCAGGCGGGTCCCGTCGTGGTGCTCATCGCCGACGTGGACGACGTGTTGGCGCCACTTGCCGCCCCGCCGATCCACGTTCTCGAAAATGATGACGCGGGCCTGTGCCGGCTGCGCGAGGTTGTGCTCACCCGCGACGACGTCGATATCGCCGTCGTGATCGATGTCGCCTACATCGAGACTCATCGGCGAGATGATCCGCGCGATCACGTGCTCGGTCCAAGTCCCGCCCGGCGAGGCGGGCGCCTCGTACCACGCCACCCGCTCGAGAGCACTGCCGGCCTCGTAGCCGATCACCGCGTCCATTCGTCCATCGCCGTTAATATCGGCGAGTCGATTCCGGTCCGGTTTGCCACCGGTCGGGTTCAGCGTCTGTTGCTGCCAACCGCCACCCGTGTTCCGCAACCAACGCGTCCCCTGCAACAGGTCGAGGCGGCCGTCACCATCGAGGTCGCCGCTGGAAAGCGCCTCGTCCTGGGACAGCGTCGAGATCCGCGACCAGCGCCACGGCTGGCTGGCTGGTTGATCTGGCACTTCGAGGAGCTGGGTCCCGACGCCGCCGATGTGCCAGGACAGTCCGATCTGGCACCGGCTCGCGGGCGTCAACGTGGCCACGGCGACCCCCTGAAGGAAGTCACCGGCGCCGTCTGGCACGTTGCGATGCAACGTGAAGTTGCCGAACCCGTCGTTCTCCGCCCAGGTGAACTGGTTGCCGCTCGGTTTGCCGTTGGTGCCGAGCACATCGAAGTCGAGGTCCCGATCGAAGTCGGCAACCGCGATCACGTTGAAGAGCGCGCCGCCGAACGCACGGCGCGTCCACCCCCCGCCCGGCGAGCCGCTGTAGCGATAGTAGTGGCCGGCCGTGATGATCTCGCGCCGGCGATCCCGGTCGAGGTCGATCATCTCCACAAACATGCCGACCCATGGCTTGTTGGGGTCGACCACGCGCCGCGCCCATCGGTTGAGGGGTAGCTTGGGGCGCTTGTAGCCGTTCAGCTGGTTCTCCCAGTACTCGATCGGCGCGCCATGCGCAGCGCCGTTGTTCCAGTTGGCACCGAACACATCCAAGTCGCCATCACCGCCAATGTCGCCAACCCGCAAGTTGTGGGAACCGGTGGCGGACAGCACCTCCTGATGCCAACGAGCGCCGTTGTCGTGGCAGTAGTAGATCCCGACGTAGCGATCGCGCGCTTGATGCATCTCTGCGGTCACGACGTCCAGATCGCCGTCATTGTCCATATCGGCGGCCTTGAACGTATGCAGGAACGACACGTCGCCGTCGATGACGGTCTCTTGCCAGCCGCCCGCCCGGGGGTTGGCAGGAGCCCGATACCAAGACAGGCGCCCGCTAGCGGTCTCCGACGGGGCAATGACGACGTCGAGCCGACCGTCGCAATCCATATCGGCGGCGTGCACGCCGACCAACGCCGGCCAGCCGCTGGCGAAGTCATGCTGGATGTAGCTGCCCGTCGCGGGGTCACTGGGGGTCTCGACCCAGAATCCGTTATGCACGATGTCCAGATCGCCATCGCGATCCATATCACCGAGCGCGGTGCCTTCGCCACCACGGGTGTGCGCCACCACCCCAGTCCAGTTGCCCGGGCTGCGTTGCACCCACACCGTCGTGATGAGCCCGCCCGCCGCGCGGGTCACGATGTCGAGGTCGCCGTCACCTTCTAGGTCGCCCACCTCCACGTCGTGCGTGCTCCCGGCGCCCCCGAGCACGTGCGCTGTCCACGGCCCGCGCGGGTTGCCACTCGGGCGCGGGTTTTCATACCAGCGCAACTCGCCGAACGTCGACGAGGGGATCACCACGTCCACGTCGCCGTCGCCGTCCAGGTCCGCCGCCTGCATATCGGTGGTGAAGTTGCCCGTGGCGATCCGGTGCTTGGCCCACCCTTGCGCGTAGTCATACCAGTAGAGGCCATCTTCGCCGCTCGACGACGCTGCGAGCGCATCGAGCAGACCGTCGCCATCGATGTCTCCCAGCGCTTTGCAGTGTGGGTCGCGCGGCTGGTTCGGGTCGATGACGCGGTAGGCGAAGGGCACCTTGAAGATGAAGGTCTGCAGCCGCGATGCCGCCCACTTCCGCGTGCGCGAGTCGACACCAAGCATCAGGAACGGCACGGGTGGCGTACTGAGCCGCGGCATGTTGAACGCCAGGTCGAGGCGGCCGCGGACCGACGTCGCGCCCACCAGTCCACCGCTGAACAACCCCAAGCAGCCCAGCGGCTCGATCACGCAAGGCGCCGGGATCGGCCCGCGGCCCGGGTCATAGGGCAGCAACGCGGCGAGGTCGAATGGCACCCGATTGGAGATCGCCGAGACGACGGTCGGGGCGCCCGGCCGGGCGTGCGGCTCGTGGGTGACGTGGAGGATATCGGCCGGGACCTGCGCCCCCGCCAGACCGTGTACTCCGGCCACAAGGACCGCAGACAAGACAACTCGTCGTGCTTGCATTGTTGGTTGGGAAGGTCTGCGGTCGAGACAACTTCTCGCCCAGCAAACTAACCCTCTGCGAAAGCCGGCGGACAGCCCCTGCTAACGCCGACTTTGACCGGTCCTGTGGCGGTGTCGCCGAACGCGCCGCGCGACCGAGCCTTTGCGGCCCACGCCTTTTTGATGAAATGCAGAGGTGTATCCCGGCCGCTACCATCCAAACGTCTTGCCAGCGTCCCGGCACTTCGCGTTCGCTACGGTCGGCGCCGCCTTGGCGGCCAGCGTGTGGCTGGCCGTCGACCTACTGTGGTTTTGGCTGCGAGCGGTGGAGCCGGTGCGGGTGGGTCGGGGACTGCTGATCCTGGCCGCGCCGTGCGCCCTCACGGCACTGTCGGGACTCCTGCTGGTCCTCCACCGCTGGACCCGCGGGGGGCCGGGCCCAGGCCCACGCCTGCTCGTGTTCGTCAGCATCGTCGGGGTCGCGGCGTGGCTGGGCTTCCTGTGGCGCGTCGAGCCCTTCACGATCGCGAAGTTGCAGGCCAGCGCCGCGGTACTTGGCGGCCTCCTCGCGATGGCCGTCGCCGTCGAGCCACGGCTGCGGCGCCTGCCCCGTTGGACGCACCGGATCGGCGTGCCGCTGTTTGGCCTGGCGCTGGGCGCCCTCGGCGCGGAGCTAGGCCTACGCCTCCTTCAGCACCTTTGGCCGACCCCGCTGCTCGCTCAGCCTTCCGGTGATGCGGAGCGCGAGCTCGCGTTGCGGCGGTTTCCGGCCGGCACCCTGCGCTACGGCTTCCCGTGCAACACAGCCGGCCACTACGACGTCGAGGTGACAGGCCGCGAGCCGCAACGCTCGCTCGTCGTGAGCATTGGCGACTCGTTCAGCGCCGGCGTCGTCCCGCATGGGCTCCACTTCACCACGCGCTTGGAGGCCCAGCTGCCAGGCGTCGACGTCCACAACCTCGGCTTCCCGGCGCTCGGACCCGCCGAGTATCTCCTGCTCTGGGAGCGCGAGGCGCAAGGACTCAGCCCGGACCTGGTCCTGGTCCAGCTGTTCCTCGGCAACGACCCGATGGAGTCGTTCCGCTTCGATCCGCATCCCACCCTGCGCTCCTGGTTCGTGCCGGAGAACGTCCTGCTGCTGCAGGTCCCCCGCCGGCTCCTCCGGCTCCGTGCCGAGCAACAGGAGCGCGGCACTCGGGACGGCGTGGGCAAGGTCTTCGGCATGGTCACCGATCGCCTGCTCACGGGGGACCAGTGCCTGGAGGCTTTCCCTTGGTTGCGCGACCCCGAGCGCGAAGTCGCCACGTTCTCGCCGCCCGCCTTCGAGGAGGTCGAGCGCAGCCGCGCGCATCAACTCCTGTCGGCAGCACGCCGCGAGGTGTGCGCGGACATGTACCGCCACCTCGACGCCGCCCTGCGCGCGATGGGCCGGGCCGTGGCGCCCACGCCGCTCCTCGTGGTGTTGCTGCCGGACCAGTTTCAGGTCGACGACGCGCTCTGGGAGCGCGTCGCGCCAACGCTGCCCGCTGGCAGCGAAGGACGCTGGGCGCCGCAGCGGCGCACCGCAGCGCTCCTGGACGCCGCGGGAATCGCCTACGTGGACTTGCTCGAGCCGCTGCGGCGTGTGCCGAACCTACCCAGCGGCCGCCAGGCGGTGTACCACCTGCGCGACACGCACTTCAACGGAAATAGAGAACGGCTAATATAAAAAGGGTGAGGACATAAAGGCAGAAATCAAAAGCAAGACAAAAACACAATGCAAAAAAGGACTAAAGCTAACACAGTGCACTTTCCAAGTAAATGCAGTGTCAGCCAGTCAGTTTTCTGAGCCCACAGTTTGGAAAAAGTTGCTTAACAGAGATGATTGCCGTAGTGAAAAGTAGACAAAAAGAAAAAGAAAACAAAGCCAGCAGTTTCACGTACAGCTTGGCGGCTTAGGTCCCAGGACAAGTTTCAAGCGCGTTCCTGAAACTACTTCTGCTACTGGGTGAGCATGCGGTGATTCAGAACTGACCAAAGCACACAGGCAGACACACAAGAAACAAACACTGGACCTGAAAGACATTGCAGAAACATAGACAGAACTAGGGAAAATATTGCCATGAGAAGCTTTACCTACAACAGCATGTACAACCTGTTCTGCTTCTCTTTATTCTCAACTGCTTTCAGACGTGATCAAATGCATGATGCAAAGAAATCACAGAGCATACACCAGAGATATCACTGACTTTCTTGTCTCCATGAAAACTCCACACCTTCAATGCGCAGGCAGCAACATGATGATGTCATGTCTCGGAAAGTTACCTCATTGTGCTGTTGTTATTGGTCACTTTCCCATGAGATTTCTTAGACTTTCTCTCCTCAGCCTGCGTGAGTGCCTTGGAGTTGATCTTCAGCTTCAAGGGATTGCTGGTAGAACGAATGATGAGAGGTGCTGGGGGTTCTTCCTGGACAGTTTCTAGGCATTTCTGTGGGATAGAAAGAAAGCAAGTACGAGAGGCAACATAGATCAGCACTAAGGGGATTGCCTGTTCCAGAGCCGGACCAGCAGGATCAGGGACCCGATTGAGCCACATCATGCCTCACCTGGAGAAAATGAGCTGAGTCAAAGGTGACCCGGTTTGTCTAGCAAGAAGCCACAACATCCATTTCGCCCCAAGTCAACCTCTGAGACCCGACCGACAGGTTTGAGCCAGGAAGACGTAAACCCGGCTGAGTGAAATTCCCAGAGCAGACACTGCAAGGGGAGCTAGCAAAGGTGCATTTGAGGGCACAGAGAGTTCGTATGACATCATGTGCATGTACCTAGCAGTCACTCAGACCAGATATATCAGCACAGCTCAAGTGAAGTGGTATGCTAGCAAACGCAATGATTGATACCGTTGCAACAGAGTCAAAGTCAAAGAACAGACCTTTAGCACTTTGCCGAGATCCTGGAGTAGTCTGTGAGCAGCGATGCCAGCTGGTATAAAATGTGCGTGACCAGGCAGTCCCTGAAGAGAGATACACCAAAACAGACAATCTGCTGTTGGGCAGCAACAAACACACTCATAGGATCATGATGCTTTCCAAAGAGAAAACATTACAATCTCAATATAATTTCGTAGAGACAAGACCAAATCCTGAGGTAGATATTTTAAAGGATTACTCCCCTGCGGTCTATTGTCCTTAGCCTCAATGCAATCACCATAGGACTAGTCTCCGCCTTGTTTTCTTTTTTATTCTTTCATAATTTCAGTCACTCCCATGTACAAAAGGATGCAGATATTGCCTGTTTGGGATCTATACTTATAAAACAAAGTTGTGTGTTTGTCTGTGCGCTTTTTATCGGCCGCATGTCACCTTGATGACCGGGCGCCGGACATGAGGCAAGTCACGCATGACGTGAGTCGCGCGTGCGAGGCTGGAGGCCGAATTGTGCATGTCACATTTAGCGAGGCTGAAGGCGAGTGCTGGACTCGTGGACATTTTCGACGAGAAGGGTCGCGTTGGTATCACTCCTCAGATGGCAGCATATGCTCGTTATCTGCTATAATCTGTAGATGTGTTCCTGAGGCAGAGTAACTAAACTGTGTTTCATAG
>JBCCGH010000136.1:0-26527 GCA_039029375.1 Planctomycetota bacterium
CAAAGCCACGCGGTGGGCCAAAGCCACGCGGTGGGCCAAAGCCACGCGGTGGGCCAAAGCCACGCGGTGGGCCAAAGCCACGCGGTGGGCCAAAGCCACGCGGTGGGCCAAAGCCACGCGGTGGGATCGTGACGGTGCGCGAACATCGGAGGGATCACTTCCGGAACGACTGGCGTCCCGTCTGGAGCGCGATTTCGAGTGGCTCGCCGTCGCGCAGGACGTCGAGCGTGACCTTGGCGCCGGCACGATGGCGCAGCTTGATGAACAAATCGGTACTGTCGGCGACGTCATCGGTGTCGACGCCGTCGACGGCGCGGGTGATGTCACCGACCGCAAGCGTGTGCGCACCCCGTAGCGCGGCGGCGAGGTCGACCTTGGTGACGACGCTAGCGAACCCAGCAATCGGCAACCCGTGCTGGTGCTTCTCGTCGACCGTCAGCGGCCGAGACTCAAAGTAGACCAGCGGGTCCACTGACCAGTAGCGGTAGCTGATGTCGGTTCGCCACCACTGCTGCGGCAACTCCAGCGTCATGGTCCGGTCGCTGCCGTCACGCTCGACCGTCAGCTCGATCGAGCGGGCATCGCGCGGCGTCCGGTCGTAGTAGAACTGCAGGTCGCCGAACGTGTGCACCGCCGTTTCGCCTAGCCGGGTGATCTTGTCCCCGGCCTCGATGCCGGCCGCGGCGGCGGCATCCTTGGCCTTGCGTACGACCAGACCCCTTGACACGTCGAGCAGCAGCCCGAGCCGTTTGATGTCCGGCGACCGATACATCGAACGCAACTTGTCGAGGTGGCCGTGTTGCTCGAGCTCCTGGTTGCGGAAGTCATCGATCAGGTGGCACTCCACGCAACGGCCGCGAGCCACAACGTTCTCGTTCAGCAGCGCGATGTCGCGCGGGTACTCAGCCGCCGGCTTCGGCGCGCGCGGCGGTGCAGCCGTGCCGGCCGCATGCAGCTCCAATCCCGTCTCAAGCGCCAGCTCGAAGCTGGCTAGGTCCAGGTAGCTGCTCGCAGATGCGGCGTCGCGGCCTCCGTAGCGCAGATAGATGTGCTCGTCTGCGTTGAGCACGAAGAAGTAAATCGCGTTGTGACGATCGAACTCGAACAGGCCGATGTTGATGCCCTTCATACTGGTGATGCGGGCACACACGTACTGCGACATCAGCTTGCCGCGCGCGGTGGACTTGTCGGTGAGCACAACCTGTGCATCAAAACGGCGTCCGTTCACTCAAGGCGCGCACCGAAACTCGAGCAGGATCGGCAAGCCGGTCGCCCTGGCCTGCTCCAACGCCTCGGGGTAGCTGTGGACCCACTCGATCGGATCGAGCGCGTCAGTGTCGGCGGCGTGGGACAGCGCCAGGCCGGCCAAGGCGACGACGGCGGCAACGGACACGGGGAGGGTAGAAGGCATAGGGTCGGCAGCGGCGGCGATCTTGCTTATTGAGACCGAATCTCATAACATCCCACCGCCGTTGACGCAAGCCGGCCGACTTCCCCGAGCGCGCGCGCCAACCGCTGAACCATGAACTGGCACCAGGTAGCTGTGACGTGCGCCGGAATGGCGACCGTCTTCGTCCCATGCGCCCACGCCCAGGCCACAGCCGGCGCCCGCTGGCCCGGCTTCCGCAACGACGGCACGAACTGCACGGCCGCCGCGGACCTGCCGGTTCACTGGTCACCGTCCGAGGGGATCGGGTGGCAACGTGAACTGCCCGGCTACGGGCAATCGACACCGCTGCTCTGGGACGGTCGGCTGTACCTGACCGCCGTCGAAGGACCGAACAAGGAACGAAGCCTCGTCTTCGCGTTGCGCGCGAATTCCGGGGACACCGTCTGGAAGCGGTCAATCGATACGACCGCCCCCGCCGCCAACTACCGCATGAAGAGCCGAGCGGCCCCGACACCGGTCGTCGACGACGCGGGTGTCTACGCATTCTTCGAGGGAGGCGACGTGCTCGCGCTGTCCCATGATGGCGATGAGCTCTGGCGCCGCCGCCTCAACGAGGACTACGGTGAGTTCAAGAACGGCCACGGCCTGGGCAGCTCGCTGGCGCAGACCCCCGACTCGGTCATCGTGCTCATCGATCACGCGGGGCCGGGATACTTGTTGGCCCTGCACAAGGAGACGGGCGAGACCAAGTGGAAGACGGACCGCACGCCCAGAAGTTCGTGGACGTCGCCCGTAGTGGCGACCCTGAACGGGCGCGAGCAAGTCATTATCAGTTCGAGTGGCACGGTCGACGGCTACGACGCCAACACCGGCACGATGCTGTGGTCGGTCGACGACGTTGGTGGTAACTCGATCTCGTCCGCGACCGTAGTCGGCAACCGGGTGTTCGCCGGCGCGGGCGCCGCCACCGGCGGGCGCGGCGAAGGCAAGGCGCAGCGCGCCAGCTGCTGCATTGAAGTCAGCGGCCGGGACGCGCCGAGCGCGACCATCGCCTGGCGGGCCAAACGCGCACCGTGTCACTACGTGAGCCCTTTGGTGAGTGACGGCTATGTCTACCACGTGAACAAGGCCGGTGTCGTGGCCTGCTTGAGCGCCGCGACCGGCGAGACGCACTACCAGGAACGCACGGCCGGCCTTTGCTGGGCGACCCCGGTTGCCGCCGGTGGCCACGTCTACGTGTTCGCAAGAGGCGGTCAAACCACCGTGCTCAAGGCCGGACCGCAGTTCGAGCAGGTTGCCGTCAACGCGTTGTGGGACGGCGACGCTCCGCCGGCGCCGGAGACCTACGTTCCGTCACCGCCAGAGTCCTCGCGCCGCGCTGGGCCGGTGGAGCGCTTGAAGAAGGCCGACCAGAACGGTGACGGTGTCATCGTCAAGGAAGAGCTGCCGGCCTCGATGCAGCGCTTTTTCCCGCAGGTCGACGCAAACGACGACGGCAAGATCGACGGGGAAGAGCTGGAAGCCGCCGCCACCCGGATGCGGAGCAGCTCGAGCTCCGACTCCTACGACGAGCCCATGGTGTACGGCGTGGCGGCCGGCGACGGCGCCTTCTTCGTGCGGACCGGCACGCGGCTGTATTGCCTTCGCGACGAATCGCCGACCGATGGGCCGGTGCTCGAGATCCCGAGCTACGCGGCCGACGATCCACGGCCGAAGTCCGGTGGTTTCGTACGCGAGGTACGACTCGCCGAGGTCGAACGGGACGGCACGAAGTACATCCTGATGGCGTGGGAGGTAGGCGAAGTGCTCACGCTTGGCGCGATGACGCAGGGCCCGTTCGAAGGCGACGTGGACTGGCGACTCGACGACGCGCACGTGCGCTTTGCGGTCACCACCGAACCACGCTCGGGCAAGGTGGCGGTCGTGGCCAAGCACGCCTCGGCCGGGGCCTCGCCTCTCGAGGGGCGGAAGGCCGGCGTAGGCGACTACCGCTGGACCAACGTCGACCTACCGTCGCCCCTCTGGTTTGCCCGGCGCCGGGGCGCGGTCTCGCTGACCTTCCGCGCCAAAGACGGCGCCGTCGTCACGCTACCCCAGAACGGCAGCTACGCGGCGCGCATGGTCGCGCGCTGACCGGTCCACCGACGCCGCGTCCAATAAGCAACTCATCGGGGCGAGCGACCTCGTCGCCTGACGTGGGGTCGCTTCGAACCCCCGTGTCACTGATCGCGGGCACACCATCGGCGCTGACAGAGCAGCGCCTTCCCGATCGCCAATGTTGCGATTGAGTCTCATTATCAAGTAAGCTCGCCGGCGCCCGTCAGATGAACCCAGCCGCGGCCCAAGGGACGTCCGCGGCCCCTACACGGGACTCACTAGCGTTGTGTTGCTGCCCCTCATGACTACCACGAAACTGGAAGGTTCACGCGAGCAGCGCGGCGCGGCGGTGCGCAGCGCGCCTCACGGCGCCGGGCGAACGGTCGACGAGATGTCCGGCCGAGGCAGGGTGCGACGGCGACATTCGGCGCGCATCGCGATGCTCCTCGTTCTTGCACTGACCGGGGCAAACACCACCGCGCAGCATGCACGGGGCCCGGAGCCGGGAACCCTGCTGGGTCTCCACGTGGACGATCCTCTGCCGATCATCGAGGGTCTTCTCCAATCTGATACGGCGAGGGCGACGCTGGAACGCCTGGGCCTCCAACCCTTTGCCAGCGGTTCTCCCGACGCCGCCATAGCCGCGGTCCGGCTTGCCTCAGCCCACATACCGCGCAAGGTCGACCTCGCAGTCGGCGGGTCCGCCCGCGCACTGGCCGGTCTCATACAAGCAGGACTAGCGAACCAAGCGCTGAGGCGCATCCGGGGAGCGGGACGGCTTGTAGCCAGGAGCGTGATCGATGAAATCGAGGCGGCGATCGCGGACGGACTACGCCAGGCCCTCGGGCTGACTCTGAGCTGCGACGTCGAGTGCCGCACTGCCTTGATCGCGCGGCGTTGGTTCGAAGACGCCACCGACTTCGTGGCCGAACAGATGGACGTGGGCGTGCCGGGGATCGAGGTCGACGTCGCGAATGACACACTCATCATCGGCATCGACACCGACCAGGTCAGCGAGACCTTCCGCCGCACTCTGCCTCGAGGCCTGAGGCTGCGGCTGCGGCTGCGGCGAGAGGCCAGACGCCTCCGGCTGGCATTCGGTCCCAAGGCCAGCCTCCCATCAGAGCCCGCGTCCCCGCCGGAGCGCGACCGCCTGGTCCAAGCTCGCTGGGCCGTGCCGGGCATCGACGGAGAGCTGACACGCGTTCGAGCGGTAATGCAGGACTTGCCGGGGAGAGCCTGGGAGCGGTGCGACGCGCCAGTGCTGCGAGTCGCCCAGAGCGCACTCCGGACCGGCAACGCGTCGGTCAGCGTGACAGCCGAGGGCCTGGTTGCTCGGGCCGCCCATCCAACCACCTCACGCACGACTCTCGGCGCCACCGGCCTCCTCCGCCACATTCCCACTCACGTTGAGCTGTGGGGTGGCTCGGGTGCAGAGAGCGTCGCGCAAGCCGCATCGAGCGTTCTCGCCTTGGCCGCCGATGCTGCGCGCCAGATGCGCCGAGACGTGGCGTCGCCCACCACGCACGCCCAATCCGAGGTACGCCTGCTCCTGGATGCCGCGAAGCAGCTACGGTCGGCGGTCGATGTGTTCGAGAAGGGATGGGTGTTCTTTGGCACCGCGGACGGCTGGACGATCGTTCAGCCTGGCGAGCCATACGCGTCGGGCCCCGCCTTCGCCGTGCTCGCGCGACCGAAGACGGCCGCGGCTGGAATGCACCTCGCCCGCGTGCTGCTCGAGGAGGTAGGGAGTCAGCTGGGGTGCCGGGTTGTGGGGGTTGGCGGCGGCCTGGAGCTTGTACCGATCGCAGCGGCATCGTTCATCGGCCGCGGGCTCACCCTGCGTGCAGAGATGCTCGGGGATGTGCTCTTGATCGCGACTTCGGACCTGCTGGCAGAGCGGATCCGCGCCGGAGGCCCGGACGACGCTAGTTTCGCGGACAGTGTTCACGCGTGGCGCACTAGTGGCTGGCGCCTCGGGCAGCTAGGCCGGGTCAGCCAGACAACGGCGCTCGACATCATGGCGAGCCTGGGAGCGTCCGCGCAGGCGCGACAGTCGGTCTGGCGGAGGTTGGAGGCGACGCGAGAGATACTCTCGGTCTTCGGTGAGATCGAGTTCTCCACGCGACGCGTGGGCGACACCGAGGTCATGTCGGCGATCGCACGGCTCGCCGCTGCTGAGGTCGCGAGCTCGATCGAGCACAGCAGCGCCGAGGGGCAGCGCATTGCCAAGGCCGTGCGCAGCGCGCTGCGGTTGGACCGAGTCTCTGACGAGCTCGTCCTTGTGGGACGGGGTCGCGGAACCCAGGACGGCTCGCCGGTCGACCTGAAGCTGGCCTACGCGGGGGACGGTCGCTTTCGCGAGGTCTTCGACGGACCCCGGCGTAGCGAAGTCGTCGCCGGCCCCACCGGCGTTCTCGAGGACCGCGGTTGGGGACTCAGGGTCCTGGGACCGAGTAACGAGGGTTGGGCGCGGTCGTTGGCCGCCGCGGTCTCCGGGGCCTGGGCCCGTGAGGGCAGCGGCTTCTCCACTCGACTCATCGAGACGAGTGCCGATGCGATCATCCTCGGTCTCCGCGCCCGGGGCGATCCGATCGAACGCCGACTCCTGATCGATCCCGCGTGCATGCTGCCGCGCCGCCTGGACTGCGACGCCAACGGAGCACTGTCCAACCAGTACTCGCTCGAACTGAGCGACTACCGCCGCGCCGCCGGGCGCCTGCTCCCGCACCGAATCACGTCGCTTGCCGCGGGCTCCGAGTCCACGATCGATTCGTGGACGACGGAGGCCGTCGACGACGAGCAGTTCCTCGCCGTGCCGAAGCCATACGCGGGCTTCACCGGGACGGAAGCTGTCGAGATCGAGGTCGACGACGCGGAACAACTATGGATCGAAGGCCGTGCCGGAGCAGAGGAGGGATGGTTCTCGCTACAGCCCCTACTGGAGTCGGCATCGCTGTTCCCGGACGTCTTCGACGCCCTCGTCGCGTCGAACGAACACACCGTGGCCGGCGACACGATCATGGTGACCTCGGGCGTGGAGGTCGGGCCGCTGCGCGCTGATCGCTTCAAGTTCTCCCGATCGTCCCAGCACCAAGACTTCGGCGAACGCCGCGTGCTTGGCTATGTGGGAACCCCAATCCTCGAGGGCACCTGTGTCACGTTCGACTTGCAGACCAAGACACTGCGCCTTGGGCCGCCCGGCTCGCTCGGCGGTGAGCACTTCGAGCCAATGTGCACGATCTCGGGCCATCGTGCGTTCGCCTGCACGTTGCCGGACGGCAGCCGATCCTGGTTTGCCCCGTTCAACGCGGGCCGTTCTGTCGTGTGGATCAAGGACTGGCCGCGCCGGCAGTTCCTGGCGAGGGCGCAACACGGCAACGGGCCGTTGCGTGACGGGCGGCTTCCTTGGCTCGACGCGGCGGGAATGCGCCTCCAGCCCACGTCGACACAGTTCGACTCTCAACCAGGACAGCCGGTCGGTGATGCCACACCGCTAGCTGTTGCGTTCCAGCTGATCGGCGGAACGTCCCTCGAGATGGATTTCCCCAACCGACGCTATCGGCTTCGCCCGCGGTAGGCGGCAGGAGCCCGAGACGGCTGTTCCACCCCACTGGTCCCAACAGCGCGGCGGCGCTTCAGCGCGGCCAAACCGGTCGCGTTCCGTGACGAGCGCGCAAGCGGCTGGCGGCCGGCAGTCTGAACGGCAAAGGAGAGCCTTCGCCCTGGCGCGCGCCGGCTCCGGATCGAGCCGGCGATCCACGCGCGCGTGTGTTCCGCTTAGCGCACCAGAAGAACCAGTGACGCGTTGTAAGGAGCGGGGCCGAAGCGCGCCGCACCGGCGACGGCGATTCCGTTCGCGAGATCGGTGTTCCCGCCGATGGTGTTGAGGACATTCGTCGTGCTCACCGACGGTGTCGGGGTCAAGAAGAAGCACTGCGCGCTCAGGGTGAACGGCGTGCCCCGGGGCAACGAGTAGGAGACGTCGCCCTCGCCAGCCGGGTTGGTCGTGATCGGGGCGCTGGCGATGACCTCTAGACCCAGCTCACAACCGTTGAGCCCGAGCAGCGGGCCGAGGTCGAGCGGATAGCGCAACGGCCCACTGGCCACGTTCTCGAGCCCCAGCAAGATGCCTGCAGGCGCACTGCCGTTGGCGCCGGAGAGGCCGTAGGTGAACGTCGTTAGCCCAGCCGCACTGCGCGCCGTGCCAGACAGCGTCCCGCCGCAGCTCGAACCGGCGCTGAGGAACAAGTTCGGGGTACCGAGCTGCACCAGTCCATCGATGGCGAGCCCCCCCACCTGACGGAGGACGTTGAAGTCCACGATGAGATGAGGGCCAGTGAAGACGAATGGACTGTTCAGCGGGATCCAGACCAGCTCCTGGTTCGGGTCGCTGCTCGCCTGCGTCGAGGGCACCGTGAGCCGGTCGTTGAACGCTTCCACCGCGGCCGCGGTGAGGTTGTCATCCGGATTGGGGCTCAGAGACCCGAACGTCTCGCTCGAGTTCTCGAGCCGAATCTGCAGGTCCGCCGCCGCGCCAGAGGTTCGCATGCGGGAGCTCTGCCGGAGGCCGATTTCGCGGATCACGTACGACGTCGGCAGGTTGCTGCCCGAGTACCAGCACTGCACGCGCCAGTTCCTGGCGCTCGGCAGGGACAAATCAAAGTTGCCGAACGCGCCGGTCGCCACCTTCGGCAATGCGCGGACGTGGGGTGAGACCTGGGCACCCAGCGCGGACGACAGCGCCAGCGAGCCGCAGAGGAACAAGAGACCGTTGGGTCTTGTCATGATATCGTTGTATCGATACTGAGACTCATTCTCAACTTAATCCTGCGAGCTGCGCAGCACGGCAGGCCCAAGACAACGGTGTGCGGTAGCGCTCGAGAAGCGCGGGCGGCCGAGCGCTGGGGCGACGACGAGGCCTCTACCAGGCCTACAAGGCACGGACCGCCATGCTCGTCCCGCTCCCCTCGCATAGAGACGTCTTCTATCGGCGCAGCGTCGATCGGGGCGCCACGTTCGGGCCGGAAATCCAACTCGACCCGGGGTTGTTGCGGCGCGACGCGTTCCTGATCTTGCGGCTCCGCGTCGAGCCACCGCGGGTCGCGGTGGCGTGGTTGGAGACGCGCAGCGGCGGCGCTCGACGCCAAGTGCAGCTGGCGCGCAGCAGCGACGGGGGCGCGAGCTTCGGCCCCGCTGCGCGCATCGGCGACTACGACCCCGCGCGCCACGACTGTGGCCATCTGGCGCTGGGTTTGTTCGGCGGGGTCGTGCACGTGGCTTGGAGCGACAACCGCAGCGGCCGTCAGCAGATGTACGTGGCGTCGAGTCCCGACTTCGGCGCCACGTGGCGCGCCGATCAGCAGCTCGGCGGGGCCGGCGGTCAACACGCCGAGATCGCCGGAGGCTCCCGCGGGGACGCTGGCATCGCCTTTCAGACCAACCCCGTCTCGGGCCGAAACCGCGCAGTGATCGCCTACACGACCGACGCGGGCGCGACGTGGAGCCGGCCGGTCACGCTGTCGGGCACCACGACGGGGACGCGGCCGGGGCACGCGACGTACAACGCTCTGTACCGCAACTACCTGGCGTGCTGGACCACGCCGCGCACCTTCGTCGGCGGGATCCGCCCCGCGCAAGCCGAGGCGCGGGGCTTCGCGCCGGGGCCGGCCTCCAGCTTGTTGGGCGGCCGCGCGATCCTTCACTTCTCTGACACTTGGGAGTGGGACGGCACCGACTGGGCCCCGCTTTTGACCGCGACCGAACCAGGGGCCCGCGCCGAGCATGCCGCCACCTACGACAATGCCGCCGGTCGGATCGTGGTTCATGGCGGCACCTCCCGTACAGCCAGCCGCTGGGTCGACACCTGGGTGCTCGACAGCACTCCACCCGCAAGGGCGAGTCGCTACGGCTTGGGCTGTGCCGGCGCAGGCGGCACGATCTCGCTCGGGCCGTTCGGCAACCCGCGCCTTGGTAGCACCAGCTTCGCGTTGGACCTGGCGTCGGCACGCCCGAGCGCGCCCGGTGCGCTGTGGCTCGCCCTTGGGCCTGGGAGCCTGCCCATCGGCGGTTGCACGCTTCTGGTCGATCCCGTGACCCTCGCGGTCGCCATTGGCTTCGCCACCAACACTTCCGGCTTCGCCGCCATCCCCATACCAGTGCCGGCAGAGCCGGCTCTTCTCGGAGTCGCGCTGTTCGCGCAGGGCGTAGTCGTCGATGCGACCGGGCTGCTGGGAGCGGTGCTTTCGAACGGCGTGCGCGTCGACTTCGGCGAGTAGCGCCAGGCGCGAGGCTGGCGTCGTTGGCCACTCGAGGCCGGGCGCCCGCAGCCGCCCGAACCAGTTTTGGACACCACGGGCTAGGCCGATCCGGAGATTGGGGGCCACGCTGCTCCCTACCCGAACGGCAACACGGGCGGACACCACCCTCCACCCGTCTACCCTCAGTCTCTCTTGGTCACTGCGCACCCCAAGTCGGGCGGCGAGGACCCCACCCGTCACGAGCCACGCGCGTGTCGCCGGTGACGCGCGTGGGCGGCCAGCCAGGACTGGCGAGCGTGCCGCTTCGGCGAGAGCTCGCCCCGAAGCAACGCCGTGAAGCACATCAACGAGATCACGCCGCCAGGCCCGGGCACGGCACGCGGACCTTCCGCGACGACCCAAACGAACCCGCTGCAGCTCAAGCACAACCCCAACCCCACCGGCACCAGGGTCGCGAGACGCGAGATCTCCCCTCCCTGCAGCCTCGCCGTACGCAGAGCTGCAACGAGCCCAGCCAGAACCACGACGATCCAAAAAGGCACACCGTACGCCTGCCCATCCCAGGCCCAGACGTGCTCTCTGCCCCTGGCGGCGCCCCAACTCACGAAGCTCGACACCAACACGACGCCGAACGCCAACCAAGAGCCCCAAGCCACCCGTGGACCCGGTGCGAAACGCGACGCCGGCCGAGGCTTGGTTTGGGGGCGCGCGACGGCACTCGCCTCACCGGGCTCGTCTGCAAGGCTCCCGGCCTCTTGGAGGTCGGTCTTGACCTGGCGGGCCTGCTGGTAGCGCTTGCCAGGCTCACTCTCGAGGGACTTGAGCACCACTGCGTCGAGCTCCTCGCCAGCCGCCGATTTCGCCGAAGGGGGAGCGAACCGGCCGATCGGCAGTTCGCCCGTCAACATCTCGTAGAGCAACACACCCAGGGAATAGAGATCGGCGCGGTGGTCCACTTGGGCCGCGCCGCCCATCTGCTCGGGCGCCATGTAGTGGAGGGTGCCCACCACCTGATCACTGCGCGTGAGACCAATGCTCGCAGCCTCGTCTCGCAGCATCTTCGCGAGACCAAAATCGGCAATGCGAGCGCGCCCGTCCTGATCGATCAGGATGTTCTCCGGCTTGATGTCGCGGTGCACGACACCGACGTCGTGGGCATACTGCAGCGCATCGCAGATCTGCGGGATGAGCGCCATCACGTCACTCGGCGTCAGCCGGTGCGAGGCGATCAGTTCGCGCAGGTTTGCCCCCTCCACATACTCCATGACCAAGAAGTAGCGCCCGGCCGCTTCGCCAAAATCGTGCACCGCGACGATGCCCGGGTGGCTCAGCCGCGCCAGCGCGCGTGCCTCGCGCTCGAACCGCTCGGCGAATTCCAAGTCCTCGAGGTCCGGCAGCAGCACTTTGAGCGCGACCAAGCGGTCGAGCTTCAGATGCCGGGCGCGGAACACGGCGCCCATGCCCCCGCGACCGAGCAACGTCTGGATCTCGTACTGTGGGAAGCTCGCCGCGAGCTCGGTGGGCGTCGGGACGTGCCGAGAGTCGGCGGGCGAGGCGGGGTTATCGCTTGGATTCATGGCCATCCTCATCAGGCATCGCGGGCACAAGCCACCGCTCGTGTGCGGCTCCACTGCCGCGCCGCACTGCGGGCAGACCGCGGTGGGACGGGAGCTCGTGGCCGGGTTGTGCGTCATTGCTGGACGGCCCTGAACCAGGACATCACCATAGTTACCGGAGAGCCCCCGTTTTTCTCGGCGGGACGTTGGCTACGGAGCCAGTGCCTCGAATAGGTGCTGCAGCTCCTGCTCGACGTCGGCTGGTGTCGCCACGGTCTGGGCGATTTCGTCGCGTACGAGCTCGCCCATACGCCGGCGAAGCCGATGCACCGCCACCTTGATCGCGCTCTCCGACACCCCGAGCGCCAGCGCCTTCTCCGCGTAGGTCTCCCCCGTGTGGGTGCTGGTCAGCGTCACGCGCAGCGCCGCAAACAGACGCCCACGCCCGCGCTCGCGGTACTCGTCGTCAAGCCGCGCCAGCGCGCGGTCCAAAATCGCCAGCGCCCAACGGCGTTCGAACAACGCCTGCGGCGAGGCGGCGTCCACGGACTCCGCCGCGTATCGCGCAGCCGCGCCGTCGAGGTCGAGCGACGCACGCTCCCGCCCCCCACCCCGCGACGCCGCGCGATCCGCGCGCCGAACATTGGCCTGGTAGTGCTGTAGAGCGCCCAACACGTAGGCACGAAACCGGCCGCGGCCGGGGTCGGCCTTCACGTCACCCTTCTCCAGCAGGCGCGCCACGAATCCCTGCACCAGGTCCATGGCCTCGTCTTCGGCGCTGCCCCCGCGCCGCAGGAAGGCGTAGAGCGGATACCAGTACAACGCGCAGAGCTCCGACAACGCCGCTCGGCTTGCTGGCGCCGCGCGATCGCTTGCGGCAAGCACGAGCGACCAGCGCGTCGTCGCAAACGCGGGGTCGGGATTGGGAGCGGCTGGGTTCGCCATCAGAGCCGGGAGGAACCCTCACCACGGTAGCGGGTGCCGCTCTCAAGGTGGACGCCCCGCGGGAAAGCGATCCCAGTCCCGCGTCTTTCCACCACGGCGTTCAGCTTGGGGTCGAACGGCCTGCGTGGACGCCATGCCGGGAACCAGACAGGATGACGCCCGGTTGCAGATGGGCCGGCTTGGCGAGTTCCGGTCAGCCGATGACCAGCTGCAGGCCACCGGTGAACGAAACCCCGACCGGAGCCATGCCGTCCACGAACACCGCTTGCAAGTAGACGGCGGCGCCGGACAGTGCGAGGTTTGGCGCGAGACCGATGCCCAGCTCAGCGAAGCCCGCGCCCGGCACCGCCGGCGTGCCCCCGACGAACTGCGGGAGGGACAAAGCCGGCACGACCAAAATGGTACCGCCAAACAGGGGCGCCGAGGTTGGCGCGGCCCCGATCAGTAGCGCGCCTCCGGCTGCGCCGACGACCGACCCGATGTGCACGGTCACGGCGCTGCCCGGGATCGGACAACCATCACCGCTGAGGGTGGGCTCGAAGCCGCCGGCCCCTGCGAGCCCGGCGCCATAGCCTGTAAAGCCGCCGCCGCACGGGGCACCGCGCACTTCGATCAACGATAGCACCGCACCGGTTGCCGAGACGAGAGTGAAGGAGTTGGAATCGTCGTGCCACCGCCGGACTCGCCTTGCGCGTAGGCGCGAAGCGCGCCGTTGAAAGCATCGAGAACGACCGCCTCGCCGAGACGACTCGACCAGGTGCCGGCGGTCGTCGCGGCGGCGCCGGGGTAGCCGCTGGTCGCAAACGGTGTCATGGCGAGGGTCTGGGGATCGAGGCGGACCATGCGCGGCTCTTCCTGGTTGGTGTTCGTGTCCAACACCAGCAACAGATCGCCGTCGTCCATGGCCGACAGCCCGACTGGGATCTCGGAGCTGGGGCTCGCCATGAACTCCGAGCACAGCACCGGCCCGACCGCACGCGTGCCATCGGCCGAAAGGGTGACGCGCCGTACGACGACCCCATCGGTGACCGTGCCGGAGCAGGAGATCCGTCCGACGCTTTCGCGCGTCACCGCAAGGAGCGAGCGCGTCGGCGGGTGGTAGTGCATCTGCCGGTAGTCCACGCCGACGGTGCTGCTCCATTGGAACGACTGAGTGCCGGACTGGTCCATCAAGCGTTGCAACAGGCCGGCCGCATCGACGTACCAGACCGAAGTGCTGGGTGCGCTGCGGCGCCGGGCATAGATGCGGCCGTCGCCGGTCGGGGCGAGGCAGAATAGCTCGAGACCGGTCAGGCCGAGATTCGAGAGACCGCCCTGCGCCCCCACCGCAAACAGGGTCCATGGGTCCGACAGCGTCTCCTTGGCCACCAAGACCAACGCGTCGCGATGCGGATCGTACGCCAGCGAGTCCAAGTTGGACGGCACGCGCGCCACCGTGACCAGGCGCGTGGTATCGCCGGTGACGGGATCGATCTGCACGATCCCGTGCGTCGTGGCCCCGGTCGTGAGGTTTGGGCTGGAGAGGAACAGGTCGCCCCGCGGGAAGGCCTGCGGCAACGGTGCTGCCGCTGGCGTGGGGCATAGAGTTGCGGCGAGCAGGGCGAGACGGACGGATGTGGAGGTCTTCATGGTCTTCGGGCCAAAGCGTCGGTACGCGGCTCAGCGACGACTGGGGCGAGACCGAACACCGCGGCCCCAAGAAACCGGTGCCCCACGGGAGTGCCCGCGACCCGTGTCGGTGCCTCGGTCGCTGCGGAGGCCTGTCGTAGAGGCGGCCAGCGCGGGGTCATGCCGGACGACCAGGATCTGTGACCCGGACACCAGCGAAGCCGGGCGCAGGGGCGGACTCGAACTCCATGCGCGCGCCGAATCGCCAAACTGCCTCGCCGCCTCCGAGTCACTCGGAACCACGGTGTGAAACCAGCGCTCGGAGGGCGCTCCGGAATGCGGCGATTTTTGTCGCGGCACCGTACGTTCCCGTGCTCGCGCCCGCGGTGCTTGTCGAAGACCGATGCGTATCGTGCCGCGAGGCGGCGGGTTTCGCAGCACAGTCGTGCGAGATGGGCGCGCGCGCTGGCGAGGATCGACGTGGGACGTTGCGACTTCGCCCCGCCGGCCGCAGACTGGTCCACATGGCAGGGTCTTGCATTCGTACCAGGCGCCTTGCCGGGGGAGTCTGGCGCACCTCCGGCTGGGCGTTGCTCGCCAACGCCGCGCTCGCGCAGACGTTTGTCGTCGACGACGACGGTGGCCCCGGCGTCGCCTTCACCGACCTCCCCGTCGCAGTGGCTAGCGTGCCGTCCGGGGCGGTCCTGCGAGTACGGACCGGAACCTACTCGGCATTCTCGATCGCCCACAAGAGCATCACCGTGCTCGGCGACGGTCCGCAATCGGTGCAGATCGACTGGCAGTCAGGCGCGATGGCTCTGGGCCCGAGCGGCGTCGCCGACACGATCGTGCTTGCCGACGTGTCGTTCCGCGGCGCGGACTACCTGCGCCACGTCATCCAGGACGCCGCCGGAGCCGTGGTGTTGAGCAACGTGACCCGCACGGGGTTTGGCAAGGTGCTCTGGGAGATCCGCAACTCGACCAACGTGCACCTGCACCGCGTCGTATGGGACGCGCCGAGCCGCGGTATGTTGTTTGCGCCTGGGCCCTCCGTGCGCGCCGTCTCAGCCACGGTGCAGATCGAGGACAGCACGGTGGTCGGGGGGCGTCTGGTGCGCGGGGTTCTGTCGCCCGCCGGCAACGGCGAGCCGGCGCTGTGGGCCAAGGACAGTCGGATCCTCCTGTTCGATTCCGCGTTGTCCGGCGGCGCGGGCGAAGACTGCGCGGACGTGTCGAGATTCGTGCCATTTGGAGCTCCCGCCACCGATGGCGGCCCGGGCCTGGTGATGGACGGGGGCCGAGTCTATGCGGTGTCGTCGGTGATCGCGGGCGGTGCGGGCGGCGCGACGGTCTGCACCTACCCTTCGCCCAGTCGGGGCGGCGATGGCCTGCAGCTCACGAACCAGACGGTCGCCGAGTTCTGGGGCGCCGGTCCCATCGCCGGCGCGGCTGGATTGTCTGGTCAGCCCGGCATGGCGTCGGTGGTCGACCCGTCCTCGACGCTCGCCGTGCGCCCCGGCGAACCCGGGCTGCGCGCGCGTCTCACCGGCGCCTCCTTCCCCGGCAACACCGTCGCCTTCGAGCTCACCGCGCCGCCCGGCATCCCCGCCGTCGCGTTCTTTGGCAACTTCGCGCAGCATTTGCCGCTCGAGCCGTTGGTACCGGGCTCCCTGCTCGTCGCCCCAATCCTCGCCGCGGGGCCTTTCGCGGTGCCAAGCGGCGGGACGCTGCGGCTCCCATACGTGGTGCCGTCGCGATGGCTCCTCGACAGCGTGTTCTACGGACAGTTCTTGGCGCTCGATCCAGCGACCGGCGAGTTGCGCTCGAGCAACTCGTTTCCATGGATCACCAAATCTCGGTGACGCCGGCTCCCGGGCCTTTGGATGTAGGGAAGCGGCGGATCAGCGGCACGCCCCTCCCGGAGCCGGGAAACTCCCTTCTGCTCCGCTCGGGGGCAGGCGGCGCGACGAGTTCCACGCCGGCGCTGCTGCCGAGATGCGGCGTCGTTCTTGCCGTCGGCGATCTCGAGTGGCGACGGCAACCCGGACTCGGGTTGTCCGGGTCTCGAGGTCTATCTGAACGACGGCTCGCAAGATCGACGTCGTGGCCGAGCTCGGGCGACAGCGTGAGGCCTAACTTGGAGCTCGAGCGATCGCCCGCACCTATTTGATGAACAGAGTCAAGCGTTCGGTCAGGCTCAACCCGCCGGGCGCGGTCGGATCGAAGTACGCCCACTGCAGGTTGACGCCGCCGGACACCGCGCTGGGGATTCGGACGGGGAGATCGTAGAACGTGCTCGCCAGCTGCACATTGATGGCGCCGACGATCCGCGCAGGATCGACGAGAAGCGTGCAGTTCGGCAACCCGAGACTCGCCAGGCTGACCGCCGCTTGGCCGCCGGAGAAGAGCAGCACGGCGGCCGTGCCACTAGGCGCGTTGTTGAGGACGACGCCAAAGTTCGCGGTGCCCGACCAGGGCAGGTAGGAGTGCGAGGTGCCGCGCGGGCCCATCGTGGCGGGGCCACAGCCGGTGCCGCTCACCGTCGCACGCACGCCGCTGTGGTACGCCATCTTGGTCCCGAGCACGTTCCCGCCGGCATTGAATGCGATCGAGAACTCCTTCGCGTCGTCGTCGAAGGTGACTGCCGCGTACTGGTAGCTGGCGGCGCCGCCGATCAGCTCTCCTTCCACTGAACGGCCGTCATGGCCGACGCGCCAGACCCTCAACAACGGGGTACCGGTGATCTGGCCCGCGACGATCGTCCAGTGACTCTTCGTGAGAGTGTCGAAGGCGACACCGCCCAGCTGCACGTTCTCCGTAAGCCGCACGAGTTCCTTCGGACCATGAATCGTGGGCTGCGCCGAGCTGAGCGGCCAGTCGACGCGCTGCGTCCACACGTTCTTCGCGAAGTTCGCCGGCAGGGCGGAGGTGTTGGGCATTTGGTGGAAGGCGACCAAGGCGCGGTCGTGACTGGCGTCGATGTGCGGCGCGAGATCGTGCACGGCAAAGCCGGGGTCCCCGAGCTCCGCCCTCTGCGCACGGCCGTCTTCGTACACCCGCGCGATGTAGACGCGCCAGTCCGGGGCGGCGTAGTAGTGATCCGCCTCCTGGTACGTCACGAACCAGGGGAAGCCGGACAGCCGCCGCCGCTCGTTGACCTGACAGTTCTCGGCGTCCGGGATGCTGCCCTCTCCACTCACCAAGAACTCGTTCAACCGAGCGCGCGTGGCCGCGTCGATCGCGATTGCGCGGATCTCCGACTGCGACGTGTTGGCGCGACCGACGTCCTTGCGATAGGCGATCAGCGCCGCGGTCGAAGACGGATCGGAGCTGCCCCCCACCGAGATGTCGTTGGCGTAATCCGCGGTGGTGAGGAATTGCAGGACGCTGCTCATCGAAAAGTCCCCACCGTCGTGGTAGTGCACACGGATCTCCTGGCTGCCCCCCAGCACCCGGTTGTAGGCCGCGACCCAGCTCTGGGCACCGGCGACGTAGGCCACGTCGATGCTCCGGTGCCACCACTGGGAGGTGATGTCGGTGAACACCGGCGTCGCGAACGCCCAGTTGTCCTTCATCAGGTGCACGTAGACGTCGTTGTCACCCGACGAGACAGTGCGGATGAACGCAACCATGAGCTCGTCTTCGCTGTCGTTGCGCCCGATCGAGACGTCGAGCACGCGATTGCCGCCGGGGGCCACGAGGGCGCTGCTCAGCAACGGGTCCACCGTCAACGGGTAGGTGGCGTTCGCCAAGAAGTCCTGCGACAGACGCAGCTCGACGTCTTCGCCGTCGAACTGAGAGGTCACGTCGCGGGTGCGGCCGGCGTCGTCGAACGCGAGCGCCTGGCCGTAACGTACCACTGCGTTGCCGCGGTCATCTCGCAGCACCAGATCGCCGACTTTCGCGGGCGATCGGTCGGCGCGGAGCTCGGTCTCCAGGCGGCCGCGGATCACCAGGTCACCAACCCCATCGGGACGGCGTTGCAGCACAAACGTCTGCTCAACGCCGTCGGCGCGCACGTCGTACGCCTCGGTCAACCCGTCATGCCGGTACTCGAAGCGCCAGTCCGTGAAGGACGATCGCGGCGCGTCGCCGGCGAGTTCGCGCTCGCCGACGCGCACCGACGTCGTCACCCAGCGCACCGGCAGGTTGCGCGGGGCAGCCGCGCCCAGGACGGGGTAGAACGTCATGCCGTCGTGGAACGACACCTTGTAGTCCGGACCGGAAGCCCAGATGCCGTAGTCGACGCCTTTGTCGCCTTGCCCGGTGTGAATCGGCACCGAGAACGCGTCCACGGGAATCGGCTGGTCCAGCGCATCGCGAGCAGGCGAGCCCGCCTGCGGCTGCTGCGGTAGGGAGACCAGGCTGGCGCTCAACGCGATGACCGCGACCGTGTGCGAGTAGATTGCTTTCGTCAGATGCATGGGAGCCTTGCTCTTGTTTGGCGTCTCGCGGCCCAGAACAGCCGCAACGTCTAAGGCGCAAGACTTTCACCAGCACCGGACACCAATCTCCGGGCCCCTGCATCGCGCCGCTAGTGGTGTGATTCAGGCAGATGGGGCCTTATCCGCGAGACATCGGCGCCGGTCGCAAGGCGGGTCGCCGCGGGCATATTGGTGGATACGGCGAGGACGACCCAACGCTGCGAGCGGCGCTGAGGGCCGTGGATAAGGCCCCAGATTCCTGAATCACACCACTAGCGCGCACCCCCATCCACCTGTGGTGTCGGTGGTTAGGACCGCCCCCCCTCGACCTGCCGGCCGCCATAGGCCAAGGGCACGGTGCATTGGCGCCGCGCCGGATCGTGGTCGCCGATGCGGGCGTGCCAATCCTGCGAGTGGACCGGCAGCGTGCGATGGCCGCTACCGCGACGTTTGGCTTTGGCGGTGCCTGCCTGGCGATCCACTGCGCCAAGGTCGTGACCGTGGGTTTCGCCGACGGTCCACGCTACATGGCCGGCGACACCGCGGCCGGCGGCGCCGAGCCGGCGGGCACTCCGCCGTCGCCGCCCGGCGGCGCGGGCTCTCGTTGCCGTGGTTGCCCGATTGGGATGGCATCGCCCGGTTGTCTCCGGCGCGTGCTCCTGCCGACCCAACCCGTAGATGCCCGCGTCGCCACAGCCATCGCCGCGCGAGACGACACCGATACCGTCCATCGATTCTTGCGCAACGTCATCGTGCAAGGCGCCGCGAATGAGGCTGGCCTCTGCTACGGGAAGTGTTGGCTCGACTGCGGCTCGTGTTTGGCAAGACGCACCCCATGACGCTCAGCAGCCAGAGCAACCTCGCCGCGTCCCTTTCTGCCACTGGCGACCCGGCGGCGGCTGAAGCGATCTTTCGTGAGGTGCTGGGCCAGCAGCAGGCGACGCTGGGAGAGCTGGATGCCCGCACGTTGGTCACGCACAGCAACCTGGCCCGGACGCTCGCTTTGCTGGAGCGCTTCGCCGACGCGCGGCACCAGCCGTCCTGTCCGCGCGCCGCCGCGAGGAGCAACTTGACGCGCGCGCGTCGAGCACGCAGCGGGCCGTATCGATTGCCGCGGTGGTGTTCGAGCGCAATGGCAATCCCATCGCCGCCGCGGAGTGGCGAGCGAAAGCCACACCGTAATAGCCAGGCGGCTTGGTCAGGCGCGCGTGCGCTCCGACCCGTCAGATCGAGGCGCCCACCTCCGGCCAGCGAAAGCTGCGGCACCACCGCGGACACCCCCGAGTCGCTGCCGGCGATCGGGTGCGACGCGGGCCGACCACCTCCGGCCTGCTGGCCAGATCGCCTCGCTCAATCCCAGCGCGTCATGACCGGGTTAGAGAGCGACAGGCCAGCGCCCAACACCACGGCCTGCACGGGTGAAGTCGTCCCCGCGGACAGCGTTGGAAGGCTGATGGAATCGACGCGCAACCCTGTCGGCGGGATCGTGCCTTGGGCGATCACGATGTGGGAGAAGCTGAGCCAGAGGTCCATCCCCGGCAGCGGCAGGGGCGGGGCGATCGGCGAGGCGATCACGACGGCCAGGCTGGAGGATGCGGCCCGCACGCTGGTCGTCATCGTCCGCCCGGCCACGGCAACGTCGAGCGCGGGGACCACCCTTTGGATGAAGGTCGCGCCCGCGGCCGTCCTGACGGGCGGCCCGCCCGCAGCGGGCGTGAGCGTCGGGGTTGGGTCCAAAATGAGTTCGCCGGCCAGGACATCGATCGCCGCGGTCGGGGTCGGGGTCAGGCCCGTCCCGGCGGCCACCGCAGTGCCGGCGTCGCCGGTGAGCACGAGCCGACCTCCCTGCACGCGGATGGCGGGCCCGCCGCTGCCGAAGAAGCCGGCGCCGCCCGTGTAGCTGCCGCCCGCGATGACCACGCGGCCGCTCAAGATGTCGAGGGCAGGGGCCCCCTCGGCGAGGCCGAGAATCCCCAGCGCCGACGAATCAGTGAATGCGACCACGCTATTGTCGACTGTGGCGTAGCCGAGTGCGCATTCGTGCACGGTCACTTGAGCGCAGTCGGTGGCTCGGAACGAGCTCGAGTCCGACATCAACATGTTCTCGAGGTGGACGAGCCCGGCGCAGTTGATCACGGTCGCAGATGAGGCAACCAGTCCACCGCTCGTCGGCATGTCGAGACCGCGGATGATGGCGACCTCTCCGGCCGGGATATCGCGGACGGTGAACGCCGGGCCCAAGGCGTGAAAGCCCGGGCCGGCGATCGTGGCGCCGGGATCGCCCAGGAGGCGCACGGGCTTGTCCACGGTGAAGTTGTCGTAGCTGCGGGCGCGGACCAAGATGATGTCGCCGGGTTGCGCAGCATCGATCGCCGGGTCGATCTCTGAGAATTGGCCGCCTGGACCAACAATGTGTGTCTCTTGCGCCGGTGCGGCGGCGACGAGCAATCCGAGACAGACGAGGGAGTGCTTCATTGGGTCTCCTTGGAGACGGGGGCTCGCGCGCAAGCGCGTGGACGCACGGGATTGTCCGACTTCCCGCACGGCGGGTAAAGAGACCAAGGTCGACGCCGCGAAGCCGCGCCCACTCGATCATGCAGGAGCGCGCCATCTGAATGCGGCGGTGATGGTCGCGGCTCGTACTGCCGCTGCGTGCCGGTGCTCACCAGCTCGCGTCGCACCATCGACGCGCCCCCGGCGTACCGCAAGCCAGCGCAAATCACCGCGCTTGCTCGCAAGACTGGCGAGCTAAGACGGTGGATGTTGCCGGGTGCGGTACGTGGTCTGACGCGAGCCCGGCGAACCTACCGGTAGTGCCGCTCGGTTGCGTCCGTCGCGACCGCCGGGCCGGTCATGCCCCCAACCATCTCGACATGGCTCTCTCTCCGGGGTGCTCCGGCCAACTCGCAGGCCTTCCTGCTGCTCAACGCCGGGCCGGGCGCGCCCATCGCCATCGGTGACTTCTGCGGGCCGATCCAAGTGCCGCCCGTCGGCTGGGTCGTGCTGGGGCCGTCGGCGACCGAGGGAATCGGTGTGTGCGACGGAGCGGTGTCGACGCCCCCTGCCGCTGCCGAACTCGGCGGCCCTGTACGGCGCGGTCCTGTACGGCGCGGTCCTGTACGGCGCGGTCCTGTGCTCGCAGTACATCGGCCTCTGCATAACCCCGGTCGCGACTGGCACGTGGGTGACAAAACGGACTGACCTGGGAGATCTCCGCGAGCTGAGTTGGGCGATCGGGGCGCCGAAGGCGCCTCGATCCCCTCTAGCTCCGAACACCTGGGCCGCGGGCACCCGTCGAGCGCCAGCCCCCCCGGCACCCCAAGGCCGCGTAGATCTTCACGCGGTCGACGGACGATGCGTGCACATCGACCTCGATGGGGAGGTCAGGCGGTGGGTCGACGCGCAGGTCGAGTTCGCGCCGCCCGCGCACGTTCGG
Source organism: Planctomycetota bacterium (assembly GCA_039029375.1). Taxonomy (GTDB): domain Bacteria; phylum Planctomycetota; class UBA1135; order UBA1135; family UBA2386; genus JBCCGH01. The sequence goes on from JBCCGH010000136.1 coordinate 21,717, forward strand.
CTCGTTCTCGACCCAGTAGCACTCGTCTGGCTCCAAGCCCCGGTCCAGGTCTTCGCGGCGCCACGTCGTCGAGCCGCCACCTTCGACCGCCACTCCCAGTAGCGGACGTGCTGCGATGCCCAGGGTGCGGCGGGGTGCGCCAGGTGTTGGCGCGTGATGGAGGCGGCAGCGGTGCGGCGTGTGCTGGCCCAGTTGGGCTTGCGCACCGAGGCGCCGGTGGTGGCGCCGGCCCGGGGACCGCTCGAGGTGTTGTCGTTTGGGTAGGGGGAGGCGTGAGCGTCGGCCAGGGAGTGGGCGAGGTCCGTACCCACCGCGGAGTTCGAGGCGGATTGCGTGGGGCTCGGTCGCCGTTTTCGCGCTCCGACATGCCGTGGGGTCGGCGTTCCTTGCGAACCAAGGCGGATCCACTCCGGGGGGAGTTAGCTTGTGCTGCCTCTGGCGCGGCGCCGCAAAACCGAATCGCGGGCTTTGTAGGGGCCTGGCGCTTCGCTATGATCCTCCGCATCCTAGTTATTCGGACGGACTGCCCCACCGTTCGCCTGGAGGGTTCATGAGTGCCATTCGCCTCTGCATCGCCATTTCTTTGGTTGCTCCTGTTGGTGGCCAGGGTCCCGGGCCTGCCGACCGCCTCGAGTCAAAATACGTCGAGCTAGCGACAGACGAGCCGGCGTCGACCACCAGCAGCAAGACGATCCTGGGACCCGTCTACGTATCGCCTGTCGACCCCGCCAACGTCTTGATCGTGGCGTCGGGCCGTGTGACCCCGGACTATCTCGGCGATTGCATCAATGCGGTCACGACCGCTGCCACACTTCAGCTTCGCGTCAACGGCAGTCTGGTCGGGAGTAAGTCGATCGTCGACTGGCGGCCCCACTTGGGCACGAGCGCATACTCCCCGGAGATTCATAGCTTTCACGTTGCATGGGCCAGTCCCCTCATCACGGGCGAACACGTGGTGGAACTAGTTGCGTCGGCGGGTCACTACTCGATTGGCAAGCGTGCTGCCCTTTCCGTGTTTGTCAACCCGTGCCCAACCCTCACCGCTCAGCATAGCTCCCATCAAGGTCTAGTGGATGTGGACGTCTCACAGTGCAGCCTGTGTGCGCAATGCTGCGGTTTCTGTTCGGAGGTGTGCAACCAAGACACCTGGACTCGCATCAATCATTGGCAGAACCTGGCCTCCGAGAACGTGGCCGCTGTAACCGTGCCTATCAACGGCGTGGATCCGGTCTTCATGATCGCCTCTGGCTCATCGAGCGTGACCGTTGCCGGGCCACTTCCGACCCAAAGCTGTTCTGGTAATGAGCCACCTGCCAACATGGGCGACGCCATGTGGGGCCTGTTTTTGGGGCTCGGCGGCGAGAATCTCTACAAGCCTTTCCCGAACGGCCCGCTCCACTTCGCGACCTGGTCGGTAAATGACCTCTGGGAAGGTGCTGAGCTGGGGGCGCCGATGTTCTGTCAGGGCGCGATTTTGTTCCCCGAGGACGACTCGCCGTTCTTCGCCGACGTCGATGTCCGCCTCCGGGGCACGGAGTACCCCGCGTTCACAGACGCTGGCGATGTTTACAACCCCGTTCAGTACAGCGTGGATCCCAGCACGCAGCTGATTGCGCTGACGGGTGATTTCGCCGTTTCCGGGGCCGTGGCTACGTCCGGCACGACGTACCCGTGCAACGGCTTGACGTCTGCGGACCTGCAATGCAGCTTCCCATGCGTGCCGGCGGGCACGACGCCGATTTGCCGGTGGTGCAACGCATGGTGCGTTGCCTCCCCGGACGGCCCCAACTGCCCTAACCCAGGCACACAACGAGTGCTTGCCGAAGAGACGCTGCTAATTGGGCCCACACACGATGGCATCGTCTTTTTCTCCTCGATGATCCGGGCCCTCGGTGACGCTCAGAATGCCGGGGCCGCCAGGCTCGAAATCTTTCACGAGCTCCAAGACCCCTTTGGCGTCAAGACGATTGTGGGTTCGCGGGGCGTGCAGACCTTTCAATCGAATCTGTGCAGTGGGGCCTCGGGAACGCCGCTCGGATCCCCGGAAAGCCAGCGGACACTGTGCGCGAGCTACCTCTCGGCACCGCCCAATAACCTCGCGCCAGGACAGTACACGATTAGGTTGATTGGCGTCGTCCACCAAGTCAACCCGCCTCTTCCTCCTCCGCTCCCTCCTGAGTTCTTTCCGTTTACTGCGGGCAAGATCTCGTTCTACAACGACCACCCTATCCTCATCTACTTTGGTTAAGCCTGACTCTGAGCGGTATGCCGGGCCCCGCTGCATGACGAATGGCGCCGCAGGTCGAAGCGCGAGTCAGCGAGTCCACGTGAAGGATTCGTCGCCCCTCTTGGGCAGCTCAGAGCTCTAAGATCTGAGCGTGTTCACCACCATCCGACCGGCGCCCCAGGCGCACCGATGCCGCACCGTGCGCGGGGCGAGGACCTGAGATGGTCGGCGCGGCTGACAGCGCGCCTGCCCGTTCGAGCAGGCTGCTGTTCGTCTGGACGGCGCTGATCATCGCCGCGGCTCAGGCCGTCCTGTACCTGATCGACCCAAGGCCGCGCTTTTATTTCGGGGACTCGGAGAGCTATCTGGCCACGGCCGTTTTTGACTTCGTCCCGCCGGATCGTTCCTACCTCTACGGCTACGTCATCAAGTGGGCGACGGCTTGGTCCGGCGATTTGGCGTGGCTCGTGCTGCTTCAGATCGCGATGCTCTCGGTCAGCGCGCTGTTCGTGTTGCTGATTTTGCGCCGCCATTTCGCGACCGGGCCGGTACGGGCAGCTGTGATCAGTGGGGCGGTTGCCGTCTTGCCTGTGCACGTGCTCTGGACACGTTTCGTGCTGGCGGAGTCGGCGGCGCTGCTGGCGCTGACGACGTTCTTGCTCGCTGCACTCGAGTACGTTCGCCGCCGGAGTGTCCTGTCTCTGATCCCTCTGCACGTGGTTGGCGTCATCGGCATCGCGATTCGGCTGGTGATGCTGCCAGCCGTGTGGCTCGCCGCGATCGCCCTCCCGCTGTTGGCGCTGGGCATCCGGAGGCCGCGCGCCTTGGCGATCCACTTGATCGTCTCTCTCGGCTGCATGGGGCTGTGCCACGGTCTCTACTGCTGGGACTACGCCCGGCGTCTCGAGCGTTCGAGCAGCGTTGCGATCCCGCGACCGTCGTACACGTACGCGTCGGGCTTCGTGTGGTTGTCCCTGCTCGCGCCGCGGCTGCAGGCGGAGGACTTTCCTGCAGAAGTGGATGGAGGAGCTCTCTTGCGCGCCAGCGCACCACCGGTGGCGAACTTTCGTAGTCGGGAGGCGCAGCGTTGGGTGGACGGGGGTTTGGTCAACCAGCTCATCCAGGCCGTTGACGACGACGATGCCTTGCATCGTCGGGCGGAGGCTTTGGCAGGCGAGGCGGCGAGACGCGCGTTGTTTCGAGACCCGTTTGCCCTCATCGACCTCGGCTTGCGGACGTTGGCCGACTATTGGGACGACGAGCAATGCCGGTGGGCCACCCGCCGTGATTTGATGATCGGGCGCGGCCCGTCGCCCGGCTTCCGCGAAATGCTGCGGCTCGACTGGGGCTTAGAGCTCGCGGCCGAACCCGTCCCGCCGGGCCCACTCGAAGATGCCTATCTCGCGATGCGATGGTATCTCGTCTTCCTCACGGCCGGGTTCCTGCTCGTGCCGCTGATGGCTCTGGCACAGGATCACCACACACGCAGGAGCTTCTGGGTCCTGACGGTCGTGACCATCTACTACGGTCTCGCGGCGGGGTTCCTGGCCCCAGCGGTCATCCCGCGCTACCTCGAGCCAGTAAGTTGGCTGTTGCTGGTGGCGCTGGGCGCCTTTCGCTGGCGGGTGGAAGCACTTCCCCAGTCACAAGCCCTCAGCTCGACGTGAGCTCACCGCGAGTGCGCTGGCCGCGCCACTGGCTCAAGTGTGACCGACCACAGTCCCTTGCGCCGAAGTCACGTACCGAGCTCGCCTGGCTGCGTGCACACGTCGGCCTCCGCCAGGATCGCGCGCTTGTACTCGGCGAAAAAAAACGCCGCCATGTCGCCTTCGGCCTGACCTCCGTCCGCAGCACCGCGTCATCGCTGCTCTCGGGTCGTTTGGAACTCGTCACCGTGGCCCCCTAACTCGCCCTCTACCCTAATCTCGGGGGGAGTCGGTGTCTCATCCACGTTGGCACGGAGGGATCGACCCAAAGGTAGGCGTAGCGTTTGCCGGCGGGTTAGCGCTGGCTCCACTCCTGGCACTCCTTGGACCAGTCTCTTTGAGGCAGACGACCGTCGTGGCCGACAGGCTCGCCGTGCTATTGCCGGTCAAGTGCTGCAAGCACTCCGAGAAGTCGTTCGTCGAGGTCCCTTGGGGTAGAGCCAGGGGATGAACTCCTCGAGGTTCTTCGTGTGACGGAGATAAGGCGGGAGGATATTGCACGCGCGGCGCCACGTCCCCTGACATGGGGGATCCTAGCGCGGCCTCGGGGCGGGATGCGGCGTCCGCGGGGGGAGGCCGCCGGCGCGCGTTGCCGAGAATCGCGCATCAACCTATTCTGACGCGTTCTCGCGCGCCCAGTGCCGCGAGACGCGAGCATCGCGCGGTCTCAACAAGAGCATTGGCAATGCGGGCAGCAAAGCACGATCACGAGCGCTTCGCTCGTCTGTACGCCATCTACGTCGAGGGCTACGCGATGTCTCGCGCGGACCGGCCGGCGTTCCTCGCGCGAGCTTGCGAGGGCGACGAGTCCCTCCGCGCCGACATCGAGTCCCTCCTGCGCCATGGCGGTTCCGCGCCCATGCCGCGGGTGCTCGCCG
>JBCCGH010000137.1:0-26147 GCA_039029375.1 Planctomycetota bacterium
CCGCGCGGGGCCGCGCCGCGCGCGACCCCGCCGGGGTGTCGGCGCCGGTGTGGGCGGCGGCGCGGCTGCCGGCCGAGCCGGCCGCGGCCGCGGCCGCCGCGGCCAAGGCCGACCTTGACGAGCTCAATGCCGGGTCGCGGGCAGAGCGGCTCGCGGCGCTGGAGGCCGCGGTCGAAGCGCTGTTGGCGGCGATCGCCGCGGTCGACGTGGACCTAGGCAAGACGTTGGTCCGGGCGCCGTTCGCCGGCCGCGTAAGCGATCGCCTCGTCGACGAAGGCGAGGTGCTCGCGCCCGGCGCGCCACTCCTCGAGCTGCGCGAGGAGGCACCGGCAAGCTCGGACGGCACCAGCGCGGCGGGCGGGCTGGAGGTGCGGGTCGGCGTGCTGCCCCGGTTGGCCGCGACGCTGCGTGAGGGGCAGAGCTTGCCAATCCGCTATCGCGGCCACCGCGCGAGCGCTGAGGTCGTGGCGGTGCGGAGCGATCGATCGGTGCGCACCAGGACCGTCTCGGTGTTGCTCCGCGCCCTCGTAACGGAAGCGGGCGGCGCGACGGCCGCAGCGCCACGGCTGCGCGACGGCGAGTTGGTCGAAGTCGAGTTCGAGCATCGGGTCGAGACGGCCGGCTTCTGGCTGCCGCACGCGGCTCTGACCGAGGGTGCGCGCGGCCTCTGGCGGTGCTTCGTCCTCGAGCCCGACCCAACCGGCGGAACCTTCCGCGTCGTCGGCCGCACCGTGGAGGTCGTCCACTTCGACGAGGAGCGGGCGTACGTCCGCGGCGCGCTCGAAGACTCTGACCTGGTCGTCAGCGGCGGCACCCACCGCCTCGTGCCGGGGATCTCGGCGCGGATCGCCGCGGAGAGCGCCCGATGATCGAGCGCGCGAGCGCGGCCATGCAGCACAACGGCCACCTGTTGCTGCTGTCGATCATGGTCCTCATCGCCGGCGGCGTGTCGTCGTTCTTGGGCGCACCCAAGATGGAAGACCCGCGGATCCGCAACCGCAACCCCACGATCATCACGGCCTTCCCCGGTGCCTCGGCGGAGCGAGTGGACGCCCTGGTCACAGAACCCCTCGAAGACGCGGTGCGCGAAGTCGCCGAGGTGAAGATCCTGAAGTCGGAGTCGCGCCCCGGGATCTCGCTGCTCCGCATTGAGCTCGACGACTTCGCGCCGGACCCGGTCGAGGTGTTCTCGCGCCTGCGCGACAAGATCGCCGACATTCAGCCCCTGCTGCCGACAGCCGCCGGCGAGCCGTTTCTCGACGATCAACGCCGCGCTGTTGGCTACAGCCTGATCGTCGCGCTGCGCGCGCCGGCCGAGCGAGACGTGCCGCTAACCTTGCTCGGCCGACTCAGCACCGAGCTGGCGAATCAGCTGCGCAGCGTACCGGGAACCGAGGTCGTCCGCCGGTTTGGCGCCCCCGACGAAGAGATCGCCGTGCTCGTCGCTCCGGACGAGCTCGCCGCCCTCCAGCTGACGGTCGGCGACGTCGCCGGGCGCATCGCCGCCGCCGACGCCAAGGTCCCCGCCGGGATCGTGCGCAGTGCGACCCGAGACTTCGATCTCGAGACGAGCGGCGAGCTCGACTCGCTGGCGAGAATCGCGGCCGTGCCGCTGCAGGTCGTGCCCGAGGAAGGGGCGGCGATCCGCGTCGGCGACGTCGCCGAGCTACACCGCCGGGCCGCGACACCGCCGAGCCAGATGGCCTTCACCAACGGCGAACGCGCGATCTTCGTCGCGGCACGCATCACCGAGCGGACCAGCATCGGGGCCTGGACGACGGCCGCGCGCGGGGTCGTCGCGGACTTCGCCGCCGGGCCAGCCGCCGGCCTCGCGCTCGACGAGGTGTTCGTCCAACAGCGCTACGTCAACGAGCGCCTGGGAGGGCTCGGCTTCAACCTCCTACTCGGCGGTGCGGTCGTGCTCCTCGTGGTGCTCCTGCTGATGGGGTTTCGCGCCGCGATCATCGTCGGCTCGGCACTGCCCTTGTGCGCCGCCAGCACGGTGTTCGTGCTCTCCGCCTTGGGCATCCCGATCCATCAGATGTCGATCTTCGGGATGATCATCGCGCTGGGTCTCCTGATCGACAACGCGATCGTGGTCACCGATGAGATCGCCAAGCAACGCCGCGAAGGTGCCGGGCGCGCCGAGTCCGTGGCCGCGGCGGTGCGGCATCTGCGCGTGCCCCTCCTCAGCTCCACGATCACGACGGTGCTGTCGTTCGCGCCGATCCTCCTGTTGCCCGGCAACGTCGGCGACTTCATCGGCTCGATCGCCGTGAGCGTGATCACCGCGATCCTAGCCTCCTTCGGCATCGCGATGACGATCACCGCGGCGCTGGCCGGTCGCTATCTCCCGGAGCCGAGCCGCCACACGGCCCCGACGACCTGGCGGTCCGGGCTCCACACCCCGCGGCTACGACAGGCCTTTGAAGGACTGCTGGCGGCAGCGATGAGGCGCCCACTCCTTGCCGCCCTAGCGGTCCTCGCCGTGCCGGCCACCGGCTTCCTCCGCGCCGGCGATCGCGGCCTCGTTTTCTTTCCGCCCGCGGACCGCGATCAGTTTCAGATCGAGGTATGGCTGCCGCCGGGCAGCAGTATCGACGCGACCGCCGCCGCGAGCGCCGCCGTCGAGGCGGAGGTGCGCCAGCACGACACGGTGCGCGGGGCCCACTGGGTTCTGGGCGGCAGTTTCCCGGCGGTCTACTACAACGTCATTGAGCGCCGCGACTTCACGCCGCACCTGGCGCACGGCATCTTCGACCTGACCGATACGGCGGCCACGACGCGAACGCTGCGCGTCGTCGAGCGCTCACTGCGCGAGCGTTTTCCGGAGCTGCAGGTGATCGCCCGCCGATTTGGCCAGGGGCCGCCCATCGACGCGCCGGTCGAGCTCCGCGTGACCGGACCGAGCGCCACGGTGTTGCGCGAGCTCGGCGAGCAGGTCGCGGCGGCACTCCGAGGCCACCCCGCTGTCCTCGCCACCAGAGCCACGATCGAGTCGGGGCGGCCCAAAGTCTGGATCGACGCGCCCGAAGACGAGCTGCGCATGGTCGGACTGACGCCAACCGACGTCTCGCGCCAGGTCCGCGAATGGCTCGACGGCGCGGCCGGCGGCACGGTGCTCGAAGGCCCGGAGGAGATTCCCGTGCGAGTGCAGTTCCCCGACGCCGCCCGCGCGACCGCCTCCACGGTGCTCGGCAGCGGCTTGGTCGCCGGGTCGCTACCCCCGGGGGAGCTCGGGGACCGCGGCCCCGAGTGGATTCCGCTCAGCACGCTCGGCGCGCTGCGCCTGCGACCCCAGACCGCCGCGATCGCGCGCTACGGCGGCCGGCCGGCCAACACGATCGAGGCCTACCTGGTCGATGGCGTCAACCCGCCGGACGTGTCGAACGCGGTGCTCGACCAGCTCACCCGCGATGGGTTCGCCCTCCCCGCGGGCTACCAGCTCTCCCTCGGCGGTGATGCCGCCGAGTCGGGCCGCGCGATCGGCCTGCTGCTGCTGTATGCGCCAGTGTTGGTGACCCTGATGGTCGCATCCCTCGTGCTGGCGTTCCGCTCCTTCGCGCTGGCCGCGCTGATGGCAGCCGTAGCAATCGGCGCCGCGGGCTGCGGCATGCTCGCCCTGGGGATCGCGGGCTTCCCGCTGGGGTTCAACCCGTTCCTCGGCACGGCAGGCCTCATCGGACTGGCGTTCAACGACGCCATCGTCGTGCTCGCCGCCATCCGCGCCGTCCCTGCCGCGCGGTTGGGCGAGGTGGCGGCGATGACCAAGGAAGTGATCGGTTGCACTCGGCACGTGTTGTCTACCACGTTCACGACCATGGGTGGCTTCCTACCGCTCTTGCTGCTCGACGAGGGCGACTTCTGGCCGCCGATCGCCGTGGTCATTGGCGGCGGCGTCTTCGGCTCGACGCTGCTGGCGCTGGGGCTCGTGCCCGCGATGTATCGGCTGATCGGCGCGCCGCTCGCCCGCCGGGCGCAGGCCGCGGGAGGTGGGTCGTGAGAGCGATCTCAAGCACCGGGGTCGCGGCTATCACAGTCCTGCTGGCCGCCGGCTGCGCCGTCGGCCCCGACTACGAGGGCGCTCCCCCCACCGCGGCGATCGACGCGTTCGCCGCCGCAGACGAAGCCGACTTCGACGGCGACCCCGCCGAGCTCCGCGCCTGGTGGCGGCGGCTCGGCGACGACGCCCTCGACGGCGCCATTCAGCAGGCCCTCGAGGTCAATCACGACCTGCGGATCGCGACGGCGCGCCTCGCCGAAGTGCATGCCCTGCGGCGCAGTGCGCGGAGCCGCCTCGGCCCCAGCCTCCAGGCTGGTGTCGACGTGACTCGCACACGCAGCTCGGAGAACACCATTCTCGGCCGCGTTTTCGGCAGTGGCGGCATCGGCTTCACGCAGAACGCCTACTCGACGGGCGTGGACGCCGCGTGGGAGCTCGACCTCTTCGGTGGCGTACGCCGCGGCGTCGAGGCGGCGGACGCGCGCCTCGACGCCGCCACCGCACAGTGGCGCGCCGTGCGCCTGAGCCTTGTGGCCGAGGTTGCCCGCGTTTGGATCGAGCGCGCCGGCACCGAACGTCGCATCGCCATCGCCGAAGAGCAGGTCGAGCTGCAGCAAGGCACGCTGGACCTGGTGCAGGCCAAGGTGCGCGCCGGGCTGGCGCGGCGCCTCGAGATCGACCGGGCGCGGTCGCAGCTCGAAGCCACACGATCGGTGTTGCCGAGCCTCCAAGCCGGGCGTGCTGCGCAGGCGCACCGCCTCGCCGTCCTCCTCGGCCAACACCCCAGCGACGCGCCACCGCCCGCGCCGCAGCTCTGCCAAGTGCCCCCCACCGTGTCGCTCGGCGTGCCCGGCGAGCTACTGCGCCGGCGGCCGGACGTGCGCGCCGCCGAGCGCGAGTTCGCCGCCGCGACGGCGGACATCGGTGTCGCTGTCGCCGAGCTCTATCCCAAGCTGTTCGTACTCGGCGGCGCGTCGCTGCAGAGCGCCGGCAGCGGCGATTGGATCGAGCCCGCGAGTCGCGCCTGGCAGCTCGGCCCGGCCATCCGCTGGCGGCTATTCGAGAGCGACCGCCTACACGCCGAGGTCGAGGGCCGCCGCGCCGCTCGGGCGGCAGCCATGGCACGGTTCGAGCAAACAGTGCTCATCGCCCTCGAGGACGTCGAGACGGCAGCGGTCAACCACCAGCGGGAGCGAACGCGACAGGAGACGCTCTTGCGTGCCACGACCGCGGCTCGCGCCGCGGCCTCGCGTGCCGGCTCGCTCTACGACGCCGGGCTCACCGATTTCCTCACCGTCCTAGACGCCGAACGGCGGCGCAACGACGCCGAACAAGCCCTCATTGGCAGCGAGATCGCGCTGCGCACGTCGGTGGTGGTGCTGTTCAAAGCGCTCGGCGGTGGATGGGCTGAAGCGGAATGAGGCACGACAAGGACCAACGGGTTTAGAGGGCCGGCCGAAGTGCCATTCGCCACGCAAAGCGCTTTCCGGCCGGACCTCTAGCCGCCATCGCCGCCCCGGAACTGCGTTGAGCGGTCCACCATGCAGAACTTGTTGCCGAACGGGTCGACCGCGTAGAACGACCGCTCGCCCCACGGCCGAGTCGCAATTGGATCGACGCGCTGACAAGCGGCGGCGCCACAGCGCATGAATGCAGCCTCCAGATCGTCGACCGCAAAGTACACGTGGTCCGGATTCGGCGTGGGGTCGTGATCGTCGCCGTCGGCACGCGGGTCGAAACAGGCCAGGATGGTGCCGCCGCAATCAAAGTAGTGGCGCCCCGGCGACACCCGCTCGCCGTGCAGCTCAAGGACAGCCTCGTAGAACGCCGCGGCGCGCTCAATGTCAGCGACGGGCAGGATGATGCGAAAGAGCGTGGGTGACACCATAGGCTTCTCCAGAGCTACGGGGTTACACGTAGCCACACCCGCAGCGTCACGCAACTGCTCCTCTGCACCGGAAAACCTCCCGGGCCACCCGAAGCCGCGGGCAACCGCGCGTAGACCGCGGTCATGAGACCCTCGCCGCTGCGCCCCATCCCGGTCCTCGCGTCGCTTTTCGCGATCGCTCAGCCGCTCATGTCCCAACCAAGCCCCCCACAGGCCGAGCTCCGCAGCGTGGCCGAGGCCGCTGCCGAGCTGGCTGCCGCCGACAAATCGTGGCACCAGCTTCTCGCTCGCAGCTCCCTGTCGTCCGGGATCTATCGCCTCGAGCAAGGCGCGACGGATCGCCAGAGCCCGCACGAGATGGACGAGCTCTACTACGTGCTCTCAGGTCGCGCCAAGCTCGAGGTCGGCGACAAGACGTTGGCGGCCGAGCCCGGTGCGCTGCTGTTCGTCGCCGCGCACGCGCCGCATCGCTTTGTCGAGATCACCGAGGATCTCACCACGCTCGTCTTCTTCTCCACCGCGCAGCCCACTCATGGGGGCATGGCGGCTCGTCCCCAGCCCACCAAGCAGCAACCCTTCGACGAAGCGAGCCAGCGTGGGAGTGCGCGCGTGTTCTACTGGCACGGCGCGTCCTCGGCGGGACAGCTTGACATCCAGTACGGCCGGCCTCGGTGGCAGTCGAGCTACGAGCGCTTCATCGATCAGCCCAGCGGTCGCCGCTGGCGCTTCGGCGAGAACTTCTGGACCACACTAGACACCAACATCCCGCTGCAAATCGGCGGCGTGGCAGTCCCGGTCGGCCAGTACTACCTGGCGATCGAGCACTCGCTCGAGGCGGGGCTGCGCTTGGTCGCGCTCGATCCGCAAGCCGTGCGGACCCGCCGACTGGACGCCTATGAGGTCAACAAGACCAAAGGCGGGATCGAGATCCCACTCACACACAGCGACGGCCACGGCGTCGCGCCCCGACTCTCGATCACACTGCCGGTCGACTGGGCCGATGAGAACATGACCGAGCTCCGAGTGCGGTTCGGCCCGCACCTTCTCACCGCGCCGATCCGCATGCACCCGTAGGAGCGCGTTCTCGACCCGAGGGCGGCGCGCGCCCCGGAACGGCTTGGACATGCGCGGCGCGGGGAGGACACTGGGGGTGTCATGACCCCCGACGCCACCAACGAGCCCAACATCCGTCGCGTCGCCGTACGCGACGTCCGCTTCGGCACCGACGTCACGATTGTCGAGCCAACCAACCTTTACGGCTGCGAGATTGGTGACGGGTGCTTCATCGGCCCATTCGTCGAGATCCAAAAGAACGTGATCATCGGGCCCCGCACCCGAGTCCAGAGTCACACGTTCGTCTGCGAGCTCGTCACCATTGGCGCGGATTGTTTCGTCGCCCACGGCGTCATGTTCATCAATGACATGTTCAAGACCGGCCGCGCCGAGCGAGACGACGCAAAGCACTGGCACGCGACCAGGATCGGTGACCGAGTGAGCATTGGCTCCAATGCCACGATCTTGCCGGTCGTCATCGGCGACGACGTGGTGATCGGCGCCGGCTCGGTGGTGACTAAGAACCTCACCGAGCCTGGCATCTACGCCGGCAACCCGGCCCGCTTCGTGCGCTTGCCCTGACGAGCCGGCCGACGACCCGTCACCTTCAGCGGCCAGGTTCGGCGTGGTCGAAACGCCCGTGCCGAAAGAAGTGCAGTACCTGGCGCAGCACGTCGGCGTCCACCATCAAGAATCCGTGGTGCATCGACACGACCAGCGAGTCCCTCTCGCCATCCAAATGCGCCTCGTGCACCGCGACGCGCCCATCGTCGTCGCCAGGGATCGACGACGAGTAGCCCCCATCATCGCCGCGCGCCCCAATGACGTTCCCCACATTGCCCGGCACCGCGAGGCTGTCAGCGACGCCGGAGCTCGGGGCGAGCTCGATCGCCGCCTTATCACCGAAGAGCAATCGGTAGTACCAAGTGCTGCCGAGCAGATCGGCCAGGATCGCGCCACGGTGCGGCGTGCCCAGACAAACGACGGCGTCGAAGGCACGCGCGTCGGGACGCGATAGGTAGGCACGCAGGACGAGCCCCCCCATGCTGTGAGCCACGCCGTAGAGCGCCACGTCGGAGTCCTCACCAAGCCGCGCCTCGATTCGCTCGTGCAGCCCGTCCGCCACGTCGGCCAAACGCCGGTCGTATTCGTCGTAGGTCTCGTTGACCACCTCATAGCCGTGGGCGGCCAGGGTTCGCTCCAACCGCCACATCGACCATGAGCTCCCCGCCATCCCATGCAGCAACACCGCGACCCTTCGCTTGCCGTCGTCGTGCCGCAACTCGGGTTCGTGCACCGCCGGCGCTAGCGAAATGATGATGCCGCGGGCGGTGGCCAACTTGATCCAGCCGGCCCACCAAGCGCCGGCATACACGAGGAGCGCGGCCACAAGCGAGGTCGCGATCCGGCGCAGCAGCCGGCGCCCTCGCCGAGGGCGCGGCGTGTCGGGTTCACCAGTCATGAACACCGGCACGCTACGGATGCGCCGCGCAAAGAAACGCAAAAAGGCGGACGCGGCACAAAGGACGTCCGGGTGTCGCTCCCGCCTGCCCCGAACAAGAGAGCGACACCCGGCATCCCGACAAATTCGTGAAAGAAGCCGGGGGCCGTCTCGGCCTGCCCCTTTGCGAGACGGCCCCCAGCGAGTCGAAAGCTCAGATCTCTCGCGCCACGACGGCAAGGTCGCGACCGCGAAGAGAAGGATTCGTAGATGGCAAAGATCAGAGAGAGCGCACCGCGCTCGCGAGGTTCACAGCCTGGTGAGCACCTCGATGCGCGTCAGCTGTGGCATACGCTGCAGGTAGCCCACGTGAGAACGCAATACCAGCGACGACTGCGGATGCTGCTGAACGAGCTCCGGCAGCAATCGCTCGGCGTCGATCGTGAAGACACCCTGCACCTCGCGCTTGGCGGCGCCCAGGCTTTGCAAGCCAGAGATCAACTCCTTGGTAAACCGCGCACGCTGGGTGCGCGACCTCCCACCGGCGGCCCGCAGGCTCGCTTCCAGCACCGGCTGATCGAACGCCATCAGCAGCTGGTCGCGTCGCACGGCTACGTGCAGTGGGCGCTCGGTGTGCGGCAAGAGGATGACTTGCTCGGCACCGCGCGCACCGTCCTGCACCGAAGCACGGCGCTCTCGGTTGGCCAGGGTCTTGCATTCAGTAAACAAAGAGCGGGCGGCGGCCGCGCTCTTCGCCTGCATATGAAATACGGGCTCGGCGACGCCGCGTTCCGAGACGAGGTCAATGGCGAGCGTGTTCCCCAATCGGCGAATCACCTGTCGCTCGGCGTCCAACCCCAGCCGCGAGCAACCACCCAGCAAACTGGTCCGCAGCTCGGCCAACCCGGCGCCGTACGCGCTGTTGGGGTCCTGCGCCAGCACTCGGCCCGGCTGGACGGCAAAGGCGACTCCACCGATCGCCGACGGCGACACGCGTTGTGCCAACTCGACAGCGCGGACCGGCTCGGCGAGCGACAGCCAGCCGTCGGGCGCCCCGCGATCATCGAGGAGGATCGACGTTTGGATCCCCTCCTCATGTGGCCGCAACGCACACGCCACGCGACGCGCCGCAGTCAGCCCGGACGAGTCGAGCAACCAATGGGTCTCTGCATCCATTGCGGCGCGGAGCCACGGACGCAGCAGCGTCAGGTCCGCATAGAGCAGAACACTGCCGGGACCGATCTCCAGCTGCTGGCGCAACGACCGATAGGCCGGCTGCGACGTCAACGGGTACCGCTCGTGCCGCGCTTCATCGGTCACGTCGATCAGCAGCTGCTCGATCGCTCGGCGATGGTTCGAGACGATCAGTTCACGGCCGGTGACGGCGACCTCGATCACCTCGCCAGGACCGGGCGCCGACTCGCGATCGGCGGCCAAGCCATTGGCGAGGCCGAGGCGGTAGACCTGACCTCGCCCGACCTTGCGATCCAGCACGGCAAAGCCGGGCCGATCGAGCTGCGCGCGCAACCGCTCGCCGAGGCTCGGGTCGAGGCAGACCCGCAGCACCAACAGCGGCAAGGCCGGTGCCTCGCCGCGCGGCAACATCGACGTGATCGCGACCTCCACGGCACCGCCCGCAGCGGCGGCATCGGCAACCAAGCGGCGCAGCACGCGCAGCGCTGGACCAATCGAGACGTCGCGGGTCGCGGAGTCCAGACCAGCCGCCGACAGCACCACCGGGTCGACGAGGAGGTCAGCGACGCCCAACGCCGGGACGGCGGTCTCCGGCACGCCCGGCTCGATCCCCATGTAGAGGACCGGCGAGGCTACGCGGCGCGCGATGCGCAGCTGGGAACGCGAGCCCGGCTCGTTGCCCGCCTGGTCCTGTGCCACGAGGCCCGAGGCGAGACCGGCGAGGAGTAGGAGGCACGCGCGCACAGACGGCTCTTGGCAAGCCGCGTGCCCCGCCTCTAACAAGCTTCAGGCCCTTATCTAGAAAGCACTTGCGCCACGGGGCACGTGGCTACGGGCGCGCACCGGCGGAACAGGTGTGCAAGGAATGCACACTTCGGCCGGCTCCCCCAACCGCCTAGCCGTCGCGCGCCAGCTTGTTGTAGAGCGCCCGCCGACTGATGCCGAGGAGACGCGCCGCCTCAGCCTTGTTGCCGCCGGTTTGCTCCAGCGCCGCCTGGATCGCCCGTTGCTCGAGGGCGGCGAGGTCGAGCGTGGGCATGGCTGCCTCCCGCTCCTCCGGCAGCAGCTCGGCACCGATGCGCGCACCGTCGGCAAGCGCATCGAGCCGCACGACCTCGTTGCGCAGCTGACGCACGTTGCCCGGCCACGCGCGGCGCGCCAGGGCGTCGCGGCACGCCGCGGTCAGCGTCTTCGGCGACTCGTCCCGTGCCGCCGCGGCCTGCGCCAGAAAGTGCCCGGCGAGCTCGATCACGTCGCCGTGCCTCTCCCGCAACGGCGGCACCCGGATGGGCACGACCGAGAGTCGATAGTATAGGTCCTCGCGCAGGACACCCTCGGCCACAGCGGCCGTCGGATCCCGGTTCGTCGCCGCCACGACACGCAGGTCGACCCGAGTCTCGGCTTCACCGCCAACCGGTCGCACGACCGGGTCCTCGAGAAAGCGCAGCAGCTTCACCTGCACATCCGGCGCCATCTCGGTCACCTCGTCCAGAAACAGGACACCGCCGTGGCTCTCCCGCAGCAGGCCCGTCCGATCGCGCGCCGCACCAGTGAACGCGCCGCGGACGTGACCAAACAGCTCACTCTCGAGGAGACCGGGGCTGATGGCGGCGACGTTGACCGCCACGAACGGACCGCCGCTGCGCGCACCGCAGCGGTGCACCGCGCGCGCCATCAGCTCTTTGCCCGTCCCGCTCTCGCCAAACACGAGCACGGGATAGGCGGCGCCCAAGACCCGCTCGAGAGTCTCGAGGCACCGCACTAACGCGGGCGAGCGCCCCACGATCTCGGGGTAGTCGTGGCGCAACACCTCGCGACCGGACTCGGCGCGCAGTGCCGACAGCTCGCGCTGTTGCTCGACGACCTGCACTTCCAGCTGCGCGCTGCGCTCGGCCGCGGCGCGGGCCAACGCCCGATTCTCATCGACCAGCTGGTGCAAGTGGAGGGCGATCGCCGCCTGGTCGGCAAACGCTTGCAGCCAAGGCAAGTCGTCCGCTCCGAAGGCATCGCTTTGAAACCTGTGGTCCAAGTAGAGACAACCGAGGAGCTGCTCAGCGGCGAGCAGCGGTGTGCACAGGACGGACCGAAGCTTGAGATCGGCGACACTCTGCGCTGCGGCGAAGTCACCCTCCCGGGCGTCAGCACAGAACACGGCGCTGCGCTCCGTCAGGCACTGGCCGACGATCGACGTCGATACCTTGCGCTCTGGCTGGCGGACGTTCTCGCGATCAAGGCTGCGGGCCGCCGCGATCTTCGGCCGAGTGGCCTCGATATCCCGCACCACGAAACCCCGCTCGGCGCCGAACAACGCGACCGCTTCGTCGAGGAGCTGGACCAGGAGCGAACGCAGATCGGGCGCCCGCGCGAGCGCCCGATTGACGTCGAGGATGGCGGCCAAACGCGCCTTCTCCGAGCCGTGACCAGCCCCGCGCAGCCGCGCCAGGAAGTCGCCGAAGCGGCGGGTGATCACGACGACGGCTCCGCCCGGGCCAACGCGTCGAGGACGAGACGCTCGGCGTGACGCTCGTGGACCGCCAAGCCGCCAAGCTCCTGCAGCCGCGCCGCGAGACGCTCCGGCGCGTGTTGGAACGGCGCCCCACGCCACGCCACCGGCACGGCTGCAGCCACTGCGACGCAGGCGGGACAGCCACTGGCACGCCAGGCGACGTCGGTGATGACCCCGTCATCCACGCGCACGTCGATCTGGACCACGTCGCCGCACACCGGATGCTCGGCCCGACCACGGCGCACGCCAGCGCCCTGGATCTCCCCCGCTCCCTCGGCCGCCGTCATGACCGCACGCAGGGCGTCTCGCATTCGGTCACTGCGTCGCGGGATCGACCGCGTCCGGCGGGGCCGGCGGCCTCGCCGCGTCCAGAAAGAAGAACTCGTTCTGCAGGAATTGGCAGGAGCCGAGGGACGCCAGCAGCGCAACGAGCAAGAGCCCGCCCACGAACCGGCGACGGTGGGACACGGGGCGCATCTTAGGATGGTCGGCCGCTCGTCTGCGGGAGTCAAGGGAACCGCCCCAGCCTGGTGAACGCCCGGCGGCGCCGGCATTTGACCGCCGCCGACCCTCCCGCTGTGCGAAGGCCCAAGGGTAGGCTCGGGCCATGCTGGCACGATCCATCGGATGGCTGACCTTGCTGGGCGCAGGGTGCGCGACCCCGCCAAACCTGGCCGACGCGCACGGGGCGGTGATCCAGGAGTTGCGCCGTGAGGCGAAGGCGCCGCTGCGGGACCGAGGGTCGGTCCGCGTGTTTGGAGTCGCCATGAGCGAGGCAAACCCGGGCAGTATGCTCGCGCTCGCGATGGGTCACGCTTCACCGACCGACCTCGCCGGGGGGCCGGCACCACAACTGGAGGCGGCGCGATGATCGACGCTCGCCCTATCGTCGCGGCCCTGCGCGAGTTCCTCCCCGCCGACGGGGTGCTGACGGAGCCGGCCGATGTCGCCCGCTACGAGCGAGGTTGGCGCTACGGTCGAGGCCAGGCGTTGGCGGTGGCCCGACCCGCGACGCCGACCGACGTGGCGGCAACGCTGCGCGTCTGCCGGCGATTCGGCGTGCGCGTGCAGGTGATGGGAGCCAACACCGGATTGGTCGGCGCCACGAACCCCGATGGGAGCGGCGAACAACTCGTGCTGGCTCTTGAGCGCCTGAGTCACGAGATCGAGATCGATCCCATCGACCGCACCGTGCGCGTCGAGGCCGGTGTGACCTTGGGCCAGCTCAACGAGGCGTTGGCTCCACACCAACTGTGGCTCCCCATCGACCTCAGCGCCGATCCACAGATCGGCGGCATGATCGCGACCAACACGGGCGGCACCTCGCTGATGCGCTACGGCGACGTGCGCCAGAACCTCCTCGGGATCGAAGTCGCGCTGCCCGACGGCACACTGCTGGACGCCCTGTCGCCACTGCGCAAGAACAACACAGGGCTCGACGTCAAGCAGCTGTTCGTCGGCACCAGCGGGCTGTTCGGCGTGGTCACCCGGGCGGTGCTGCAGGTCGCCCCGCGCCCGCGACAGCAGATCACGGCCTGGGCGGCGCTCCAGCACGGCGAGGCGGCGCTCGCGCTGCTACAACATCTAGAGCAGCAGGTGGGCGACGCGCTCACCTCGTTCGAGGTCCTGGCGCGCGCCACGCTCGACGTCACGCTCCGCCACGGCACCGATCTCGACCGGCCCTTCGGCGCCGACCTGCCGCCGTACGCCGCCATCCTGCACCTCGGCTCGACGCTGACGGCCCGGCACCTGGACCTCGCCGCCGCTCTGCAAGAAACGCTGGTACCGGCACTCGAGCCCGGCGCCATCGACGGCCTGACCGATATCCTGATGGACCCGGGGGGCCGCGCTTGGCGCCTACGTCACCAGATCGCCGAGTGCCTCCACGCCGAGGGCGAAGTCCTGGCGTTCGACCTGTCGGTGCCAAGGCCCGCCCTGCCGGCGTTCGCCGCCGCGGCGGAGGCGTTGGCGACGGAGCGCTGTCCATGGGTCACGGTGTGCGACTACGGCCACTGGGGCGACGGCGGCACCCACCTAAATCTCATCTGGCGGCCGCCGGAGGCGCCCAGCGACGACGCCTGGATCGACGAGATCCAAGAGCAGATCTACGCGCTGTGCGTGCAGGAGTTCGGCGGCAGCTTCAGCGCCGAGCACGGGGTGGGCCCGCACAACCAGCGCTACTACGACCGCTACACGTCTCCCGCCGTCAAGGCGGCGTGCGCCGCCCTACGCCAACACTTCGATCCCGGGCGGCGGCTCGGCACCGGGCGCCTTGGACCGGAGCCCATCTAGTGGGCGTTTCCGAAGTTCGCCACATATGTCGCCGGCCCTCTGCGCCGTTCGCGGCGTTGCGTCGCCTCAACTTGTCCACCAACAAGCCCTGCGGCGACAGCGCCTTGCGAACGACACAGATTCCTCACCGACTTATGCAGCGAACTTCGGAAACGCCCCACTAGTGGGGCGCCGCAAACGCGCCTGATACAGGCGCGTCACCCGCTCACGAGGTCCGGATCGCGTCGCCCTCGTGCTGCCATAGCTCCTCGGGGCGCTCCCGTCGCCGAATCAGCTCGACCTGCCCAGCCGCGACCAAGACCTCGGCGGGGCGTGGCCGGCTGTTGTAGTTCGACGCCATCGCCATGCCGTAGGCACCGGCAGCACCAACGGCCAGTACGTCGCCGGGCCGGGGGCACGGGAGCTCGCAGTCGCGGGCCAGGAAGTCGCCAGCTTCGCACACCGGCCCGACCACGTCGTAACGCGCCCGCGCATCCGTCGCTCGCTCCTGCACCGCGACGACGGGATGCTCCGCGCCGTACAACGCGGGCCGGATCAGGTCGTTCATCGCCGCGTCGACGATGGCGAGCTGCCGGTCGCGCACCTGCTTGACGCCGAGCACGGTCGTGAGCAGCACCCCCGCGTCGCCGACCAGGAACCGGCCCGGCTCCATGACAGCAGTCAGGCCCCGCTCGCTGAGTCGCGGCCCCAACGCCGCGCCGAGCGCATCGACATCGAACGGCGGCGCCGCGGGATCGAGGCCGGCGAACCCGCCACCAAGATCGTAGTAGCGCAGGCCTGGGTGGTGTTGGCGCGCCTCATCGAGGATCGGCCGAACGACGTCAAAGGCCGCTAGGTACGGGGCAACGGTGCGGATCTGCGAGCCCAGATGGACGTGCAAACCGACCAGGCGCAGCACCGGCGAGGCGGCGATGCGGGCAAGCACGCCGCGTGCCACCTCGAGGTCGAGGCCGAACTTATCCGCACCGCGCGCCGTCGACAGGTAGTCGTGGCCGCCCGCGGTGACGTCGGGGTTGAGGCGCACGGCCACCGGCAACGGCCCGCGACCGGCGGCGCGCTCCTCGATCAGGTCGAGCTCGGCGGCGGACTCGATGTTGAAGAACAGAACGCCCGCGTCGATCGCGGCGTCGACCTCCCAGGCCTGCTTAGCCACGCCGGCAAACACCACGCGACCACCGGTCGCGAGGCCCAGGTGGCGAAGCCGCAACAGCTCGCCACCACTGACGACATCAAAACCCGCGCCAAGCGCGCCGATCCGTTGCAGCAAGCGCAGGTTGCTGTTGGCTTTAACGGCATAGCAGATGCGTGCGGCCGGACCGAAGGCCCGACGCAGCAGCGCGAACCGCGCCTCGATCACGCCCTGCGCGTAGACGTAGAGCGGGGTGCCAAACTGCGCGGCCAGCTCGTCGAGGCGCGCGGCCTCGCAGGCCAACACGGCATCGACGCGGGAAAACGCCGCCGGCAGGCGACCGTCCCTCGGAGTCGGGACGACGTCGTCGCCCTTCACGCCCGAATGGCGGTGTCGCTCCGCCTCCCGGCCGTCACGCCATCGCCGCGCCCCGCGCGCTTAGAGCCTGTCACCGAATCCACGATCCAGGCTCTGACCCATGCTCCTCGCGCCGCTCCGCATCGCCGAGAGCGCGTGACTTTGGCGAAGCAACACGCTCTGAGGGTCGGTCACCGAGTCCACGCCTCTCAGGGGTTCGCGGTGAGGCGCGTCTTGAGCTTGGACAACACGCGACCGTGAATCTGGCACACGCGCGATGCCGAGAGCCGCAGGCGCCGCGCGACTTCCTTGCCGGACAGCCCGCGCAGGTAGTGCAGCTCGAGGACGCGCCACTCCACTGGCTGGAGGGTCGCCTTGATCTTGTCGAGCAAGTCGCGGCGACTCAGCGCTTCAAACGGGCTCTCCAGGTCCTCATCGACGAGGTCGTCCAGCGCCGTAGGGCCGTTCGCACCGGCCGATCCGCGATCCCCGCGAAGCGAGACCGCGCCCGTCGACGCCGGCGGCGCGAAACGGAGGTTGAGCAGGTTTGGGGCGATCCCCAGCTCGGCGGCGAGCTCCTCATCCGAGGGCTCGCGGCTCAGCCGCTGCCGCAGCCGGGCCTCGGCGGCGTCCCGCTCGCGCTTGCGATGCCGCACCAGGCGCGGCAGATGGTCCATGTTGCGGAGCTCGTCCAGCATCGCGCCGCGGACGTGCAGGCGCATGAAGGCCAAGAACTGGTTGCCGCGCTCCGACTGGAAGTTCTCGATCGCGCGCATCAGCCCCCACACGCCGGCGTGGGTCAGGTCTTGCACGTCGACGCTCCGCGGCAGGCGGCTCGCCATGGAAGCGGCCATGCCCTCCACAAACCCGCGGTACCGCTCGATCAGCAAGTTGCGAGTCTTGGCCGCGCGGCTCCGGCGGTACTGCAGCCACAGCGACTCGGTCTTGCTGCCGTCGCGGCTGTCGTCACGCGCTTTGCGGGGCGAGGTCTTTCGTCGCTTGATGGTCGTCATGCCCGCTCACCGTTGAGACGCTTCGTCAGTCGCACTCGGCAACGCGCTTGTCCAAGTGGATCGGACACTTGTTCAAGTGTATCGGACACGCATCGCAGCGCAATCGAGTCTCACTCGGACAAAACGCGCGCAACGCGTCACGTGTTCCGCGCGTCACGCACGTCGATCGTCGACTGGCGCAACGCGCTGACCGAGTTGCGACAGGATCGCGCGCTCGGTCTCGCGCATGCGCATGCGATCCGCAGGCGCGATGTCGTCGTAGCCACACGCGTGCAGGATCCCGTGCACGATGTAGAGCGCGAGCTCGGCGCGGATCGCGTGACCGTGAGCCTGGGCTTCGCGCCGCGCGCACTCGACGTTGACCGCGATCTCCACGCTTTCGTCGAGCGGAAAGCTGATCACGTCGGTCGTGGTCGGGTCGTCGAAGTAGTCCGCGTGCAGCTGCGCCAGCTCGGCGTCATCGGTCAGCAGCAGCGAGATCTCGAGATCCGGCCGCCGCACGTGCGCTAGCGCACACCGCACGACCTCCGCCACGAAGCGGCGGTCGCTGCGTGGTCGAAACCGATCACGAACGGCCAATCGCGGCGGCGCGGCGGGTTTACCTGCGCCCGCAACGGCTCGACCAGGCCGCGACGGGGCCTGGCGCGACCGTCGGCTCACGCCGAATCCCCGCCGTAGGCGCGGATGATCCGCTGCACGACGGGGTGCCGGACGACGTCCTCCCGCGAGAGTTCGACGACCCCCACCCCCGAGACCCCGCGCAACCGCCGCACTGCGTCCATCAACCCGGACGTCGTGCCCGCGGGGAGGTCAACCTGGGTCGGATCGCCGGTCACCACCATGCGCGAATTTTCGCCGAGGCGCGTCAGAAACATCATCATCTGCGGCACGGTCGTGTTCTGCGCTTCGTCCAGGATGATGAACGAGTCGTTGAGCGTCCGACCGCGCATGTAGGCGAGTGGGCAAATCTCGACCAGGTCGCTCTCGTGCGAGCGGGCCCGCAGCGCCGGGTCCAACAGGTCATGCAGCGCGTCGTGCAAGGGCCGCAGGTAGGGGTCGACCTTGGCTTGGAAATCGCCGGGCAGGAAGCCCAGCTTCTCACCGGCCTCCACCGCCGGCCGGACCAGCACGATCCGCCGGACTTCGCCGGCGCGCACGGCGTCGATGGCCGCGGCCACCGCGAGGTAAGTCTTGCCGGTCCCCGCGGGGCCGAGCACCAGCACGGCGTCGTGCTTGGCCATCGTCTCCTGATAGGCACGCTGCCCCTCGGTCCGTGCTCGAACGGCCTGCGAGCCGGCGCGCTCGGGGTTGCGGGGCCCACCTTCGCCCTCGCCACCGCCGCTGTCGCCGCGGATCCGCCGCGACACCTCCGCGGTCGTGATTTTGCGATCCCCGCGCAGGCTCGCCAGGCAGCCCTCGAGCAGCTCCCGCACGACCGCGATGTCCTCGGGCTTGCCCAGGAGGCGCAGGCTGCCCTCCCGAACGAGGACGTTGACCCCGTGGATCTCACGAATTAGTCGGGCGTTGCTATCCAGCGGCCCGAGCAACGTCCTCACCTCGTCGAGGCTCTGGACGGCGATGGTTTCGTCGTTGGCCGGCTCTTTCAAGTCAGCCTCACCAGCACCGCGAAGTAGGCGGGAAAGGCGAACAGCAGGCTGTCGATGAGATCGAGCACGCCGCCGTGCGCCGGCAGTAGCCGCGACGAGTCCTTCACGCCGCAGTTGCGCTTGAGAAGGGACTCCACGAGATCGCCGACCTGGGCGCTCACGTTCAGCATGATCCCGATTGCGACCGCGCCGGTCAATCCGACCTCCGCCGTCGCAGGCATCAACCACTTGGACAGCCCTACCGCCAAGGCGCACGAGGCCACCAGGCTGCCGACCGCACCCTCGATGGTCTTCCCGCCGCTCACGTGCGGAATCAGCTTGTGGCGGCCGATGGCGCTGCCGACGAAGTAGGCGCCGATATCACCGCCCTTGCACACCAGGATCACGAAGAGCACCGAGGGCAGGTGGCGCACGGCCATGCCCTGCGCCAAAAACATCGGCCAGGCGATCCAGACAAAGCCCAACAGCGTTGCGCCCTGCTCCTCGAGGCCCCGCTTCATCCTGTCCGAGGCCAGCGACCGGACCGAGATCGGAAACAGCAGCAGGAGGGTGCCGATGGCCAGTGGGTAGAGCTCTCGATCCAGCTGCTGCCAGCCGGTGAACCAAAGCGCGCTGGCGCACAGCGCTCCCGTGAACAGCAGCAGCATCGTCGACGCCACTGCGTGGCCCGAGCCCCGCAGCATGGTGACGAATTCGTAAACACCTCCCAGGCCGATCAGGCCGAGGATCCCCGCCGTGAGAAACCCACGTGTGGCCGTCGTGCTGTCGATCCAATAGACGCCGCCGACGATCAGCAGCATCAGCGGGCCAAACACCAGCCGGGTCTTCAGCTCCCCCTTGGCCATCGCTGCCCCAGGCTCTCTTCGAAGTTGCCGGTGCCGCTCCGCGGCGCCTTCGGGCGGTGACTTTTGAGAAGCAACAAGCCCTCAGACTAGCGCGCCAAAGCGACGCACGCGGCGACCGAACGATCCGAACGCCTCCCACAGATCCGGCTTGCGAAAGTCAGGCCAGAGCGTCTGCGTGACCCAAATCTCGGCATACGAGATCTGCCACAGCAGGAAGTTGCTCACCCGCAGCTCTCCGGCGGTGCGGATCAACAGGTCCGGATCGGGGAGGTCCGGCCGGTACAACGCGCCGGCGATGACGGACTCGTCGATGTCCTCGGGTGCCAGGCTGCCGTCGCGCACGCGACACGCGATGGAGCGGCACGCGTCAACCAGCTCCGACCGACCGCCGTAGGAGAGGGCCAAGCACAGGACCATGCCGTGGTTGCCAGCCGTGAGCGCGACGGTCTCATCCAGCGTGCGCCTGACGTCCTCGGGCAAGCGCTCCGCGCGGCCGGCATGCACGAGCCGCACATTGTTGCTCATGAGCTCATCGCGCTCCTTGTGGAGAAAACGCTTGAGCAGCCGCATCAGCAGCATGATCTCCCGCCGCGGACGCCGCCAGTTCTCCTCGGAGAACGCATAGAGCGTGAGGGCCTCGACGCCGAGCGAGGCGCATTCCCGCACCGTCTCGCGCACGGCCACAGAGCCGTTCTCGTGCCCCTTGATCCGCTCGAAGCCCCGCTGCGTGGCCCAGCGGCCATTGCCGTCCATGATGATCGCGACCGAACGCGGGACCGGCAAGTCCGCGGGTCTCTGCGCCTCGCTCACCGCCGGACCACCTCGTCGCGGCCGGGGCCAACCGAGACCATTGGGATCGCCGCGCCGATCCGCGCTTCGATGGCCTCGACGAAGCCCCGCGCGGCAGCCGGCAGATCCTGCCAGGTGCGCGCTCCCGTGACGTCCTCGTCGAAGCCGTCGAACTCCTCGTAGACCGGCCGCAACTGGTCGAGCTCGAACGCGGGAAACCGCTCGATCCGAGTGCCGTCGGGGAGCTCATACGCCGACGCCACGCGCAGCGGCCGGAACCCACGCAGCACGTCCAGATTGGTGAGGAAGACCTCGCGTGTCCCGGACACGTCGACCGAGTAGCGCACCGCCACGGCGTCGAACCAGCCGCAGCGGCGGGGTCGGCCGGTGGTCGAACCGTACTCGTTGCCCGCATCGCGGAGGGCGTCCCCCTCGCTGTCGAACAGCTCGCTGGGGAACGGCCCCTCGCCGACGCGCGTGGCATAGGCCTTCACCACGCCCGTCACCGAGCTCAGCGCTGCCGGCGGCAACCCCGTCCCGACGGCGCACCCGGCCGTCGAGGAGCTCGACGACGTGCAGTAGGGATACGTACCGTGATCGACATCGAGCAGCACGCCCTGGGCGCCCTCAAGCAAGATCCGGCGGCCGTCCCGCTCGGCCGCGCGCAGTAGATCACCGGTATCCGCGATCCCTGCCGCGAGCCTCTCGCCTAGTCCGGCCAGCTCCTCGGCCACGGCCGCGGCGTCCGGCACCTCGACATCGTGGGCGGCGAGCAACGGGGCCTTCTCGGCGAACGATCGGGCGACCGCATCGGCGAGGTGCGCCGGACGGAGCAGGTCGCCCATGCGAATCCCACTGCGCGACGCTCGGTCGGCGTACGCCGGCCCGATGCCGCGCCCGGTCGTGCCGATCCGGCCGCCGCCGCGCATGTGTTCCGCGACCTGATCCATCGCCCGATGGACCGGCAGGATCACCTGCGCACGCTCCGACACCAGCAGGCTCCGACCGAGCTCGACCGGAGCGCCGACCTCGCGAAGACGCGCGACCTCTTGCTCGAGGTGCCACGGGTCGACAACCACGCCGCTGCCGATCACGTTGACAACGTGATCGCGAAACGCACCCGACGGGACCAGGTGTAGCACGAGCTTCCCGGCCGGCGAGATGATCGTGTGCCCCGCATTGTGCCCTCCGGCACAGCGCACGACGTAGTCGGCGTCCTGCGCCAACAAGTCGATGATCTTTCCCTTACCCTCGTCGCCCCAGAGCAGGCCGATCACACATGAGGTGGCCATATTGTGCGGAACAGTAGCAACTAGAGAGAGTTGCGGCGACGCGTCGACAGCACCATAACGACGGCGGCCGAAGGGAGAAGGAATTCCTCCGATTTCGCCGCCGGATGCGGCTCGCTCGTTCCCATCCTCCATGGACGGCCTCGGCGATCCGCCTCGCCACCGGCGCCCCGGCTGCCGCGACTGCGCCACTTCTCTCGACGACCGTTCCGCAACAACGAAACGCATAGCACCAAGCGAGCCCGGGAGGGATGCGCGCGCGGCACATGGACGATCACAACACCACCAGAGACGACCTCGAAGAGTTCCTCACCACCAAGCTCCCTGCCGTGCTGCGCCGCCTGCGCGTCTGGAAGGGCCTGTGCTCAGCGCAGCACGCCGACGTGGTCGACGATCTGCGACAGGAGCTGCACTTGGACGCGATCGCGCACGCGCCCCAGCTACAAACCCTGTCGCAGGCCGAGCGACACCTGCGTTGGGTGCGCATCGTCGAGCATCGACACTACCAGCTGCGCGGCCGGCACGGCCGGCGCACGGACGCCAACGTCACGGTCGACGATGCCGTCGGCATCGGCGCGGCCACCTACCGCAGCGGTGAGCCGCAGCCCCCACGGATGGTGCGTGTGGTCGCACCCTCGGAGCCACTCGCCGCGCCGGGCCGAACCGAGTGGCTGGGAGCGACGGTCGCGCCAGCTCTGCAGCGTATGGCCAATCGCGACCGGGAGCTCGCGGTCCGACTCCTCGGCGAGGCCACGCATCTCAAGAACGGCCGCCTCAACGCCGCCGCCACGGTGGCGGAGTCCAGCCTGTCGCCCCGCGACATGCGCGGCGCTTGGGGCCGCATCGCCAAAGCGCTCGGCTTCGGCGATGACTACGTCGACTTCTGGCGTCGGCGGCTCGTCGAAGCGCTCCTCGGCTACGCCGCCGACGACCTACGCGACGCCGAGCGTGTACGCATTTTGGACGAGCGCGCGCGCCGCCGTCCCGATCCTCGCGACCGCCTCCGGCGCATCGCCTCGATCAAGCGCCACCTCAACGTCCGCCCGCTGCCGCCGGACCTCCGACAAGTACTCGGTCGTTTCACCGGCCGCGGCGCCACGCGGACGTTGGGTGCGGCCGACGCCCTCGACGCGGCCGAGCAGCTCCTCCCCGGCTCCGCCGCCGTGCAGCTCTGGCGCTTCGAGCACGCCGTCGTCGAGGGCGACCTCAAGCGCGCTGCCCGGGCGCTGCGCCGCGCGCGTCACGCCGGTGCCGAGCCCGTTGCGGCAACCTTGGCCCGGGCTCGCTTGCTCGAGGCGCGGGGCCGCGAAGACGCCGCACTCGCTCTCCTCGAACGCGCGAGGCGCCGCGCTCGGCAAGACCGGCGACTGACCCAGGCCGCCCGGGTTCTGCGCGCCGAGGTCGCGGCCGAAGCCGACCAACAACGGGCCTAGTGGGTCGGGGAGCGCCAGTCCGCAAACGCGAGGCCGCCAGGCGGCTGGTGGCGGCCAATCGGTTCGCCGGCAACGCGGCCCGACTGGTTCAACGTCCTGCAAGAATCCCGGCAAGCGGCGAAATCGAAGTGTTCGAGGGGGCTCTGCCGTTCTCGAACCTCACACGCCGATTCTGCCCCAGCGCGTCATCGCCCTCATGCCCCGCCCACAAGCCGACCGGTTGTTCGCTCGCTTTCAACGCCACGGCGATCAGGACTGCCTCGGTGCCGTCTATGACGAACTGGCCCCGCAGCTGACGCTCGTGGCGCTGCATTTGGGCGGCGGCGCGGACGCTGTAGAGGACTTGGTCCAAGGGACCTTTGTCGAAGCCATCGAACAAGCGCACAAGTGGGACCCGGAGCGACCGCTCATGCCGTGGCTGATCGGCATCCTTGCGACTCGAACCAAGCGAGAGCGGCGACGACTGGCGCGGCGCATCAACCCGGAGCGAGTGAGCCACCGGCGAGTCTCCAACCCCGTGGAATCTGCGCAGGACGCAGAGCTCTACGAGCAACTCGGCGAGGCCTTGCAACGACTTCCCGAACCATACCGGGACGTCCTCAAGCTCCATTGGATCCACGGCCTCTCCGCCGACGAGATCGGCAGCGTCTTGGCCATGCCTTTGGAGACGGTGCGCACGAAGGTCAAGCGGGGCCGCGAACGACTACGCCGGCTGCTGCCCGAGGGGCTCGTGGCAACCATGGCCCTCGGAGGCGCCGCGTCGACGGCACAACCAGCGCGTCGACGCGCGTTCCTGCGTCACGCCCGGCGCCGCGCCGGTGGCGACCAAACGCGACAAGTCGTCGCAAGCCGAGGAGCCCGTGGCTTGGCGGCCGCCGCCGCAGTTCTCGGCGCAATTGCGACGGGCGTGTGGTGGACGTCGATCCAGCGAGCCGAGCGACCGCGGCCAGCGGCGACACGTCTCGTGCAGGGAACGCGCACCGAGGCTTGGCCGGCCGTGGGCGCGCGCGGCGATGTTAGCCGCAGCCTCACGATGGCTCCGGCCCTCGGGCCCCGAGGCTTGGCGGTGCGTTGGTCGGACGGCTCTCCGGCAGTCGGTGCGGCGGTCGGACTTCGGCGCGAGCGAGATCCCGAGCCACTGTTGGGTGAGGTCTGGCGCACAGCCGATGCCGCAGGTCGCGTCGACCTCAAGGGCCTCTCGGACGGACGCTACTCGGTGTACTCCGACCGCGGAGGCGCCGCGCGGCTGACCATCACCGATGGTCGCGCGACACGAACGTCTCTCACGATTCCGGCCGGGGTCGACCTGCTCGGCCACGTGACCGCGGATGGCGCCCCGCTCGCCGGCGCATCGGTGTGGGTTTCCGACGCGGCCAGGCCAGACGAAGGGAGAGTGGTGGCGACCACCGGGAACGACGGAGCGTTCATCGCCCGATCGGTGGAGCCGGGTCGCGCGTACTCGGTCTGGGCCGACGGGTTCTCCCCAACGGGCATCCAATGGGTGCGCGACGAGCCCGGCGGCACCTTGAGGGTGGACGTCGACCTAAGCCCGCGACGGAGCGCGTGGCAGCTGTCCGGCACGGTGGTCGACGCGGAGGGCGTGCGGATTCCCGATGCCACGATTCAAGTCGGCCGGCGCTTGCCGCCCCAAGTGCTTCGTCACGCGGCGCCTGGTTCGACGTCGACCGCGCCGCCCATCGTGCTTCAGACCGACGCACAAGGGCGTTTCCAACGCGCCGGCTTGTCCGTGCTCCAAGGCAAAGCGGAGATCTACGTGCGCGCACCGGGCTACTCGATGGCGTGTGCCTTTGCGACCTTCACGCCGGATCAGCCAGCCCGCGACCTGCGAATCCAACTCGACCGCGGCCGAGAGATCGCCGGCTTGGTCACCGATGCCCGCGGCCAACCCGTCGCGGGTGCGCGCGTCGAGGCAGTCGTGGCGTCGGAAGCGAATCATCGTGTGACGACGGCACCCCGCTGGATGACGCCAGTGGCTTGGTCTGGGGCCGATGGGCGCTACGTCCTGCGGGCGATTCCCGACTTCGTGGAGCTGCTCATCGCGACCGGACCAGATGGCGCGCGCGACACGACCAAAGCCACGACCTTGGGTCATGCTTGGCATCCTGCCCTGCGTCCCCTCGGCGCTCTGCGTGGCCGGTTGCGCAGTTCCGACGGCACCACCTTGGGCGAGTTGCTCCTGCGAGCAAAAGCCGCCTCGGGCGCAGCCGTCGCGGAAACACGCAGCGCCAAAGACGGGACGTTCGAGTTCACCGCGTGCGAAGACGTGCCGCACACCGTGCAGGTGCTGCGAGCCGACAGCGCGTGGTCGGCGCCGGTGCATGCGTGCCCGCACCTGTGCCCCGGCCCCACGGTACACCTGATCGACCTGCCGCCCGCGTCCCTGGCCACCAGCCGCGTGCACGGTCGAGCGAGGTATCCCGACGGCCGAGCGGCGCACGTGCGCGGGCGGCTGCTCGGTCCATACCGCGGCTCGGCCTACGCCACTGGCGACGCGGCGACGGGGGCTTTCGACTTCGGTCCATTGCCAGCCCTGCCCTACCCACTCACGCTGCGGGTAGAAACCCGAGACCGCCACCAGGCGATCCTTGGTCCGATCGTCCTCAAGGATCAGGAACTGGACCTCGGCGACGTCCTGCTCGAGCAGTGCGGAAGCCTAAGTCTCCGCGTCCGTGGCGCCGGTCGCCGCGGCAAGGTCCAGATCTTCAACCGCGCGGGCGCGCTCGCGTTCTCGACGGTCCTGACAGAGGGCCAAGCCACGGTTCGCTCGATCGCGCCGGGCGACTGGTCTCTCACGATCGCGGACGGCGATCTGCCGCTGATGCCCACGCCGTTTCGGATTCGCTCGGGGGAGACAACTCTGCTCGAGCCAACCGCGTTGGCCAGCACCCCGACCACCTTCGACGTGCACGCCCCGGAGGCGGGTGTACGCGCGCTGCTCTTGACTTGGCATGACCGGGCCTCCGGTCGCGTCGGCCACTCACACCGTCGCTGCGACGGAGATCGCCCGGCAGTCGGCTTCCAGCAACGACTCACCCCTGGGCACTACTCACTAGAAGCGCGGACTCCGGACGGGCTGAGCGGCAAGACCGATTTCGAGGTCACCACATCGCGAAGTCGCGTCCGTCTCGACCTGCGATGATGGCGAGTCGCTAGCCCGGATCATGCGCGAGTCTTCACGCCCAGCACGCGCCAGAGCCGCTCTGGCAGCGTCAGACAGGCGCCAGAGGCGCCTGCCGGCTGATGCCGGCGAGCGACAGACTGCTCGACGGGGCGTCACCCCGCCTCCG
>JBCCGH010000138.1:0-25850 GCA_039029375.1 Planctomycetota bacterium
CGCCCAACCCCTTCGCCCAACCCCCAACACCCAAACCCCCCCCCCCCCCCCAAACCCCCCCCCCGCCCCCCCCCCCCGCCCTGCACGGGCCCCCCGGCCCCCCACCCCCCCCGCCGCCGCCCTCTACACACCCCCCCCCCCCGCCGCAGCTCCTGTTAACGCTCCCATTTGCATCCCGTCACCCGTCTGCTCGCGTCGCATCCAAGTACCTCCGATGCCGCCCCATTGCGGCATTCGGTTCATTAGGTCACCTTCTGCCATACAGCAACCTACTTGCCCAGGCGCCCTCCGGGCACACCTCCTCGCGCCGCCGCTGGCCGGCGGCACGACTCCCGCAGTGTCGCGCAGGGCACCCCTTCTGCGCGACACTGCACTCCAGAGCAGCCCGGCGAAATGTGCGTCGCCCTCAGTCAGGCGTCCGACTGGGTTTCCGCCACGCCGCCCTGAAGATCTGTCAGACATCTCCCCTAAGCACTGCTTAGGTAGCCCAGACCATCCCATTTCCCAGGGAAAGCGTATCGGTGCCTCGTCGTATGATCGCACATGCGACGAGTCATGAAAACGACGATGCGACCGCCGTGGGCCTATTGGGCCGTGCGATATTCGCTTGACAGAGCATCCTTCGCCGTTGTAACGATGTGTCAAATCGCACAATCGTGCCGAAGCATCGTCGCATGATCGCAAACATGACGGGGAGGAATACATGCGACAAGTCATTGCTATCTTGAACCAGAAGGGCGGCGTGGGCAAAACGACGCTAGCCGTCCACCTCGCAACCGCCCTCGCCCGCAAGAATCAGCGGGTGCTGCTGCTGGACGCCGACCCGCAGGGCAGCGCCCTGGACTGGGCCGCCGCCCGGCACGGCAAGCCCCTATTCCCCGTGGTCGGCCTCCCCAAATCGTCCATTCACAAGGAGCTGCCCGGAATCGCGCGAGACTACGACGCAGTGGTGATCGACGGCCCGCCGCGGGTCTACGAGGTTGCCCGCTCGGCGATCATGGCCAGCGACCTGGTGCTGATCCCGGTGCAACCCTCGCCCTACGACGTCTGGGCAGCCAAGGAGATCGTCGACCTACTCACCGAAGCCGTCGTCTACAAGCCCGGCCTCAAGAGCGCGTTCGTGATCAACCGTAAGATCGTCAACACAGCGATCGGCCGCGATGTCGCCGATGCGCTGTCCGAGTATCCGGTCAGCGTCCTTGGCAGCGCCATCTGCCAGCGCGTCGCCTTCGCCGAAAGCGCCGCGCAGGGCCTGACCGTGTTCGAGCTGGACGCCGATATGCCGGCCAGCCGGGAGATCGACGCACTGGCCGAAGAGCTGCTGCGCAATTCGGTCCCGACCCTGGAGGCCTGCGCATGAAGAAGGTTGCGTTCAACGGCAAGCGCCCCACAGCTACGACGCCAGCTAACCCGGACGACTGGGTCGCCGACCGCGACAAGCCGCCCACCGAACCGGCGAAGCGCCTGACGATAAACGTGCCGCTTGGCCTGCATCGACGGATCAAGATCCAGTGCGCCCAGCAAGAGCTGGTCATCGCCGATGTCGTGCGCGAGCTTCTAGAACGCCGCTTCCCCGAACTGCAGAACCAGGAACCCGGGGCAGGGCAGGGGGCACAGCAGCACGATGGGTCGTAGAAGCATCTGCACGATGGAGCGACGATGCGACGGTACGACGGTGCGCATCGTCGCATCGCGGTAGCGTCGTGCCACGCCGCCAGCCATCCCGAGGCGATCACCAACCGGACCTGTTCGCCGCCAGCTTCGCCGACATCCCGATCCGCGACCAGCGCGAGGTGATGGAGCGGCCGTTCTTCAGCCTGGCCAAGCGGCCACGCCTCGCCCCCATCGAATACCAGGTCGGCGATGTCTGGGTCGAGGTGAGCGCCAACCCGAAGTTCGGCATGGCGACCATCTGGGACGCCGACATCCTGATCTGGGCTTCAACGCAGATCACTGAAGCGCGCGACCGCGGGCTGACACCCTCGCGGGTGATCCAGTTTCATCCCTACAATCTGTTGCGCTCAATCCGCCGCACCACCGGCGGCGGCGACTACACCAGGCTCCGCGCCGCACTGGAGCGGCTGACGCACACGGCGGTGCGCACCAACATAAGAGGGGAGGGGAAGAAGAACTTCGCATCGTTCCACTGGCTGGAGAGCTGGACGGAGTCAACCCACGAGGAGTCCGGCGAACCGCTCGGCATGACCATCACCCTGCCGGACTGGCTCTACCAGGGCATCATCAGCAGGGGAGGGGTGCTCACCATCCATGAGGACTACTTCCTGCTGACCGGCGGCATCGAGCGCTGGCTGTACCGCGTCGCCCGCAAGCATGCCGGCAAGCAGCGTCTGGGCTGGCAGTTCACCATGCGCCAGCTCTACGAGAAGTCCGGCTCGGCGGCGCGCTTTTCCGACTTCGCCATCGACATCCGCCGGCTCGTCGGAGGCAACGAACTGCCGGAATACTCTGCCACCCTCCACCGCAACGAGGATGGCGACGAGTTCGTCCACTTCATTCACCGCGCCGCCCTACGGGTCGACCACCCGGAACATGCGATGCCGCGCTTCCCAGGCCGCCGCCACGTCCCAGCCACCAGCGGCACAGCCAAAGTCCCAGCCGACGACTAACCACATCGGCGCATCCACGACGATGCGCCGATGCGCAAGCCGCACACCGGAGGCCAGAGCAGGGCAGGGGGCGCCGCCTGTGGACAGCGTCGGGCTATTGGGCGCACGCCTCTCGGGCTATTAGGCGCATACCCCCACGGGCTATTAGGCGCAGATGCACGGGCTATTGGGCGCACGGATAACCGAAAGGCATCGGCAATCCAACAACTTGCCGAGACCCTAACGTCTTAACCAAATATAATATAACTACTTCTAACGCCGTCGCGCTGTGGATAAGTCAGCGCAAGCGGCAACGCCGGCGAGAGGCATTCAGGATGACATTCCAGGAGTAGGCCGTAGTCGCCCAGAAAAGCACCGTAGAGGGCAAAACACTCATCGGCCGACGCGAGTCGCACTCTGCGACTGCCCCGCAAGCTGAACCGCCCCCTGGAACGCCAGCTGCGTCGAATCGTAGATCAAGAGGTCATCACGTTCTGGGAAAGCAATCGATTCGTCGGCACCTGCCAAGACCAAATCACTTTCACGCACGAATCCTGGCAGCGAAATAGCTCTCCCCGTCCAACTTGCTGCCGACGCAGCGTCCAAGACGAACTCCCGTATTGCGGGATTCGCCGAAAACCCTCCATTATCAAAGGCGAATCCAACTTGCCCCGCATCCTTCAAGGTCAATCGAGCCACTCCCCCAAAAGTCGGTGGGTTCAAAACAGAAACCAGACCCACTTGGCCACTGGGTGCCAGGCTACACGTAATCAACTCGCCCCCCGTCGCAACGGCGATTGTGGCATCGTTCGTCGTCAACTCTACTCGCGGCTCGCTGAGCCCGAGCAACGTCACCTGGAATCCCGTAGGTGAAAGAGTTCCGGCGCCGTCAAGGCGCAGCGTCGCGATCGCGTCCGCCGCAAAACCGAGTGCCTCTTCCCCAACCACGACCAAGCCGTCATCACTGGTCAAGTCGATCGACCGCGGTGTAGTGCCGGGGAAGTCCAGGTCGGAAACGAGAGTCGCGGAGCGAACGTCCACGACGTACATATGGCCCGCCGAGCTACCGAGCCCGGCCGGGTCCTGGGTCGCCACAACCGCCATGCCTGAATCCGTGACCTCGATGTCTGTCGGTAGACCTTCGGGTAGGGCCCAGAAACTACGCATTGTCGCGGTGGTTCCCGCGATCGCAAAAAACTGCACTCCCGCGGGCCGCAACGTCCCCACGGCGCCCATAGTCCCATCTCGATTCGTAGTCAACACACCAGGCCCGCTTGACATCGCCACAGACGACAGCACGATGCGCCTCTCGGTATCCACCATCTCGACCGCGCCGGCAGTGGATACCCACGCAGCCACTAGGGGACTAACCACGACGACCCCCGCATCCGTCAGTCCGCCGCCGACAGGCTCACTCTGGGGCCCACAACCAGTCAGCAAGCCAAGAGGAGTCGTCACGCTTGCGCATGCACGAAACGATCCCTGGAGCGAGGCCACCCCTCCGATTTGGAACATGCCGCTGGCATCGGAGACGGCGCTCCCCAGGACACCATCCAGCGTGACAGCTGCGCCAGCCACTGGCCTGCCCGCCTCATCCCGCACGAAGCCGATCACGGTCGTCAGCGGGTCACCCAGCGACACGTCAACCTGCGCAACCGCGGTAGCCCCTTCGTTGCGCACCGTGATGAACGCCATGCCGTCGGCCACGGCCGAGACCAACCCTTCCTGGTCGACGGTTGCGATGGCCGGATTACTTGACGCATAGGTCGAGCCCAGGCTCCGCGCCGTGACGTCACCGACGGAACCGTCAGAAAACGTCGCCGCGACGCTCAGCTGACCCGTCGCACCCACTGACGTCAGCACGCCCGTCGGTACCGTGGCAAGCAGCGATACGGTCTGCACTGCCGGGATCGTCGACAAGGATATCGCCTCGACAGCGTAGCTTTGCCCATCAGGCACCTCAAAGAAAGCTGACCTGCCATACGTCGTCGGCATGCCCGGCTCCTGGCAGATCACGCTGATGCGGCGTAGCAAGGAGCCTGCTGGGATGTTCGCCAGACGATACTGCCCGCCCGCGCTTGCGCGGGCACTTTGAGCACCAGAACCGACTTGGCAGAATTGACTGATTTGCTGTGTCTGTCCAGAGCTCACAGCCCATGCGCAGCACAAACCGACTCTAATAGCAGCATCTAATCTCATGACTCGCATCATCGAAACCACCCAGACTAGGTCAACACCTTCCATTGGTTGCCGTCGTAGACGATCATTACTCCAGGCACGCGCCGACCCGTCTTCGGATCCCATAGCCGCAACGCACACACAGCCTCAAGACCACTCAGACGCTCCCGCAGCGCTGCCGGTTCGACGTCGCGGAGATTCCAGAAACAATCCCAAACACTCGATTCCCCTATTTCGCTCATGGCGATCCCGCGCGCCGCAGAGCGAGGAACCCCTCCCAAAGAACGATGGAACACCGCCTCGAGGACATCGTCGCTCATCGCCTCCACATCTTCTGGTGTCCAAGCCCGCAGCAACGCAAGCAACCTGTCACGGCGTTCGATCTCAGCAGAGCGAAGAGACATGGCCGCCAACTCTTGCTCGTAGGCATCAATCAGTTCTGACCGGAGCAGAAGGGCGAGCTCTCCGTCTTTATCGGTGACCGAACCCGACAGAAATAGCATACCTGCAATCGCGGAAGCCTCGTCGAGACGCTGGCGCATCAGGTCCAGTTGCCATGCAAGGTGGCCGTCGTGGCCTATCCAGACGAAGGCGCCATCTACGATCCCGCGGTAGCGAGGCGGAAGACTCTGCTTGGTGATTGGCATCCTCTTGTAGCTGGTCACCGAACGAAAAACGACCTTCAGATCTCTTGCGATCTCTTCCGCGAACTGAGTAGGGGCATCAAAATAGAACCGAACGCTTGTTTGACCAACACAACACTGATTCAAGGCACCGGGCGCGTTGCCTGTTACAGGAAGAGCGCTCCTATCGCCCGTGCCAAGATGCCATGTTAGCGCAATGGCCACCAACGACAATATGACGGCGGCAAGAAGGTAGACTGCCAACCGACTCATAAGACACCTCCCGATAATCGCCTGGCACACCATACAGCCAGAGTCGTTGCATGGCAAGGCGGGATTACTGGCCACATGTTTCAGGCGGTCGCGTCACGGCTGTGAGGTCTGGGCGATAGGAGAGATAGGCCCTCAGATTGACGCCGGCGAAGACAAGCCGCCCCTTCAGCCGGGCATAATCCAATTCCGTGCCCGTGACCATCCATGGCTCAACAGCGTTTCCGTCTAGCTGCGCGGCCTGAATGAAGGGGCGGACGTCATCTCTAATATGTGCTGCTCTCAAGAAGTCAGGGCTGACACGGTCGGCTGTCCCAGCGGCCACGAGCATCTGCCCAGAAGCCTTGATCAACACGCCTGCCTGGTCATAAGTCGCCTGATGGCCGGGAATCACACCAGGAATTGCTGTGCTCCGCATCTCATATGCGGCGCCAGGATGGTACGTATCAGTCCAAAAGAACTTGCAGAGCGGGTTTGACGCGGCACACGGCGGCTGCCACAGGCCATAGGGGGTACGAGGCGGTGGCGTGCACGGCGGCTCCGGGTCACCAACGCTTGCTCCAGCCTGTGTGTAGGGCGCCGGCAACCCACTGGCCCAAATCTGCGGATCCGTCTGAGTAGCTCGCCACAACCGATATGCGTCCTCCGTGTTTCGCGGATGAACAGATATGTCTAGCCAGTCGTTTCCGCCGGCCGTCAGAGGGCACCGGACATCAATTACCTGGACCCGGTACTCATAGACATAATCGTCCCGGGGAGGAAGCGTGGAGTAGACAATACGGGGACCGCTGGTCACGCCGTTGATCTTCCAGAATAGGGCGGAGGTGTCGACTCCGGGCGCCAGGAGCGGCTCCAGATCGATCGCATTGTTGGCTGGGTCGTGCAGGACACCCACACACTTGTTGATGCCGGTGCGATCCGGATCGAAGAGATTCCGGGGGTTGACTATGGATGTATCGAACAGCACGCCTGCGATCGATACGGCGATCTGGGTAGTACAAACTGCCCCACGTACTGGGGTATAACTCAGCGATATGTTGACCGGACCAGACGGAGCCGACCCAGCTTTGAGAGTAGCGCGCCGTCCCGTGGCACTCAGGCTGCTGCTCGACCCGGTATCAAAGAACAGACCCGATCCGGCGGGGACCGACCAGGAGAAGCTACCCCCGGCCGGAGTTTCGTTGACGGCGGTCAGAACCGTCGACTCGTCGAAGCAGAGATACCCGGGCCCCGCGTAGCCAATTGACACGCCGCACGGCTCGGCGCTGCCGACAGGCGGATAGGGCGGGCACCAGCCACCCCAGCCCGCTGTACTGATGCCGCTGGCCGGGTCGCTGATGATGCAACTGCCGTCGCTTGTTACGCTTGCCGTGGCGACGATCTCAAACTGCTCGGTGTCGTGATCGAACGACAGGATGTAGGCCACCGCCCCGGGTGGCAGCCCCTGCATGTTCGGCATCTCGACACGCACCGGCGGGCTGAAGGTGGCGCCGGCAGGCTGCAGCGTCCAGGCGAACGGCGGCGCCGCGCCGTTGGGCATCGGCATCGGGATGTCGTCGGCATGCACCTGGTTGAGCGACAGCGTGATCGGGTCGAACGGCGTCACCGGCCGGCCGTCGGGATGAGTTACCGCCGTGCCAGGTGCCACGCGCAGCACCAGCCCATCAATGCCGGTAACTTTGAGCTCGGCCTCCTGGCTGCCGTCATAGACCACGTCGTTCGCCGGACTCAGGCGCGGCAGCAACACCGGCGCCGGCAGGCCGTTATCGGCGCCGTCGATCACCAGCGGCGCAAAATGCAGATAGGGCAAGCGCAGCGTCGCCGGGTCCACCGGCACGCCGCCGACCGCCGTCGCCGTAGCGCCATCCACTTTGAGGCTGGCCAGCCCCGACTCGGCCAGCTGCTCAAAGGCGAAGTGTCCGGATGCATCGGTGGCCACGATCAACGGCGGCGAGCTGCCGATCTGCAGGGTGCACGTCGCCCCCTCTACCGGCTGCTGGGAATTGTCGAGCACGATCCCGGCAAAGCGCGTGTCGGGTCCCGGCGCATCGACGCTGAAGACCACGAACGTCGCCGGCGCCCCCGGGTTGCCGGCGAAGCTGGCCTCGATGCGCTGGTTGCCCGGTATCGGCCCAGCGGTGAAGACGCAGCTCGCATGGCCGGTCGTCGAACTGGTCACCGTGATCTGCGTCGCACTGCCGCTTGCGCCCGGGCTGGTCAGGCACCCGGAACCCTCGACGATCGAGAAGGTTACCGGCACGCCCGCGGCTCCGTTGTTCCCGTCATGCACCCAGGCAACCAGCGGCTCGGGCGGGGTGCCACCGGTTCGCGTCACCTGGCTGCCGCCGGTGCCGATATTGATCTGCCGTGGCGGGGCCGCATCGGCCCCCGCACAGAAATACACCGCGCTGGCGATGCTGGCGCTGCTGACCGTCACACGGTTGTTGCCGCAGCCGGCATCGCTGCCCAGCGTCCACCAGGCCCGCGCCTCTCCGCTGGCGTCGGCGATCGCCTGCAGCATCATCGCGCCGGGCCCTCCCTGCTGCGCCGCCAGCCGTCCGTCGCTGCGCGTCACATCGAAGGTGATGACCTTGCCGGCGAAGGGCTGGCCCGACGCGTCGGTCAGCCGCACCACCAGCGGGGTCGGCAGCTCGCTGTCCACCATCCCCTGCTGGCCGCCACCGGACACCTCCACCAGCGACGCCCCGGCCAGGGCTCCACGGTTGACGGTGATGGTCTTCGTGGTCTGGTTGCCCAGCGCATCGCTGGCAACCACGGAGATGGTGTTGCTCCCCAAGGCCAGCGCCACGCCCTGCGCCTCGAAGGTGCCGTTGGTGCCGATGCCGGGGTTGACCACGGCCGGCTGCCCGGCCACCGACACCGCCAGCCCGGCAAAGCCGCTCAGCCGGTCCCCGACCCGGCCGGCAACATCGGTGGTGGCCGTGTGCAGCGTGGCGCCGTCGGCGGGAAAGTCGATGAACAGGTCCGGCGGCGTGCCGTCCTGCACCACATCCACCGATCCCGGTGCGCTGAAGACGCCGGCCAACAGCTCCTCGCGCAGAAAGAGCCGGTTGAGCCGGTCGGGTTGCAGCGGCACCGCCACGCTGAACTGGCCCCCGGTACCCAGCGTCGTCTCCACCTGGCTGGCACCGCTCTGAACCACCAGCCGGTTGCCGGCGGTGCTGGCGCTCCCGTTCAGGGTGACGGAACTCGCAGCCGTCGGGCTGATCACCGGGTCGACCAGGGGAGCGGCGCCGACGCTGCCGCCGACGGTCACCCGCAAGGCATCGCTGACGGCCACCCCGCCTGCTGCAGCCGGATCGAGCAGCAGCGCCTGGACGTAGAAGGACGCGCCGCAGGCAAATGCCGGGATCGCCCGCACCTGCAGCTTGGGCGGCGACATGCCCGCCGCATCGACCAGGAACAGCTGAAACCCCGCCTGGGAGAGGTCGGGATGGATCGTCGCGGCAAACTCCGGGATGAACACCGGCGCCGCCGCGCCGCTGAACAGCACGCTGCCGAAGGCGCCTGGCAGCCCGCGGTTGAGCTGCACCGCGAACGGCAACCCGGCGCGCGGCGTGGCTGCCACCAGCCGGGCGACGCCGGAAGTCCCAGGCGAACCGCCGCCAAGCCCCTGTACCTGCGGCGCCGCAGCACAGCTTCCCTGAGCCGTTCCCTGCGCTGCCAGTCCCGCAGCGAGCGCCAGCGCCAGCCATCCCGATCGATCCATACTCCCCATGCTACCGCGGCGACGCACAGCCAGACCAGCCACGAGAGCACATCCCGGCGGCCTTCCACGACCTGGAGAATCTGTTCAGGGGCGTGTCGCGATCGAGCGTGTTCCTGCGTTGATCAGATGGGCGGCAACCAGTGTCACCCGCGCAGACCGCTGCCGCCGCGCTCACTACATCGCCTACGCTCGTGCGGCATGGAGCTTCCACCAGCCGCCTAAGGCAAGCTCGCGTTTCTCCGGCCTCTCAGGACTCGAAGTTCGGCGATTGGTGGATGCCGACCGCATCTAGTTGTTGACGACCCTGACCCCGTGCCTACCCTTGCGGGCTTACCGCGAGGGCGACAACCAAGAGGCACAGCCAGGGAGCGCGGATGAATCCTTTCACTGACCTGCTCAACGACCGGGTCACGCTCATCAACTCGGCGGGTGAGACGATAAGGCCCGACATCCCCGCCGTCGTTGACTCTCGGACGGGTCAGATCATCATCTTCGAGGTAACGCTGCCCCTCGAGGAGGGGGATGTATTCGAGCGCCGGCTGCCGGCAGGGGGCGTGGAGCGATACGAAGTCGTCGATCCTGGCTACCAGGCCGGCCTTAATCGAATCCCAGCGTCCTATCAGGCCAGGGTCCGGCGGGTTTCGGACAAGCCGCGCGAGAGTCCGCCGCCCGCTGTAACGAACTACCACCTCTATGGGGCAAACGCGCGCGTGAACCAAGGCTCGGTCGATGTGTCCACCAATACGGCGACGACCGTGAACGTCGATTGGGAGCGGCTGCGGGTCGCGATCAGAGACGGAGTCGCCGACGAGCCGGAGCGGGCACACATCGCGCAGAAAGTCGAGGAGATGCACGACGCGGTCGGCAAACCGTCATTCAAAGAACGGTATCAGGAGTTCATGGCTCTAGCCGCCAACCACATGGCCGTGCTCGGGCCTTCTATCGGCCCCCTCACGTCACTCCTCTAGAATCCATGGTCGCTGTTCGTCGCGACCATCTGATCCCCCGCTTCTACCTGGAGGGCTTCGCCACCGCTGCGCCAGGCAGAAGGAACCCTGCTCTCCACGTCTTCGACCGAGCGAGGGGCAAGACCTACCTACGCACCCCGGAGAGGGTCTGGCGCGAGGCCAACTATTACGATGTCGAGGGACCGGACGGTCAGCCCACCGGTTCCACATGGCCCGGAGAAGATATCCGCAACGCCCGAAGATTGTCCCGGGCTTCGCCTCCGCATCACCACGATGCGACCGCCTCGACACTCAGCTTGCCGACTGAATGTCGCCCAGGCATCTTGCCCGGCGTTACGGCCGTAACTCTCGCCGTGGAAATCACCCCGGTTTATGTAGGCCTGGTCTGTGGAAAGTTCTCCACCGACCATCCCGCAAGCCGCTGCAACAGAACCATTTGCGCCGTGGACAGCGCCGTCGTGCCGCGCTGGCGCTACGCCGCGGTGCAGCTTCCCAAGCTGACGCTACCATCCGGGCCGTCGCCGGACACGCGGCATCGTACGTGCCGGACTCACCGGAGTCGAGCCACCTAGCGAACCCGGATCAGCTGGAGTGAGATCGCGTCGAAGTATGCGTTGTTGTTCCGTTGGCCGCGGCTCCGACCACGCTGCTTGGCTTCGAGTTGAACTCGAAGCGTGCGTGTGCCCCTCGGGACGAGCTGCTGTGCCGACAGTTTTCGCCAGGACGGGCTGTACGTGAACTTCGTCGCGTAGCCCTCTCCGACCGCTTCGTCGTTGGCGTCAAGGAACTGCAAGACGAGACGGCCCTGATCGCCAGGGCTCTGCCGAAAGCTCGCGACGCGACCCCTGATTCTCACGGCGAGTCGGCCCCGATCGACAGCCGACGCATAAGCAGCGACGCTTACATCCTGACGCAGTTGCGCGAAGCGATTGTCCCCCACGGGGGCAAAGTAGTAGCCGCCGTCAGAGGGCCTGGGGTCCCGTTTGTGCTCGTGCCCGCGCGCACGCCACTTCCCGGCCTCCGCCGTCCAGCCAGGCACTCGACCGGACTGCGGCGTCTCATCGCAACTCGGATTCTCAAGCAACTCCTTGCCATACGGCACGCTGAGCGCCCGCTTCCGGGTAGGTGCCCGAGCTACACGCGGCTTCTCGACCTCGCTGGCTCCAGCGATCCGCGCCTCGGCCCAATCCCGATCAAAGCCGACTAGGCCATCCACGGCCTGTTCGCACCAGTGGACTGCGCGACTCCGCCACGCTTCGCGTTCGCGCGAGGGGACTCCATCCTGCCGGGCGAACTGCCACCAGCCACGGGCGACCCGAATCATGGCAGTCGCCTCATCGGCTTCTGCCATGTCACTTCGCGCCAGTTCGGCTGCCGCCTCGTCCGATCCCTGAGCGAGATGCTTCAGGCCCCGATCCCAATCGTCTCCCAAGACGCAGAAGTACCGCCCGAGCGTCTCGTGCGCCGTAGCCTCCGACGAATCGCTTTCGATGCCAGCCAACGCGACGTGCACCGCGTCTACCGCTTCCATCAGGTACGGGTCATTCAACGCCCTCGCCCAGTGCCGCGCCGCCTTGAAGGCAGCCTCCTCTTCGACGTCGCGCCCAGCGAGGATCGCCTCTTCGCCTACCCGCACGAGCTGTCGGATCCCGCCTCGGCGGGCGTCGCTCGCCTCGGCGGCACGGGTCGCTTGTTTAACGCAAGCAAGAGCGACACCAACCCGATCGACGCGGTAGCGCGCTCCGAGCGCGTCTACCACCCGAACCGCGAACCCCGGCGCCCCGCCGTCGGCGGCAAACTTCAGCGAGCACTCCAACAGGGCGTAAGTGATCGCCTCGCTGCCGCCGGTTGAAGACGCGAACGTCGCCCGCGCCACTCGCAGCGCATGCTTGGCGGCATCCAGGTCGGACAGCTT
This sequence comes from Planctomycetota bacterium, assembly GCA_039029375.1. Lineage (GTDB taxonomy): Bacteria > Planctomycetota > UBA1135 > UBA1135 > UBA2386 > JBCCGH01. The sequence goes on from JBCCGH010000138.1 coordinate 12,291, forward strand.
GTCCCAACGCGACTCGTACAGCGTCTGAACCTCCCTCCGAGCGACCTCTAGCTCCGTTGGCGATGGCACTGGCACTGGGCCGTGCTGCTGAGCGCCACAGAACGAGGCAAGGCCGAAGAAAGCGCCCACAACCAGCGAGCAGATCGTCGGTCCCGGATACCGGGCCCGACCAGCGGGGGGACAGTTCATCAAAGACTCCACGGCGGCTGGCAAGCAGCCGGCTCCGGACCGCTCCGGGGACCGAGCGTGCTGCTGAACTAGCAGCAGGCGTGGGACACTCTAGCGTGCTGCGGAAATGGCAGCAAGGCGCCAGCACCGGAATGCGTACCGGAGGCTCTGCACCCTGCTGCGCCGGATGCGAGAGGAAGCCCAGCTCACCCAGCGCGAGCTTGCCACTCGCCTGAAAATGCACAACTCGATGGTCCACCGGTCCGAGATTGGAGATCGCCGCATCGATCCCGTGGAGTTTGCCGAGTGGTGCCGCGCCTGCGACGTCGACCCCGGCCAGGCGATCCGGCAGCTGCAGTGACGCTCCCGGCGCTCCTCCAACAGCTACAACAGATCGAGCCGGATAACACCCCAACGCGCCTGCCCCTGCTCGCCCCTGCCCAAGAGGCCCTTGCCTACCAGCAGCAGAACGGGCTGAGCAAAACGCGCTGCCTGAGAACCCCACAGACCGCGGCTGAGCTACACCGCGAACGGCAGTCACACCCGTAGCGTGGCAGCCGCCAGCCGGCAGCTTCCAGCGAAACGCCCCCCTTTTCGGACCAACACGGCTCCATCGGCGGCAGTGCCGGTGCGCGGCTCCCAGCGTTGTTGCGGCCCGCGTGTTGTCGATCACGAAGAAGCGCGGGAATCCGACCATCAAGGCGCGCTTTAGGGCCGGATGCTCATGAGCGGAAGCCAAGCTGACGAAGCAGCTCGGCCGCGCTGGTGGTGCTCGAGTTTCGTCGCTGCGCGGGCCGCTTAGGGGTTGGCAGGAGCTGCCACACGCCATCGATGGCGCCGGGACGCCACGGGCGGTGCGCCAGGAAGCCGACGTCGAGCAGATACTGCAGCGCCTCGTCCAACCGCGCGCGATTGACGCCAAGCAGACGGGCCATCCGATCACGCCGGTAGAAGGACACGCCACGACCGTCGGCCGCCCGTGGCGGACCTCGTCAGCTTATTGAGCTGGTTTCATCGCTGCTCGAGACAACCCGCGATCCGAGGCTTCGCTGTCGCCACGGCGACTTCACGCGCGGCGGCACACTCTCGCCATCCCTCGTCGTCACGCTGTTGCTCTACATAGTTGGCGATGCGAATCGCCGCGGCTACAGCCGGCTGCTGGAGGCTTTTTGGGATGAATGCGCGGATCACGGCATTCCGCTTCCGGTCGACGAACCAGTGTCCGCAGCTGCATTTTGTCAGGCTCGCGCAAAGATCTCGACGGACATGCTGGGTCGTGCGCTGCACGAGCTGTCGTCTCGCTTCGAGGAAAGCTTTCCCGCGCAGTCTCGGTGGAATGGACGCCGCGTCTTTGCGGTCGATGGATCGAAGGTCAGTCTGCAGCGCAGCGCTGAGTTGGCCGCGAGTTTCGGCAAGCAGGCGCAGGGGTACTGCCCGCAGGCGACGATCAGCGTCCTGCTGAAGTCTCCTCGCGGGTCGCGAGCGACCTCATCATCGACAAGTATGGTGCATGCGAACGGAATCTCCTCCTGCAGCACCTCGAGTGCCTCGGGCAACGGGACATCGTCGTGCTCGACCGTGGCTACCCGTCGTACGACGTCCTGCGTGAGCTGACCGCACGCAACGTCGACTTCCTCGTGCGCGTTCCCACGACCAGCTCGTTCGACGCGATCAAGGTGTTCCTCGAAAGTGGAGGCGTCGATTACCGAGTTGTTGTCCATCCACCGGACAGCCCTGCGACGCGAACCCCGCTTGAGCTGCGTGCGGTCCGCTTGACCAGTCCGCAGGGACAAGAGTCGGTCTACCTCACTTCGCTGCACCGCGTCGAGTTCTCGCGCACAAAGCTCCGAGAGCTCTACAAGATGCGCTGGGAGGCGGAGGAGTTCTTCAAGGCGACGAAAGCCGACTACTTCGGTCAGCGCCAGTTCCACGCGCGCGGTGCTCATGGAGTCCGTCAGGAGATCCTTGCACAGGCATTGTTCGCGGCGATCGCGCGATTCTTGATCGCCGTTGCCGCGACGGAAAGCGGCGAGCCCGACAGCCTCTCCATGAAGGCCGGAGTCCTCGCGACCGCGGACTACCTGACCCGGCTGTTTCTCGCAGATCCGGAAAGGTGCCTGCCCCGCCTGATCGCAAGGCTCGCGCGAGCACCCTGCGTGACACGACCTGGACGGTCGTTCCCGAGGAGATCATTCAAGCCGCGACCGAGATGGGGGCCGAGGGGACGAATCAGAGCTTAATGCCATTGGGGGGCAGAGCCCCCGGTGAATCGCATTTTCTCCCACGGCCGAGTTTCCGAACACCACGGGGTAGTTGTTGCAGCTGCCGCTTGCGGCTCGGGCGGCGTGTTCCAGGGTGCCCGCTGCGGCGGCCGCTGCGGACGCCTACACCCGACCCGCCTGGTGGATGACGACGATCGAACGCCCGCCCACCCGGCAGTGCGCTGCGCTTGCGAACGGCGGAGTTGACGGACACGATCGAACACGGTAGCTGTAGTTGACGGAAAGGAGGAACATGGCAGGTAGACATTTTCTCTCGATCGCCAGCGCGGCACCGCTGTTGCTCGCGTGCTTCGCGTGCCACGGCGTTCACCTGCACAACGAGGCTGAGGCCGAGCGTGCGCGCAAAGCACTTGCGACCTATGACGAGGTCGAGCTCGACGCGTTGACCGAAACCGGGATCACCAACGTCGAACGGCTGACCGAGTCGGAGAAGGAGACGCGTCGCAAGTTCCACCGGATCGCGCTGCAGATCGAACTGTGTGACGTGATCGGCGGCGTGCCGACCAGGCCGCAAGAGCGCGACCTGACTGGCTGGAGGCTGTTGGCGAAACAGGTCAACGAGGAAGCAGCTGCCTACCCCGCCGCCAGCCTGGATGCAATCCTCAACAAGCCGTCTAACGAGCGTGGCTTGGCGCTGGACGTTCGGAGTCTGCGAAGTGCGACTGACGAGTTTCGAGGATTCAACCCCGAATCACCACTACCGACGGACCTCGAGAAAATCCCCGCCGACGAGACCGCGCTCGAAGCCCTGTTCATCCAGCACGGTACCGGAAACGACGAGAAGGGCGAATACGAGACCCTGTATCGGCGCGCGAACGCAGTGCGCGAGATGCAGACTCTGGTGGACGCCGCGGCGGTGCCCTTACCCGAGGAACTCAGCACAAAGATCCGAGAGCGCCGCGCCGCGATTCGCGAGCGCAAGCACATTGCGGCGAACCTAGAGTCGGAGTTCATCGCCGCCAAGAAGACCGTCGCCGAGGCCGAGAAGCAGCTCGCGCTGGCCGAGGAAAAAAAGGACACCCAGATCATCGACGCGCTCCGCGAGAAGCTGGGCCGCAAGCTCAGAAAGGTGACGAGAGTGCTCGAGGAAGGGTTGGAGAAGACAGAAGAGATCCCTGCCTTCAGCGAACGCCTGAAGGTCACCGCGCTGATGGACGTGATCACGCGCATCGAAGGGCTTCGAGAGGGATCCGTCGGCCACGGCGTCGCCGCTTCAATGTTGGAGGTACTACGCACCGACAACGAGATTTCCGAACGACTTGGTCTCGGCTCGCCCCCCCCGATCAACGCGCTCCTGCTCGAGCTTGCGCTGCACCAGCTGCGCTACGAGCAAGCGATCGCTCGCCAGGGCTACGACGAGGAGGACCTCCGCCTGCTTGAGTTGCAGCGCGAGACGTACGAACGAGAGGCGTCCGCGGTGCTCAGTGCTGCGCGCGAAGTGAGTCAGGTGCCGGCCGCGTTGGCGACCACTCTCGAGAGCACGCCGCTTGACCAGTGCCTGCAAGATGCGGGCGTGAGCGCCGAGGGGAAGGAGCACCTGACACGCGCGATCATCTTCTACGGCGCGGCGCGGACGCTCGGCAGAGACCGCCGCAACGAACTCGATATCGAACGTCGGAACCTGGTCCGCCGGCACTCTCTGGACCAGAGCCGCATCTCGTTGACCGCCTGGAACGCAGTTATCCGCTCTCCGCTGCGCGAGATCGTGGATTACCACGAAAGCGGGATCACGTCCGAGGACATTGCCAAGCTGGTCTACGCCGCCGGCCTGACAGCGATCGCAGTGGGGGTCAACTGATGCACCAATACACACTCCTGCTCGCCTGCCTGACGGCAGGCTGCACCTCGCCTCTAGTGCGTCAGGCTTCGGCCGATCTTGCGACACACATCGACGAACTCGGCGGCCACATGGCGATCTACCAACGCGCTCTCGAGACCGACGCCGCTCGCCGCATCGAACGCATCGCCAGCCAACGCGAAGAGCTGGCCTCCCTCGAATTCCAACTCCAGGAGCGACTCGCGGTCTGGAGGCTGCTGGGCCGCAAGCAAGCGATCTCGTTCTACGAGGGGGTGCAGGAGCTGATCCAGCAGTCGATCGCAACGACAACTGAGCTCGAAACGAGCCTCGCGCAAGAAAGGAAGGCTCTGCGCGCCAACCAGACCGAGTACGCGAACCAGCGGACGAACTTCGCATCGCTCGCCAAGCAGTTGCGTGCGATGGCCGAGGAACCGGACCTCAAGACCCAAGTGAGTTACCTCGTGGAGTTCGCGAAGGAGGTCCGCGACGAGGTAGAGAAGCTGGAAGCAGCAGAGGAAAACCAGACAACCGAAGATGAGCCCGGTTCTGAATAAAGGGGAAGGCCGATGCCCAAGAGAAGCACGATGAGCGCGGGGCGGTACAGACGTGCAATCCGCGCAATCAACCTCCGAATCGATGCCTGCGTCGAAGCGCGCCGCAAGTTGCGTGAACGGCGGAGCGCACCTCGCGCCAACTTACTCCTGATCGAGCTCGAGCTGGTCCGCCTGAAGTTCACTCAAGGCGATCTCGAAGATTGGAAGAACGCGTTCAAGCTCGACCAGAAGAGCCTTCCTGCACCCAGTGCAGATGCTATCCAAGAGTTGCGTGACAAGGTCGAGACAATCGCCGAGATGAACGCCGCCAACCGCTCGGCCCGCGCGATCGTGCACGCGGCCGCCGCCGTGATCGGCAGGCTGCGCAGGGTCTCGATGGTTTGACACTGCCGGCTTGTGGCACGGAGACCATCTCTGTTGGATTCCGGCTCTCAGACGGTTGACCCGCAACCACCGACGGGGCTCCATCACCGTCTCCCGCCCGGCCACATCCAACGCCGCGACACGGCTTGCCTCGTCGCGGTAGGAATCCCAAAGCAGCCATCGGCCACTCTGGGCCCCCCCGCACAGATCTCAGCGGGCGCTACTAACGCACTAGGTCTTGCCTGGCGAATTGCCGGGAGAAACCAGACGGACGTCCGATGAAGTGGCAAGAGCACAATCGCCCAACCATGGGGCTTTCGCGTATTGGAATCGAACGGTATGCCCGGGACGATGGAGAGCTCCGCGAATTGTCGCTGGACATGCTCGCGCGAGAGCTCAACTCGGGACGAGTCGTGGCATTTGTCGGCTCCGGCGTTTCGCGCGCCTACGACTACCCTTCTTGGTCCCAGTTCGCAGACAAGGTCGTTGATCTGGCTAAGCAATACGGCGGCAATTCCCCTCGCACTGCTTTGCAGATCCTGGACCAGAACGAGGCCAGGTCCTCGACGTCCGTGGAATTGCCCCGGATCGATCGAATGCTGCTCCGAGTCAGTGCGGCAAAGAGCGTCATAGACTGCTGCCCGGAAGCCATCGAAGCCTTGCACAGGCTGATCCGCAATTCGTTCGGCAGGCCGAGGAAGCCCATCGTCTCTTCGGACTCCGATCCACTCGAGGCGCTCATCGGAATGGGGATCCGGCGCTTCCTGACCATCAACTACGATGCAGCAATCGAGAACGCACTCCGCCGGATCGATTCGTCTGGAGAAATTCGGTCTCTATGGTGTGACGGCGCCGAGAGCGCGCCAGAAAAGCTCGTACAGTTGGCCGTCGGGTCGCCGGGGTTCGAGAAGGGCGTGTTCCACTGCCACGGCGTCGCGGCACACCCGGATTCGGTCATTCTCTCGGAAGAGGACTACCAGCGAACGTACCTGCGTAGGACGGAAGACTCATCCGCGTATCGCGCCGCCTTGGAGACGGCGTTGGCCAGCAACCCGATCCTGTTCGTCGGAGTCGGCATGGAGGAACCGGACCTGCTTCGGCCGCTGCGGCGCTTCGTGGCAGAACGGGCACATGAATCCGTCGAGCGGCCATTGTTCGCGCTGCTCCCGCGCCCCGTCGGGCGCGGTGGCCCCCGTCCTGGAGCCCACAATCGCGCCGACGCCGAAACCCGCAAATTCCTCCATGTCCGGTACGGCGTCACCGCCATCTTCTACGATGTCCGCAAACCGGGAGGCAAAGCGAAAGACTCGGCGGCAACGGTGCGCGCACATTCACAAGCGCTGTGTCGAGAGCTCAAGGATCTTGCAGGGCGAGCGAAGAAGTGGTGGTCGAAGTGGCTGGACAAGCCTCGGCTACGAGTCGTCGATCAGCCTCCACCGGAGCAGAACGTGATGATCCTGCACGAGGAGATCGTCGACAGAGAATTCTACAACAAGAAGAACGAGGCCCTGGTGCAGGAGGCGCTGCAGAGCACTGGGCCGACCTTGCTTCTCGGCGCCCCGGGCTCCGGCAAGGGCGTGTTCGGCCTGCGGATCGCACGCGGAATCAAGGGCGTCACCAACGAATACGGCAAGCGCTTCTTTGCGACGATGCGGTTTCGCAATGAGATGATGTCTGTGATCGACGCGGCTGCGACGTTCTTCACCGGAAATGTCGGAGAGGGCTCGATGGATCCGATACGGCGTCTCGAAGTCGCCCTCTCCAAGTCGACAAACCTTCTGGTTCTCGGGGGCATCGATCGCTTGTTGTTCAAGTCCGAGGCAAACTTTCTGCGCGCCAACGGCCCCGAGGCGGAAGCTCGAGCAGCAACCGCCGTCCTGGCCCCGGGCCCGCCCGACAGACCGGAGGAGGCCAATGCACCTCACCAGACGGAGCCCCACACCGGCAATCCACACGAGACAGAACGGGTGGCTGCGCCGATGCCCCAGGATGCAGCCGTGGCGCCTGGCCGAACCCACGGAAGCCTCCGGTCCCTGCGCGAACCCTGCGGTCGGCCCAACCTCTCCGATGTGCGGCGGTTGCTCGAGGTCTTGGCCGGCGCCCAAGCAAAGGTCGTCTTGACCAGCGCACTTTGGCCTGCCGAGATTCCGCGGTCCCGGATCTCCCGGCTCTACGACCTGGATCGCGATATGGTCACCGACGCGCTGCACAAGAAGGGCGTCACCCGGGAGCACGCCCGAACACTGTATACGACGATCCACGGCAACGCCTACTGCTTGTATTTGGTGCAGTGCGCCCTCCAGCGCGGACAAGCAGCAAAAGCCAAAAACCGAGAGTGGATCGAGGACCTCCTACACGACGTTACTTCGCACGATCGTGCGCGAGGCTATGTCATCGTCGTACGCCGATGCTTGGACCTGGCCCAACGTCGGATAGCCAAGTCGCGGCGGGTTCTACTGCTCGACGCAGTTCGGCAGGTTGCTTTGGTGACGACTCCGACGTCAGTGGAAGCCGTCGCCGCGTCCCTCGGACGCGCGGACACCGATGAGACGGAAAAGGTGCTCCAGTTCCTCGCTGCGCGGGGTCTGGTGACTCCAATCAAGCCACCGACGCCAATCGAGCGGTCGCTGCGCCCCGGGGAGCGCCGCTACACGGCCCACACACTCGTGCGAGCACAAATACTGGAATCGCTAGGAGTGCGGCGCCCCGTAATCGGAGAGTCGCACCGGTTTGGCCTGCCGAGTTACGCGAGCGAGACCGACCAGATGGACATGCCGAACACCGCGGGCCACGAGGCTGTGACTACGAGCGTCGACCACATCCTCGATGCCGTTGAGGCGGCTATCGGACAAGACGCGGAAGGTAATCAAGACCTCACACGAACCTACATCCGCACCGCCTTCGGCATGATGAGGTCGCGTTGGAGTGCGATCGGCCTCGGCCAGCTCTGGCAAATGAACGATCCCACCGGAGCTCCGCACTACGATGCGTATCAACGACGTCTGTTGAGGCTCGCCAATGCAGTGAAGTCCGCTGATCCCCCTGACGGTCGCTGGCGCTTCTATCAAGAAGACCCGAAAGGAATCTATGGCCGCCGGTCCCTGTATCCGGACGAGCTTGGATGGTTGTACAACGAGCTGGGCCTAGTGTCTTACATCCAAGGACACCTCCGGGATGCTCATTCGCTGGCGATGCAAGCCACGGAACTGGCCCTTGCCGCTGAGCGCGGCGACCATGGCCGCCGCTGGCGGCAAACTCAGCTCGCGCTTGCCATCATCTCGATCGAGCGAGGCGGCCTGGACCGGGCGACGCGCATGCTACAGGAGATCCTTCCGGATGCTCGAGCGCAGCGTGACGACGACAGTTTGGTCGGGCGACTCATTGGCTTTCTCGGGTGGCTCCATCACCTGCGGGGCGATCTGAGCCTCGCACTGAGCCACTACAATGACGCCATCGAGATCTGTGAGGGAGCCAATGTGCACCGGGGACGGAGCATCTTCCTACGTCTGCGTGGTGCCGTGCACTTTCGCCGCGAGGATGAGGCACGAGCGAAGAACGACTTCCGACAGAGCATCGCCGTCGCCGAACTGGGCCGGTACATCGACCTTGCGAACCTGACACGTCTAGCTGAGGCGGTTCTCGTCAGCCGTCTCGGCGGCGAGACCGCCGGCAGCATCGAGCGGGTGCTGGAGTTCGCCCGGCGCACCGGGACCATGAAGATCGAAGCCGAGAGCTACAAGGCTCTCGGCGAGATTGCGCTGGCCAGCGGCGACTTCAATCGCGCAGAACACTCGGCGCTTCGGTCTTTGTCGATCTGCGCGTCGTGCGGGATGAAGCTCAAGATGACGTCGATTCTCGTTCTGCTCGGTCGCATCGCCATGAAACGGGGGCGCCCCCACGCCTCACGGTCGGTGTTCGACGCCGCGTTGCGCCTGGGACGCAACCAGGGATACCAGCTTCAGGTGGAAGAGGCGGAGCGGGGTCTCGAGGATTGCACGGCCCGACGCTCATCTCGGTTGCCGTTCTCCGAGGGGCGCTAGAATCGGTCAGCAGAGACGTATCGAGCTCGCGTAGGGGCATGCCGCAATCGTGGCCACCATTTCCCACGGTGCACCCTTTAGGCTTGCCTGGGATCTCCTTCGGCTCGCGAAGCCGACTCAGGAGCCGACCGGTTGCTCCCGCTCACCGACTCAGGGATCGACCGTCGCGGTGTCAGTGACACCACGTTGGCCGCGGTGACACCACCAAAACAGCCACTTGCGGCCGCGACCTGCCCATCTTGCTCGCTTCGCCGCGTGCTGCTATCATCCTTCCCTGACACGACTTCTGCCGACCCAGCAGCGCTCACCTCCACCCTGCGGAATTGATTTGGGAGCCAGAGATCGGAGGTTCAAATCCTCTCGCTCCGACCAACACACAACTCGGCCGTTCCCAAGCAATTGGGCACTTCTGCCATCCCGGCGGAACGCGGCTGGAGCGCCTTGGACCTGACGTAGTGCTACGTCAATCCGGAACAGGAGTCGCCCCATGACCGCGAAGAAGAGCACCCCTCGTGTGCCGAGCTACCTGCGCCACAAGGCAACGGGGCAGGCCGTCACCTATCTGTGGATCGAAGGGAAGCGTCGACACGTTTACCTCGGTCCCCACGGCTGCTCGGAAAGCAGGCGGCGTTTCCGAGAGATCGTCGCCGCCTATCTCGTGGACGACCTTGAGGCACTAGAGCGAGCGGCACGCGGGCAACACCACCACGCAGCACCCGGCATCACGGTTCAGCACCTGGCAGCGAAGTTTCTCCGCTGGGCCGAAGGCTACTACCGGGGCGCAGGTGGCGAAGACACGGGGGAGCTGCACAACTTCGTTCACTCATGCCAGCCGCTACTCGACCTGTACCGGGACGAGCCGGCCTGCGATTTCGGCCCGGTGAAGCTCAAGCGCGTTCGGGAAGCCATGGTCGAGTCCGGTCTCGCTCGCACGACAACCAACGCACGCATCAGGAGAATCCGGCAGTTGTTCCGCTGGGGCGTCGAGAACGAACTCGTCCCAGCAACGCTGCTTGAGAGTCTTCGCGCCGTCCCCGGTCTTCGGCGAGGACGGACAACGGCCCGGGAACCCGACAAGGTCAGACCGGTTCCCGAAGCAGACGTGGCACGAACCCTTCCCCACCTGTCGAGAACGGTAGCGGCGATGGTGCAGGTTCAGCTTCTCACCGGGATGCGACCGGGAGAACTCCGCGTCATGACGGCGCAGGAAATCGACCAGACCGGATCGGTGTGGCTGTACACACCGACACGCCACAAGAACGACTACCGGGGACAGACGCGCACGATCGCCATCGGACCGCGGGCGCAACTCATCCTGGCGCCCTTTCTGTCTGGCAACCCCGACGATCCCGTCTTCTCACCCGCCGGCGCCGAACACGAACGGAATCAACAGAGGCGCGGCAGGCGCCGCACGCCCTGCTGGCCCTCGCACCTGAAACGAGGCAAAAAGCCGAACCCACGGCTCCAGCCTGGCACACGCTACCTCAAAGATTCGTACCGGACCGCCATCCGACGCGCCTGCCAGACGGCGCAGGTGCCGATCTGGACGCCCAACCAGCTCCGCCATCTCGCGGCAACGAGGATACGGCAGCAGTTCGGCATCGAAGCGGCGCAGCTGGTCCTCGGCCATGCGACGCCGGACACCACCCTGATCTACGCCGAGGCGTCCGTCGAGAAGACACGCCAGATCGCCCACCGGATTGGCTAGTGCCGCCCCGCCGGACGGGGACAATTTCTTAGTCTTGCCGGCCCCCTGTGGCGATTCTTGACACACAGCAACCGTCATGCTAGCATGGGCTTATGGCCGACCGTCAAACCCGAAACGTCTCACTTCCACCGCACCAGGATGCGTTTGTCGACGCACTGGTCGCGGCCGGGCGGTACCGCACCGCCAGCGAAGTGATGCGTGACGGGTTGCGCCTGCTCGAAGAAGCCGAGCATCGCCGCCTGCTGGAAAAGTGGCTCTATGGCGAACTGAGTGCCGACGAGGAATCGCGTCTCCCGCAGCAGATCAAAGACCGTGCACGGCAGCACTTTCAGGGGCTGGTCGACCGCGCCATCGCCGACGTTGACGAAGGCCGGGTGGTCGAAGGGCCAGCGGCCATGGATCGATTGCGCCAGCGTCTCGAAGAACGCCACAGGTGACGGTGTATCAGCTCACCGCCACAGCCGAGCACGACCTGGAGCAGATTCTGCACTACGTCGCGGGACGGGATGGAATCAACCGCGCACTGCATGTGCACAGCAAGTTCACCACCGCCTTCGAGACGCTTACCGCCATGCCGCAGATCGGCACGTTGCGTCCCAACCTCACCGGAGACGTGGTGCGCTGGCACCATGTGTTTCGCTGGGCGGTGCTCTACGACCCCCAGGCCAAACCGCTCACGATCCTGCGCATCATCCACGGGGCGCGCGAAATCGAGCGCATCCTGAGACCGGTTCACTGACCGGTTGCATCTGAACACGATCCAATATCGTCCGCGCTGCGCGCTCCTGCTCCGTGTCCCGGCCGCTGCGCCGGCCAAAACCCGTGCGCCAGGCCTTGCGGCCTGTCCCCTCGCTGATGCGCGGTCACGCGGGTTTCGCCAGCGGCTCCGCTTGCTGCCGGGACGATGAACCCAGCAGCTCAGCTAACCAAAGCAGGCCCATCGGAGCCCCGCCCCTTTCGCCGCCGGGCCGGGTTCGGGTGAACCCGTCGGCGAAGGGGCCGAAGCAGATTAGACAATGATTGACAATCCTTGTTGTTTCGTGCAATGATGCAGGATGCACATCAACCTGACACCCGAACTGCAAGCGCTGGTCGCGCGTAAAGTCAGCTCCGGTCTCTATAACAACCAGAGCGAAGTAGTGCGCGAGGCGCTCCGCCTGATGGCCCATCGCGACGAGGAACAGGTGCACCGGCGCGAGAGCCTTCGGCGCTCGCTGCGAGTAGGACTCGATCAAGCCGAGCGCGGCGAGTTGACCGATGCCGCTGCCGTCATCGCCGAGCTTCGCGCCGACCATCCCGAATGAGGCCGCGCCTGGCCTGCAGGGTCACCACGAATGCCCGGCACGGCATGACAGAGGCGCTCGACTACGTCACGGAGCAGTTCGGCGCCGGGGCCCGGCACCGGGCGCTGGACAGAATCGAGCGAGCCATTGCCCACCTTGCCGCTTATCCAGCCTCCGGCCATTGCCGTTCCGACCTTACCCAGAATCCCCATGTGCGATTCTGGCAGGTCTCGCCGCTGCTGATCGCCTACCGCGAAGCGGACGGGCAGCTTGAGATACTGTTTGTTGAGCGGACGGAGCGTGACTGGCACGCCCTGCTGCGCGACACGTAGCGCCGCTCACGCCCCACGCAGCCGCTCAAAAGCCTCGCGCAGCAGTCGGAAGGAGCGACCGGCGGCTTCGACTGCTTCGGCGCCGCGCCCGGCGAAACGGTCGGGATGGTGCACCCGCACCAGCCGGCGGAACGCGCCTTCAATCGCCTGTAAACCCGCTTCTTCGTCCAGACCGAGGGTCGCCAGATCCTTGATCCGCTGAACGCGGCCGGCCGGCACGCTGTCGCTTGCTGCCTGTTGCTGGCAAGCCTTCGGTACGACCCGCAGGTCACCCGGATCGCGGTTCAAGAAGCGATAGCCGGGAGCCGCCCGCCACTTTCCTTCGGTCTCGGCGGCAAAAACCAGCGGCACGACGCCGTGCGCCGATCCCGGCATCCACACCACACGCTCGCACGCCGCATCGCCCGGTTCCAGCCATTGATACCCCGGCACCGGATGCCATTTGCCCGGCGAGTCGCCTGCCACCAGGTGCGTACCTGGCCACTCTTTCCCCGGACACCAACGGACGCGGTAATCGCCGCCCATGTCGTTGAGCCAGCTAAAGCCGGGGGCGGGCATCAAGCCGCCGCCCGGCCCGCGTTCCACATGGTCCGGCAAGTTGACATCGAACAGCCCCCGAACGACTTCACGTAGCAGCGCTTTCAGCATTCCTGCGCCCTCCTGCCGGCTTGGGCACGCCCCAGCCCGACCGATTCCAGATAGCGCTCGGCGGCAACGTCCGTCTGCTTGCCGGCACAACCGAGTCGGACCGGAGGCGGGGCGCCGCGCGCAATGAACCGCCGCATCGCCGCAGCGCTGGTGTACCAACGGCCGCCGACTTTCACGGCCTCCAGACGGCCGGCACGCACCCCGCGACGCATCCAACGCAGCAGCGTCCATACCGACACGCGTAGCCCGGCGCGCTTTGCTGCCGCCGTCGCGGCAACCAGCCCCTCACGCATCAATCGCTCACTCGTCTCCATCGTCACTCCTGCCTGGTGGTGATTCCCTCCCATCACCGCCCGCCGCGGCTAACGGCACAGTTTCCACAAG
>JBCCGH010000139.1:0-25762 GCA_039029375.1 Planctomycetota bacterium
GCCTTATCCACGGCCCTCAGCGCCGCTCGCAGCGTTGGGTCGTCCTCGCCGTATCCACCAATATGCCTGCGGCGACCCGCCTTGCGACCGGCGCCGATGTCTCGCGGATAAGGCCCCATCTGCCTGAATCACACCACTAGAATGGCTTGGCGATGGCTGCCCAGGCAGCGCCGCTCGCCAACACGATGACCAACGGCCAACCGATGGCGGCCGGCACGATCCCGCGTCGCACCAGGATCGGCAACGCCCCGAGCACCAGCCAAATGGCGACCTTGGCGATCGTCCAGCCCGGCCAAGGCCAGTGGATTTCCAGTCGGGCCAGCATGCCAAAGCCCGCGACGAGCAGGAGCAAGAGGCCGAGGCCGTGCAGCGGCATCGCCGACTTGGCGGCCTTGCCCTCCTCGTCGTGCCGCCCGAGCAGTATGCCGCCGAGTCCTAGCAGGAGGGCCACAAGGCCGATGAGGTGGATGAGCTTGTAGGTCTGGTAGTCCATGGAGGCCGCCGGGAGCATACGACCCAGAGCCGGCAAACTAGATGCACGATGCTCCGAGCCATGCCCGCCGGGTGCGCCGGGTCAGCGGGTCGGTCCGCGCCGTTCGAGGGCCTCGAGCGCCAGCGTCGCGATGGGGCGCACGCCGGGGTCCGGTCGTTGCGACAGCACGCGGAGGCTGGCCATGGCGTCGCCGCGCTGGGTGCCCAGCTCTTCGACCGCGGCGACCAAGTCGTCGGCGACCCGGTGGGCCGGCGCCCGCCGGCCGCGCCAGCGGATCATCTCCGCCAGCACGCGGCGGATCTTGACGCGGGACGGATCGGTGGCGGTCGGCCCTGGGACCACTGGGTCTGCGGGTGCGACGGAGTCGACCGCCGGTTCCACGACGCGCGCGGCCGGTGTGGTCGTCGCGCCGATGGTCGGCGCCGGGGTCGTGGGGACTGGTGCGGCGCCGCTGCGCAGGGCGCTCCAGGCACGCTGCCACGGCGCTTGCTCGCAGCTCCACGACGGCGCGCCGAGGATCGCCGCGGCCGCGAGCGTCGCCATGGCTGGTCCGGTCACTCGCCACTCGCGATCCCCCCGCATGACCCGCACGAGTCGGCGTTGCAGCGCGGCGCGGCCGGGCCGAAATGCGCCAACCGTGGCTGGTGCGATCGGCGCTGCCGAATGGAGGTCGAGGAGCGTCTCGGCGTACTCGCGGGGGCGGACGGTCCCGACCTCGAGAGCCCACGCGTCGCAGGCTTGTTCGGCGTGTTCGTGGAGCTGAGCGCGCACGAACCACCACAACGGATGCCACCACCAAAGCAGCGTCACCACCAGCTCGAAGCGGGCCACGAGGTGGTCGCCGCGGCGAAGGTGCGCGAGCTCGTGGCCGAGCATGGCGCGGGCGCGCCGCCGATCCAGCTGATGCAGTAGGCGCTGCGGCCAAAAGACCCGCGGGCGGCCGAAGCCCCCCGCGCACGGCGCTGCCAAGCCGGCGACGACCCGCAGGGGCGGTGGGCGGACGCCGAGGCGCTGCGCGACCGCCCGCGCATCGCGGAGTAGCCACGCCGGCGGCGGTGTGCCGCGCGCGGTGACCGAATAGAAGCGCCGTCCGTGATACACCCAGCGCACGATGAGCGCTGCGGCCCCGCTGCCCCACATCAGGAGGAGCCACCACGCGATCGGCCGCTCCGCGACGGTTCGTCCGGGGCCTTCCGGCGATGCGCCGGCGGCGGTGCCGAGCCCGCCGTCGAGATCGGCGAGCACTGCGGCGGCGCCTTCGTCACTGGTGTCGGCCGTCAGCTCGGTGCGGTCAATGCCCGTCGCGCCGACGTTGCTGCCGGCGGGCAGCAGCCAGCTCCACAGGAGCAGGGGCGGCAGGACCAGCTTCAGCGCGACGCCCAGCCACATCGCGTGGCACGTCGCCGCCCGCGGTCGGAGCCGAGTGCAGCACAGCCATACCGCGGCTGCCAGCGCGACGCCCACCACGGTGTTCTCGACGACCCAATCCAGCCAGGACCACGTCATCGCCGCCGCCTCCTCTTCTTCTTGGTGCTGTCGTCCTGTCGGCTCTGGGGCTTACGAGCCGGGTACTTGGGGCTCGGGGCGCTGCCATCCTTCCCGCCGTCGCGCCCGGGGGCCTGGGGCTCTAGCTCATCGAGCAGGTCGCGGAGCCCCTGAATCTCTGTGGCCGACAGCTCGGCACCGGACACCAGGCCATGCACCAGTGGCGCGGTTGCGCCGCCGTAGAGCTCGCGCGAAAGCGAGTCCAAGCGCTCCAGCGCGAGATCTTCTCGGGTCACCGCGGCGATGTAGACGCGGAGGCGGTCGCGCTTGTGGCTCGCCACAAACCCCTTGGCCTCCAGCCGCTGCAGCAGCGTCTGCACCGTGGTGTAGACCCAGCGGCCCTCGGGCATCGACGCCCAGACTTCACGGACGGTGCTGGCCCCATGATCCCAAAGCACCTTCAGGGCTTCGAGCTCGGCTGGGCTCACGCTGGGGCGTTCGGGTGTCATGGCAGAACCACGCGGTGTCAGAGACTCTACTACACACCGTAGTGACGACAAGGTGAGGAGCGAGGCCGCGGTGGGCTTCCCGGGTCAACATCCTGCCCCCGTCCGGCTTGAAGAAACCACGATGTGTAGTAGCGTCAACCACGTCGTGTGGTGGATGTCGCCGCACGGCTTGCCCCCCTGTCCTTTTCAGTGGTGTTGGTCACCATGAGACTCATGACGACTCCCTTCCTCTCCTCGCGCCCTCGAGCGATCGCGCCGGCCACTGGCCCGTTGCGTCGCCACGCGCGATCCGGTTTGGCCGCGCTCCTCCTGTTGCCGGCAGCGGTTGCTGCGGCGCCTAGCGGTGGCGAGGTCGAGTGGTTCTATGGCTCGTTCGACGCGGCGCAGGCGAAGGCGAGCGAGAGAGGCCAGTCCATCCTGGTCTACTTCTGGAACGACGGCAGCGCGCAGTCGGGCCGCTTCTATACCGAGTCGCTGGAGAGCGACGCCGCGGCCCGCATGCTCGGCGACTACGTGTGCGTCAGTGCCAAGCTCAACGACCCGGCCGGTGCCGAACTCTTCAAGCGGTTCAACGTCCGGTCGATGCCGACCATTCTCGTGCTCGACTCCAACGGCGACGTCGAGGACGGCATCATCGGCTACATCGAGCGCGACGGTTTCGTCGCCGAGATGAAGCGGATTGGTGACGGCAAGGGCACGGTGTCGGTCATGCGCCGCGAGGCCGCAGAGGCTCCCGACAACCTGGAAGTGCAGTACCAGTTGGCGCTGAAGCTGCAGGATCTGGGTAACACCAGTGGCCACGACGAGATCCTGGCCGCGATCCGCGAGCGTGATCCCGAGGGGAAGACCGAGACCGGTGCCGGCATCGCCTGGCGGGCGACGGTCAAGGAGATCTTCGCTTCGACCAACGACCCGAAGGAGGTCGATCTGAAGCCGGTGTACGCGTTCTTGGCCGCGTGCGAGCAGGACCGGACGCTGTTCGCTGGCTGGGACTGGCTCTCTCGGATCGAGTACGCACAGGGCAACCGCGAGGGGATGCGCAAGGCCGTCCGCAACGCGTGGAAGCACGTCCCGGACGAGCGCGTCATGGACTGGGGCACGGAAATTGGGCAGAAGGCCTGGGGGCTGCGCGAGGAGCTGAGCAAGGATGACCGCAAGCTGGCTCTCAAGATCGCGACCAAGGCGCTCGCAAGCGTCGAGGCCTTTGCTGCCGAGCAGGCCGAAGACAGCGAGCCCTCGACCAAGATGCGCCGGTTCATGGCACGCAGCCTCTCCGGCCTGGCGTGCTGCCAGCAGATGAACGGCAAGCGCAAGGCGGCGCTGGCGTCGCTGCGCCGCAGCATCGAGATGGACCCGGAGAACGAGGCCTACCCGAAGCTGCTGGCCGAGTTCGAAGCCGCGAACAGCTGAGCGTGTGTCTCCCTCTCGATCGCGGCTCAGCCGCGATCGAGATTGGCGGCGCCCCGGGGCTCCCTTGTTCCTCGAACTCGGGAACTGGTCGTTAGCACAGCTCGGACGACGGCCGTCCGTACAGATACCCCTGCAGCAGATCGCAGCCGAGGTCGAGGACGTGGTCGCGCTCGTCGACGCTCTCGATGCCTTCGGCGATCGTGAGGACACCGATGTCCTTGCAGATCTCGCTGAGGGCTTTGACCAGGCGTGAGTTGGTGAGCGACTTGTGGATGTCGCGGACCAGTAGCATGTCGAACTTCACGAAGTCCGGCCGCAGCGTCACGAACGTCGTGAGGCCGGCGTAGCCGGCACCAAGATCATCGACGGCGATCAGGTAGCCGCGGTCACGCAAGCTCTGGATGCGGTTGACGATGTCGCTCACGTCGTGCAGCGACGCGCGCTCAGTGATCTCAAGGACCACACGCGGCGCGCATGAGACGAGCGGATCGTCGTCCGAGTACAGCAGGTCGTCGGTCAGCGAAGCGGGATGCAGGTTGACGAAGTAGAGAAGGTCTGGTGGGCCTTCCAGGATCTGCGCCGCGATCCGCTCGCGCACCCGGCGCTCGAGATCGAACAACCGGTCGAGCTCGGCGGCGGCGCCCAGGATCTCGGGCGGCGAGCGCAGCGACTCGGCGTGCGTGCGCATCAGCGCCTCGTGCGCGATGATCGTGCCGTCCACCCGCGATACGATCGGCTGAAAGGCCATCCACATCTGGGCGAGCGAGTCTTCGAAGCACTGCTCGAGCTGGACCCGCGAGCGTCCCCCGTGGCTCTCGCGCCACCGCTGGTAAACGCACTGCTGGGCTCGGCTTTCGAGTGCTCCGTGAAGGCAGCCGGCCAGGTGGTCTGGATCCCCGGGCCGCGTCAACAGCGCGCAGTCGGCGCCTTGAAGCTGGTCCGCGGGAACGAGGTCTTGCGTGGTGGCAAGCACGCGCGCGGTCGCTGGGAACCTGTGGCGTACCTGAGCGAGGAGGTCCGCGCCAGCCATCTTGGGCAGGGCGTCGGCGGCGACGATCACGTCGACGCGCTCGTTCTGCAGGATCTCCAGGGCCTGGGTCGGATCACCGATGGCGCGAACTTCGAGGCCGGTGTCGCTGAGGACCGCGCGAGCCGCCGCTGCAAGCTTGGCGAGCTGGTCGTCGGCGCCAACCATCAAGATGAGCGGCGGCTCGCCCCGCGCACTGGGAGTGGCCGCCAGGCCCATGGCGCCCTGCCCGTTGTAAGGCCCTGGCTGCATGTTCTTCGTTGCGGGACCCGGCCATCATCGGCGGCGCTCGTAGGGCGCTTGAGCAGGATGTCGGCGATCTGTACGCCGGCGCGGTGCTCGTCGATG
The DNA here is from genome assembly GCA_039029375.1 of Planctomycetota bacterium. Lineage (GTDB taxonomy): Bacteria > Planctomycetota > UBA1135 > UBA1135 > UBA2386 > JBCCGH01. The sequence goes on from JBCCGH010000139.1 coordinate 5,273, forward strand.
GGGGCGCCGACTGGGATCGGTACGCCACCGTCTCATTGCGAGATGCTCGTGCGATCTCGCATCGGCGAATCCCCTTCCTGGCGGCCCTTGGCGCCAGGCGCGCACAGGTGGCCGGGGCCGATCGACGCGGTCGCGCGGTTCGCGCTATGATGGAACCCACGTGCCCCTCGGGTCGCCGAGGGGATTAGGAACCTGGCGGCAGAACGTCACGCTGCGACGGCCGGGGTGGTCCTAGCGAAAGGAGGTGATCCAATGACTTGTTGTGATCGTTTCGGAGGGCTGCACGTCTGACCGTGCAACCGACGGGTTGGACGGCTGTGTAGTCGCCCACTCCGAAATGCGACCCGGCTCCCGCCGTTGCGGGAGTCGGGTTTTTTCTTGCCCACGATCGGCGCTCGCGCCGGGCGCCGGGGTGCTGTCGTCGGGCCGCGGCGTCAGAGGCCGATCCAGGCGACGGCCGCGTTCGAGAGCGTCAGGCGGCCAGGCGCCGTGCCGTCCACGACCACCGCCTGATTGTAGAACGGCAGGCCGGCCAGCGCCGGCGTTGGTGGCACGTTGAGCTGCCACGCAGCGGTGCCGCCCGCCGCCGCGAAGAACGGCGTCGCCGCCTCCGCACTCACGGTCAGGACGCACTGGGGCGCGCCGAGCGGTGCCAGCGACAGCGGCAATGGCAGCGGTCCCCAGCTTTGCTTGGAGGCACCGACCAACAAGGCGCCGGCCGCGCCGGAGGGCAGCTGCGTCAAGTCGGCGACGAACGTCGCGCCCAGCTCCGGGCCTGCCGTCGCGTCGAGCTGAGGCACGCCCGCCGCGCCAGGGCAGCCGACACCGAACGGCACGTAGGACCCCTCCGGTTCTCCCGTTCCCTCCTGCAGCGTGATGTAGCGGTCAACCGCCACACCGGCGAAGACCTCGCGCAGACCGGACGGCCAGTTCACGCGGACGGACGCCTGGGTGGCAGTGTTCAAGCCAAAGACGGGCCACGGCGTCTCGCTGCATAGGAAACTGCTGCCGGCGCGTACTTCGCGGACCTGGGCCGGCGTCGGCGCGGCCGCGGTCACTTCGATCAGGGCGCCGACCCCGCCGCGGTTGCCGTGGCTGCCGACGAGGCGCACGCCGAGCCAATGGTTGGCGTTGCCGCGGTTCCGCAGCAGGATGGGCGCCGCCGGCACGGTGGGCTCGAATTCGCCGACGACGACCACGACGTCCGCGAAGCCGTCGCCGTCGTAGTCCGCCTGGGCCACGCCGGTCGTGAACAGCCGGCTCATGTCGACGGGCTGCGCGCCAGCGACCTCGGCGAACGTGCCGTCACCCTGGTTGTAGAGCAGGCGGCCGGGGTTGCCGACGCCTGGACCGACGATGTGGAACGGCGCGACTGGCAGGCTGCCGGCGAAGAACAGATCGAGATCCGCGTCGTTGTCGACGTCGAGAAAGCTCGCGCCCCAGCCGAACTCCCACTGCGTGAGGCCGGCCTCCTCGGCGACGTCGGTGAACGTCCCGTCGCCGTTGTTGCGCAGGAGCGCGTGCTCCTTGCCGACGTCGCCGCTGTTGGTGGCAAAGACGTCGACATCGCCGTCGTTGTCATAGTCGCCGGGCGTCACCGACATCCAGAAGCCCGGCAGATCGACGCCCGCGGCCGCCGAGACGTCGGTGAACGTCAGGTCGCCGTTGTTGCGGAACAGCTCGAAGGGCGTAAGTGCGAAGAACGCGTCATGGCACACGGCGACCATGATGTCCTGGTCCCCGTCGCGGTCGTAGTCGAGCATCGCCACCGCACAGGCGCCGTTGGCGGTGTCCACGCCCGACGAGGCGCTGATGTCCGTGAACGTCAGGTTGCCGTTGTTGCGGTAGAGCTGGTTCGGGTGCTGCGTCTTGGTCGGTTGTGAGCCGCTGCTGCAGATGAACAGATCCAGCAAGCCGTCATTGTCCAAGTCGCCGAGCGCGGCGCTCAGCGGCGAGGCGCCGCCCTGAATGCCCGAGGTGTCGATGACGTCGGAGAACGTGCCGTCGCCGTTGTTGCGGAACAGCCCGCACGGCGTCGCCGCCGGTGTCATCATGCTGCCGTCGCCGCTCAGGAAGAGGTCGGGATCGCCGTCGTTGTCCAGGTCGCCGGCCACCGCGGCGGAGAACCCCGCGAGGCTGTCCAGGCCCGCTTGCACCGCCACGTCGGAGAACGCGCCGCCGCCGTCGTTGCGGAAGAGGCCGCACGCACCGCCGGTGCCGGATGGCAAGAACAGGTCGAGATCGCCGTCCAGGTCGTAATCGAGCCAGGCCGCGCCACCGAGGCCGCCGCCAGTGCGGTCGAACGGGATCGTGGTGGAGGCGTCGACGAAGCCGACCTGCGCGGGCAGGGCGGACAGTAAGGCGGTCACAGCCAACCACCGGGGGGCGCGAAGGCGCATCAGCACATCCTCTCTGACAAGCGTTGGAGTGGGCGGAGCGGCGTTTTGTCGCCCCGGCCCTCTCAAACGCCGCCCGCCGGCGTGCCGTTGCGACGGGCGTTTGGATTTGCCGCGGCGCGCGCCCGGCCGGTCGCGCCGCGGCTCCGGCGCGTCAGCGCGCCTGGTACTCGACCTCGACGCGGGCGATCGAGCCACTGGTCTGCGACCAGATGTCCCGCGCCGCGTTCCCGGCGAGGTTGAACTGCATCCCCATCCGGCTCAGCGTCACGGGCTCGCCCAGGATCGTCGTCGAGTGCGGCCCGTTGCCGTAGGAGTTGTGCATGATCGAGGTATCGCCGGCGGCGCCGAGGATGCCGATCACGTCACCGGCGTTCACGTCGATGTTGGTCGTTAGGCGTTGGCTCGAGGGCGCGCCGATCGAGCGGAACAGCGAGGTGAAGGCGTTGGTCGTCGCCGAGTAGACCGGCGGCGTGACGCCCCCGTTGAAGCGCACGATCTCGACGTTCTGGAGCCCGTGACCCTGCTCGTCAGGCACGCGCAGCGACGTGATCTTGACGTCGGCGGGGCAGGTGAACCAGTAGCCGCGGGTTCTGGTCCCGTTGCTGTAGGTGCGTGCATAGGGGGCGATGTCCAGCTCGAAGGTCTCGGCGGCACCGCCGACGCGATACCACATGCGCACGCGGCTGATCGAGCCGCCGCTGGTGAACAGGCCCGTCGCCGGGGTGGTGACCAGGTTGGACTGCATGCCCAGCCGGAACAGGCCCATCGGGGTCCCGTCGATGTTGCTGGTGAACGAGCTGGCGCCGTAGGAGTTGTGCATGATCGAGGCGTCGCCGGCGGCGCCGAGGATGCCGATCACGTCACCGGCGCTGACTTTGATCGCCGTATCGATTCGGTTGGCCGCCGAGGCGCCCACGGACCGGAAGAGCGACGTCACGTTGCTGGTGGTCGAGGACCAAGTCGGTGGTGTCGCGCCGCCGTTGAAGCGCACGACCTCGACGTTTTGCAGGCCGTGGCCTTGCTCGTCGGGAACCTGGAGACCGCAGATCTCGAAGTCAATCGGGGCGGTGAACCACATGCCGCGGGTGCGTGTCCCGTTGCTGTAGGTGCGGACGTAGCTCGGGATGGGCGCCTCGGTGCACGGCTCACCCGGGCCGCCGCTGCCGAGCTCGGCGCCGGCGATGACGAGTCCGTAGTCGGCGTCGAGCGCCGCGGTTTCGAGGTGCGCGTCCTGGACGATTTCGTCGCCGATCACGTCGACGGTCCAGTCGCCCGCGGCCGGGGACGTCAGCAGCACGTTCTCGACGTTGTCGAGGTCGTTGGCCGTGCCGCCGGCGGTCGAGACGTTGCCCGCGGTCAGGCCGTTGTTGCCCCAGTAGACGGTGCCCGACGGCGACGTCACGCGCAGTGAGAGGTCGTTGACGCGGGCCTGGGCCGCGCCCACCGTGCCCATGGGGTCGGTGTAGGCGAGCGTCACGCGCAGCTCCGGCGTGCCGGCCGCCACGGTGATGTCGTAGGTGTTCGTCGTCAGCGGCGCGAGGACGTCGGTCTCATCGATGATGATGGTGTCGTCGCGGTCGTTGTAGAGCTGCTGCAGGTTGGCGAGACCCCAACCCTGCTTGAAGCGGTCGATGTCGGCGTTGGCGCCGCCGGCGGTCCAGTTGTAGCGCGTGGCGTGGTTGATCATCATGGCCTTCGCCGTCGCCATCTCCGGCCGGCTGGCAAAGACGCTGGTGCCGCCGCCAAAGCCCGACCAGACCTGGTTGTGCCACATCTGATAGAAGATGCCGAAGTGGCCGGCGGTCTCCGGTGTGGCCGCACTGGTGCCGCCAAAGCCGGTGTAGTTCGCGGTGCCCGAGCCCGACGCGGCGCGGATGCCGTCGTAGAAGTAGGCGAGGTCGGGCTTGATGCGGCCGTCCGCGGCCGGGCCAATCGAGGCGCCGAAGTTCCAGCGGTCATCGCTCAGCGTCGCGGTGCCGAAGTGGTAGACGCCGCCGCACGAGACGATGTTCTTGGCCCACGCCTGCGGCCGCGAGTTCTGGTTGCCGGCGTTGCTTTGCGACTGCGTGCTCAGCACCTGGTGCAAGAACAGGTAGTCGTCGGTCTCGGCCGAAATCGTGGTGTAGGCCGTGGTCCTCGCGCTGCCGACGCTCGAGGTCTGAAACACCGCCCGATACGGGCCGGCCGGATCCAGTAGCTGCTGGTTGATGGTGTAGCGCGAGACCGCGCCGCCGAACTGCGTCGACTCGTTGTAGCGGAAGAACATGCCGATGCCGTCGGGGCACATCCCGCGCGAGGCCGCGTCGACACCAGTGGCGAAGTTGATGCTGTAGCAGCTGGTCCCGTGCAGGCCACCGGTGGTGCCGCTGCTGTGCAGAATCGGCGCCGGCCCCCATTCCTGGTGGCTCGTCAGTAGCTCGGTATCGAAGATTTCGCCGCGCATGCCCTGGCCGGTAAAGCCGAGGGTCGACTGGATGAAGTTGGCGCCGCCGACGGTCCGGACGATGTCCATGTCGGTCTCACCGGGGCCGCCCCACGGATCGATGTACTGCACCTCGTCGCGGTGGGCGATGATCAACAGCTGCTGCGGCGTGAGTGTGGCCTCGAGTCGAAACCCCTCCGGGGTCGCCAGGTGCACCGTCCCGCCGATCGCAGTGATGAGGTCGGCGAGCTTGGTCTGCGCGTCGCGGCCGCGGACCAGCGTCATGATCGAGGTTCGCGCCGGCACTTCCGCGCCGGGGCCGACGCTGTCGGTGACTAGGTCACGCAGCGCTGGGGCGAGGCGGTAGGCGGGGTGGTAGGGGCCCACCCAGCGGACGATGTCCAAGCTGCGCAGCCAGCGGGCCAGCGGTGCCGAGGCCTGGACCAGAAAGGCATGGTCGGTCAGGAACCGGTGCACACGGACGCCGTGCGACTCCAGCGCGAGGCGGAACTCGGGCAGCGGCGTGCTCTGGAACTGCACCAGGAACAGCGAGTTGTCCGGGGCCGCTTGCAGCACGGGGTCGACCAGCGGGACGCCGTCCAACGGGTCGAAGGTGCCGTCGGCAAGGCGGACCTGGTAGTCGGTCGCGCGCGCCCGGCCCGCCAGGTCGAGGCCGTCGCGGCTGATCGCGAAGTGGTGCGTGCGAGCGCCATCCGGGGTTCGCTCGTCCCAGAGGTAAATCTGGGCAGAGCCGTCGGGCGGACGCACCGTGCGGAGATCGGTGATCGGTGTGCCGCTGGCGTGGAACTCGCGGCCGCGCGGCGTCAGCAGCCGGTAGAGCCGGCCGGCGGCATCGCCGCGGTCCGACGGGTCCAGGTCCGGGGCAAGCAGGTCGGTGACGACGAGCGTGGCCTCGGGGGTCTGGGCCGTGAGGAGAGGGCCTACCAGGAGGGGCGCAAACGCGACTCCGAGCGCGGCTCGGAGCGCGAAACCATGGTCTCGTTGCATGGGGGACGCAAGAACGCGCGACATTGCGCACCCCGCACGCTAGTGAGGTCGGCGGCGCACTCCAGAGCGCGTTGCGTCGCGTCCGGTGCTGCGGCGGCTTGGCGTCGCGCTTGACGGGGAAACTTCGCCGGGGCGGGAAAAAGTTCTCGGTCCGGCCGGCCGCAACAGGCGCCGTAGACTCTTGCGAGTCCCTCAGTTGAGGGGCGCCCTTCGTTCGATCGCATGGGTGGGATGCGATCGGAATTTCTTTTTCGAGCAACCTGCCGTTTCTCGGCGCGGCAGCGCCGCTCCAGGGGTGGCGATCCATGCCGTCGAGGCGCGCTGACTGCTCGGTCGCATGGTAAGTTGGGGGTGATGTGGCCTTGGTACCAGGAGAGGTAAGTATTCCCCATTGCTGGGGTTACGCCAGGACGCAACGATCGGTCTCAGCGCCACTTGCGGCGCGCACGGCATTGCGCCCCCGGGGGTGTTCCGTAGGATCGCGCGATGGCGGTTAGGTAAGGGCTCGGTACCTCGCCGGGCCAAACCTTCGCAGGATCGACAAGGAGACACCATGAACAGAGGACTGTTCCTCGCCCTCGCAGCCAGCACGATCGCTGGCGCTGACGTCCTCACTGCACAAGGCAGTGCTCTCTCGCTCCAGCAGGACCCCACTGCCCCGAAGCACAACGCAGCCCCCGGCCAGGTCCCGACAGGAGCCTACAAGGTTGTCCAGGCGCCCCGCACGACCCCGAACAGCATTGGTGGCGCGACCCAGGCTGAGCCGGACGCCGGCATCAGCATCCTCGTCTACGACGACGGCTCGATCAACGGCTTGGCCCAGACCGCAGCCGCTGCCATTGGCACCACGACGGTGGCCAACCAGTTCGACTTTAACACGCAGCTGACCTCTGGCAGCTGGGACGTCGTGGTCGTCGATTGCCCGAACTTCCCGCCCGCCGAGGGTTGGGGTGACATGGAGAACTACGTCAATAGCGGTGGTAAGGCCGTCATGTCGTTCTGGGACTGGGACGTCGAGCCCGGCATCACCGCGGCTTTTGATTGCTCGGTTTCCGCCTCCATCAGCACTCTCGGCTTGACGCTGTTCGACAGCGGCACGTCCAGCGTGTTCTCCGGCGTCACCATGCCGAACAGCGACTGGAACAACAACTGGGGCGACGACGGCGACAACTTCAACCCGGCCGCTGGCGCGACCGGCCTCGGCCACTTCGGCACAGCGGCCACGCCGTGCATGGTGCTCGGCAATAACGGCAACACGGTCGCCTCATTCGTGATCGACGAAGCCGGCAACACCTGGCTGGGCGACGGCAGTGCCGTGCAGCTGTGGGAAAACATGATCAACGAGGTCCTCGGCGGCGGCGGCGGCCCGACGGGCGACATCCTCGTCTACGACGATGGCACCATCAACCAGCTGGCGCAGACCGCGGCGGCCAACGTCGGCCCGACGACGGTTGCTAGCTCCTACGACTTCAACACCCAGCTGACCTCGCAGGCCTGGGACGTGGTCGTCGTCGACTGCCCGAGCACCATCCCGACCGGCGCCTGGAGCGATCTGACCAACTACATCAACACTGGCGGCAAGGTCGTCATGGGGTTCTGGGACTGGGACAACGACGGCGGCCAGGGCGACCCGGCCATGAACGCCGCGTTCCAGGTCCGCACCGACCCGTCGCTCAGCATCAGCACCGTTGGTCTGACGCTGTTCGACACCGGCAAGACCAGCCTGTTCACCGGCGTCCCGATGCCGAACAGCGACTGGAGCAACAACTGGAGCGATGACGGCGACAACTTCCAGCCGATCATCGACCGCGCGACCCCGATCGGCGACTTCGGCGCCGGCGACACCCCGAGCATGTTGATGGCCAACGGCGGCCGCACGATCTGCTCGTTCGTCCTCGACGAGGCCGGCAACACCTGGCTGAGTGGTGGCGGTGCGGTGACCCTGTGGGAGAACATGATCCGCGCCGTCCAGGCGTCGGACTCGTGGACCCCGTCCACCAGCGAGCGCGTTGGCGATCCCGCCAACCCGAACGTCTTCTTCCCGGGTGGCCGCGCCCCGCGCATCGGCACCACCTGGCGGCCGTTCGTGCGTCCTGACGCCGGCGCCCTGTCGACGTTCGTGATGCTCAACACCGACGGTCAGCAGATGAACGTGTCGACCCCGTTCGGCACCCTGCTGACCATGCCGAGCAACGGCGACATGATCTTCATGACCGCGCCCGAGTCGCGGTTCTCGATCTCGATCCCGTGGCACACCTCGCTGGCCGGCCAGGATTGGACGGCTCAGGGTGGCTGGTTGGACGGTTCGGTCCACCTCGGCAACGCCATCGACCTGAAGGTTGGCTACTGATCTCCTAGGAGGTCTGTGAGTCCATGCACAGGGCGCCTGACGGCGCCCTGTGTCATGTACGGTGTCCGTGCTCCATCGCGAGGCACTCGGGCTCACCGCGTGCGGTGCCCGCGGCGGACGCTAACCTGGTCCACGCCATGCCTCTGCGACTGCCAAAGCTGTTGCTGGCGGCCTGCCTCCTCGGGTTGGCGGGCTGCTCCGAAGATTCGGCGCCCGAGACCCCGGCGGCGCGCGGCGGCGCAGTCGCGAGGGGCGCCGCACCCCAACCCGAGGCCGAGGTGCGGTTCACTGAGGTGGCCGCCGAGGCCGGGCTGCGTTTTCGCCACGAAGCCGCCGAGGGCTTGTTCTACATCGTCGACGAGATGGGGCCGGGTGCCGCCTGGCTCGATGCCGACGGCGACGGCGACCTCGATGCTTACGTCGTGCAGGGTGGTCGGATCTATCTGACGGAGCGCGGCGAGCCTCAGCCCAATCGCTTCTTTCGCAACCTCGGCGACGGCCGGTTTGCGGACGAGACCGAGGCGTCCGGTGCCGGGGACCGCGGCTACGGCATTGGCTGCGCGGCAGCGGACTACGACAACGACGGCGACACGGATCTCTACGTGACCAACGTCGGACCCGACGTGCTACTCGAGAATGACGGCACCGGTCGCTTCACCGACGTGACCGCGAGTGCCGGCTTGGGTGAGGCCGGCTGCTCGAGCAGCGCCGCCTTTGTCGACGTGGACCGCGACGGCCTGCTCGACCTCTATGTCGCCGTGTACTTGCCCTGGACGCCGAAGATCGAGGTCCCTTGCTACGACCGGGGCGGGCAGCAGGACTACTGCCATCCGAGTAGCTACCCGCCGGGCCAGGACCGCCTCTATCGCAACCTCGGGGAGGGCCGGTTCGCCGACATCACCGACGCGGCCGGTATCGGCCAGCGACCGGCCTACGGGCTCGGCGTGGTCGGCGCCGACTTCAATCGTGACGGCCACACCGATCTCTACGTGGCGAACGACAAGCAGGGCAACTTCCTGTGGCTTGGCGACGGCGAGGGGCGGTTTCGCGAGGCGGCGACCGAGCTCGGTTGCGCCTACAACGGCAGCGGCGTCCCCGAGGCCGGGATGGGGATCCTGTGCGAGGATCTGGACGTCGATGGTGACTTCGATCTGCTCGTGACGCACTTCGCGCGCGAGACGAACACGCTCTATCGCAACGAGGGCGGCATGTTCGCCGACGCCACGGATGAGACGCGGCTGGCCGCCTTTGGCGTGGCGGACACGAGCTTTGGCATCGGGCTGCTCGACGTGGAGAACGACGGCGTGCCCGAGGTCTTCATCGCCAGTGGTGCGGTGATCCGCAGTGCCCGCCCGCGCCGGCCCGACCACCCGTACGCCGAGCCCAACCAGCTGCTGCGCTGGCGAGCCGACGGTCGCTTCGAGGATGTGACCGCGCGCGCTGGCCCTGGACTGCAGCTCGTCGAGATGAGCCGCGGCGCGGTCCTGGGCGACTACGACGAGGACGGCGACGTGGACGTGCTGGTGACCAACAACCGCGGCGACCTGCACCTGCTGCGCAACGACAGCGCGACCGCGGGTCACCATTGGCTCCGCGTGCGCACGATCGGCACGACGAGCAACCGTGACGGGATCGGCGCTGTGGTCGAGGTCGTCGCCGGCGCGCGACGCGCCCGGCGCCTGGTCGCTCCCCACCAGGGGTATGCGTCCAGCCACGATCCGCGGCTGCACTTCGGCTTGGGGCCGGAGGCTGGTGACCCGGCGGCGGTCACGATCCAGTGGCCCAGCGGCCGAGTCGAGCGCTGGGGCGGCCTTGCCCTCGATCGGACGCACGTCCTGCGCGAGGGCGAGGGCGATGACGCCGACGCCGCCCCCGTGGCAACAGCGGCGGCACTGAGCGACGACGCGCCGCACGCGGTGCGCCCGGCAGCGCCGGTGCCGCCGCTGTCCGCGGCAGCCACCGAGGAGCTCAAGAGCCTCGGCGCCCGCACCTCGGAGCTCGCGAAGGCCGGCAAGGTCCGCGAGGCGCGGGCTGCGGCGGCGCAGTGGGTGGAGCGGTGTCGCGAGATCGCCGGCTACGACCATCCGCAGCTGCGCGGCTGCATTGTCAGCGAGGCGCGGCTCACCGCGGGTGTCGAGGGACCGGCCGCTGCCGACTTGGTCCTGGTGCGGGAGATCGAGCGGCATCGGCAGGACGCCGATCCGCAACACCCGACGATCGCGTTTCTACTGGCGGAGCGGGCTGAGTTGGCGCGGAAGGCGGGCCGGACCCAAGCGGCCGAGCCACTCCTCAAGGAAGCGTTGGAGCTCGCCGAGGCCAACGAGGCGACGCGCGGTCTGTTTTCCGCCTTGGTGCGCCAGTCGCTGGCCCAGCTGGCCGAGCTCGATGGACGGTGGCACGATGCCGCGCGTGATGCCGGGCTCGCGGCAGGGCAGCTGAACGGCGCGCAGATGTTTGACCAGGCGGCGTCGCTGCGCCAGCTCGAGGGCACGGCCTTGCGTAAGCTGCGGGACTACACGCGGGCGGAGGAGAGCTTCCGCGAGGCTCTCCGGCTCCGACGGCGCGTCCACGGCGCCAAGTCGGCGGAAGTCGCGATGACCAAGAGCCTGCTCGGTGCTGTGCTTGGCGACCAAGGTCGTAACAATGAGGGAGAAGTGCTCCTCCGCGAGGCGCTCGCCCAGCTCGAGCGGGGCGAGTCGCCGCAACGAGAGCTACAGGTCGCCGGCAGCAAGCGCGACCTCGGCAACCTGCTCGCGCCGCAGCAGCGCTTCGCCGAGGCCGAGCCGCTGTTGGCCGCGGCGCTCGAAGTCTTCCGGCGTGAATTGGGGATGGACGCTCCCGCCACCGTGGAGCTGCGTGAGAACCTCGAGCGTGTCCGCACGGCGATGCAGCGTTGAGCCGGTCACCATGCCGAAGTCCAAACCACAAGCACCGGCCGCCGCACGGCGCCGCTTGAGCTGGGGGCAGCGCGGGCTGCTCTTCCTCTTTGGCTGCGGCTTGCTCGTGCTCGTCGAGCTCGGCCTGCGGCTGTTCGGTGTCGGCGGCGACGCGGCCGATCCGCTGGCGGGCTTTGCCGGCGAGCGGTTGTTTCGGCGCGGTGCCAGCGTTGCGGACGGCCGCGAGGTCTATCAGCTCAACCCGGCGTATCGGAACACGTTCAACGCCGAAGAGTTCGCGGTCGAGCGCCAGGACGGCGCCCTGCGCGTGTTCTGTTTTGGCGGTTCGTCGACGTTTGGGTTTCCCATCGGCGCGGACGCGTCGTTCAGTCGCTGGCTGCGGGAGTGGCTCGAAGCGCTCCAGCCGGAGCGTTCGATCGAGGTCGTCAACGTGGGCGGCGTGTCCTACGCGAGCCATCGCGTGCGCCTCTTGATGCAAGAGATCGTGGCTTATGCGCCCGACCTGTTCGTCGTCTACTCCGGGCACAACGAGTTCGTCGAGCGCAACTTCTACGAGGACGTGCTGCGTGGCGACTCGTGGCTCGTGTGGGCCGACGCGACCGCGGCGCGGTGGTCGCGCCTCTACGCGGTGGCACGCGGCGCGATGCGCGGCGCGCGTGAGCGTGCCGCTGGGCCCTCGGCGGGGGCCGAGGGGGACATGGCGTTTGACGTGGTGGTGCGGCGGCGGACCCGTGACAACGACGCGGAGAATCGCGAGGAGACCCTCGCCGGCTACCGAACGAACTTGCTGGGGATGGTCGAGCTCGCGCGCCAATACGACGTGCCGCTGGTCTTGCTGACGACGCCGCCGAACCTGCGCGACTGGGCGCCCGACGGCTCGCGGCATCGCGAGGGTTTGACGCCGGCGCAGCAGCGGCAGTTCGACACCCTCGTCAACGCGGGCGTCGCCGCGCTCGATGCCGCCGACGCGCCGCGCGCTCTCGCGCAGCTGCGGCAAGCGCTGGCGATCGACGATCAGCATGCCATGGCGTGGTATCGCCTGGGGCGGGCGCATGAGGCGGTCGAGCAGTGGGACGCGGCGGCCGACGCCTACTCGCGCGCCCGGGACCTCGACGCGTTGCCGATCCGCGCGCTCTCGGCGATGGCGGAGACGGTGCGTGCCGTCGCGGCGGAGACCGCAACACCGCTCATCGACGTGGAGACGGCGTTTCGCGCGGCCTCACCGCACGGCTTGATCGGGCGCGACATGGTCATGGACTACGTCCACCCCACGGTGCGCGGCCATCAGGTGATCGCCACTGAAGTGGCGCGGTGGATGGTTGGGGCCGGGCACGCCGCCGCGACCACGGCGACGTTCGACGCCGTGGCTCCCGCCGTGCAACAGGCTCTCGAGGCCGCCGGTCGCGAGCTGGCCGAACGCGCCGAGTCGTCGCCCACCGAGGCGCTCAACCGGGCGTTCGCCCTGCGCAACGAAGGGCGTCTTGAGGAGGCGATCGCGGCGGCTTGGCACGCGACCACGCTGCACCCGGATTGGGCGATCGCGCAGCAAGCGCTCGCCACGCTCTACTACGACAACGGCATGGCGCGCGAGGCGGAAGACGCCTACCGGGCGAGCCTCGAGCTCGATCCGCGCGACGACCGCACGCTGCTGGGGTTGGCCGTACTCCTCATCCAGACGGGGCGGGGGCCGCAGGCAGAGACCTTCTTGCGCCAAGCGTTGGCGGTGCGGCCGGACAGCGCCGAGGTCCTGGTCACGTTGGGCGAGCTGCTCGGCATGCTCGAACGCAACGACGAGGCGTTGACGGCCCTTGAGCGCGCCGTCGCCCTCGAGCCCGACAACCTCACGGGACTGGCCGACCTCGGCACGGTGCTGCAGCGGATGGGACGGATCGACGAGGCGACCGCCCGCTACCGCGACGTGTTGGCGCGGCAGCCCTCGCACCCCGCCGCGAACTTCAACCTCGGCAACGTGCTGCTCCAGCAGGGGCGCCCCGCCGACGCGGTCGCGCACTTGCGCACCGCGGCCGAGGCCGATAGCCCCGCGCCGGGGGCGGCCGCGGCCCTGGCGCGCGTTCTGCAGGGCCAGCGCCGATACGGCGAGGCCAAAGCCGCGTGGGAACTCGCCGTGGCAAGTGCTCCGAAGGACGCCAAGTCGGTGCACGGGCTGGCGTGGCTATTGGCGACCTGCGCCGGGGACGGGGTCCGTGACCCCGGCCGGGCCCTCAAGCTCGCGCAGCAGCTGCGCGGCATGGGCCCCGAGCACCCGATCGGCGTCGCGGCGCTGGCGGCGGCCCAGGCTGCGAACCAGCGCTTCGACGACGCCGTCGCGAGCGCGACCCGGGCCGTGCAGTTGGCTCAGAAAATGGGGCTGGGCCAGGTGGCGCAAGAGGTGCAACAGCAATTGCAATCGTATCGGGCGCGGCGCCCGCTGCGTCTGCCTTGACCGACTCTGGTTGGCGCGGGCTCGGCCAACGCGCGGATCAGCCGCCTTCGGTGGTCGCGGCTTCTTCCTCTCGCCCCTGCTCGATCGCCGCCAGCTTGCCGCGCCACGACTGCAGCGCTGTCTCGCGCTCCGCACTCGGCGCCTGGGCGTGCCAGCGCTCGTAGAGGTCGATGAGCCACTGTGCCGCTTGGGCGTCCTCGCCGGCGCGGCGTACCAGCTCGGGCAGGGCGAGCAGGTGACCCTCTGCTTCCGCAAAGCGCTGCTGCGCGAGGCAGATGCGTCCCAGGTCGCGGTTGGCGGTCCACATCAGCGGTGAGCGCGGGTCGGCCTCTTCCAAGATCGAGAGGCCGGCCCGCACCGAAGGCTCGGCCGCCGTGAGGTTGCCGAGGACGCGCAGCATGGCGCCGCGGCGGATCAACGCTGCCCCAGTCAGCGGGTGTCGCTCGCCGTCGACGGCTCGGTGCCCTTCGATCGCTTGGTTCATCAGCTCGACGGCTTCGGCATCGCGGTCGACGCGGTTGAGCAGGTACGCGAGGTTAAGGAGGTCGCGGATGCATTGTTGATGCGGCCAGCCCAGAGCGTCCCGATGAATGCGCAACGCCTGGCGGTACATGCGCTCGGCTTCGGCGAAGTGTTGCGCCGCGTCATCCTCCCGGCCCGCTCGCTTGGCGGCGTCGCCGCGCCGCAGGACCACTACGGCGAGGTTGTTCAGCGACGTGGCGATGTGGGTGTGGTCATCGCCTAGCGCCGCGCGCAGAATCGGCAGGGCCTCGCGCAGGAGTGTCTCGGCTTCGTCGAGCCGACCCATGTTGCTCAGAGTGACGCCGAGCTGGCTCTGGAGCTTGGCCACATCGGGATTGTCGTCGCCCAAGAATGCGCGGGTCATGGCCAGCGCTTCGCGATGCAGAGTCTCGGCCTCATCGCCGCGCCGCAGGTGGCGCAGCTGCGTCGCCAGGTTGTGGAGCGCGGTGCCGAGGAACGGATGCCCGTCGGGATGGATCTTGCGGAGGACGGCGATCGTCTCGCGTAGCAGCTCCTCCGCCTCCCGATGTCTGCCGGCGTTGCCGATCGTTGTGGCGAGGTCGACGGTGGTCAGCACCGTGAACGGGTGCTCGCGGCCATACTGTCGCCGCTTGGTCGCCACGACTCGCCTAAAGGCCGCCTCGGCCTCGTCGTAGCGCGAGCGCATGCGCAGGATCTTGCCCAGCGCTTCGTGGGCGTCGGCCTCGGGCTGCAGCTCGTTGTCCAAGCGTTCGGCGATGCCGACGGCCTCGCGGGCCAACCGCTCGGACTCCTCGAGCTCGCCGCGCTGTCGCAAGACGTGGGATCGCAAAGAGAGCAAGTTGCAAAGAGCGATGCTCGGCAGAGCGTCGGCCTGGTTGCCGGTGTGGAGGCGGAGCGCGGCGTCGGCGACCTTCTCGGCTTCGTCGTAGTCGCCGCGCTCGAGCAGCAGCACGCCCCACTCATAGAGCGCCGAGCGATGCCGCGGGGTGCCGGCGCGGGTTGCCTCGATCTCGAGCGCCCGCCGCAGGTGCTCTTCCGCCTTGTCGAAAACCGCGAGATTGCGATACGCCTTGCCCATCGTCAGGCGGATCGCCGACTCGGCCTCGGGGTGGTCGCGCAGTCGCTCCCCAAGCCCGGCGTGATAGTCGTCGAGCAGTTGACGGAGCGTGTAGTCCGAATGGGTGCCGTACGGGTTGGCGCCCGCGAGCATCTCGTCGGTGAAGGTCAGGATCGTCGACGCCCGATCCGCCTCGAGCCGCGCCGACTGCTCCGCCCGCAGCGCCCGCTGTAGCATGACACCGGTCGCGATGATGCCGGCCACCAACGCGAGCAGCACCGTCGCGGCGCCGACGACCAGGGCGCGGTTGCGCTGGGCGAAGCGCGTCAACCGGTAGGTGGCGCTCGGCGGTCCGGCGGCGACGGGCTCCAGGTTGATGTAGCGCTCGAGGTCATCGGCGAGGGCGTTGGCCGACGAGTAGCGCCGGCGCCGATCCTTCTCCAGCGCCTTCATCACGATCCAATCGAGGTCGCCGCGCACGAGGCGGCCTAGGCGTGCCGGATCGGTGCGGCGTTCGCGGGCGACCCGGGACAGCGCCTCGCCGAGCGTGCTGATGCGCGTGCTCGGCTTCTGCGGCTGGATCTCCTTGATGTGCCGCAGCATCTCGGCGTAGCCCTTGGCCCGCAGCGTGGTGGTGTCGAACGGGCGGGTGCCGGTCAGCAGCTCGTAGAGCAGCACGCCGAGGCTGTAGACGTCGGCGCGCGTGTCGACGTCGAGGCCGGACAGCTCGGCCTGCTCGGGCGCCATGTAGTCGGGCGTCCCGATGAGTTGCCGCATCTCGGTGAACAGTGTCTTGTCGGTGAGCTCCTGGCTCGTCGCCTTGGCGATGCCGAAGTCGATGACCTTGGGCACCGGACCGCTCTCGCCGAGGCTCACGAGGACGTTGCTCGGTTTGAGGTCGCGGTGGATGATGCCCTTGTGGTGTGCGTGCTGCACCGCCCGACAGACCGATTGCAGGAGTCGGAGGCGGTCGTCCGGTGCCACGCTCTGCTCGTCGCAAAACTGCGTGATTGGCACCCCGCGCACGAGTTCCATCACGAAGTAGGGCCGGCCGGCGGCGGTGACACCGCCATCGAACACCTTGGCGATGTGCGGATGGTCCATCATCGCCAGCGCCTGCCGCTCCGCCTCGAAGCGGGCGACCACCTGGCGCGTGTCCATGCCGAGCTTGATGACCTTCAGCGCGACCTTTCGTCGCACCGGCTCGGTCTGCTCCGCCATCCACACCACGCCGAAGCCGCCTTCTCCGATCTTCTGCAGCAGCTTGTAGCGGTCGATGCGCTCGCCCGGTGCTTGGTCGCCGTTGGCACCGGGCTCGGCGAGGAACTCATCAGCGCTGGAGTGCGCCTGGAGAAGGGCTTCGACCTGCGCTCTCAGCGACGCGTCCGAGCCGCAGGCTTGGTCGAGGAACGGCGTCCGTTCGCCCGAGGAGAGCTCGAACGCCTGCGTGAACAGATCGTGCAGGCGCGCGCCGGCGTCGGGCTGGGTCCGGCGGGGCTGGGGTTGGGTCTCGTCACCGTGGCTGGTCATGCTCGCCGGCCTTCACGATAGCGCGCCCGCGGTACGGGGCGGCCCGAAGCGCTCGACAAAACCGCGGGCGCACCGATCGCTGCGATGGTCGCGCTCGACGGCCACGCGCGACGCTGTTGCGGCGCTGCGACGTCGGTGCTGGATGCGCTCGCGGTGGGTGTGCCGAGGGGGCCCGAGGCCTGTCGTCGGGCGATCGTGAATCCGGTGTCGTCGGGTGCCGCTTCCTGTTGCCGGAGAGCATGGGCCGATGGCGGCGGAGCGTTGCCAATTCTGTGGTCGGGCCGCGCGCGTCCCATGGCGCACGGCGGGTCGAGAGGGGTTTTCAGGTCCGCGGATCTCCAGTAACTCGGGGCTCCAGTCCGGGTCTCTTTCCCTGCCGGGGCCCTTTCCCCGGCCTCCTGCGGGAGACCCTGCCCTCGTGCTCCGGTCACCGTGCCCTCCATCGCCCCCCCGTCTCCTGGCCGCTCTTCTGCGTCTGGCTGTTTGCGCCGGACGCCGCCGTGGCCGGTCCGGCTGCTGGCGATCGCTGCGCTCGGCGTCGCGATCCAGCTCGTCGGCGGCTGCGCTGGCCCGTCAGGCACGCCTGAGCCTCCACCGGTTGCGCCGCTGGACGCCGAGGAGTTGCGGCGTGCCCGCCCCTTGGTGGCATTCGACGGCCCCGGGGCCACGTCGGGTTGGCTGTTGATGAGGCATGTCGTGCGGCCGGTGATCGCCGCGCGCATCGGCGAGCGTGCTGTGCCGGTGCTGCTGGATACTGGTGCCGGCGTCTCGGTCATCGATGCTGCGCTCGTCGATGAGCTCGGGCTACCGACGCGTCCGGTCACAGCGGGTGCGGCAGGGAGCGAGCTTGTCGCCGCGGTTGGGCTGGACATGCGCCTCGGGGCCGTCCAGCTCCGCGAAGTCCCGGCCCTCGTCTTGGACCTGGCGCCGGGACGCACCGCGCCCACCCCGGTCATCCTCGGCGCGCAGGTGTTTCATGAGCTGGTGGCCGACTTCGACTTCCCCCATCACCGCGTGGCGCTGTATCGGCGCGGCGCCCAGCGGCTGCCCGACGGGGTCTCGGTGGGGCTGCGGATGATGGCCGACGCGCGCGCGGCCGTGGATGTCTCGATCCACGGGGCTCCGCCGCGGGCCATGCTCCTGGCGACCGGCGCCGAGGCGGCGCTCAGCATCAGCGCGGCCGTAGCTCAGGCCATGGGCTGGTCGCCGCGCGGTGAGCCGGGCGGCGAGGTGCGGCTGCGGCGTGTCGACCTGGCACGGCAGAGCTTTGCGGACGTGACGTGCCAACTGCGCCTAGGTGAGGATGCGAGCCTGGTGGACCAGGGACTGGCGGGCTGCGTCGGTGCGCCGCTGCTGTCTCGATTCCGCATGGTCGTCGACTA
This sequence comes from Planctomycetota bacterium, assembly GCA_039029375.1. Classification (GTDB taxonomy): domain Bacteria; phylum Planctomycetota; class UBA1135; order UBA1135; family UBA2386; genus JBCCGH01. The sequence goes on from JBCCGH010000139.1 coordinate 23,265, forward strand.
CCGCCAGCGCATCGCCCGGTTTGCCCGCGCCCCCGGCTGACCCCGCGCGCCCAGTCATGCCGGTGGAGACGCTGCGCTGGCGCCAAAGCGGGGACGCGGAGCAGCGGGGGTTGGTGTTTCCGGCGGTTTTTGCCGGGCACGGTACGCCGCGGTACAACGCGCCGCGTGACGATGGACCGAACCCTGGCGCCGGCGCCCCGCAGCCGGCGCTGGCTGCGGCGCGTGGGGCTAGCAGCGGTCGGCATGGCCGGAGCGCTCGTGGTGGGTGAGCTGGGCGTGCGCGCCTCGGCGGCGTGGGTCTCGCCCCGCGCGCGAGTGCCCGATGCGCGGCTTGGCTGGGTGCACACGCCGCGGATGAGTCGGGTCTATACCAACGAGCACGGCGAGCGTTGCACCTTCGCGACCAACAAGTGGGGGCACCGCGGCGGCGCTGTATCGAAGGCCAGGCTACTTGGTAGGTTTCGCGCTTTGTTTCTCGGCGACTCCTTCACCGAGGGCATCCAGGTCGATCAGCGCGAAGTGTTCACGGCGCGGCTCGAGGTGCAAAAGCCCGAGGTCGAGGCCATCAACACGGGGGTCTCCTGCTACGGGACCGTGCAGCAGCTGCTGTACATGCGCGACGAGGGCGTGGACTTCGCCCCGGATCTGGTGGTGCTGATGTTCTACGCCAACGATCTGGCGGACAACGTGCACCCATGGTTCCTCGGCGTTGGGGCGCGGCCCTATGCCGAGTTGCGGGACGGCGAGGTGTACCTGTTCGAGAACTGGTCCGACGAGGTGTACCTACCGTTTTGTCTGCCGCTGCCATTTCGCGGCACGCTGTTTCGTCACAGCGAGCTCTACCAATCGATCAATCTCAAGGTGTGGCAGAAGCTCTTCGCGCGGCCGTTGATTCGTCGCGACGAGGCAACGCAGCGCCGGCCCTCGCGCAAGGATCAGTGTCACGTGTTCTTGGCGATGCTCGATCAGCTCCGCGAGGTCGTGGCCACCCGGACCCGGGCCGAGTTTGCCGTGGTGATGATTCCGACGATGCATCAAGTGCGGCGTCCCGAGCTGCCGTCCTACCCGGACGTGGAGCGCGGCCTACGGCAGCGCGGCCTGCGGGTGTTGCATTTGGCCGAGGCGCTGCGTGCGGCCCGTGCCGACGGGGAGCACCTCTACTTCGACGAGGACAAGCATTGGACTAAGCACGGACATGCGGTGGCGGCGCGGGAGATTGCCCGTCTGGTGCTGGACGTGCAAGTCGGCGGGCGCTGAAGGGAGGGGGCGCCGCCGACGGTGGCGAGGGCCGCTTTGGCCCGGGGTTGACGCCTCGCGGGGTTGACCCGACCCTGCATGGGTGGGACTCGCCCCAGGAAGTCTTCAGGCTAGTTTGGAGCGGTTGCCGGCGCTCCACGGCATCAGCTCCGTGGCGCTGGCCCGTGAGCTGTTGCGTCGCCTACAGCTGCAATCGCTGGACGCGGGGCGCCAGCAGAAAGTGCTCGGCCGCCTGGCCGCCGAGCTGGGCGTCCGCACGCAGCGGGGTGCGAACCGCTTCTCGGTCGCTCGCTCGCTCGTGCAGGCGCGCAAGCTGCTGCGACACCCCGACTTCACCGTGCCGGATTTGGCCGGCGCCGTCTGCGTGGACCTTGGCTGTGGGACGTTCAACCCACTCGGCGGGGTCTTCGCTCTGATCTTGCTCGGCGCGGCGCGGGGCATCGGCATCGATACGGACCCGGTGACATCGGTCGAGCCTTCGGTGCGCGCCTTGTACGACTGCGCGGCGTCATTCGCGACCGGAGTGGTCGAGCCGTCGGCGCTGCTTGTACCCGCCGGACTCCTGCAGCGCCGCCTGGCTGGCTTCGATCTCGCCAAGCTCGCCCGCGGCGACGTCGACGGGGTCGACGCCACGCGACTCGAGTTCCGCATCGCCGACGCGAAGACGACGCAGCTGGAAGACGCGTCGATCGACGTCGTGACGAGCAAGTCGTTTCTCGAGCACATCGACGATCCCGACGCGGTGTTGGCCGAGCTGGCGCGGATCACCCGGCCGGGCGGCCTGGCATTCCACGCGATCGATGGCTTTGACCACCGCCACTGGGGCAACCACGAGGTGCATCCGCTCGAGTTCCTGCGCGAGCCGCCCGGCCCGCCGATCGTGCACGGCTGCAATCGGTTGAGGCCGCTGGAGTTCTCGGCACGGTTTGAGCGTCACGGCTTCGACGTGCGGGGGGTCGTGGAGGGGCAGCACGTCGAAATCACGCCGGAGCTGCGGGCCTCGTTGGCCGAGCCGTATCGCGACCTGCCCACCGAGGTCCTCGCGGCGGGAGCCGCGGACTTCTACCTGCGGCGTCGGTGAGCCGGGGCGGCGGTGTCTTGACCTCTAGTGTTGCGTGTCGGAAGTTCGTCACATATGTCGACGGCCCTCTGCGCCGCTCGCGGCGTTGCGTCTCCTCGACTTGTCCACCAACAAGCCCTGCGTCGACAGCGCCTTGCGAGCGGCACACATGGCTCGCCGA
>JBCCGH010000140.1:0-25528 GCA_039029375.1 Planctomycetota bacterium
AGGGTGCGTGACCGGACGCTGCTCGCAAGAAGCACCGACGCAGGCATATTGGTGGATACGTCGAGGAGGTGCGACGCAGCGAGCGGTGGCCGGACGGGTGCCATCTGTGCAGGAACTTCGGATCCAGGACACTAGCCCGGATCGCTCAGCCGAACAGGTCGGGGTCTTCTTCGAGGTCGTGGCAAATTCTCGCGGCCATTTCCTCGAACTCGTCCGCGCTCATGCCCAACTGCTGAAGCGCCGCCGGGCATGGGGCTCCGTCCTGACCTGGGACGGAGAACGCGCGACCAGCCACGACGTTGGCGAGGTGGACGACGGACGCGATGCCGGTCTCGTCCTGCGCCGGGTCGTGCTGATACGTCACCCCGATGCGGATGGTGTCGGGCAGCTGCCAGTGCTGGGCGATCAGACCGCCAACTTCGGCGTGATCGACCCCCAGAACCTCGCGCTCCGCCTCGATCTCGCTGAGGCCGCCCTCGCGCGCCCGGCCCAACAGCTGCAGGAGCTCAGGCGCCAAGAACTGCGCCATCGCCAGCTTCCCGATGCCATGCAAGAGCGCGGCGGTCGACACTTCGGCGGGCAACGGCGTCTGGCTCCGGCGCCGCAAGGAGTCCGCTGCGATCGCCGCGCCACAGCTGTGCTGCCAGAACATCCCCTCGGTGTAGCCGTACTCGGACAGCGAGCGGTCCACGGTCTTACGCACACTGGCCCGTGTCGCGATGTCGAGGGTCAAGCCCGCGCCGACGCGGATCACCGCGTCGGCCACCGTGCCGATCTCGCGCGAAGCGCCGTAGCGGGCAGAGTTCGCGACGCGGATCAGGCTGCCGGCCAGCGCCGGATCGCGGCCGGCGACCGCCGCCACCTCCTGCAGGTCCGACTCGGGGTCGCGAATGAGTGCCGCCAGGCGAATCACCGTCGGCGACAAGGGCTCGAGCTCGAAGCTCCGCTGGATGAGGACTTCCTGATCAATCACGGGGACCTCCTGGGCGGCCAGGAGCGCCGCCGCGGGGACGGGCGCGCGGAGAGTCGAGCCGCGCGTCGCATTACTTGGGCCTATAGCACACAGACTTGCCCATCGTCTTCCTGACGAACTGATCCGTCACACCTAGCGTTGTCTCGGCGGCGCCGAGAAACATGAATCCGTCGGGCCGCAGCAGCTTGTGCACGCCGCCAAGGATCTGCTTCTTGACCTGGACGTCGAAGTAGATCAACACGTTGCGCATGAACACGACATCTGCTTTGGGCAACGTCGGCCACGCGCTGGCGAGGTTCATCTGCCGAAAGGAGACCCGGTCGCGGACACTCGACTGCAGCCGCCAGCTCGTGTCTTCCTTGGCGAAGTAGCGCGCCAGGTAGTTGGCTGGGAGGCCGCGGTTCACTTCGAGCTGCGTGAACAACCCGGACTTCGCCTTCGCCAAGACCTCTTCCGACAGGTCCGTCGCGAGGATCGAGAACTTCCACTCCGACAGCATGGGGAAGCTGTCGAGCAACAGCATCGCCAGCGTGTAGGGCTCTTGCCCGGTGGACGAGGCGCCGCACCAGATGTGCAGGCTGCGCTCCGCCTCACGCGCCTTCAGAAGCTCAGGCACGATCACGTCGCGCATGGCGTCGAAGGGACTGCGATCCCGGAAGAAGCTGGTCTCGTTCGTCGTCATCGCCTCGATGACGCGGGCGCGCAGCGACAGATCACCCCCGCGCAACTTCTCGGTCAACTCGCCGATCGACGCAAACTTCAGCTCGCGCGCCAGCGGGCCCAAGCGTGACTCGACGAGATACTCCTTGCCCTTGTCGACGACAATGGCGGCGTGCTCTCGCACCACACCTCGGACGTAGTCAAAGTCGCGTTCTTCCATGGTGTCAGCGCCCCCCCGCTGGTGTCTTCGATGCGTCACGACTGCGCTCAACGCGCCGACACACGGCGCCGGCGATCTGCGCAAGCGGCAAGACCTCGGTCGCCAAGCCAGCGTTGGTGACGGCTGCCGGCATCCCCCAAACCACGCAGGACGCCTCGTCCTGCGCGATGATCGATGCACCCGCATCGGTCATAGCCTCGGACCCACGCAAGCCATCTTGTCCCATCCCCGTCAGCACGACGCCCAGACTCGCGCCGCCGTAGGCCTGCGCCACCGAGCGAAACAAGACGTCCGCGGCCGGCCGGCAGGAGCATTCCGGCGGATCGAGATTGAGGTCGATCCGCGCGCCGTCAAGGCGCTTGTCGATGACCATGTGCTTGTCACCGGGCGCGAGCCAGATCTCGCCGGGCCCGATCTTCTGCCCCGCCTCGCCTTCACGCACGCTGAGCTTGCAGTCGCGATCCAACCGCTCGGCCAACAACCGCGTGAACATCGGCGGCATGTGCTGCACGATGACAATCGGCACCGGAAAGTCCGCCGGGAACTGCGGCAGGAACTCGGCGAGCGCATTCGGACCGCCGGTCGAGACCCCCACCGTCACAATCTCGATTGGGCCTGCGCTCGCTGGCGCCGCCGCCGGGCGCGACCGAGGTCGGGCGCTCGCCAGCGGCATCGGCTGATTCGCCGGGCACAAGGCACGGATCTTGGCGCACAGATCAGTCCTGATCTGTTCGGCGGACGAGCTCATCACCGCCACCGCCGCGGTGGGCTTGGCCAGGTAGTCCGACGCCCCGAGCGACAGCGCGTCCAGCGTCGTGGTGGCGCCGCGCTCGGTGAGTGTGCTGAACATGATGACCGGCAGGCTCGGCCAGTCCTTGCGGATCTGAGCGAGGGTCTGCAGGCCGTCGAGCACCGGCATCTCGACATCCAGGATGACGATGTCGGGCTTGTCCTCTTCGATGCGGGCGAGCCCGATCTTGCCGTTCGCGGCCGGCCGCAGCGGCTCCAGGTCAGGCTCGCCGTCCAGGATCTGCCCGAGGATCCGGCGGATCACGACCGAGTCGTCGACGACGAGTACACGGGTAGGAGTCGCCATTAGTCCACCAACCCCATCAACCCGAGCTTCTCCGACAGCGCTTCCTTGGTGAAAGGCTTCATGAGGTACTCGTCCACGCCGGCGTCGAGAGCGGTGCGCAGGCGCTCCATCTCGACTTCGGAGGTCACCATCATCATCGGCACCTTGCCCAGCAGAGGGTCGGCACGGACCGTTTGCACAAACTGGTGACCATCGAGTTCCGGCATGTTCCAGTCGACCAAGATCAAGTCGAGCGGCCAGTGCTGATGCAGACTCTGCAGGCCTTCCCAGCCGTCCGGGGCTTCGACAGTGTCGAACCCCAGCTCGACCATCATCAGCCGGACCCAAGACCGGGCCGCTCGCGAGTCATCAATGATCAGTGCACGCACTCTCGACCTCCTCGGACTCTCCCTGGTGTTGCTCGCTCGTGTTGTTGCCGCGGGTCCCGCGAACCGCCGTAGGCCCTACTGGGCCTTGGACTGGTTCACGAGATCCTGGAGCCCGGCAGCCAGCTCGGACAGCTCGGCGGCGGCCTTCTGGCTACCAGCCGCACCTTCCGAGGTGCTCTTCGCCGCTTCCGCGACGCCGGTGATGTTCTCGGCGATCTCGCCGCTGCCCTTGGCAGCCTGGGCGATGTTGCGGCCGATCTCGTTGGTGGTCGCGGTCTGCTCTTCCACCGCGCCGGCGATCGTCGTCTGGATGTCGTTGATCCGCTCGATGATCGTGCCGATCTCGCCGATCGCGTCGACGGCACCCTTGGTGTCCGTCTGGATCGCCTCGATCTTCTGACTGATGTCCTCGGTCGCTTTGGCGGTCTCCTTGGCCAGCTCCTTGACCTCGTTCGCCACGACCGCGAAGCCCTTGCCCGCCTCGCCGGCGCGCGCGGCCTCGATCGTCGCGTTGAGAGCCAGGAGATTGGTCTGCTGGGCGATCGAGGTGATCACCTTGATGACCTGGCCGATCTCGGCGCTGCTCTCGCCGAGCTTGTTGACCGTGGTGTTCGTGGCGCTCGCCACTTCGACGGCCTTGGTCGCAACCTTGGCAGCCTCGTTGGCGTTTTGCGCGATCTCCTTGATGCTCGCCTCGAGTTCCTCGGCGCCGGTCGCCACCGTCTGGATGTTGTGGCTGACCTCTTCGGCCGCCGCGGACACCGTGTTCGCCTGGGCCGAAGTCTCCTCGGCGGTGGCGCTCATCTGGTGACTCATCGAGGTGAGCTCCTCAGCGGCGCCCGCCAGGCCCGTCGCGGTCTCCTCGACGTTCCGCTCGACGCGCAACTTCTGCGTGACGACCGACCAGGTGACCATCGAGCCGAGGTGGTTGCGCCGGTCATCGAAGACCGGGCTCACCAGCAGGTCGAGCGTCTCGGCGCCGACCTGGATGAACGCCTTGCGCGGCAGGTTGCTCGGGTCCGCCAGCAGGTTGCGCTGGTACGACGGGTTCTTGTGGAACACGTCGATGTTCTGCCCAATCATGTCGTCGACGCGGACCGGCAGCTCGTCTTGCAGCGTGCGCAGCGCGCGGAACGACTCTTCGTTCATGTACTGGATGCGCAGATCCTTGTCCGCAAACATCGTCGCGATCGGCGACCCATCGGTCATCGACGCGTAGCGCTGGCTCTCGCGCCGCTGACGCACGGCCTCGGTGATGTCCGTGGCGAACTTGACGACCTTGCGCAGGTGCCCCTCGGCGTCACGGACGGGGTTGTAGGAGGCCTGGATCCAGATCTCCCGGCCACCCTTGCCGAAGCGCTGAAACTCGCCCGCCTGCGCCTCGCCGCGGCCCAGCGCCGCCCAGAAGTCGCGGTACTCGGCGCTATCGCGGTAGCGGGGCTCCGCGAACATGCTGTGGTGCTTGCCCTGGATCTCCTCGAGGCGGTAGCCGACCGCACCCAGGAAGTTCTCGTTCGCGGTGATGATCGTGCCGTCGACCTCGAACTCGATGATCGCCATCGACCTGCTGATCGCGTCTAGCTTGCCCGCGGCGTCGGCGGCGCCCGTCTTCGTCGCGGTGATGTCGGTGGCGAACTTGACCGCCTTGTAGGGCCGACCGTTGTCGTCGAAGATCGGGTTGTAGGAGGCCTGGATCCAGATCTCGCGGCCGCCCTTGGCAACCCGCTTGAACTCACCCGCCTTGAACTCGCCGCGCCGCAGCGCCGCCCAGAAGTCGCGGTACTCGGCACTGTCGCGGTAGGCGGCATCCGCGAACATGCTGTGGTGCTGCCCCTCGATTTCTTCGAGGCGGTAACCCATCGCCGCGCAGAAGTTCTCGTTCGCGGTGATGATGGTGCCATCGAGCTCAAACTCGATCACCGCCATGGAGCGGCTGATCGCGTCGAGCTTGCCGTTCATCTCAGTGACGCTGGCCTTGCTGCCGCTCGGCGCGGCTGCGGTTGCGGATGTCATCTCGTCTTTCTCCCTCTGCTGATCGGTTTCTTGGTTCGGTGCGGTGACGATCTGCTCCGCCAGCGAAGCTGCGGCCGCCATCACCTGATTGGTTTCCTTCTCGGCCACCTGATGCTCAGCGAGCGCGGCTTGCAGGTGCTCTGCCACCTTGTCGAAGTGCTGCTGCTCGATGGTCAGGTGCGCATGGGCCGAGCGCATGTCGCGCCCGGGGTAGCCGTCGGGACCGCCAGTGGCCATGGCCAGGAACGCGACTTGCGAGCCCTTCAGCCAGTCCATCTGCACGCCGTCGAAGAACGGCCGCAGCTCGGCATCGGCGAGCACAAGCTCGTAGAAGCTCTCTACGACTGCGGCGATCGCCTCGACGCCGCCGAGGCGGTCGTAAAGCGTGCGCGTGTCCTTCTTGGTTGCTGCCTTCCCCATATCTCCTCCTCGGTCCCAGAGGCCTACGGTGCGGCCTCGACCACGGCCTCTTCACACTCGGTCGCGTCAAACGCCAACGTCTGCTCCACATCCAGCAGGAGCAGGAGGTGACCCTCGAGCTTGTGGACGCCCCTGATCAGCTGACGCGCCACGCCCGACAGGGTGGTCGGCGGTGCCTCGAAGCTCGAGTCCTCCACCTCGAGCACGTCGCCGATCTCGTCAACCAACAGGCTGACGACACCGTCGTCCGTGCGCACGACCACGTTCATCGGCTTGCGGCCCTTCTCCCGGTCCGGGAGGCGCAGCCGACGGCGCAGGTCGATCGCCGTGACAATCTGGCCGCGCAGATTCATCAGCCCCTCGATGATGGGTGAGCTGAGCGGCACGTCGGTCATCCCCTGATAGCGGAGGACCTCCTGCACGCGGTGGACCTCGATCCCGAGGAAGAGGTCATCGAGATAGAACGTGCAGAATTGCATCGTCTGGTCCATGGATCACGCCCCCACTTCTTCGAGCTGCACGAAGCCCGGCAACGCACCATCAATGATTCCTTCGACGTCGAGCAGGTCGGTCACCCGGCCTTGCACCGCCATCGCGCCGCAAATCCCTCGACGCGACGAGTGCCGCACGACCTTCACCTCGTCCTCGACGATGTCGAGGATTCGGTCCACTGCCAAACCGACGCTGCGGCCGTTCTTGGCGCGGACGACGATGATCTGGAACTTGCCGTTCTCCGGCTCGAGGCCGCCGCCCATCTGGCCGAGCACCTGCGACAAGCGGATGAGCGGCATGATCTCCTGGCGGTACTGAACCACTTCTTGGCTCGCCGCCCGCTCGACCGCGCTGATGTCGAACTCCTCGAGCCTCGCAACCGTTGACAGCCGTATGGCTGCTCGGCCATCCTCGCCCAGTGCCACCAGCAGCAGGGTCTCCCGCTCGCTGGACGCGGCCACCGAACCCGCACCCTGGTCGTGGCCGGAGGCGCGGTCCTCGGAGATGATCGTGGCCTTGCGGGCCAGGCCGACGACGTCGAGGATCAACGCCACCTTGCCGTCGCCCATGATCGCGGCCCCAGCGAACGCGGGTACGCTTTTCAGCTGCTTACCCAGCGGCTTCACCACGATCTCCTCGGTGTCGAGGATGCTCTCGACGACCAACCCAAACTGGCGATCGTCGGCCTGCAGGACCACGATGTTGACGACCTTCGACTCGCCCTCATCGGGGGCATCGATCGCCTCGTCCGGGGCCTCGGTTGGCCCGTCCCGCTCGAGCTCGGCGTTGAGATAGGCCAACGGCAACAGATTGCCGCGCAGCCGGTAGACCGGTGAGCCGTGAATCGTCTCGATGCCGTTGTTGCCAGTGCTGCCCTCGAGGCGCACGAGCTCCAGCAAGTTGACCTGCGGGATGGCAAAGCGATCGCCGCCACTGGTCACAATCAGCGCCGGGATGATCGCCAACGTCAGGGGGATCTTGATCTTGATCGTGGTCCCCTCACCGACGTTGCTCTGGATATCGATGACGCCGCCGATCTTCTCGATGTTGGTGCGCACCACGTCCATGCCGACCCCGCGGCCGGACACATTCGTGATCGCCTCCGCCGTCGAGAACCCCGGCATGGTGATCAGGTTGATGAGCTCCTTCTCGCCCATCCGCGCGGCGCGATCGCTGGTCACGACACCCGTGCTGATCGCCTTGCGCTTGACCTTCTCCGGGTCGATCCCGCCACCGTCGTCCGAGATCTCGATGTTAACTTGGCCGCCTTCGTGGAAGGCGCGCAGCCAGATCGTGCCGTCTTCGGGCTTCCCGCGCTCGGCGCGCGCATCGGGCTTCTCGATCCCGTGATCCACCGCGTTGCGAATGGCGTGGGTCAACGGGTCTTTGATCGACTCGATGATCGTCTTGTCGAGCTCCGTGTCCCGCCCCTCCATCTCGATGCGGACCTTCTTGCCGCAGCTGATGGCGAGGTCCCGCACGACCCGCGGGAACTTGCTCCACACGTTGCCGATCGGCTGCATGCGCGTCTTCATGACGCCTTCTTGCAGCTCGGTCGTCACCAGGTTGAGCCGCTGCGACGTGCCGGTGAAGGCGGTATCCTCCTGGGTCGCGGTGTACTGGAGGATCTGGTTCCGGGCGAGCACGAGCTCCCCGACGAGATTCATCAGGGTATCGAGCAGCCCCACGTCCACGCGAATGGAGTTGTCCGACACCGACTGCGCACGCGCCTCCGTCGCCGGTGCAGCCGATGCCTCGTCCCGACTCGCGGGGCTGGGCTCCTTGCTCGGCGCGACTGGCGGCGTGGATTCGACCGAGGCCGCGGATTCGACCGGCGGCGCGGGCTCCGCAACGTTGTTAGTCGGCTCGCTCGTCATTGGCTCGCTGTTCATTGGTTCGCTCGGCGGATCGTTCGCCGATGGCGTCGACTCGGCTGGGCCCGTGACCTGCGTCATCACCTGACCGGTGTCCACCAGCTGCGTCAGCACCTCGACGAGCTTCGAGTGGTCCTCAAACCCTTCGTTTTGCTCCTGCTCCACATGGCCGAGGATGCCGCGAATTGCATCCGCCATGCTCAGCAGGGCGCTGGTCATGTCGGCGGTCAACGTGCGACGCCCATCGCGCAGCAGGCTCAAGAGGTTCTCGCCGACGTGCGCGATCGCCTCGAGCTTGCCGAGCGCCAAGAATCCGCTCGAGCCCTTGATCGTGTGGATCGTGCGGAAGATCCGGCTGAGGAGCTCAGCGGAGGACGGATCCTCCTCGAGGGTCACGAGGTCTCGATCGAGCTGATCGAGACCCTCGTAGCTCTCGACAATGAACTCCTTCAGAACCTCCTCCATCCCTTCCATCTCACTCACCTCCGACCTTCTGCGGTGTCGTCCGTCCGGCGCGTTGTTCGCCACCGGGGAATTCCCCCGTTGGCACTCCTTCGGGAGCCACGCGATGCGGCTTGAGCCCGCGTGACGGACCAGCAGCCGCCGATGGCTCACCGGTTCCGGGCGCGGGGCGCTTCACCCCGCTCTCCAACATCCAGGCGCCCGTTCCGACCGCGGCGACGAGCACGAAGAGGAACGTAAACGCCGCGATCTGGTGGGCGCGACGCCAGGATGGCCACCGAATCCGCATCGCGCCAAGCAGCAGAGCTGCCGCGAGCGCGATCACCCCAGCATGCGCGAAGGCCATGTGGATCCGAAAGCGCGTCGGGTCGAACGCGTGCGAGCGACCGACCTGCTCGGCGACGAACACCGTGGCCCCGAACACCGGCAGCGCCAGGCCCAGAGCCATGAAGTGCTGGCGGCGCTGGGCGCGCAGGCCGGTGTAGGTCACCACGCCGAACAGGAACCCGGTCCCTAAGACCAAGGCCAACAGTGCGACAGGGTCACCCACGGACACCCCCGAAACCACGGAGGCCCACGGGCTGACCCAACGCATACGCTCGGCGAACGTTGGACATCCCTCTCCTTCCGATGCCTCGATCGGACTCGGGAAGCCCGGATCTTGATTCGCATCTTGCGCCGCGCCGCCACGCCCGCGGCCCTGCTCCAGGGCCATCGTCGGCCCGGTCTTCAGAACCGCCGGTCCAGCGGGTGGCGCGGCTATGATCGCGGCATGAGACCCACCGCCCATCGGCTGCTTTGCAGCCTCGGCTTGGTTGCCGTCACCGTCAGCTGCAGCCAGGTCTACTACGCAACCATGGAGAAGTTCGGCTACGACAAACGCGACATCCTCGTGGGCCGTGTCGAAGACGCACAGGAAAGCCAGACGGAGGCCAAACAGGAGATCCAAGACACGTTCACCGCGTTCAAAGCCCTCAGCGGCTTCGACGGCGGCGACCTGGAGGCGCTCTACGATGATCTCAAGGGCAAGCTTGAGGACAGCAAGGCAGCGGCCGGCGAGGTCCACGACCGCGTCCAAGGCGTACAAAAAGTCGCCGATGCCATGTTCGATGAATGGAGCGAGGAGATCGAGGAGTTCGCCAACGCTGACATCAAGCGCAAGAGCAAGGGCCTGATGAGCGATACCCGCGACCGCTACTCCCGGTTGTTGTCGGTGATGCAGTCGGCAGAGGCGCGGCTCGACCCCGTGGTCACGGCGTTCAACGACCAGGTGCTGTTCCTCAAGCACAACCTCAACGCGCAGGCCGTGTCGTCGCTGCAGACGGAGGTCGTGGAAATTGAGGACACCGTTGCCAGCCTGATCGAGGAGATGCAGCGCTCGATCGACGAGGCGGACGCGTTCATCGCGTCGATGTCAGGCTAGGACGCCACGAGACGGCCCGTGCTACAGTGCGCCGCCATGCGCATCGCTCTGATCCAGCAGCACCTCGCCGCCGACCGTGACGCGTCCCTGCAGCGCGGCCTCACGCATCTCGGGCAGGCGGCGCGTGGCGGAGCGGAGCTCGCCGCCTTTGCCGAGCTCGCCTTTGAGCCCTTCTATCCCCGCTGCCGTCGCGGCGAGACGCCCCGGACCGCGGAGACGATTCCGGGCCCGACCACTGACGCCCTCTGCCGCGCCGCCAAAGAGCACAGCATCGTGGTGGTCGGCAACCTCTACGAGCAAGCCGGTGAGCGCTACTACGACGCGTCGCCGGTTATCGATGCTGACGGTACCCTCCTTGGCGTACAGCGGATGCTGCACATCACCGACTACGAAGGGTTCTTCGAGCAGGACTACTACGACGAGGGGGACCGCGGCGCGCCGGTGTTCGCGACGCGGGCCTGCAAGCTCGGCGTCGTCATCTGCTATGACCGGCACTACCCAGAGGTCATGCGCCGGATGGGCCTTGGCGGCGCGGAGCTCGTCGTGGTCCCGCAGGCGGGCACCGTGGGCGAGTGGCCCGAGGGCCTGTATGAAGCCGAGCTGCGCGTGGCCGCCTTCCAGAACGGCTACTTCACCGCCCTGTGCAACCGAGTGGGGACCGAGGGCGAGCTCCAGTTCGCCGGGGAATCGTTCGTTTGTGACCCCGAGGGACAGGTGAGCGCGCGAGCACCCCGCGGCGAAGATTGCGTGCTCCTGGACGACCTAGACCTGACCAGCATCGCGCGCTCGACCGCCAAGCGGCTGTTTCTCCAGCACCGACGCACCGACTGGTAGGCGCCGCTACGTCGCGACGGCCATGTCACCGTGACGTAGCGCGCGGCGCGATGCGAATCTCCGGCCCCACGGTTGGCGCGTGCTAGACTTCTCCGACGGCCGCACCTGCGGCCTTGGGAAGAAGCTTGTTGCCGACGCATCCACATCGTGGGGCCGCGGCAGCTCGGCACCGCCGCGGACTCTGGCGCTACTGCGACCCGGGCCTGACCGCAGCGGTGGCGCTGCTGTTTGCGGTGGCCTTCGCGCTAGCGCTGACCAGCGGCGCGTTCGAGAGTGCGTTCGCCGAGTATGACGACGAGCCGTCACACCTGGTGACCGGCCTGATGCTGCACGACTTCGCCAACTCGTGGCTGCAGGGCGCACCCGTCGCTCCCATGGCCTTCGCAGCCGACTACTACGTTCACTACCCAAAAGTCGCATTGGGCCAGTGGCCGCCGGTCTTCCCAGCGCTCCAAGCAGTGTGGTATCTCGCCTTCGGCACCAGCGCAACCGCGCCGCTGATCTTGATGGCGACCTTGGCCGGCCTCCTTGCCACCGTGGTGTTCGCCGCGGTGCGCACCGACCTGGGACCACGATGGGCCCTGCTCGCCGCCGTGACCCTGCTCGTCCTGCCCCTCGTGCAGCGACTGAGCCACGCGGTCATGACCGAGATCCCTCTGACGCTGTTCTGCACGCTCGCGGTCCTGAGCTTTGGCCGCTTCGTCGATACCGGACGGGCCCGCTCGGCCCTGGCGTTCGCCGTCTTCGCGGTCCTCGCCATCCTCACCAAGGGGACCGGCGTGTTCCTCGTGCTCGTGCCGCCGCTGACGATCGCTTTCACCGGCCGCTATGAGCTGCTGCGGCGCCCCGCACTGTGGCTGGCCGGCGCAACGGTCATCGCGCTGTGCGGACCTTGGTTTGCGCTGACCCTAGACATCACCCAGTCGACCTGGAGCGGTGGGACGAGCCCCACGGCGGACTACGCCGCCTTCGCCCTGAGGTTCTATGGCCGTGAGCTCCTCGGGCTCGGCGGCGTCGTGATGGCGGCGATCGCGCTTCTTGGCATGACCGTGCGCCTCCGCGACCGCGGCGGCCGATGGGCCTCGCTCATCGCGTGGGCGTGCGCACTATTGATCGGGCTACTCGCGGTGCCCACCGGCGGCGAGGGCCGCCACCTGATCGCCACCGCGCCAGTCTGGGTCGCCGCCTGGGCCGCCGGGGCGCAGTGGCTCGGCGCCCGTCGGCCCCAGCGGCGCTGGCTGCCCGCCGCCGTCGCCGGTCTCGCCGCACTGGCGTTCACGGCGGAATCGCTGTCCTGGCCAACCAAGCACCACACCGGCTTCGCCGCCGCAGCACACGAGATCGGCGCCGATTCGCGACTGGCACGTGCCGCTGTCCTGATCGCCTCCGACCCGAAAGGCGAAGGGGCGTTCATCAGCGAAATGGCGCTCCTCGATCGACGCCCACAGCACGTCGTACTGCGCGGGAGCAAGATGCTCGCCACGAGCGACTGGACCGGCAACCACTACACGCCACGCTTCGCGGAGCCCAGCGCCCTGGCCGACATGCTGCGCGACCTGCCGGTCGCGGCCGTCGTCATCGACACCTCGCTGGAGCCTCGCCATCGACGACCGCATCACGCGCTCCTCCAGCAGGTCATGCGCGCGCAACCCCAGCGCTGGCGCCGCGTGGCGCAACTAGACGTGCGCCGCGGCGACCAACGGTTCGTCGGCGCGCTGTCGGTCTACTTCGCCGCCGACGGCCTGGGTCGCCCTGCACCCCATATCCGGCTGGACGACGTCCTCGGCCGCAAGATCCCCGGATTGCCCCAGGACGAGGCTCCCGCTGCGACACCACGCCGCTGACCCTCATCCTGGCCCGGGCTCAGGCCCGGGTTAGCCAGTCCCGCGGTCCGGCCGATAGGAGTGAGGCCGACCTTGATGGGTCGCCGACAGCCATCATGATCGCGGAAGTCGAACGGATCGAGCTCGCCTCCGTCGCCCAGTACAGCGTGTTGTTCTGGCTCCTGACGGTCATCGGCATCGCGCTCGGCGCCGTGCTCTACGCGGGCCTGCGGTATCCATGGATGCGACACCCGGCGCTGCGCAGTAGCGGGCCCGCCTCACCGCGCGTCTCCTGGGCCTGCGGGGTGACCTTGGCCAGCGCGTTTGCGGCGTTCGCGTACGGGAACGCGTGGATGGCGTTCTTCGCGCTCGAGGTCGACGGCGACCGGATGTGGCTGGTCTATCAGTACCCGGAGCGCCGGGTCGAGCTCCAGCGCGACGACGTGCGCGAGGTGCGGCGACGCCTATCGACGGACCGCTTCCGCCACAGCAGTGTGGTCCTAGTCACCGACGACGGCCGGTTCGAGTCGGTGCCCCTGGACCGCGACCGTGGCGACGCCCTGCAAGCCGCCTTCGCCCGCTGGCGTGCGGCGCCGAACTAGTGGTGTGGCGGGGACAGCCCGTCGCCCGCGAGCACTCAAGCCGACCGCACACCTCGCCCGATGCTCTCCACTAGGCGCGTTGCGCCACTGGGGAGGGGATCAGATGAGGGAGTTTCCACGAACCGTCGTGGTCGTCGCCACGACGGGTGCCGAGCACGCGTACGCGTTCTGGCAGGCCTGGCATGAGGAGCTGACGGGTGCAGAGGTGATTTTCGTCACCGAGGACACCGGCGGCCCGCTCGACCTCGATCCACACGTGCGCACCATCCGTCGGATCGACGCCAGGCGAGTTCTCGGCGACCGGGCCTGGCTGGCCCGACCGGGGCTCGATGGCCTGCGCAACTTGGGCTACTACGAAGCCTGGCGGCGCGAGCCCGACATGATCGTGTCGCTTGGCGAAGAGTGCCGCCCGTGCAGTCCAGGCTTCGTCCAACGCCACTGGCGCAAGCTACAGAAGCCCGGGGACGACCTCGCCTGGTGGTCCACCATCCGCGGCGGGCATCCGCGCGGTTACCCTCGCCATCGGCACCGGCGCAGCCGCCGCTGCGTGGTCAGTCACGGCCTCTGGCGCGGTGACGCCGACCTCGACGCCGTCTCCAAGCTGGCCGCCAACGCCGCCAGCGCCGACGTGCGCTTGCTCGACGAAACCGTCCCCGTGGGTGCGTACTTCCCGATGAGCGGGCTCAACCTCGCCTTCCGGCCCGAGCTCGTACCGGCGCTGTTCTCCGCCGGCACGCGCGAGTCCGGCGAGGCCGATCCCTTGGCCGACGTCACCGCCGGCGTCGTCGCCAAGAAGATCTGCGACCACCTAGGGTTGGCTGCGCGGAGCGGCGGGCCGGTCGTGCATCGGCCAGAGTCCACCAACGTCTGGGGCGACATCGCTGCGGAGGCGAAGAGCCTGGAGCACAACGAGACGTGGTGGTCGTTGGTCGACGAGGTGGTGCTGACGCGCACGTCCATCACAGGTTGCTACCGACAAGTTGTGCGCACGGTCGCCGGCGCCGAGCTCGAAAACGAGCTGATACAGCAGCTGGCGCGCGCGATGCTGGAGTGGACCCGGCTGTTCGAGCCGGTCGTCCTGCCGCGGGCGACCCGTCGACACTCAGCGCCGATCGGCGCCGAGCAATCGCAACACACCAGCAGTCGCGAGGACACCGAGACAGCCGATGACGTTGTACCACAGGAACTCGATGCGCACCGTCCAGTGCGCCAGGAGCACCGAGGTCATGCCGCCGAGGAGTCCGTAGAAGCCGGCGCGCGGGCCAGCTCCGGGGACGAGCAAGGCCAGCGCAAAGACGCCGAGTAGCGAGCCGTAGAAGAACGAGCCAACCTTGTTGATCCACTCGACGATCGAACCGCCGCCGCGCAGCGACAGCGCGGCGACAGTCGCCGCCGCTCCCCAGCACAGGGTCACGACGCGGCTCGCCAACAGAGCCTGGGCTTCGGTCGCCCGCGGCTTGAGCCAGCGGCGGTAGAAGTCGACCACGGTGGCCGCGGTGAGCGAGTTGAGCGTCGAGTCGGCGCTGGACATCGCCGCCGCGAAGATGGCCGCGATGATCAGGCCAAGCAACACCGGCGGCACGTGCGTCAGGACGAAGTGCGGGAAGACGTAGTTGGTGTCGCGCACCTTCGCTTCGCCGTGGAGCGCCTCAGCGGCGCGCTCTCGCAACGCGCGGGCCTCGACGACCGCCGCCTGGTAGTCCCGCAGCAAGTCCGGCGACACATCCCCAGGCCCCGCTTGCTCGCCGATCTGCTGCACCATGGCGACCCGACGCTGCCGCAGGGCCTCGTGCTGCTCCTGCAGCTGCGCAACCTCGGCGTTCCCTTGTGCGGCCGCTCGATCGCTGGGGTCGAACAACAGCGGGCCAGGCTGCACGGTGTAGAAGAGCCAAAGTAGGACACCAATGAACAGCACGCCGAGCTGCATCGGCACCTTCGCGAACCCCGACATCAGCAATGCCATTCGGCTCTCGCGCGCCGTCGGGTTGGTCAGGATGCGCTGCACCTGACTTTGGTCGCACCCGAAGTAGGCGAGGTGAAGGAACAAGCCGCCAATCAGTCCCGACCAGACGTTGTACTTCTCCTCCCAGAAGCTGCGGGGACCGTCCTCGTCGATCGCGAGCCGCGGCACCAACACGCTGCTCTCCGGCGTGACCTCCAGCGCGTTGAGCTTGCCCGCCGCGCCGAGCGCCGTCAGCACCCCTCCCCAGTCGAGCTCGGCCAACAGCCGCTGCAGCAGGATGACCAGCACGACCAGCAACCCGCCGACGATGACGAGCATCTGCTTGACGTCGGTCCAAATGACCGCGTTGACACCACCAAACAGGGTGTAGCCGGTGGTCAGCACGCCGATCGCGATGACCGTGGTCTCGATCGGGATCTGCAAGAGCGCCGACAACACGACCGAGGGCGCGTAGATCACGATGCCGAACGCCAGACAACGCGAGACCAAGAAGATCAGGCTCGCCAACGTGCGGGTGCGCGCGTCGAATCGCCGCTCGAGGTACTCGTAGGCCGTCAAGATCGGCAGGCGCCGGTAGAGCGGCACCATGAAGATGGACAGCAACACCATGGCGAACGGCAAGCCGAAGTAGGCCTGCACGAAGTCCATGCCGCCGTCGTGGCCTTGACCGGTGGTGCCGATCACGGTGATGGCCGAGGCCTGCGTCGCCATGATCGACAGACCGGCCGCCCACCACGGGATCGACCGACCACCGACGAAGTAGCCTTCGAGATCCTTGGTTCCGCGCGACCGCCGCAGCCCATCGCCGACCACGTAGGCGAGGAACGCGACGAAGACGATCCAGTCGATGACACTCATGAAGCCGACAGGGGGATGTTCCAGCGGGCCGTGAACCAGTAGAGCGCCATCATGATCGCCACTGCGATCACGACCACCAACACGTAGAGCCGCGCCCACGAGCCGAGTGGCGGACGTGCTTCGTCGCTCACGACCGCTCCTTCACGAAGTAGCGCACTAGGAAATACGACGCGACCAGGATCAACGCGCCGGCATACAGCAGCGCGCGGTAGCCATGGACCTCGACGACTTTGCCGCCGCCGAACGCGCACAGCGAGCCGCCAACGTTGACGGCGGCAGCGCGCAGGCCCATCAGAGTGCCGCGATGGCGTGCCTCCACGATGTCCGACATGAGGGCCTGCAACGCCGGCGAGCGGAGGGCCGCTAGCATCGTCACCGGCAGACCGACGGCCAGGAGCCCCATCGTCGAAGTGGCGCGGGCCAGCAGCAGAAAGCAGATCGCGACCCCGGCGGTGGCAAAGAGCACGACCGGTCGCTTACCCAACCGGTCGGCGAACCGCGGCAGAATCAGCGACCCCACCGCCGTGGATAGCCCGAGGAAGATCCACAGCAGCTTCTGATCCTCTTTGGGCATCAGGCCGGACCGGTCGAGCCAGTCCGGGGCAAACTGCACGGCGGTGAAGAAGCCGCCGGTGTAGAGCGCGACCGACAGCAAGGCGGGGAAGACGCCCGGCTGTCGCAGCACCTGCCACTGGTTGACGCGGCCCTCGGCGCGGCCCAGCCCCGCCGGCAGAAACCGCGCAAACCCCACGACCGCGAGGAGCGAGGGCAGCGCCAACCACCCGAACGCGGTGCGCCAACCCTCGGGCGCGCGCTCCGCGATCGCCAGGCCGAGCGGCAACCCGACCGGGGTCGCCAGGAACAGCCCGGCGCTGAAGATGCCCATCGCGGCGGCCCGCCGCTCATAGGGAACGAGATCCGCGACCGCCGCAGAGGCGCTGGCGAAGACCAGTCCGCCCCCGAACCCCGAAACCCCGCGAACGAGCAGCAGCTGACCGGGGCTGACGGCGAACAAGTGGGCCACAATGCCAGCGACCAACAGCACACCGCCAAGCAGCATGGGGCCGCGCCGGCCATAGCGATCGATCGAAGGGCCGAGCAGCAGTGCCGCGAGGGCGCTCGCGCCGTTGGCCGCGCCGAGCAGGAGGCCGAAGTGACCCTCGAGGCCACTCATCCCGCGATACATGCCGTCTTCCCGGAGGTAGGGCACGAGGGCCCCGACCAGGTTGACGTTGACGGCGACGACGAAGACGCCAAACGCGAGCGCGAGGACCGCCAGTCGCTCCTGGCTTCGGGACAAGGGCGCAGCGGTCATGAAGCCTCAGGACGCCACTGTGGCGCCGGCCAACACAGATTGCAAAAGGTCGGCGCGTCGCGGCGATCGCGGTAGACTCCGGCACCCCTCGGCGGGCCTAACCCGCGCCCCTCGAACGCCATGCGAATCGCCATCCTCGGCGGAGGTATCTCCGGAACGACCCTGGCACGGCTCCTCGCCGCCGACGGCCACGATCCCGTGGTCCTCGAGGCGAGTGCGCGGGCCGGTGGCTTGTGCAAGTCGCGCACGGTAGACGGATTCACGTTCGATGAGGCCGGCGGGCACATCCTGTTCAGCAAGCAACAAGAGGTGCTGGACTGGCAGATCGCCCGCTGCGGCGGTCTCGACCAGCTCGTCCGCAAGAACCGCGACACCCGGATCCGCTGGCACGACCGTTACGTGCCCTACCCGTTCGAGAACGGCGTCGGGCACTTGCCCAAGGACGTCATCGTCGAGTGCATGGACGGCTACCTGGAGGCCTACGTGCAGCGGCGCCTGGGCGAGAAGTGCCCGGAGCGCTTCCTCGACTGGATCGATTGGCGCATGGGCGCGGGCTTCGGCAAGCACTTCATGGTGCCGTACAACGAGAAGATCTGGTGCTGCGAGCTCAACGAGATGGCCAGCGCCTGGGTGGCGGGCCGCGTGCCGGAAGCCCCGGTGCGCGACATCCTGAGCTCCGCGATCGGCATGCAGACCGAGGGCTACGCGCACCAGTCGATCTTCTACTTCCCACTGCGCGGCGGCTTTGAGACGCTCGTGCAAGGCACGGTGGCCGGCGGCGGCTTCGAGCTGCGGCTCTCCACGCCGGTTGAGCACGTCCGCCGCGGCGCCGAAGGCTTCATCGTCAACGGTGAGAGCTACGACCTAGTGGTCAACACCGTGCCGCTGCCGCTGATCGAGCGCTGCTTCGAGGACGTTCCCGAGCCGATCCGCGCGGACATTCGCGCCCTGCGCCCCATCAGCTTGGTCAACGTGCTGTTCGGCGTGAAGGTGGACGAACCGCCGCCCGATCTGTCCTGGATCTACCTGCCGTTCCCCGACCAGGGAGCCGCGAACCGGGTGACGTTCTACAGCAACTACTCGCCGGAGAACGCGCCACCGGGCCACGCCTCCTACATGGCGGAGGTCACGCACCGCGGCGAGCTGGAGCCAACCACGGCTTGGCTTCAGGAGCTGGCGGGCGCGCTGGGCTCGGCTGGCGTGCTCGACCCCGAGGCCGTCGTGATCACCGATTGGACGGGCCACGAGTTCGCCTACATCGACCAGAACCTCGAGTTCGCGGCACGGATCCAGCGGGTCCGCGAGTGGTTCGACAACTCGGGTTACATCACGTTCGGCCGGTTCGGCCGCTACGAGTACCACAACTCGGATCAGTGCATCGGCCGAGCGATGGAAGTGCACGCCCACGTGCGCGAGATCGCCGCCACCGGGAATCCCGCGCGCCCGCGGTTTGCCTGAACGCCGGGATATTCTCGGCCTCGTTCGGAAACCTCGGCCCGACCGCGCGATACAGCGGTCTCCTGCAAGCCGGCCGGGGGGCCGGAAGGGATCCAATGATGCTGATGACGGTGCTCGGGGCGGAGGGGGAAGCAGAGTCCGCCATGGTCAATCTCCCATCGCACGCGCCAGCGCCTGGCCAGGCCCGGCGCTGCGGGAGCCTCCCGGCCATCCCGCGCAACCACCGATAAGGGCGGCGCTCCGCGGTCCGGGCGCCCCCACCATCAGCCAGCCTTTTTTAGGGTGGCAATGGAACACCAGGGCCGCATGCCGCCGTCCCAGGGGGCAGAAGAGCAGGGCAACCTGCTCGCTCTCTCACAGATTGAGGCTGTTTCTGGACCCGTCGCAGGGGCCATCCACGGATCTTCGGCATCTCCGTCTCAGAGGGGTCTAAGACACGGGTGCAACGCCCTGATGCTTTTGGTCGACGAGCGTGCGTGCTCGACCAAGATCCAGGTCACTGCGACTTTCATCCGGTCCCAGTCTCACGTCCGCCGCGCAGAGGTGCGAGCTGCAAGGCGGCATTCTCTCTCAGCGGGGCGCGCTAACCATGCGAGCGCGCCTCGCGCCTTTTAACCCGGACGTGGCCAACCCGGCTCATCGGCCCGCCGGCAACTCCACCAGCTCTCGGCGCAGCTGACGAATCCGCGCCAGGTGATGGTCATCGTGCTCGGCCACGAAGGCCAGGAGATCCACCACCCGCATCGGCTGCCCAAGGCGCGGATGCAGCGCCACGCGGCCGAAATCATCTCCCGACAGGGCATCGACGCGAGCCACCCACCCTTCGCGTGTGGCGCGGAACGCCGCCAGCAGCTCGCCGGCGGACCGCTCGTTGTGCCGCGCCTGGTGGGTGGCGTTGTTCTCCAAGTCGGCGGGCGTCAGCGTGTCGACACCGGCGAGCATCTCGTCGAGCCGCACCTGCCAGAGTGACTCCAGGTCCAACAAGTGTCCGGCGTTTTCCTGGATCGACCATTCGCCATCGACGCGGCTCGTCCGCGCCGCGACCGAGACGTCACGCACCAGCTCCTCCAGCCGGGCCGGCGCGCCCGCCAAGCGGGCCGCAAGGTTGACCGAGTGACTCAAGGGCATGTCGTTGGCGAAGGTCCGTTCGAACCAAGGACGCGGATGGCGGCCAGTGCTGCTCATCGAACACCTCCTTTGGCGCCGCAGGCCGCTCGGACCGCCGCGAGGCCGCGCTCGAAGTCTGCGACCAAATCCTCGGGGTCCTCGAGCCCGACCGACATGCGGATCAGCCCATCGGCAATCCCCGCCCGCTGACGCTCCTCGGGCGTGAGGCTGAGGTGAGAAGTGCGGGCGGGCAGTGTCAGCAGAGTCTCCGGCCCGCCAAGGCTCGGCGCGACCATCGGCAGGCGCACGGCACTCATCAGAGCCGCGGCCGCGGCCGTGCCGCCGGCGAGCTCGAACGACAGCATGCCGCCACAGCCCGCGAACAGCGCCTTGGCGACGTCGGCGTTGTGGTGCTCCGGCAGCCCCGGATAGTGGACTCGCGCCACCTCCGGGTGCGCATCGAGCACGGTCGCCAGCCGCTGGGCACTCTGGTTTTGGTGTCGCACACGCAGGCCCAACGTCCGCAGGCCGCGCCCCAGTAGAAACACGCCCTCGGGATCCAGGTTGCCGCCAAAGTGATTGAGCTTGGTGTGCACGCGCTCGATCCGCTCGGCCCGGCCCGCCACCGCGCCGGCGGTCAGATCGCTGTGCCCGCCGAGGTACTTGGTGGCGCTATGGACCACCAAGTCGTAGCCATGCTCAACCGGGCGGAAGTTCACCGGGGTCGCGAAGGTCGCATCGATGATCGACACGAGCCCCGCCTGCTTGGCGAACGCGACCAAGGCGCGGTGGTCGATGACCTTGAGCAGCGGGTTCGTCAACGCTTCGACGTAGACCGCGCGCGTGCTTGGACGGACCTTGGTCGCCCACGACGCCGGGTCCGCCGTATCGATCGCGTCGACCTCGACCCCCATGTCCGACAGGTCCTCCGTCACGAAGGCGTGGGTGCCGCCGTAGAGGCTGTCCTGCACCAGAAGATGATCCCCGTGCCGCAGCACGGAGAGCAGCGTCGTCGAGATCGCCGCCATCCCGCTCGCGGTCACCAGGGCCGCCTCCGCGCCCTCGATCGCGGCGAGCTTGGTCGCCAACGCGGTCTGGTTCGGCAGGTTGTTCAGCCGCGGGTAGGGAATGTCGTGGTAGCTACCGCCACCTTCGGTCGCCCAGACGGTCGAGCGATGAATCGGCGAGGTAGCAGACGCGCGGGGCTCCGGCTCACCGGCGTGCACCAGCAGCGTGTCCATGCGGAGTTGGTCGTCCATGGGTCCCTTTGGCATCGGTTTGCTCGGTTGAATGTCACCAATCTACGTGCATGCAATTGACCGCGCTAGCCGTATATTGTCACCATGACAATGTGGTGCCCTGATCTCGAGGCAGCGACCCGCCCCAAGTACGTGGCGATCGCGGACGCGCTGGCACGCGCCATCGAGCAACGGGAGCTCGCTCCCGGAGCCCAGCTGCCGCCGCAGCGCGACCTCGCCCGCGCACTCAGCGTCACCACGGGGACCGTGACACGGGCCTACGCCGAGGCGCGCAAGCGCGGCCTCGTCTCTGGAGAGGTCGGCCGGGGCACCTTCGTGCGGACCGCGAGCACCGAGCCCGATGGCTTGACCTTCCGGCACGTCGAGCTCCCCGACTGCATCAACCTGGCCCACAACGCACCGCACTGCGGCGAAGCCGTACTCCTCGAGCAACCGCTGACCCGCTGGGCGCGGTCACTCGCCCGCGGCGCCGCATTCGCCTACGGCTGCCACGCGGGCCCGGCCCGCGCGCGCGAGGCGGGCGCAGCATGGCTGCGCCAATTCGGTGTCGACGCCCGCGCCGAGGAGATCGCGATCACGTGCGGCGCGCAGCACGCGATTCTCGTGGCCCTGGCCGCCACCGCCGGGCCCGGCGACGTGCTGCTGGCGGAAGCGCTCGCCTACCCCGGCGTCAAATCCGCGGCGCGCTTGCTCCAGCTCCGCGTCGAAGGCGTCGCACTCGACGAGCACGGCATGTGCCCGAGCGCCCTCGCGCGCGCCTGCCGCGCCGCTGGACCCAGCGCCCGCGCGGTCTACCTCACCCCAACCGCGCAGAACCCAACGGCAACCGTGATGCCGGAGGCGCGGCGGCGCGAGATTGCCGCCATCGCCGACGAGCACGGCGTGATCGTGATCGAGGACGACACGTACGGTTTCCTCATCGACGGCCCACCACCGCTGGTCAACTTCGCCGCGTCCGGCTCCTACTACCTGACGGGCCTCTCCAAGTGCATGGCGCCCGGCCTGCGGGTCGGTTTCCTGCGCCGCGCCGGGCGCCTCGAGGACATTGAGGCGATCCTCATGGCAAGCACCGTGATGGCGTCCCCCGTCACCGCCGACCTCGCCGCCGAGCTCATCGAGGGTGGCGTCGCTGCCGAACTCGTGGCTCGACGCCGCGCCGAGGCAGCACGGCGACAGGAATACACGCGGGCGGTGCTCGGCCCCTGGATCGCCGACGGTGTCGATCCGGCTGCCGCCCACACCTGGCTACTCCTGCCCGAGCCGTGGCGCGTGGCCGAGTTCGCGACGGCGGCGCGGGCGCGTGGCGTGGCCCTGGCCGCCGCCGATGTGTTCGCGACGGGCCGGGCGCCAACTCCGCACGCGGTCCGACTCAGCCTGGGCGCGGAGCGCGACGAGGCGCGGCTCCAGCAGGGCATCGACGTCGTGGCGGAGCTACTGGCCGGCCGTCCCGTGCCGGCCATTGCGGGTCCGTGAGCCGGGGCCCTCGCGGCGCCCGCGCGAACCCTGTCAGTTCTCGCGCCAGGTGTAGACGCCGCGCTGCCCCACCGTCTCCTCGACCCCGACCACCAGGCCGCGCAGCTCCACGGCGGGAAAGGCCTCGCCAATCCGCCGCCTGAGTTCGCGACCGAGCCAACCAGCGAGGTTCTCGGCACTGGTGTTGTTCACCGGCAACACCACGACATCTTCGGCGGGAATCACGTAGCGCCGGTCCGCATAGCGAATCTCCAGCGCGCCATCGCCGCCGGGCTCGCAACGCAGGACCGGATGTTCGCCGGGGATCAAAAGATGCTCGTCGAGCTCGTCCACCAGCTGCTTGGCGAGCGGCTTGATCTGCTGAAAGTTCAGCACCAGTCCGTGCGGATCGAGCTCGGTGTGAACCTCGACGAAGACCTTGTAGTTGTGCCCGTGAAGGCGCTCGGCCGTGCCGTCCGGAAAGATCAGGAAGTGCGCGGCGCTGAACTTGATGTAGTCCTTGTGGATCTCGATCGACCAGGATTCCATTCGGCCGGGAGTGTAACCCATGGACATCTCGCACATCCCGTTCACCCCGACGCGACACGCCGGGATCTCAATCCACTACCTGCACCGGGACGAGGCTTCGGGCAACGCCACCGCGTGGATCAAGATGGACCCGGGCTGTGGCTATCCGGCCCATGCCCACCGCGGCGTCGAGGAAGTGCTGGTCGTGCAGGGTGGCTACCGCGACGAGCTCGGTGCGTACCACGCTGGCGACTACGTGCGCTATGAGGACGGCTCGCGCCATCATCCAGTCGCCCTCGACGACGGCCCATCATGCGTGCTGTTTGCCATGACAGCCCGAGGCATCGAGCGCGCATGAAGCGGGCCCGGCGCGCCGCGACCCATGGCGGCTTCGCCCTGGCGGTCGCCATCGCCTCGACGGCTTGCTCCACCGCTCTACAGCCAGTCTCAGCCGGGGCGCTCGAGCAGCACGTTCGCTTCTTGGCGGCGATGGACCCACCGCGATCGTCCACCGACCCCGACGCCCTCGAGCGCGCCGCCAGCTATGTCGAGGCGCAGCTCGCTGCGGCCGGCGTCGAAGTCGCCAGCCAAGCGTTTGTCGTCGATGGCGCCAGCTACCGCAACGTGCGCGCCACGCTCGGCCCGGCGACGGACGAGTGGGTCGTCGTCGGCGCTCACTACGACGTGGCCGACCAGGGCCCGGGCGCGGATGACAACGCCAGCGGTGTGGCGGTGCTCATCGCCCTTGCCCACCTGCTCCGCGACGCCGAGCTCCCGCGGCGCGTCGAGCTCGTGGCCTATGCCCTCGAGGAACCCCCGCACTTCGGCACCGCGAACATGGGCAGCGCGCACCACGCGGCATGGCTCACCGCCAACGACGTTCGCGTACGCGGCATGCTCTGCCTCGAGATGGTCGGCTACTACACCGCCGAACCCGATTCGCAGGACTACCCCTTGGCCTCGCTCCGGGCGCGCTACCCGACCACCGGCGACTTCCTCGCCATCGTCGGGCGCGGCCGCGACAAAGACCTCGTGGACGAAGTCCACGACGCCATGGCCGCCGCCGTGGACCTGCCGCTGCAGTCACTCGCGGCCCTTCTCCCCATGGACGGCATCGACTGGTCGGATCACCGCAACTACTGGGCGGCCGGCTTTCCCGCGGTAATGCTCACGGACACCGCCTTCTTCCGCAATCCACACTACCACCGCGTCACGGACGCGCCTGGCACGCTCGACTATCGCCGCATGCGTCAAGTCGCACTCGGCGTCGCCGCGGCAGTCGAGAGCCTCTGTCGATCGTGATGCTGCGGCTCGGCGAAGCGTGGCGCGCGACAACGCGCGGCTTTCCAGAATAGTGCTCAATCAAGTGCCAACATTCGACGAGACCTCGCAGGCCAGCTGCCGTTCCGACACCGTGGCTGGGGCGGCAGACGCGAAGGCGCAGGCCGCAAGCCCGCCGGCGCCCGCGCCGGGGCCTCACACCGCAAGCGCGCGCCCGTGGCCACACGATTCCCCGTGCACGTGACGGCGCGCTTGCGCACGGGCCTACCGTCGCTGCGACGGAAGCGCGTCTATGAGGTGCTGCGCGCCGCGTTCGCGGCGGCTTCGGGCGAGCGCTTTCGACTGGTGCACTACTCGGTGCAGTCAAACCACCTGCACCTACTCGTCGAGGCGCGGGACCGACTGGCGCTGAGCGGTGGGCTGCAGGGCTCGTTCATCCGCGTCGCGCGCGGCGTCAACCGCTTGTGGCGGCGCCACGGCCGCGTGTTTGCCGATCGCTATCACGATCGCGTACTGCGGACGCCGAAAGAGGTCCGCAATGCGCTGTCCTACGTGCAACGCAACGCGCGGCGGCACGGCTCGCGGCTGGCGGCGGCGCTGGACGTGTTCGCGTCGGGGTGGTGGTTCGACGGCTGGAGAACGCGACCGCCGGACCGGCTCAAAAATGGGACCGAGTGCCCGGTCCGGGCGCCTCGGACCTGGCTGCTCGCGCGAGGATTGCGCCGGCACGGACTGATCCCTTGGTCGGCGCCGACTTGAGGTCGGTAGAAGCGAGACAACCGTTCCCGGGTGCGGTCAAGGCTCGCCGCAGGCGACGAGCGGAGCGCGAAGCGCGGAACGAGCACGGCCTTGACGGCTGCCGGGGCGTCTGGCACCCGGCGCATCCTGGTTGAGGTTGGTCCGCCGGCCCCGCCCCGAAGGGCCCAGGCGGCCGTTCCGCCGACTCCCTTCAACCCAACACGTGGATCCGGCGCAACACGGATCGACCAAGATCACGCCTCCAGCAGCTTATCGCGCAGGTTCGGCGGAACCTTCTCGAAGACGGAA
>JBCCGH010000141.1:0-25362 GCA_039029375.1 Planctomycetota bacterium
CGGTGCACGGAGGCGTGGCAGGTGCCACAGAGGAGGACCAAGTTGGTCGGTGTATTGCTGCCGCCGGCCGCGCGCGGGGTGATGTGATGCACTTGTAGGTCGAAGGGGCGGAGGCAGTTGCGGCACGCGTATTGGTCGCGGCGGTGGACCGAGGCTTCGGTGGCCGACGGGACCGGATCGCGGTTCGGCAGCGCCTCTGGTGTTGCGGTGGCCGGCTTCGCGCTGGTGGCCGGCTTCGCGCTGGTGGCCGGCTTCGCGCTGGTGGCCGGCTTCGCGCCGGTGGCCGGCTTTGCGGTTGGGGCTGTTCCGTGGAGTTGGCGCCGGAGCAGCTCTTCGATCACTTCGGTGTCGGTCAGTGGCTTCTCTGGTTGGTCGGAGAGCATCATGCGGACGCGCTCGAACATCGCGTAGGTCACGTCATCGAGCCTGGCCTCGATCACGATCCGCTTGTGAACCAGACCGTAGTCGCTGCCTTCGCCAGGGAGATCGCCCGGCCGGCAGGCATGGACCTCTTTGCGGAGCTCACGAAACGTGTGGGCCTTTGCGAAATCGACCCATGCCGCCTGCGTTGCTCGTTGCACGACGGACAGTATGCCGACGACTTTGGACCAACTGAGCTCGCCGTCGACGAGGGCGTCGCGGACTCGATCGAGCTCGAGCAGCGTTTGCCCAACCTGGATGTACTCACGGGTTCGGCGTGCATCCATCTCGAGCTTCGCTTCGGCGAAGTGCACCGTGCTTCCGTGTCCGGTGACTTGATACAGCCGCCGCTGCTCCATGTCCGCGAGATAGAACGCCAGAGCGTGTTTGTAATGCCCAACCCGCTCCGCCGCCTCGATCAGGTAGCCCGCTACTTTAGGAGCGGAAAGGCCAAACGCAATTGCAACCATCACTGCCATAGACCCTTCTATTGCTTCATTGATTATAGACAATGCCGCCAATGGAGTCACGGATTAGGTGCAATGATTGCGAGTCATCATGGCGCGAGGCCGGCGAGCGCACGCCAACGCACGCCTAACAGGGCCGGCCCGCCGCCCTGCCCGTCGCCGTTGGCGTCGCCCCCCCGCTCAGCGAAGACCGCGCCAGGTGCGACGACCGGCACGTCGGCTACGGCCGCAGCGTGATCGTCGTCCG
The DNA here is from genome assembly GCA_039029375.1 of Planctomycetota bacterium. GTDB lineage: Bacteria > Planctomycetota > UBA1135 > UBA1135 > UBA2386 > JBCCGH01. The sequence goes on from JBCCGH010000141.1 coordinate 1,135, forward strand.
CAAACGCTGTCGGACGCCAGCTGACTCTGTGCCGACGCGTATGGACATCTTGGCAGCACGCCTGCTACCGCACCATCGACGGCGTGCGCACGATCACGACGCTCGCCCACCTTGGCGCCGAGGCACCGCTGCCCCGGTCGGCCGCAGCATGAACACGCGTACCCTCTGTTTCTAGTCGAGTGGTTCGTTCGAGGCGAACGGATACAGCGTCTGCCGCAACAACCCATCGGGGACGGGCGGTCCCATCACGCCGTACGACGCCGGCCACTGGCCCGCCGGCAGGCGAAAGGTGCCGAACATCATGTCGATCAACGGCAGGTGCACGGCGAAGTTGGTGTCCGCGGCGGCGCGGTCGTCGCTGTGGTGCCAGTGGTGGTAGCGCGGAGTGACGAGCAGGTACTCGAGCCAGCCGAAACGGATGCCGACGTTGGCGTGCACAAACACGGCCTGCACGCCGACCAGTACGATGTAGGCCTGGACTGCCGGCTCCTCGAAGCCGAGCAGGAACAGCGCCCCGAGGACCGAAGCGCGGGTCAGCAGGATCTCGACGATGTGCAACCGCGAGCCGGCCAGCCAGTCCATCAGCGGCGCCGAGTGGTGGATCGCGTGCACGCGCCACAAGAGCCGGCTGTGATAGAGGCGGTGGACCCAGTACTGCGCCATGTCGGCGCAGAACACCGCCAGCAGAAACTGTAGCCAATGCGGGCAGCTTCGCACGGTGTCTCGCACCGTCTCCGACACGGCCCACTGGAACAGCATGGGCGCCGCGTGAACCGTGAAGAGCAGGATGTACGACACGAGCAGGTGGGTCAGGACCACGTGCTGCAGGTCGGTCCGCCAGCCACGCCGCAAGATCGGTTGGCCGCGCCGATGCGGGATCGCCTTCTCGATCGGAATGAAGATCAGCGCCGAGACGAGCAGGCCGAGGATCAACCAGTCGAGGCCAATGGCCATGCGGCTGGCGTCGGCCCCTGAGGTGGGGACGTTCGCGCCGCCGCACAAGACCGCGGCCGCGGCTGCGGCGAGGCCCACGACGGCCGCTCGTCGGCCGTGGGCGAACAGGAAGTTCATCGCCCCGAACACGCTGGCGCCGACGATGAACCAGAACATGACGGCGCGCAGCAGCGCCGGGTCGTAGCTCTTGCGGAGCTCCACCGTCGTCAGCGCGTGCGGGAACAGGAAACACAGCGCACCGCCGAAGGCGGACACTCCGAGCACTCCGGCCAACGCGCCGCTGATGTGGCCCTCGCCAATACGCAGCACCACTTCGGCGTCGCACCCCGACGCATCGGTCGGCCCGCGCGGCTCCGATGGCTCCGCCGCTGCGAACTCGCCACTGGACATCGATGTTGGGTCGTCTTCTGCCACCAACGCGGTTGACTCGTTTTCGCTTCGGGGTCAGCGGGGCGATCGCGACGCCCCTGGCGGTGGCGCTTCGCGCGGCAGGTGCAGCACGATCTCGCGCGGCTGGCCGCGCCTGAGGTCGAGGGCCGTCGACAGCGTGCCCCACCCCCAGCCTTGCAGCGACTGGACGTGAAGTGAATAGAGGCCGTGCGGCACCGAGGAGATGAACAATCTGGCGGCCCAGCCGCTGCTGTGCTTGGACCAGCACGGCGGGGCACCGGCGCCGGGCTCGAGCAGCTTCAAACTGGCGCTGACGTGGAGCTGCGCTTGCTCCGGCGTCGAGCCGTCGGCCGGCAACACGACCAGCCGCAGCGGTGGCGCGGCCCGGGCGACCAGGGTGCGCGGGACCGCGTCCCAGGCGAGGTCCGAGGCGTCGATGAGGTCACGCGAGCCGTCCGTGACCCACAGGTGCGCGATGGGTAAGGGCTCGCGATCTGAGAACCGGGTCGCGAGCAGATGCGCTCGCCCCCAATCATCGGTGATCGTCTTGCCGCAGTCCTTATGGTCTGCGCTGAACGCCTGCACTTCGCGGCCAGGCAGCGGATGGCCGGCTTCGTCGGTGAGCCTGAACTCCAGCGGCGGCACCCGCTGGGCGACCACGCCGACGGTGACGCCGGCCCGCCCCACCACGACGAACTCGGGAGTCGGGGCCCCCACGCCCGGAGCGCGCACCGTGAGTCGGTAGCGGCCGGGAGGGATGGGGCTGTCGAACGCAAAGACACCGTCAGCAAGCGTGCGCGCATCGATCACCGGCTGTTGCCCCCACTCCGGATCATCGAACAAGAACGGCACCGTGCCCTCGACGATCGCCGCGGGGACGCCGTCTAGCGTCACCGAGGCGTCTTCGATGGGCAGTCCGTCCTGATCTTGGAGGCAGCCCTGCACGCGCGCGCCCAAATGCAGCGTGACGTCGCCGACATCGACCTCGCCGGATGCAACGGGCAAGTTCCGCTGGACGCCGACCTGGCGTGCGCAGCGTCCCGCACTGGCAACCTCCATCGACCACCGCCTCGAGGCCAAGCCCGGCCCGGTGAGTTGTTTCAGCTCACGAGCCCCCGCGGGCACCGTGATGACGAAGGTCCCGTCGGGGCCGCTCACGGCATTTGGCAATCGAGGGTAGTGGCCCGCCGCACGAAGCTCGGCCAGGCGCTCGGCACTGACGAACCGGCGATCGTCCTGAATGCGGGCCAGCGTCTCGCGCCCGAGACGATGGAAGACGACGCTGTCATAGGGACGTGGTTCACGAAAGATCGGTAGCCTCCCCCAAAGGTCGTGCATCAGAAACACCTCGCACCCCGGCAGCGGCGCCCCCGTCTCCGCCGCCAGGCAGCGGCCCCGGACGACGGCGCCCGGCGCACCTGACGCCTGGAGAGCCATTCGCTCCGTCTGCGCGCCCCCCAACGAGACAAGGCAAGCAAGGACCACGCCCTGCACGCTTGCTCTCCCCACCGACGCACATCCCATTCGTTCTGCCACCTCAGCGCTCGCTCGCGGCGTCGACAGAAGAGGGCGCGCGCGACAGGTGTACCACGACCTCGCGCGGCTGGTTGCGCGTGAGGTCGAGGGTGGTTTGCAGCGGGCACCAGCCCCACCCCTGCAGCGACTCCACGTGCAGCGCATACCGACCGTGCGGCACGGCGGGGAACCGGACGTTGGCGGCCCACCCGCTGCTCACCTTGGACCAGCGCAGCGGCGAACCGCGGTCGGCCTCGAGCAGGTTCAGCCTCGCGCTGACGTAGAGCCGCGCGCGCTCCGGCGTCGAGCCGTCCGCCGGCAGCACGATCAACCGCAGTGGCGGCACCGTGCGAACCGCCAGCGTGAGCGGGGTCCCGTCCCAAGACAGGTCCGATGCGTCGATGAGTTCGCGCGAGCCGTCGGTGACCCACAGGTGTGCGATCGGCACGGGCTCGCCGCCCAGAAACCGAATCGGCAGCATGTGTGCGCGGCCCGTTCGGTCGGTCGTGGTTTTGCCGCAGACTTTGCCTTCGGCGCCTAGGGCGTGCACCTCGACGCCTCCCAGTGCATGACCGGCTTCGTCCGTCAGCCGGAACTCGAGCGGCGGCACCCGCCGCGCGACGACGCGGGCCACGGCACCCGCCGGCCCCACTTTTAGGCACCTCGGTGTGTAGGTCCCTACCCCGGGCTCGTGAACCCCGAGCGCGTAACGGCCCGGCGGGATCGGGGTGTCAAACGCGAACGCGCCGTCGGCCATGGTGCTCGCGCTGGCCACGGGCCCCTTCCCGTCAAGCAGCATCGAACGCACGACCCCGTCGCCCTCGACCATGGCCATAGGCACGCCGTCGAGGGTCACCAGTGCCTCTTCGATCGGCGCACCATTCTGGTCCTCGAGTCGGCCCTGCACCCGAGCGCCTTGGTGGAGCGTCACGTCGCCGACCTCCACCCTGCCCGAGGTCACAACCAATCGCTCCCAATAGGCCATGCGCCTGGCGCACCGCCCCGGGCTGGCAATCTCCATCTGCCACCCAGAGAACCCATCGCCCAGCCCCAGCTCAGGGGCGTTGGAAGGAACGCTGATCACAAACGTCCCATCTGCGGCGGCCACGGCGTTAGGCAACCGCGTGTAGAGGCCCTCGCTGCGGAGCGCGGCAAGTCGCTCCGCCGTGACGAATCGGCGGTCGTCACGAATCCGACGCAGCGAGTCCCAGCCGATGCGACTCCGGAATAAGCGGTACGGCCGCGGCCAAGGAAACGGAGATGCCCGCCCCACATTGTAGATCAAGAACACTTCGCAGCCCGGTAGCGGCTCGCCCGTCTCCGCAGCCAGGCAGCGGCCGCGAACCACCAGACCGGGCGGCGCGGGTGGCGCCTCGGCCGCCTGCTCCACCGGCGCGCGCGGGCCCACCGACTGGCCGAACGCCAGTGCCGGAGCGAGCATCAGGACCACGACACTTGCGACTCCGGCGCTCCGCATTCGCCCCCGTCAGCTGCGCACGAGGTTCAAGAACTCCGCGCGCGTGCGCTGGTCCGAGCGAAAGTTGCCCATCAAACACGACGTGACCGTGCTCGAGTTCTGCTTCTGCACGCCCCGCATCATCATGCACAGGTGCACGGCCTCGATGACGACGCCGACGCCCTTGGGCTGGAGCACGTCGTCGATCGCCTTGGCTACCTGTTGCGTCAGCCGCTCTTGGACCTGCAGCCGCCGCGCGTAGACATCGACGACGCGGGCGATCTTCGACAGCCCGACGATATTGCCCTCAGGGATGTAGGCGACGTGCGCCTTGCCGTAGAAGGGCGCCAGATGGTGCTCACACAGCGAGTAGATCTCGATGTCCTTGACGAGCACCATCTCGTCGGTCTCGGGCTCGAAGAGCGCCGAGCCGATCGCCTCGCGCGGGTCGATGTGGTAGCCCTGGGTGTAGAAGCGAAAGGCCTTCTCGACGCGGCGCGGGGTGTCGCGCAGTCCTTCGCGGTCCACGTCGGGGTCGAGCTCGGCCAGCATCTCACGCACCAGGCCCTGCAGCTTGCTTGGAGTTTCGGACATAGGCAAAAGGGGCCTGCAGGCTAGCCCAGATGCCCGGCGAGCGCCGTTGCGCGATCGGCTTTCTGACGGAGTCCCAAGCCGCGTCTTGCAGGAAACCCGGCCGGTCCGTAACCAAACTTGGCCGGCTTCCGATTGCCGCCACTCCAACGCCTCGGCAAGGCCCCCCATGAACGCACCCGCCCTTCGCACCGCCCGCCTGTCCGCGGCGCTCACCGCGCTCCTGGGCACCGCCTCTCTCGCCCAGGAGCCGGCGGTCGACGCACCGACGTCGCGGCTGCTGCGGGCGGCCAAGGTACTCACCATGGCCGGCCCGCCGATCGAGCGCGGCGAGGTCCACGTCGTCGGCCGGCGCATTCACGCCGTGGGCCAGGACCTACCCGTGCCCGAGGGCACCGAGATCGTCGACTTCGGCGACGAGATGCTGCTGCCCGGGTTCGTCGAGCTGCATTGCCACGTCGGCGTGACCGGTGGCGACATCAACGACTCGGCCCTGCCCCACAACATGGACCTGCGCACGCTCGACCTGGTGATGCAGGACAACCGCGAGCTGCAACACGCGGCCGACGCGGGCGTGACGACGGCGCTCATCATCCCGGGCTCCGGTTCGTCGATCGGCGGCCTCGGCACGCTGGTGAAGACCGCCGGCGTCTCGATGGAGGAACGTCTCATCCGCTACCCCGGCGCGCTGAAGATCGCGCTGCACGCGCGCGGCGGCAATCCGTCACGCGCCGCCGGCGACCTCGGCCGCGGCCGCCTCGGCCTGCACTACATGCTCAAGGTCGTCATGGCCGAGGCGCGCGACGACTTCCTCGCGCATCAGGCCTACGAGCGCGGCGAGGGCCCCAAGCCCAAGCACAACCCGCGCCTGGTGCCGCTGCACGGTCTGTTCCGCGGCGAGTTCCCGGTGCTGCTCCACGCCTACGGCCAAAACGACACGATGAGCGCGGTGCGCATCCTCAAGTGGGGTCTCGATCTGCCCATCGTGATCTCGCACGGGATGTACGAGTCGTTCAAGGTGAAGGCCGAGCTCGCCGCGACGCGCGTGCCGATGAACCTGGGGCCACGACAGTACGAGATGTATGACGGCGCGTTCATCGGCAACGCGGCCGAGCTGCACGGCGCCGGGGTGCCGGTATCGATCTGCACCGACGCGCCAGTGATCGATCAGGACCAGCTGCCGCTGCAGGCGGCCATGGCGGTGCGGCTCGGCCTGCCGAGCGACGCGGCGCTGCGCGGGCTGACGATCGAGCCGGCGCGCGCGGTGTTCGCCGACGACCGCGTTGGCAGCCTCGAGCCGGGCAAGGACGCCGACCTGATCGCGGTCGCTGGCGACCCCATCGATCCGCGCCAACGACCGACCTTCGTGATGATCGACGGCCGGCCGATCGTCGACCGTCAGCGCCGCCTGCGCAGCACGAAATAGAGCGGCAGGCCGAGCGCGCATAGGCCGAGCCCAACGGCCGACGGCGCGGTCTTGGTCAGCACGGCGCCGAGCGCGACGGCCACGGCGCCCAGCGCGAACGCCGCGCCGATGACCCGGTCGCGCGCCCGCTCCTTGGCCAGCACAAAGAGCGCCAGCCCGCAGCCGCCATAGAAGACCCAGTCGACGAACACGATGCCGTCGAGCACGAAGCCCAGCGCCGCCTGCGGCTCCGGCAACGCCACGTGCGCGCCGACGAGCAGCGCCGCGCCCCAAAAGCCCTGCGTTAGCACGCCGAGGACCGGCACGCCAGCGATCGGATGCAAGCGGCCGACCGCGGCAAAGAACAGCCCCTCGCGCGCCATCGCGTGTAGGACGAAGGGCGGCGCCAGGCAGATCGTGTTCATGATCCCCACCGCCGACACCACCACGGCGGCGCTGAGCAGCCGGCCGGCCACGTCGCCGATCCCAAAGGCGTCGAGCGCCCGGCGCGTGGCTTCCTCGGCGATGGTCGAGCTCTGCGCCGCGCCCTCGTGACCGAGAATCGACAAGAACGCCAGATTGACGGCGAGGTAGGACGCGGCCACCACCAGCACGCCAAACACGATGCCCAGCGGCACGTCGCGTTCGGGCCGCCGCGCCGCGCCGGCGACAAACGAACCCTGCTGCCAGCCGCCAAAGGAGAACAGCACCGGCAACATGGCGGCGCCGAGCGACACCCACGGACCGCGCGGCTCGCGCGGCGCCGGCGGCTCGACCGGCGCGACGCCAGCGGCGGCGGCAGCGAGCGCGATCGCCACCAACACGAGGAGCGCGCCGACCTTGGCGACGGTGAGCGCGTTCTGCACGCGCTTGCCCACGCGCAGGCCGGCGGCGTTGGTCAAGGTCAACGCGGCGATCGCCACGACGGCAACGGCAACCCGCGCCGCGGCCCCCAGCACCGGGCCGCCGAAGACGGCCTGCTCGAGGTAGTCGACCATGACCATCCCGACCACCGCCAATGCACCGGCTTGGATCACGAGCCAGTTGGCCCAGCCGTAGAGAAACGCCGGCAGCGGCCCGAAGCCCTTGGCGATGTAGACGAACGTGCCGCCGTGCCCGGGCGCGAGCCGGCTCAGGCCCGCGAACACCAGTGCGCCGATGATGGCCAAGACGGCGCCGACGCCCCAGGCGGCGATCATCAACGCCGGCGTGTCGACGGCCGCGGCGACCTTCGCCGGCGTAAAGAAGATGCCGACGCCGATGATGCCGCCGACGACGATGCAGCCGATGTCGAACGCGCCGAGCTGCGGCGGCGCCGGCGCCGGATCACGGCTCATGCAGCACCTCGGCCAAATCCACCACCGTGAGATCGAACGTGAGGTCGTCGTTGAGCCGTTGGACGCGCTCACCGTCGCGATCCAACACGTAGACGCGGCCGCGCTCGTCGACGGCGAGCGCGACCGGCTCGTCGCACTGCGCCTCGGTCGCGCTCGGCACCGACCGTGGCTCGCCACCCTTGCTAAAGCGCTTGAGGCCGCGATGGTCGCCCTGGTCGGCCACCATCACGTCGCCACCGGCGAGCTCGATGACCGCGGCGGGCCGGCTCGACTCGTCGGGCCGACTACTGGTGGTGAAGTGCCCGACGAAACCGCCGTCGGCGGCGAAACGCTGGACGACGCCGTGGAGCGTGTCGGCGACGAGCACCCCGCTGGCCCCCGCCCACACCCCGCGCGGGGCGCCGAACCGACCCTCGCTCTCGCCGAACGACCGGAGCGGCGGCAGGACCATGCCATCGCGCACGGCCACCCGCTGCAGGCCCCGCACGAGCTTGCGCTCACCGCACGCCACGTAGGCGACGCCGGCCGCCACGGCGACGGCCCGCGGCCGATCGAGCACGCCGTTGCGGTCGCGCCGGGCGGCGCCCGGGGGCCGATCGGCGGGCCGCCCGAGCCGACCGATCTCCTTGCCGAATGGTGAGAACCGCCGCACCAGGTCGTTCCGCGTGTCGGCGACGTAGATGGTGAAGTCGGGGGCCATCGCGACCCCACCGGCATCGGCGTAGCCGCCGTCGTCCGGGCCGTAGTCCCAGACGGACACGAGGCGCCGCTCGTCGAGATCGACGAGGAACACTTTGCCGCGCACGTCCGAATGGGCGATGCACAGTAAGTTCTTGGCGACGGCGATGCCCCCGAACATGCGACCCAGACTGTCCGCCCGCACCCGACCGCGCGCAAGCGTGCGCCGCTGGCAGTTGGCCATCGCCCTGGGCGCCGCCGCGCTCAGCGCCTGCACGGTCCTCCCCAAGCCCGGGTTTCCCCCGCGGCAGGAGCGCGAGGTGTGGGTCGACTACGACTCCATGGAAGGCCCAGTGGAGGTGCCGGCCTCCCGCCGCGGTCTCACCGTGACCCACCTGAGCACCGAGCCGCAGCAGGTCCGCGAGCGCTTTGTGGGCGAGCAGCGCTTTCTCGTGACCGACGCGCCGACCCTGCAGCTGCGTTGCCGCTATCGAGTCGACCAGCCGACCGACGCCCAGGGCCGGCCGCAACCATACCCGACCCCGGCACAGCTGTTTCCCGGCGCGACGCGCATTCGCACGACCTGGCTCGACGGCGCCCCGGTCCCGGCGCCGGAGCAGGAGTAGGCGAGGCGATCCCGGCATGGCGAGCCTGCTCATCCGCGACGCGTTGCTGCTGCCGATGGACAGCCCGGACGGCGATGACGCCAGGCCGGTCGGCGCGGTGCGCCGCGCCAGCATGCGCATCCGCGACGGCGTGATCACCGAGATCGGTACGCTCACCGCGACGCCGGGCGAGGCCTCGTTGGACGCCAACGGACTGGTCGCGCTGCCGGGCTTCGTGCAGGTACACCTGCATTACTGCCAGACGCTGTTTCGCGGCATCGCTGACGACCTGCCGCTGATGCAGTGGCTGCAGCAACGCATCTGGCCACTCGAGCACGCCCACGATGCCGCCAGCACGCGCGCCTCGGCACGCCTGTCGATCGTCGACCTGCTGCGCGGCGGCACGACCACGGTGCAGGTGATGGAGTCGGTGCGGCACGCCGAGGCGAGCTTCGCCGCGGCGGCCGAGAGCGGCATGACGACGGTCATGGGCAACTGCCTCATGGATCTCGGCGGCGAGGGCGTACCCGCCGGCATGGTGACGACGGCGACCGAAGCACTGCGCCTGGCCGACGAGCTGCGCCGCGCCTTCCACGGTCAGGGTCGCCTGCACTACGCGGTGTCGCCACGGTTTGTCCTGTCGTGCTCGGAGCCGCTCTCGCGCGACGCCGCCGCATTCGCCGCACAGCACGACCTGCGCGTCCACACCCACGCGTGCGAACACCCCGAAGAAGTCACGGCCGTGCGCCAGGCGCTCGGTCGGGACTACGTGCTGGCGCTGCGCGAGCAGGGTCTGCTGGGCCCGCGCACTGGGCTCGCGCACTGCGTGCATACCAGTGCCGCCGAGCGCGCGGTGCTGGCGGCCACGGACACCGCCGTCCTCCACTGCCCGAGCACCAACCTGAAGCTGGGGTCGGGGATCGCGCCCGTGGCGGACTACCACCGGCTCGGCCTGCGCGTGGGCATCGGCGCCGACGGCGCGCCGTGCAACAATCGACTGTCCGCGCTGACCGAACTGCGCCAGGCCGCGCTGCTGCAGGCCTTGGTCGCGGGGCCCCGGCGCGTGGCCCGCGGCGGCGGCACTCCGCGCCGCGACCTTGGGTGGCGCAGCGGCGCTGGGGCTGCAACACGAGCTCGGCAGCCTGCAGGTGGGCAAGCGCGGCGACGTCGTGCTCCTCGACTTAGCCGATCTGGCTCCCGGCGGCGACGTGGTCTCCCAGGTCGCCTATTCCGCCACGGACGCCCACATCCGCCACGTCGTGCTCGGCGGCGCCAGGGTGGTGGACGATGGCACGGTCCAAGCGATGGATGCGGCCGCAGTGCGCGCCGAAGCCGCGGCGGCGCTGGCCGCACTGCGCCAGCGCGCCTCAATCTGAGCTCACGCGCAGACCTCTGCTGCCTCAGATCGGGACCGTCGCGCCCCGATCGCTCAGGAAGTCGCCGGGGCCCGTCGATAGCGGCGGCGGGAGTCACCGCCATGACCGACCAACGCTCACTGGGAAAGTACCAGATCGTCGAGCTACTCGGACGCGGCGCGACGGGAGCTGTCCACCGGGCATATCAGCGCTCCCTCGGCCGTCACGTCGCGATCAAGACGATCGCCGCCGGGCCGTTCGCCGCGCCCGACTTCCGCGAGCGGTTCCGACGCGAGGCGCGGATCGCCGCGAGCCTCCGGCATCCCAATATCGTGCAAATCCACGATATCGACGAGACCGCCAGCGGCCTGCCGTTCCTGGTCATGGAGCTCGTCGAAGGCCATTCGGTCGCCGATCTGGTGCGCGACGGCCGGCTCGACGAGGACCGGGCCCTGCGCATTGCCTACTCGGTCGCGCGCGCACTCAAGGCCGCCCACGACCAAGGCCTGGTGCACGGCGACGTGAAGCCCGCCAACATCCGCGTCGATCACCAAGGCCGGGTGCGCCTGGTCGACTTCGGCTTGGCGCGCTGGGTCATCCCGGGTGGGCAGCCGGCCAGCGAGCTCGGCGGGACGCCGGGCTACATGGCGCCGGAGCTGACGGGGGGCGACGTCGACGCGGTGGACGGCCGCGCCGATGTCTACTCGCTAGGCGCGACGCTCTACCAGATGCTCACCGGCCGGACGCCGTTCGAGGGCTCGACCCTGATCGCGTTCCTCCATCAGGCCGAATCGGCGCTGCCACCACCACCCACTGGCCTGTCAGCGGCCGTCGACGCCATCGTGCAAAAGGCGCTGGCCCACGATCCTGCCGAGCGGTTTCAGAGCGCCGCGGAGATGGCTGAAGCGCTCCGCGCGGTGGGCGACGACCGCACCTCGGCGCCGGTCACGATGCCGGCAGCGCCGGCGCGGCCGAAGCAACCCGGCGGTCGAGCCTTCCTGCGAGGCGTGGCAGTGCTCGGTGCCGCGGGTCTGTTCGCCGGACTGGCCGGTCTTAGCGCCTTCGCGCTATGGGTGCCGCCGGTGGAGCAGTTCGCCGTGGCGGTCGCCGACCCACCCGACAAGGACAGCCCGGACCGCGCCCGCGCCGACAAGCTGCACCTCGTCTGCGCCGCGCTGAGCAACGCGTTGCGCGGCGGTGTCGCCGACTTCGACCCCGACACGCTGCTCCCGGCGATCGAAGACTCCCTGGCCAAGCGCCCCGAGCCGCTGGGCTGGCTCATCCGCGCCGGGGTCCACGCCCTCGGTGAGCGCTGGGACCAGGCCGAGACCGATCTGCGGCGGCTCGCGGCAGGCGCCAAGGGGACCTTCGCGCCGCCGGCCGAGCTGGTGGCGCTGCACGACGCCGCCGGCGGCCCGCGCTGGCAGATCCTCGGCGCCGCCCGCGACCTGCAGATCAAGCTGCGTCGGTTTGACGCGGCGCGCCGCACCGCCGCCGCGGCCATGAGCGGGCTGAGCGACGAGCTGAGCGAAGCGGAACGACGCGTCGTATTGCGGGCGCACCACGTGGCGCTGGCGCGGAGCTCGGACGACCCCGGGCAAGCCGCCGAGCACCTGGAAACCGCGACTCAGCTGGGTGCATCTGCCGATGACACCAAGCGGGGCCCGTGGGCCAGCGCACCGCCGGCCGGGCCCCCACCCCGCTGATCCTCCGCTGCTCGGGCGCCGCGCGCGCCGCCCCTCGTGCCGAATCCCCCCCTGTCCCGCACCACGACCATCGCCCTGGCGCTCGCGGCCGCGTTTGTGGCCTGTGCGGCGTGCCGGACGCTGTCGTTGGACTTCTGGTACGACGAGCTGTGGAGCCTGCAACACCACCAGCTCGGCTCGTTGGGCGAGCTCCTCACCCGCTATCCCACGCCAAACCACCACGTGCTGGCGAACGCCATCGGCTATGGGTGGTTGCACCTCCTGGGGATCCACGATCTCGAGCCGCTCCTCCAGCGCCCGTGGCTCGCCCGCCTGCCGGCCCTGCTCTGCGCGCTCGGCGCCGCCGCCTACACCTTTGCCGCGGGCCGCTTGATCGCCGGCCGCGCCGGCGCGGTTTGGTCACTGGCGCTCCTACTGACCACGATGCCGTTCTTTCACTTCGCCGGGCAGGTGCGCGGCTACGCGCTGTCGGCAGGCGCGCTGGCGGCACTGATGTTTCACGGGCTGGCCTATGGCCGCCGCGGCGGCCGCGGCCACGCCGCGGGCATCACCGTCGCCGCGACGGCGGCGCTCTATGCGATCCCCGCCAACCTCTACGCGGTGTTGGCGGTACTCGCCGGGCTCGCGGCCGTGGCGGCGCTTGGCCCGCGCGCGCGACGTCGCCACGGCGGTCGCGCCGTCCTGCTCGGCGGCCTCGGCGGACTGTTGGCGCTGGCTCTGCTGGCGCCGATGCTGGGCGAGATCGCCGGCAACCGCTTCGTGCAAAGCGAGGGGCTTTGGCGCTGGGCGACCCTGACCGAGATCGCGCCGCAGTCGCTCGCCGGCCTGCTCTCGGGGCGCTGGTGGCTGCTGCTCTTGCTGCCCGTGCCGCTGCTCGCGGCATGCGTCACCGGCCGGCGCAAACCCGGTCGCGCCTGGCGGCGGCTCGGCAGCCGCGGCGCTCTCGTGGTCACAGCGCTCACCGTACCGTTCGCGCTGAGCTTCGTCCGCGGCGATCGTCCAGTCCTCCGGGTCTTCGTACCGCTGGCGCCGGCGTTCGCGCTGTGCCTCGGCCCCGCGCTGGCCGCGAGCCTGGGCGCGGTGCCGCGCGGCGCGTGGCGCCGCGGCGCCAGCGCCGCGATCCTGGTCGCGCTGGTCGGCGGCTTCGCCCTCGAGCTGCGCCAGGTGCAGCAGCGCCTGCGCGCCGACATCGCCGCTGGCGTGACGACCCAGACCCCGAGTCATCCCTACTACCTCGGGCCCTGGCGACCCGACGCGCTGGCCGCGGCGGTGGCCGGGCAGCGCCGGCACGAGGCGGTGTTTCTGGCGGAATGCGACCGGGTGGCCATGCCGACCTACCTCAAGCGCCACGGCGTCACCGCGGCTCCGGCCGGGGAGCTGGCGCAAGTGCTGCAGACCCGCGGGGCCGCGTGGGTCATCAGCGCATGGCCGCTACGGGCCGCGCGCTCCCTGCGGGACGCGCTGGACCACGTGCGGATCGAACGCCGCGACGACGGCGCCGGGTTTCACGCCGCGTTTCGCCTGACGCGCGCGCCCGGGCGGGGCGCGGCACCCAAAAAACCGCGTGGCCGTGGCGGGCGGCCCCCGCGTTCGACGCGTGTAGGGCCTCTCTCGCCTCCCATCACGGGCCCACACTGTCATGAAGACCACGCTCAAGGTCGCCGCCTCGCTGGCCGCGGCCCTCCTCGCCGGTGACACGGCGCTGGCACAGATCACCGCAACGTTCGTTTCCGCCGCGCGCGAGCTCCGGATCGTCGGCGATGCGGCGGACAACACAATCCATGTCAGCACGACCAGCTCCGGCGTGCTGCAGATCAACAGCGGCGCCGTGATCCCCAGCGGCGGCGTGCCCACGACCAGCAACACCAACGTGATCATCATGCTCGGAGGAGCCGGCAACGACTTCCTGCGGCTCGATGCGCGGATCGGCCCCCGGCCCATCGGCCGCCTCGACGGCGGGGCCGGCAACGACACGCTGCTGGGAGGGCGCGGCAATGACATCCTGCTGGGCGGCGACGACCACGACCTGATCATCTGGAACAACGGCGACGGGAGCGACGTGATCGACGGCGGCCCCGGCGTCGACGCCGTCCAGGTCAACGGCGACGATTCAGCCGGTGACGATTTCAGCATTGCCCCCAACGGGAGTCGGGTGCGTTTTCAGCGCAACAACCTCGGCCTGTTCGCGCTCGACATCGGCACCACCGAAGACCTCGATGTCAACGGCCAAGGCGGCCGCGACGTCATCGCCGGCGCAGTCGGCCTCGATGGGCTCATCGAGCTCGACCTTGACGGCGGCGAGGACAACGATCTCCTCATCGGTAGCGACGGCGTCGATGTCCTCCGCGGCGGGGCGGGCAACGACACGCTCATCGGTGGCCGCGGCAACGACATCATGCTCGGCGAAGCCGGCGACGACCTCATGGTCTGGAACAACCGCGACGGCAGCGACCTGATGGAAGGCGGTGCCGACCAAGACACCGTGCAAGTCAACGGCGACGATACGGCGGGCGACGACTTCAGCATCGATCCCAACGGGTCGCGGGTCCGCTTCCAGCGCAACAACCTGGGACTGTTCGCGCTCGACATCGGCACCACCGAAGACCTCGACGTCAACGGCCAAGGCGGCGGTGACATCATGGCCGGCGCGGCCGGCTTGCGCGGCCTCATTGACCTCGACCTCGACGGGGGTGACGGCAACGACCTCCTCATTGGCGGCGACGGCGTCGATGTCCTCCGCGGCGGCGACGGCAATGACACCGTGATCGGCGGCCGCGGCAACGACATCGTGCTGGGCGAGGCCGGGGACGATCTGTTGGTCTGGAACAACCGCGACGGTAGCGACCTGATGGAAGGCGGCACAGACCAGGACACGGTCCAGGTCAACGGCGACGACGCCGCGGGCGATGACTTCAGCATCGACCCCAACGGCGGGCGCGTACGCTTTCAGCGCAACAACCTGAGCTTGTTCTCCCTCGACATCGGCACCACCGAGGACCTCGACGTCAACGGGCAGGGCGGTGACGACTTCATCGTCGGCTCAGTCGGCCTCGACGGCCTCATCGACCTTGACCTCGACGGCGGCGACGGCAACGACCTCCTCATCGGCGGCGACGGCGTCGACGTCCTGCGCGGTGGCGACGGGAACGACACGGCGATCGCGGGCCGCGGCAACGACATCGTGCTGGGCGAGGCCGGGGACGATCTGTTGGTCTGGAACCACGACGACGGCAACGACTTCATGGAGGGCGGGAGCGACGACGACACCGTGCAGGTGAACGGCTCCGATCTCGAGGGCGACGCCCTCACGATCGCGCCGAATGGGGCCCGCATCAGGGTCCAGCGCGTCAACCTGACGCCGGTCACGCTCGACATCGGCACAACCGAAGACCTCGACGTCAACGGTCAGGGCGGCAACGACTCGATCGCCGGGTCCTCAGGGCTACTCGGCTTGATCGCACTCGATCTCGACGGTGGCGAGGGCAACGACCTGCTGCTCGGGAGCGACGGCGCGGACGTGATCCGCGGTGGCGCTGGCAGCGACGGGATGGTCGGCGCCGGTGGCGACGACATCATGCTCGGCGAAGCCGAGGCCGACATCCTGATCGGCAGCGACGGCGACGATCTGCTCGTCGGTGGCGAGGGCGATGACTTCGTGTTCGCCAACCGCGGCGACGACGACCTCCGGGGCGACGGCGGCGACGACTTCCTACACGGCGGGTCGGACACCGACAGCGCGGACGGTGGCACCGGCACCGACGTGGCGGTCGCCTGCGAGCAGGTCACCGCGGTTCCGTGACGCCGAGGACTCGGACTCCCCTCTCAACTCGACGCCATCCCCCCCCAACCATGAACGGCTACCGCCGGCTCCTGCTCGCGACCCTGACTGCCTGCTTGCTGGCGCTCGGTTGCGCCCTTCTGCGGGGCGGGGCGGGATCATCGTCGGCGCCGATCCGCGGTGGCGCGGCGACCCTGCCCACGGTGACCGCCGACGCCGCAGGACCAACGGGCCGGCTCGGCACCCACGGGCGAACGGAAGCCCCGCGTGGCCCGGCCGCGACTGGCGGGAGCTCGACGCCACACCGCCGCGCCGACGCGACGGCGGCCAGCGCCGTTGGGGGAACGGGCGACCCGCTCGACGAAGGCGGCCGCGCAGTGGGACGCATCCTCGGCCCCTACGGGGCGCCAATCGCCGGGGCCGCCGTGGCGGTCGAGAGCAGCAACGCCGACCCGGTCGCCGCGCTGGCCGGCGCCGCCTCGCCGCCATCGACCGCGGTCACCGACCCGCAGGGGCACTTCATTCTGACCGGCGTTCCCGCCGGCGTCTTCCGCATCGGCGCCTCCGCCGACGGGCACGTCGCCAACCGGAGTGGCCCCTTCCGCATGGCGCGCGGCGCGCGAGTGCTCTGCGGGACCCTGACGCTCTCGCGCGGACACCGCCTTGCTGGTGTCATCTTCGGCACCAGCGGGCAACCTCTGGCGGGGATCGCGGTCGAGCTGACCGAGTCTCATCATGACGCGCGCCAACGCGTCGCTGGCGGCGGGCCCGGCGAGGCGCCGCCACGGGCGCCGCGCACGCGCGGCCCAACGCTCGGCCGATGCGTCGCGGTGACCGACGCGCGCGGCCAATTCGAGCTCAATGGCCTGCCGCCGGGCCCCCTGCGCCTCGAGGCTCGCTCTCCGGGTTACAGCACCGAGACCATCGATCCCCTGCGCCCCGGCGCGACGCCGAACGTCCGCCTCGTGGTCTCGGCGCGACGGACGCTGACGGGTGTCATCGTCGACGGATCGACCGGCGCACCCATCGAGCACTTTGGCCTGCACGCGCGCCGGGTGGACGAGCACGACCTCAGCGCGACGCCACGCGAGACTCTCTCGCCGACGCCCCACGAGTCCGGCCGATTTGTCGTGGCCGGGCTCGCCGCGGGCGCTCACCGCCTCGACGTCGACGCACCCGGCTACACGCCGATCGCGTTCGGACCGATCCAAGTGCCGCACGACCGCGACCCGCCTCCGGTCACGGTCCGCCTCGAACGCGGGATCGCGGTCCGTGGACACGTCGTGACGCGCGCCTCCGGCACGCCGGTCTCGCACGCTCGGGCCGAGCTCCACTTCGACGGGGCCCGTGTCGCTGCCGCGCGTACCGATCGAGACGGCCGCTTTGTCCTGCGTACGCAACGGCCCGGCAGCTACCGCCTCGTCGTGGCGGGGATCGGGTACGTGGCGTCGGTCGACCACGTCCGCCTGCGCCGCGGCGCAGCCCCGCAGATCGACGTCGCGCTCGCGCCCGAAGAAGCGCCTGCCGCCGACACCGCGGGCTCGATCCTCGGCCACGCGCGCATCGCCGGCGCCCCGGCCGCCGCGATCGAAGTCTCGGTGCGCCGCGCGGACGAAACGAAGCGGACCCACCGCGTCCGCACGGGCGCCGACGGCGCCTTCCGCATCGGCGCCCTGGCGGCCGGCGACTACATACTCCGAGTCCGCGCCGGCGCCGCTCCCATCCTCTCCCTGCCCATCACTCTCGCGCACAACCAGCAGTTGCGGCATGACCTCGACCTGCTTGTCGGCACGCTCCGACTCGACGTCCGCGACGCGCGCGGCGAACCGGTCGCGAGCGGTGTCGTGCATCTTGAGCCAACGCGCGGCGCCGCCCCTCAGCCGACCACCGGATGGTCGCCACACCGCGACGACCGCCGCGCCGTGGTCCGCGACGGATCGGCCACGTTGACGCACCTTCCCGCCGGCCGCTGGATCTACGCGATCCGCACCGATGGTCTCGAGCCCTGCACAGGCAGCGTCACCATCGCCCCGCGCGCAGATCCCCAGCACCACGTGGTGCGCGTCCAGGACGCCGAGTCGCCGGCGGCGCGACGCCCCTGAAGCGCGACTGCCGACGACCTGGCTCGGTTCAGGCTTGCTCGCGCTGCAGCTGGCGCAGCTCTTTGAGCGACCGTTCGTAGGCCCGACCGATGGACCGACGCCGCAGCACTCCGAGAAGGTGTTGCGCATCCTCGCTCGCCACCACCGGCAGCTCGTCCAGCTTCTTTAGGTTGAACTTCTCGAGCGCGGTGTGCAGGTCGTCTTCGAGGCGCAGGCAGATCGGATCGCTCGTCATCACGTCGGCGGCGATGGCGATCCGATGGACCGACTCGTCGAACGTGAACTCGCGTACGTCGTGGGCTGAGAAGATGCCAACGAAGCGACCGTGCTCGTCGAGCACCGGAAAGTAGTCGTCCTTGCTGTGGGCGATGAGCCGCAGCACGTCGGCCAGCGGCATTGCCGTCGGCACGGTTGCCGGCTGCTCGCCAAACTCGAACACGTCGGCGACCTTCATCTTCTCCAGCAGCGCCACCTGGTATTCGCCGCGGTGCGCCGCCGAGTGGGCGCGGTTGGCGACCTGGCTGTGGTAGATGGTCCGGCGATGGCTGAGCACGAAGGTGATGCCACAGACCCACATCGCCGGGACGAGCAGCTCGTAGCTGCCGGTCATCTCAGTGACCATGATGATCGTTGAGATCGGCGTCTTGGCGGCACCGGCAAAGAAGCCGGTCATGCCGACGACGACGAAGCAGCCCGGGTTCTGCACCCAGCCGAGCTGTTGGAACGCGATGCCGACGGCGCCGCCCAGACAGCCGCCGATCACCATGCTGGGACCGAACACCCCGCCGCTGCCGCCCGACGAGATGGTGAACGAAGTGGTGACGACCTTGAGCAGCGCGATCCAGAGCAGCAACGCCGCGCCGACCCACCCGAGGACCGCGCCGTCCAGCGCGTCCTGCAGGATGCCGTAGCCGTAGGACAACACCGCGAGGCCGCGCACGTCGCCGGCGGCCTGCCACAGCGCGATCCCCACCAACCCGGTCAACGCGCCGCCGAGGGCGGCCACCGCCGGCCGAGGCAGGGGTATCCGGTCCGCGACCCGCCCCACGCCGTAGAAGACCCAACCGTAGAACAGGGTCGCCGGCACCAGGGCCACGGCAAGCACGGTGTAGGGCAGTAGCTCACCGAGGTCGGTGAACACGTACTCGGCGCCGCGCAGCGCGAACAGGCGACCGAAGTCCCCCATCCAGCCGCAGAACACGCAGTACGCAACCGCCGAAGAGATGAACGACGGGATCACCACCTCGGACTCGAGCTCGGCGTCGCGGTAGAGGATCTCGGCGGCGAACAGCGCCCCGGCGAGCGGTGCCTTGAAGATCGCGCCGACGCCCGCGCCCATACCCGCCGCGAGCAAGATGCGCCGATGCCGCGGGCGCAAGTCGAGCACCCGCGCCAGCATGGCGCCGATCCCCGCGCCGATTTGGGCGATGGGTCCCTCGCGGCCGCCGCTACCACCGGTGCCCAGTGACAACGCCGTGGCGACGGCTTTGACGATGGGCACGCGGGCCCGGACGTCGCCGTTCTTGTTGTGGTATGCGTCGATCACCGCGTCCGTGCCGTGGCCCGAGGCCTCACGCGCCGCCATGCCACAGAGCAAGCTGCTGAGCAGGCCGCCCAACGCCGGCGCCAGCACAAGGCCGATCACCACGATGCCCGCGGTCGTCGCCGTCTCCGGGCCGGGGAAGAGGTCGAGCTCGCCGTGCGGTCCGTGCGGCGCGTAGCCGACCGCGGACTTCAGTACCAGCCAGCCGATCCAGCCGCTCAGGTACTCGAACGCGATTGCGCCGATGCCGGCACCGAGGCCGACGACCGCCGCCAGCCCGTAGAGCTGACCGCGAAAACCCCGCCGCCGCGTCATCCTTCACCTCGAAGCGACACCGGTCGCGGCGGCGGGGCGCCGCCCGGCACGCGCAGCGTCATGAACGCCAGCAGGAGTGTCGCCGGCCACAGCTGCAGGAGTAGACGCCCCGACGCCGTGCGCAGATGCCAATCTAAATTGTACGGCGTGATGAGCACGAAGATTGCCGCGTACGCCAGCCCGACGAGTGCCAGCGCCAGCAGCGGGCGCACCGGTACCGGCCAGCCGCGCTCACGGCCCGCGAGAACCGCGTAGCCGGCCAATGCCGCAAACCCGCAACCGCCGTACTCGCCTTCGGCCGAAAGGCGCACGAGCCGGTCCAAGAACGCGCCGGCCACCTGCTGATAGCGAGCACCATCGGTCGCCCGCGCCCACAGCTCAGCGAAGGTCTGGACGGCGGCCAAGTCGTTGCTCGGCGCCAACCAGACTTTGAATACGACTAGGGCAGCCACGGGCAGGGCAGCACCAAGCGCGACCGCGAGCAGCGCCCGCGGGCGCCGCAGCACTAGCGGCGCGTAGACGAACGCCAACGCGCCGGCGCACAGGGCACCTTCATTCTTGGTCCAAGCGGCCAGCGCGGCGCCGCACGCCGCGAGCCCAGGAGCGCCCGAGACCGCGGCGAGCACCGCCGCCAACAGAAAGAACGCCATCGGGATGTCGGCGGTTTGCAGCGCGCCCTGTGCCACGAAGAACGGTGAGCCGAGCAACGCCACCACCGCCAGCGCCGCGACGCCCGGGCCGCGCCGGCGGGCGACCGCCGCGCCCAACGCGAGCGCGGTCAACGCGGTGAACAACAGACCGATCGCCGCCGGCACCAGCGCGGTCTGGGTGCCCGCGTACGTCCACGCGCGCACCACCAGCATCGGCACCGCGAGCGGATAGTCGACGTGGGCCAGGCCGCCTTCCCAGAACACGACGTTCCACTGCCCCCACGCCTGGTCCAGGAAGTGCGCGCGCATGTTCCAGATGCCGATGGCGTCGCCGTCGCCGTGCGGACGGGCGATCGCGGTGGCGACCGCGCCGACCGCACCGAGGGCCGCGAGGATTGCGGCACTGGCGCGCCACAGCAACCGGGCGCGGCCCCCCGCGGTCGGTGTTGGCACGGGTGTCGCAGGTGGCGTCGGCGCGGCACCGGCGCGCGATAGCACGAACATCACGACGAGCAAGAGTGCGTCGCTGCCCAACACCACCCAGGGCTTCAGGCCGAGCACTATGGTCGTCAGAAAGCTCATCGCGCTGCAAAGGCCCAGCCCCAGACCGAGCGCCAGCGGCAGGCGCAGGAGCGCCGATGGGCCGGGACCGTCACCCGGACGCAATGGCGCCACGCGCAGGAGCAGCAGGCCCGCGGCGAGGGGTGCCAGAAGCGACGCCAGCAGTGCCGCTACTGACGCCGCCACAGCACCACCCCTTCACCGGCGTCGAGCACGCGCTCGAACCCCAACCCGGTCATGTCGCTCACGTCTTCGGCCCGGTCGTCGTTGGCGACAACCAGGTCGATGTGGTCGAAGAACGGGCTCGTCGGCAGCACGAGGATCCGCGGCGCCAACGCTTGCTGCGTCAGGAAGTACTGCAGGGAGGCGGCCTGCGCGCGAGCACGCAGATCCCGATCCTCGACCCCCACCTTGAACGGCGTAGTGAGGATCTCGTAGTCACACACGTAGCCGAGCACCGGCTGCTCGTCCGCCTCAAGGGCCGCCAGGTGCTGCCGCACCGCGGCGAAGCGCGACGCGTAGCCCACGGGGAAGTCGGGTCCGTCGCTCACCTCCGTCACGGCACGCACCGCCAAGCCCCCGGTCGCCACGCCGCCAAGCAGCACCAGCGCCGCCGCGGCAAGCCACGCCAAACCGCCCCGGAGGCCGGCCCCTGGATTCGACGGCACGCCGCCGCTCAACGGAGTTTGTCGCCCGCTCCGGGGCCCGCTAGTCTGCCCACGCGTGGGCAGCATACCCCAAGGTCACGCCGGCGCTGACCGCGAACCCGACGCGCCGGAGGGCCCCAAGGTCCTCGTCGACCCCACCACCGGTCGGCCCATTCTCATGGCGCCGCAACGGCAACGGCGACCGTACATGTTCGGCCGCGCCGCAGGCGAGCAGGCCTGCCCATTCTGCTCGGGCAACGAGCAGATGACCCCGCCCGAGGTGGACGCGATCCGCGCGGCCGACACCGCGCCCAACCAACCGGGTTGGCGCCACCGTGTCGTCCCCAACCTGTATCCGGCGACCGCGCATCACGAGGTCATCACCGAAGGGCCGGTGCACGCCGTCCAGCCCGCAGCGCTGGATGTCGCGTTGTGGCGCGACGCGCTGACGTTGTACTGGCGCCGCATTGCCCACATCGAGGCCCAGCCCGGCGTGCGCTGTGCCTACTTGTTCAAGAACGTCGGCCGCCGCGCCGGCGCCTCGATCGCCCACAACCACAGCCAGGTCCTCGGGCTGCCGATGCTGCCGCCACGGCTCGAGCTCGAGTTGGCCAACAGCCGCGACCGCGCGACGTGCGCGCACTGCGACGAGATCACCACGGCCGAAGGCGACGGGCGGGTTGTCGTGGCTGGTGAGCACCACGTGGCGCTGTGCCCGCGCGCGCCCAAGCTCCCGTTTGAGACTTGGTTGCTGCCGCGCGATCACGACGCCGACTTTCTCGCGCACCAACACGCCACGGACCTGGCACAAGTGCTCCACGGCCTGTTTGGCGCGATCGATCGCGCCTTCGAGGACGCGCCCTTCAACCTGTTCTTGCACCGAATCCCCGGCGCGGCGTTCCACTGGCACTGGGAGCTGCAGCCGCGGACCGGCAACGTCGCCGGGCTCGAGCTCGGCGGCGACATGTACATCAACTCCATCTCCGGCGCCGACGCCGCGGCGCGGATCCGCGGGGATTCCCGATAGCGCCCGCCGGGGGTCGCAACCCGTAGGAGCCCCGCGGGGGAGCCGCTACGCTCGGGGGATGGACCGGACCAAGGCCGAGGGCTTCGTCGAGAAGGTCTGGGAGGACACCATCGTCCCCAGCCTCGTCGACTACATCCGCATCCCCAACAAGTCGCCGGTGTTCGACCCCGAGTGGCAAGAGCACGGTTACATGGACCAGGCCGTCGATCTGATCGCGGGCTGGTGCAAGGAGCAAGCGATCGAGGGTCTGACCGTCGAGGTCGTCCGGCTCGAGGGGCGCACCCCGCTGATCTACATGGAGGTGCCGGGCGAGGGCGACGACACAGTGCTGCTCTACGGGCACCTCGACAAGCAGCCCGAGATGGTCGGCTGGTTTGACGACCTCGGCCCGTGGAAGCCGGTGCGCAAAGGCGACAAGCTCTACGGCCGCGGCGGCGCCGACGACGGCTACGCCGCCTTCGCCTCGCTCACGGCGATCCGTTCCCTCAAGGAGCAGGGCATCGCGCACGCGCGCTGCGTCGTCATCATCGAGGGCTGCGAAGAGAGCGGCAGTTTCGACCTGCCGCACTACATCGATCACCTGGCCGATCGCATCGGCGACCCCAGCCTCGTCGTGTGTTTGGACTCGGGCTGCGGCAACTACGACCAGCTGTGGAGCACC
Source organism: Planctomycetota bacterium (assembly GCA_039029375.1). GTDB lineage: Bacteria > Planctomycetota > UBA1135 > UBA1135 > UBA2386 > JBCCGH01. Next base: position 24,411 of record JBCCGH010000141.1, read on the forward strand.
ACGTCGCTACGCGGCATCCTCACCGGCGATCTCGTCGTCGATATCTTGACCGAGGGCGTCCACTCCGGCGACGCCAGCGGCGTCGTGCCGTCGTCGTTCCGGATCATCCGCCAGCTGCTCAGCCGTCTCGAGGATCCCGCCACCGGTGAGATCGTCAGAGACTTCCACGTTCAGATCCCCGACCAGCGCCTGCAGCAGGCGGCACTCTGTGCCGAGGTCCTCGGGCCACACCTGCATGAGCGGTTCCCGTGGGCCGACGGCGCCGGGCCGGTGTCGACGGATCTGACGGAGCTGGTGCTCAACCGCACCTGGCGGCCGTTCCTGGCGGTGACCGGTGCCGAAGGCATGCCGAGCCTCGACAACGCCGGCAACGTGCTACGGCCACAAACCGCGCTCAAGCTCTCGCTGCGGGTACCGCCGACGATGGACACCGAGCAGGCGACGGCGCGGCTGCGCGAGATCCTGACCAAAGACCCGCCGTACGGCGCGAAGGTGGAGTTCCACGCCGAGCAAGGTGGCGCCGGCTGGAACGCGCCCAAGTTGGCGCCGTGGCTCGAGGCCGCGACCGAGCGCGCGTCGCAGACGTTCTTCGGCAAGAGCGCGGTCTACATGGGCGAGGGTGGCTCCATCCCGTTCATGGGCATGCTCGGCGAGAAGTTTCCGGGCGCGCAGTTCCTGATCACCGGGGTGTTGGGGCCGCAGTCGAACGCGCACGGGCCCAACGAGTTCTTGCACATCGCCTGCGGCAAGAAGCTCACGTGCTGCGTCGCGCAGGTGCTCGAGGATCACCTCGCCCGGCACGCGGTTGTGTCCTAGTGTTGCGTGTCGGAAGTTCGTCACATATGTCGACGGCCCTCTGCGCCGCTCGCGGCGTTGCGTCTCCTCGACTTGTCCACCAACAAGCCCTGCGTCGACAGCGCCTTGCGAGCGGCACACATGGCTCGCCGACTTA
>JBCCGH010000142.1:0-25226 GCA_039029375.1 Planctomycetota bacterium
GGGGCCTTATCCGCGAGACATCGGCGCCGGTCGCAAGGCGGGTCGCCGCAGGCATATTGGTGGATACGGCGAGGACGACCCAACGCTGCGAGCGGCGCTGAGGGCCGTGGAGAAGGCCCCGGATTCCTGAATCACGCCACCAGATCGCCGCCATCGACCCCGGCGGCGATTTCCTGAACCGCGCGGGCCGGCGCTGGACACCATGTCTACGCCGATGGGCGATGCACACCACGACGCGGAGCTAGCGACTCACTTCGACTTCGCCCGGCGCCTGGCGGCCAGGCTGGTCGGCGAATCCGACGGCGACGACGTGGTGCAAGACGCCTACGTCGCCGCGCTCACCCGGCCGCCGCGGGACCCTGCGGCGGGGCGGGCATTTCTGCGGTCGGTCGTGCGGCGCACCGCCGGGCGTGCGCGCCGAGCGCGGCGACGGCGCGAGGAGCACGAAGGGCGCGCGGCACCGTCCGAGTCGGCGCCGCCCACCGATGAACTGGCCGCGGCGATGGAGATGCACCGGATCGTCGTCAGCGAGATCATGAAGCTTCGCCCCACCTACCGGGAGGTCGTGCTCCTCCGTTGCCTCGAGGACTTGTCGACCCGTGCCGTGGCGGCGAGATTGGGCCTGCGCTTCGAAACCGTCCGCACACGACTCAAGCGCGCCTTCGCCGAGCTGCGCTCGCAACTGGCCCGCCGCGATCCCGAGTGGCGCCAGGTACTGGGTGCGCTGGTCATCCAACCGCGGCGGTGGCGCGGCAAGCCATTCTGGCTAGCGGGTGGCCTGGCCCTCGCGGCGGCGGCCTTTGGGTTCGGTTGGTTCGCTTCCGGCCCGGATCTTCGTGGCGGCACCGCAACGCCCACACGCGCGGCCTCGTTCCGGCTCTACCTGACCGAGGGCCAGGCCCAGGCCACACTCGCGCAACCCGTGCTCGTCCGCGTGCGCGACGCCAACGGGGCGGTCGCCGAGCAGCGGATTCGCGGGACCAGCCCCTTCCGAATCGCGGTCGCCGCCCCGGGCAACTACTCGGTCCAACTCACATCCATCCCCGGCTTCGAGCCGATCGCGGCCTTCGAAGTCCACGTGAGCAGCGTCGGACTCTCGCACACGAGCGTCCCGTTGCGTCGTCGCGGTTGAGAGAACCCAATGTCATGAACTGCAAGCTGCATTGCTGCTGGATCCTCCTCGTCGCAACCAGTGCGTCGACCGTCACGGCGCAGGACCGCGGATCGCCGACCGCGGTCATCGGCGCTCTGGCGCCTGACTGGCGCGGGGCGCGCGGGCTGGAGCTGCCCGAGTCGTCCTTTGCGGCACTGGCGCAGGCGACTGCGAGCTCCACCGACACCTTGCGGCAGGCCCGCTTGTTCGAGGCAAGCCGCGCGGACGGCACACCGGTCTTCGTCGCGCGCGCGCCGGTCGCCGACGAAGACCCCACCGCCTGGGCACTGGTGGCTCTCACCAAGGACATGGCGCTGGTCGCGGCCGCGGTCACCGACGCCACCGACGTGGTCGTCGACGAGTGGAACCACCTCATGGAGGGGCTCGAGTTCCACGACGTGCCGCGCCTCGAAGGTGCGCGACCACGCCAGTCGCTCGGCGAGTGGCGCGCCACCGCCGCGGCCGCTCCGAAGGACGACGAGGCCCAACTCGCGATCGCGCTGCTCGACGTCCTGCGCCACATGAACGAGCAAGCCTCGGTGTTCAACCTACCACCGAGCTCCGATCGCGACCCCGCGGCCGAATCGCGCATGATGAGCCGCGAGTTCGCCGCGGTGGCGAAGCTCAGCGCGCCGTTGCAGCCGATCCTCGGCGATGCCGCGCCCGAGTTTGAACGCCTGGCGACCGAGGCCTCGGGCGCCGCCGCCGCCATCGCAGACGCCGCGGCGGACGCCAACCGTGCCGCCATCCCCCCGCACCAACGTGCCATCATGCGCAGCTGCAAGGCCTGCCATCGCCTTCCGGTCGCCGGCGGGCAGCTGAAAGACGCCACGGCCCGGGCGCGAGCGCGGCTGGGCATCGGGGACGGCTACTATCAGCTGGGCCACGACCTGCGCATTCGCCACCCGGACCGATCGCGCACGCAGAACGTGCTGGACGCACTCCGGCTCGGCGCCTTGCTCATCGACGCGCATCTCGGGGCGGCTTCGAAGCCGGCGCGCACGGCGCCGCGCTGACTGGCTCGGGCTGGCGTGGAGGATCGCCGGGCGGATGATCGCCCGCATGCTCCTCGCCGCACTCGGCCTCGGAATCGCGGTCAGCGCCCCCGCGCTTCAGGACCTGGACACCGCCGCGACGGCGCCCGCCGCACCGACGCCTGCCACGCCCACACGACGCGCTTGGACGATCGCCTGTCTGGGCGACTCGATCACGGCGGTCAACGACACGCTCCCCGATGCAGTTCGGATGGCGTGGACCCACCAACTCAGCGAGCGCCTCAATGTCGAGCTGCAGTGGGAGCAGCATCGCGTGACGAACTTCGGTGTCGGCGGCGCGACGTTGCTGCGCGACGGCGACCGACCGATGCACGAGACCGAGGCCTATGCGCAGGCGATGGGCTCCGGCTTTGATCACCTGGTCGTGATGCTCGGCACCAATGACACGGTCGAGCATCGCCGTGGCAACTGGCGCAAGAACGCGGCGTGGGAGGAAGACCTGGGCAGCCTTGTCGCCGACGCGCGGGCCCGGCGCCCGGACGCCAAGATCTGGCTGCTCGGCCCCCCACCGATGTTTCCGGATCAACCCGGTTTGAGTGAGGCGCGCGCCCAGAGCCTCACCGCGCGGGCGCCACGCATCGCCGAGTTGCAAGAGCGCACGCGCGCCTTCGCGGCCACCCGAGACGGCGTGGCGCACCTCGCGCTCGACGGCGTTCTGCAGCGCGGCCAGACGACGGATGGCGTGCACCCCGACTGCTTTGGCAACTTCGCGATCGCCGACCTTCTGCATCGCGCGCTGGCGCCCGATCTCGGCTTGCCCGTCGACCTGCGGGCGAGCATCAATCCAGCGCCCGCCGCCGAGTTCCGCGGCGGCGCCGGTTGGGGTGGCACGTGGTGGAAGGCTCTCGACGATCTCGAGCAACTGCAGCGCGAGCTGCCACTCGGCCCCGACGTCGTCTTCTTCGGTGACTCCATCACGCAGGGCCTGACCGGGCACGCTCAGCGTCGGTTCGAGATCGCCGGCCGGGACGCTGTGTCGCTTGGGCTCAGCGGCGATCGCACCGAGCACCTGCGCTACCGCCTCCGGCAAGGCCTGCTCCGCGGCTGGAGCCCACGCGTGATCGTGCTGCAGATTGGGATCAACAACCTGAACGCCGCGGGTCACTCCGCCGCGGACACTGCGGCCGGCATCCACGCCGTCGTCGACGACCTGCGGGCACGGCATCCCTTTGCCTGCATCCTGGTCTGCGGCCCGTTCCCCGCGGGCCGCGCGGCGGCGAGTGGGCTGCGCCGCAAGGTCAACGCGGTGCACGACGGGATTGTCACGATCGGAGAGGGCACCGAGGTCGACACCCTGGGTGGATATCCGCAAGTGCGCTACGTCGACCTCCGCGGCCTCTTCTTGGATGACGGCGGCGCTCCCAACCAGCGCATGGCGGCCGATGCCCTGCATATCAACGGCCAGGGCAAGCAGGCTTGGCTGGCGGCTCTGGCCCCTTGGATCGAGGCCGAGTGCACGCGTGTGCTCGTGCCCGAGTTGCCGACGACCCTCGCCTGGCTGCGGGACAATGACGACGCCCCTTTGGTCAGTCGCAGCCTCTTCGAGCTGCGCCCCGGCGACGCCGGCCCACGCTTGCTCGCGAAGGACTTGCTCTACTCCTTCGACACCGCAGACCCGACCGATCTGGCGGCGTTGGCCAACGGCGGCTGGGCGGTGAACTGTCCCATCTCCTCGTCGCGCTCGGCTCCGAACGTCGGGACCGCCTTGCAACTCATCGAGGCTGACCGGTCCAAACAGACCGTGCGCGTGGCCTGCCCACGCTTCGCGGTGTCCCCCAACGGCCAGCACATCGTGACCGCCAGGCTCGGTCAGGTCAGCTTGGTCGACCGTGGCACCGCCGAGGCTCAACCGTTGCTCGACGCCCAGACGCTCGGCCGCACCATGCCGCGCGGGTTGCGCTGGCTCGACGATGCGACGGTCGAGCTCGATCTCGGCCCGGTCGGCGGGGGGACGAGCGGGGCGATGTCGCCCGGCCGGTGGCAGGTCGCGATCGCCGACGGCACGTTCGCACGCCTGCCACCGCCACCGGCAACGGGCGCGCCGCCCCCCGCGGCGCCCGGCGCCGTCGACCCTTCGGCGCAGGAGCTCGAGGACGGTTCGATCCTCTTCCTCGATGTCGATGGCCGCCTGCGCCGCGCGGCCGGACCGCGCGCACGCTCTCCACTCCACAACACCCTCGCCGACCCGCAGCTCGTCCTCCCAGCGTTCCGCATCGAGGAGTTCCGCGCCCGCGGCGGTTGGGTCGTGATTGGCACCATCAGTCAGCAGTGGAGTCGCCGCATCCACGTCGTGCGGCTCGACACCGGCCAACACCACGAGCTCGGCCCGGGCTCCAAGCCGCGCTGGGGCCGCGGCGCGCGGAAATAACGCCGACCGCAGAAATCGTGCGGTTCGCCCGGTTTCTTTGCGACGTCGGCTCGCCCGCTCGGAAGGAGCAGCGTCGTGCTCGACTCCGCACCCATCGATCGCTGGTTTCGCCGCTACTGCCGCACCGGCAGCCCTCGCGCCCTGGCCGCGGTCTTCGATCGAACCGCTCCCGAGCTGCTCCGCGTCGCCCGGCATCTGACCAAAACGGCCGATGCTGCCGAGGACCTGGTCCAGGAGACGTTCTTGCGCGCGATCGAGAGTCGGCAGCGCTATGACCCGCGCCGGCCCGTCGTCCCATGGCTCCTCGGGGTGCTCGCCAACCTCGCCCGACGAGCGCGGACCTCGCTCGGCCCCATCGGCGATTCGTGCCCCGAAGACGGGCCCGACAGCGACCCGGTCGCCACCGCACAGGCACGCGAGCTCGCGACCGAGCTGCGCTTGCGGGTACGCGCTCTGCCAGAGCCTTACCGCAGCGTGCTGATCGATCAGCTGGAACACGGCGCCTCGTCCCGCGCGATCGCGGGCCAGCGGGGCTGCCCCGCCAGTACCGTGCGCAATCAGGTCATGCGGGGGATGGAGCTGCTGCGCCGCTCCTTGCCCGCGGGGTTTGCCGGCGGGCTGACGGCAACGGTGACGTGGGCCGCTCCGCAACTTACCAGCATCCGGTCCGCGGTTCTCGCCCGTGCCGCCGCCGCACAGGTGGGCGCACCGCCGGCGTTGCTGGGAATCCAGATCATGAAGAGTGTGATCGCAAAGGGGGTCGCCGTACTGGCGATCGGTTGTGCCACTTGGTTTGCCATCGCGGTGCTGCCGCGGTCGCCCGCTCCCGCGAGCGCGACTCCGGGGGCCGCGCCCAAGGCCGACGCGTCGTCGTTACAGACCTCGCCAGACGCAGACGGGCCGAGACTTGTGCGCGAACGCGTCGCGACGACGCCGCAGACCAGCACCGACGCCACAACGACGACCGGTCTGGGGACGCTCGAAGTGCAGGTGAAGTTCTCCCACGGCGCTCGACCGGCGGGCGACGTCGGTTTGTATCTGCGCGCCGTCGGGGTCCCCACCGGCCTCGAGCTCCGGACCGACGGCGACGGTGTCGCCCGGTTCGGCGACCTCGAGCCCGCGACGTACTTGCTGCAACCGGACCGCTGCGCCGGCAGCCGCGTCCGAGTGACCGCCGACACCCTCAGCTCGGTGACCCTGGAGATTCCTCTTGGCGTCGCCGTGCGGGGGCGCGTCCTCGACGTGGCGGGTGCGCCGGTTGCCGACGCGACCATCTACACCAAGCGCCGTGAACACCACGACTGGTTTCAAGCGGCCGCGCGGAGCGCGACCGACGGCGAATTCGAGATCGCGGACGTGGCCCCGGGTACGGAGCTGCTCGCGCGCGCCGAGGGGTACCAACCGTCGCACCACCAACGGAGCGGCCGCGTCGCGGCGGCGCCCGGCGCCGAGGTGGACCTGGTGTTACGGCTGGGAGCGCGCGGCCATCGACTGCGGGGCGATGTCGTCGATGCGCGCGGGGCGCCGGTGCCGCACGCGCTCGTCGCGATCGCTGCCGACGAGGACGCCCGTCAGCATCCGGACGGCGTGCTGGCGCAGAAGTACGCGGAGGAATTCCGCCGGCCAATGGACCTCGAGGGGTTCTTGGTCCGGGCCGACGACCAGGGGCATTTCGACTCCACGGAAGTGCCCATGGGGCGTGCCTTGGTCGTGGCGCGCGCGCCCGACGATCAGGTCGCGCAGGTTGCCGCGGCGACGGTCGCCATTCGCCCGGGCGCTGATCACCACGTGCGCTTGCAGCTCGATCGCGGCGCCGTGATCGAAGGCACCATCACCCGCGACGACGGGCTCCCGTACCCCGACTTGCCCGTGCTGGTGGAGTGGCACGGGTCGCTGGGGCTAGGCGCGTTCGAGCACGACGTCGGCCACAAGGTCTCCGACCGAGTCGCGACGACGGACGGCGACGGACGGTTCCGAGTGCAGGGTTTGCTGCCGGGTGAGCACGAGATCTACGTGGGTGCCGAGGTGGACGCGCGACTGCGGGTCGACGACCGCGCCGCCGTGTTCTCCGAAGAGGTCGAGCTCGAGCCGCAACAGGTGCTGCGATGGACCGCGACGATCCCGCGTCACGTGGCGTTGGCGGTGCGCGCAGTGGGTCCCACCGACGAGCCCCTGCCAGGCTACACCGTGGCCATCGGCAGCGGGCAAGCACCTCGCGCGGGTCGGCGGTACCCATGCGACGCGGAGGGGCGGTGCGTGATCCCACGCGTGGCGGTCGAGTCGCTGGCGGTCTACGTGTTTCCGCCGACGGCTGCCGGTCGTGCGGCCGCGGCATTTCCGGTGGCGTCGATCGGGTTGGACGAGCCACCCGCCGAAGAGGTCGTGGTCCGCGTTGCCCAGCCCGAGGTGGCGGTTTTGCACGGCCGCGTCACTGGCGCCCTCGACCGGTCGCGCCACGGGCCCCGGCTCCGCCTCCGCGCGACGAACGGCTGGTGGACGTTGGCCATCGCCGACGCCCGGACCGGCGAGTTCGCCTTCGACGGGCTCCCGGCCGGGACCTACACCATCGAGCTGCGGGATCCGCGGCTGCCACGGAGCCTCTATGGGCCCTTCCAAGTCGGCACGAAGGACGTCGCCGTCGGCGAACTTGCGGCACCCCAGCCGCGCTTCCTCACGGTGAGGGTGGATGGACCTGATGGGGATCTCGTCAAGGACGCCACGGTCTGGGTCGCGACCGCAGATGGGAATGGCGCCCCCCCCAGGCGGTGCCGCGTCGAGGCAGCGGTCTTTCGGTCGCCACCTCTGCCGAGCGGCCCACACGTGCTGTTCGCCAGCGCTCCCGGGCTCGCTCCGCGATGGGCGCGCATCGCCGTGTCCGAGGACGACACGCACGCCCGACTGCGTCTTGAGTCGGGACGACCGCAGCCCTTCGAGTGGGCCGCACCGCGCCCGGGGCGCGAGCGGCTCACGGTCGACGTGGCGTTGTGGATGAGCGTCGGCACGATCCGCGTGGAAGTGCTGCACGACCAGATCGGCGCGACCTTCGATCGAGCGACGGACATGGTGCGCTTTGAGCTGCCGCTTGGCCCCGGCCACTACGAACTGCGCGCCACGGTGAATGGCGCACGCCCCGCCCACGCGAGTTTTGTCATCGGCGACGGCGTCCGTCGGCCGACGCAGCGATTGCAGCCGGAGTAGCCGCCAGCCGGCGCCAGTAGCCGGGAGCGACCGCGCATCCCCACGCCGCGGCACCTGACCGGCGAATGCCTGCATCCGGGGTGCAGACGACCGCGAACTGCGGTCCGTCTATCAACCTCCAGGCAAAGGAAATCGATGCTCTCGCACCAAATCGCCCCGCGTTTGATCGCCGCGACTCTCATCCTCGGCTCCCTCGGCGCGCAGAACGCCACCGAGGCTAGCGCTTCGCGCCCGACCGCCGACATTGTCGATATCGCCACCAAGGCGGGTTCGTTCGAAACCTTGCTAACAGCGGCGAAGGCCGCAGGTCTGGTCGAAACGCTGAAGAGCGACGGACCGTTCACGGTCTTCGCACCGAGCGACGATGCGTTCGCCAAGCTCCCCGACGGCACCATCCCAGCGTTGCTCAAGGACAAGGCCAAGCTCGCCGCAATCCTCAAGTATCACGTCGTCGCGGGTCGCGTCGCGGCCGCCGATCTGACCGGCAAGAGCTGGGCGGAGACGGTGCAGGGCCAGAGTGTGCGCGTGCAGACCGGCGATGAAGTGCGCGTCGATGGCGCCAAGGTCGTCCAGGCCGACATCCCGGCCAGCAACGGCCTGATTCACGTGATCGACACGGTGATGTTGCCGCGGCCGGACCTGGTCGACGTCGCCGTCGAGGCCGGCTCGTTCGGCACGCTGGTGACCGCAGTGAAGGCCGCCGAGCTCGTCGAAGTGCTCAAGGCCAAGGGACCATTCACGGTCTTTGCGCCGAGCGATGACGCGTTCGCCAAGCTCCCCGACGGCACCATCCCAGCGCTGCTCAAGGACAAGGCCAAGCTCAAGTCGGTCTTGACGTTCCACGTTGTCCCCGGCCGCGTGCTCGCCGAAGACCTGCCACTGTCCGACGGTGACGTCTCGGCCTCGCCCGCCACGGTGCAGGGCAGCAAGCTCGAGGTGACGCGGACCGACGCCGGCGTGACCGTCAACGGTGCCCGCGTCATCAAAGCGAACGTGCTGGCCGGCAACGGTGTGATCCACGTGATCGACACCGTGCTGCTGCCGAACTGATACCACGCGGGCTTGCGGCGCGGCGGTAGCTATGCTCACCGCCGCCATGGCCGCAGCATCGCCCCGTTTCTATCACCGTTATCGGCAGCAGACCGAGACGGAAGCGATCTACGGCGAGAGCGCGCTCCGCTGGGCCTATGAAACGGCCGCAGGGCGCGGCACTCTCTGGGCGCTGTTGCGCCGTCCCGCGTTCAGCCGCTACTACGGCTGGCGGATGAACCGGCCGGCGAGCCGCCGCCGCATCGCGCCCTTCATCGCCGAATTCGAGCTCGACCCGGAGGAGTTCGCGCAGCCCGTCGAGTCCTACGCGACCTTCAATGAGTTCTTCTATCGGGAGCTCCGGCCGGAGGCGCGGCCGCTGCGAGGCGATGAGCACGACGCGGTGTTCCCCGCGGACGGGCGCCATCGCGGCGTCCCCGATCTCGCCGCGACGGGCTTCCTCTACGCCAAGGGCCAGCAACTGTCGGTGGTCGAACTGCTGGGCGACCGCGATCTCGGCGCGCGCTTCGCAGGCGGCTCAGCGATCATCTCGCGCCTCTGCCCGACCGACTACCACCGCTTCCACGCGCCCGTCGCCGGGGACCTAACGCGCCAGGTCCGCCTCCCTGGCCCCCTCTACAGCGTCAATCCCATCGCTTTGGCCCGCCGGATTACCTACCTGTGGCAGAACGCGCGCGTGGTCAGCCTCATCGAAGGCTCGCCTTTTGGGGCCGTCGCGTTCGTCGCGATCGGCGCGACGTGCGTCGGTACCATCGCGATGACCAAGACACCCGGCCAAACGGTGGCGCGGGGCGACGAGCTGGGCTACTTCGCGTTTGGCGGGTCGTGCGTCATCACGGTGTTCGAGCCCGGTGCCGCCCAACTCGCCGAGGACCTCCTGCGTGCTGGCGACGACGAGATGGAGCTCTACGCGCAGGTGCGCGACCTCGCCGCGCGCGCGACATCGGCGTAGGCCGGCAATGGGTGCCTTCGCACCGGCCGCCAACTCGCTATGGTCGGTCGCTGCCGTGGCGGCCGAGTTTGATACTTGCTGGACCGTGGTGCGCGGGGCGGCCGCGGGCGATGAGCAAGCCCGCAGCCAGTTCGCCCACCACTATCTGCGCGTCGTGCGCGCGTTCCTGGCCAAGCGTTGGCGTGGCACCGCGGCCATCACGGGGCTGGACGACGCCATCCAAGAGGTCTTCGTGGACCTGTTCCGCGACGATGGCGCCCTGCGACGCCTGGACCCGGAGCGCGCCACCAGCTTCCGGGCGTTTCTCTTCGGCGTCACCAGCAAGGTCGCCATGCGTCACGAGAGCCGCGCTGCGGGCCGCCGCGAGCGTCGCGATCCGGCGGCGGATCCGCAGGCACTGGCCGCCGAGCAGACCTCGATGTCGCGCGCCTTCGACCGCGAATGGGCGCGGGGCGTCGTCGAGCGGGCCCGGCACCGCCATCGCGCGTTCGCCAGCGCTAGGGGCGAACGAGCGATACGTCGCGTGGAGCTCCTGGAGCTTCGCTTCGGGGAGGACCTGCCGATTCGCGAAATCGCCAAGCGGTGGAACGTCGACTCGGCGTGGCTCCACCATGAGTACGCGTCGGCTCGCGACGAGTTCAAGCAGGCGCTGCGCGCCGAGGTGGCGTTCGATGTCACCGGGCCGACCGCGGCCGTCGACACCGAGTGCCGGTTGGTCCTGGAGCTGCTGGAATGACCCAGACCGCGGCAACCCGCGACGCCATCGCCACGAAGCCCCCTACTCCGCCTGGGCAGCATCGAATTCTGGCCGCGAATCGGCCGGCCCCGGCGGATGACGCATGAGCATGCCCCACAACCCCGACCCGATTGAGGAGCAAACCTGGGACCGGGCGTTCAAGAGCGCGTTCCGGGCTCGCGGCGAAGCGCCGGTCGCCGCGGCCACCCCAGCGGCACCCGCGATCCCGCCCGGGCCGCCAGGGGCGCCGCCCACCAAGATCGGGCGATACCAGATCTACGGCGAGCTCGCCCGTGGCGGCATCGGAGTCGTCTGGGACGCCCGCGACCCCGACCTGGACCGCCGCGTCGCGGTCAAGGTGCTGCGCCCGGATCTGCACTCGAACACCGACCTCCTGCGGCGGTTTGTGGCCGAGGCGCGCGTGTGCGGGCGCCTGCAGCACCCGGGTGTCGTGCCCGTGCACGAGATGGGCGTCGATGCGGAAGGTCGCCCGTTCTTCGCGATGAAGCTCGTGGAAGGACAGACGCTCGCGGCGCTGTTGCGGGCGCGCCCGGAGCTCGGTGCGGAACGCGCGCGGTGGTTGTCGGTCTTCGCTCGCGCTTGCGAGACCATGGCCTACGCCCACTCACAAGGCGTGGTCCACCGCGATCTCAAGCCGCACAACATCATGGTCGGCGCGTTCGGCGAAGTGCAGATCATGGACTGGGGCTTGGCCAAAGAGCTGCGGCGCGCGGGCGGCGCGCCGGAGGCGGAGGGGCCGGCGCCGGGGCCCAGGCGGGAGCCCGGCGCCGACCAGCCCGAGCTCGACACCGACCCCGCCGCGTCAATAGTCGGCGCCGCGCTGGGGACTCCGGCCTACATGGCGCCGGAGCAAGCTCGCGGCGAAGTCGATCGCATCGACCCACGCAGCGATGTGTTTGCGCTCGGCGCCATCTTGCTGGAGATCTTGACCGGAAGACCACCGTATCGCGGCGCGCGCGCCCTGGCGGCGGCCGCGGCGGCCGACTTGGACGACGTGCTCGCCGAGCTGGCGAAAGCGCCAGCAGAAGACGAGCTCGTGGCGCTAGTGCGCGACTGCCTACAGGCCAACCCGGACCAACGACCGCCGGATGCGGACGCGGTGGCGGCGCGGATCAGCGCCTTCACCACCGGTGCCCAAGACCGGGCGCGGGCCGCCGAACGCGCCGCAGCCGCCGCGGCCGCACGGGCCACGGCCGAACGGCGCGCGCGCTGGCGGATCGTTGGGCTCGCGACGGCTCTCGGGGCCGCGGTGATCATCATCGGCTTCGTCGTCGGGCGACAAAGCGTCGACGCGGCCAACCTCCGCGCGCGCCTGACGGCGGCCATGCAGGAGGGCGAACGGGCACTGGGTCGTGGCGATCCCACGGCAGCCCTCGCCGCGGCACAGCGGGCCGGCGGGCTTGCCGACGTGGCGGGCGCCGACGCCGCCCAACAGGCGGCCATCGCTGGACTCATGCGCCGGGCCGACAACCAACAGTCGCGCCAGGAGATCGAGAACCAACTCTTGCAGATCCGTGGCAATATGGCCCCGCCGGAGCGGCTCGCCCAGGCGTACCACGGCGTGCTCAACCGGGCGGGCATCCACATGGACCCGCCGCTGACGGTGGGCCCTGCCGCGCAAGAAGCACCAGAGGCGTTTCGACAGACGCTGGCGCGTTCGCTCGAGGACCTCGCCCTGCGCCACCTGCGGCCCAACCGGCCGGGAGCTCCCATTGAAGCGTGGTTGGGCGCGTGCGAGTCGCTGGACCCCGACCCACTGCGCCAGCAAGCGCGCGCCGCGCTCATCGCCGATGATGCCGATGCCTTGCTGGCTCTGCGCGCGGAGTGTCCCGCCGACGAAGTCGCGACCGACACAGCCGTCTTGCTCGGCGCCGCGCTCGCGATGGTCAACCAGCGCGATGCGGCGATCGACTACTTGGAGTCGGTGGCCGATACCGCGACCGGCGACCTGTGGCTCCATCTGCTGCTCTCACGACTCCACGCCGATAGCCGGAACCGAACCGAGGCCGAGCGGCATGCCGACATCGCCCGCGCCCTCCACCCGGACCCGACGTGGCGCCCCCTCGAGCCTCCGCGGGGCGGCCCGCACCGCGGTGGCCCCGGGCGGCGGCCGTTTGGACGGCGACGCCGCTAAGTCCCCTGGAACTGCAGGTCGGTCAGCCGGCCGCGACGTGCGCACGCCGCGCCCGCCGCGTACTCCGCGCCCCATGAGCAGAACGGTCCCGCCGCCCTGCCCTGAACCCGAGGCAGAGCGGTTCCTACCCGCAATACACGCTGCGCAGGGGAGGACTCGACCTCCACCTAGCCCGTCCAGATCTCCAAGCCGTTGCTCATCGCCACGCCGCCCGGTGCGCCGGCATCCAGCATGAGCGCCTGCACGTGGGTCACCCGGCCCAAGGCCCCAGGCACCGACGGGATCGACAGGGGCAGTGTGGCGGCGCCCGCGCCGGCCGAGCCCAGGGCGCCGTCGAGCAGCAGAGGGACCGCGACCTCGGGCTCGACGAGCAGCTCGCCGCCCAACAACGGCAGCCGAGTGCGCGCGCCGCTGAAGATCCAGGCGCCCATGCTGCCACCGAGCCCGCCAGACACCGTCACGTCCAGACGCGAGCCCAGGGTCGGCTCACCCGCACTGCTCAGGGCCGGCACGACGGCGCCGGTGCCGGCGGTGCCTTCCCCGTACGGAAAGACGGCGAAGGGCACGGTGAAGTAGATGTCGCAGCAACGACGGCGATCGTCTTCCCACGCCGCGAACACTCCTGCCGCCGTCGCGGCGAGCGCCACGCGCTTGTGATTGACGCGCGCGACCGGGTCGGTGTTGAGCCGGAGATCGCGTGGCAGCCAAGTGGTGCCGCGATCAGCGGAGCGGTTCAGGTAGATCTCGGCGCTCAGATCGCGGTAGTCCTGCCAAGCCAAGTAGACCGAGTCGCCGACGACTGCGAGGGCGGGCAAGATGTGGTTCGCCAGGCCGCCCGGGTCTCGGTTGACCTGCACGTCCTGAGCCAGCCAGGTGGCCCCGCGGTCGAGCGAACGGTTGAAGCGCATGTCGGCCTGCAGCGACGAGGCCCCGCCCTGCCAGGCCACGTAGACCGCATCGCCCTCGGTCGCGATGCGCACTTCGCTGGAGAAGACACGCGGGCCGAGCGGCGCGGTGTCGAGTCGCCCATCGTCGGCCATCCACGTCACGCCGCGATCGAGCGAACGATTGAACCGAATGGCACTGCCACCATCGCGGTCGTCCTCCCACACCACGAAGACCGCGTCGCCCGACGTGGCGAGCCGCGGCGCGCGCGACTCCGCGGCGCCGGCGGGATCGGTGTCGATGCGCTGAGGTGCACTCCAAGTCGCGCCGCCGTCCATCGAGCGGCACAGCAGGATATCGGTCGCCCCGGCCCGAGCGTCCGACCACGCGGCGTAGGCGACGCTCCCCGTCACGGCCAAATCCACTTGGAACGAATCGGCCGCGCCCGCCACGTCGCCATCCAGCCGCACGTCTGCCGCCAGCCAAGTCACGCCGCCGTCCACCGACCGGTTGCAATGAATGTCGGACGCGCCGGCGCGCGCGTCCTCCCAGGCGACGACGACCGTCGACGCGGCCGCGACCGCGCGCACGCCCTGCGACGAGCCGCTGCCCGCTGCATCGGTGTCTAGGCGCCGCGGCGGCAGCCATGAGGTGCCGCCGTCCAGCGAGCTGCTGCAATAGACGTCGGCGATGCCCTCGCGGAAATCCTCCCACGCCACGAACACCGACGTGCCCGCCGCGGCGAGATCGGGCGCGTAGGCCAACGAGCCGAGCGTCGGCGGGTACGCGGGACGGTCTTCGCCGAGCCAAGTGAGCCCACGGTCGAGCGAACGGTTGAAGAAGATGTCCGACCCACCGTTGCGGTAGTCCTCCCAAACGACGTAGATCCCGTCGTCCACCGCGGCCAACCGAGGGAGGCGCGCAATCGCCGTGGTGTGGTCCAGCCGGCGGTCAGGCTGCCGCTGCGCGGGCGCGGGGCACGCGAGCAGCAACCCCAGAAGGAGAGCACCCTTGGGGGACGAGATCACCATACCTGCCTTTCGCCGCGACGCCGCGCGCGGTTTCGCCGGACCTTGCAACACCCCTACGTTAACCTCCGCCCGGGCCGCGTCGGAGCGTATCCGCGGAACCGTGGGCCCGCGGCCGGTCGCACAGGGTGAATCCCCCAAGGCGCCCCCACCACCGCAACCCCAGCGCATCGAGCCGCGGCGCGTATAGCCCAGCACCGAAAGCCAGCACCAAAGATCGTTCCGTTTGGAGGTCGACTCGCCCGCGGCCCCTGGCGATGGTATCCCCGCCGGCGTCGCGATGAGCGAGCACATCCTGCAGATCGACCACCTGGCGAAGACCTACGGTGAGTTTCGTGCCGTCGACGCCATCTCGCTGCAGGTCGAGGCCAACGATCTCTTCGCCCTCCTCGGGCCCAACGGCGCCGGGAAGACGACGACCATCCGCATGCTGATGGGCATCCTGCAGCCCTCCGCGGGCACAGCGCGGATCTGTGGGCTGGACTGCTTCGGGCAGCGGGCCGAAGTGCAGCGCCACGTCGGCTACGTTCCGGACGAGCCCGTCTTCTACGACTACCTGCGGGGCGCCGAGATCATCCGCTTCGTCGGCGAGATGCGGGGGCTGCGGCGGGCCGACGCCGACCGGGTCGCGGGTGAGCTGATCGATCGCCTCGAGCTGGACGACGCGTTGGGCGAGTTCGCGGTGAACTACTCCAAGGGCATGAAGAAGAAGCTCGCGCTGATCTGTGCCTTGGTCCACGAGCCAGCGCTACTGATCCTCGACGAACCGAGCAGCGGCCTGGACCCGTTCGCCACGCGCACCCTGCAGGAGGTTCTGCGCGAATGTGCCGGGCGCGGCACGGCGGTGTTCTACAGCACCCATCTGCTCGACCAGGCCGAGCGGCTCTGCCGCAACATTGCGATCCTGCACAAGGGCCGGCTCGCGGCCTCGGGACCGTTGGCCGAGCTGCGCGCCGAGCTGGCGCCGTCCGGCTCGCTCGAGGACGTGTTCTTCGAAGCGGCCGCGCGAGAAACCGAGCCCGCCGACGCGCCACCGAACGGCGCCGACGACGGCGCATGAGGCCACCCCCGCCATCGCCTTGGCGCGTGATGACCATCCTCGCCGGGGTGGCGCTACGGCGCTTCGCCAACCGGCACTCCGGCTTCCTGCGCCGCCGGCGGCGCGGGCCGCAGGAACCACGCGGCGCGACCCCCGACAAAGGGAGCCGCGTCAACCTCGCACTCATGGCCTTCGGCGCGCTGTTCATGCTGCAGGGCGTGGTCATGGCCACGCGCTACGTCGAGCGGCTGGGGACTTTGGAGCCCCCAGGCGCGACCACCGCGGTGACGACCAACGGCGGCCCGACCGCCGAGGCCCCAACAAGACACGACCACAGCGACGAACGCCTACTGCCGGACCCGAGGTTTTGGCCCTACCCGCTCGGCGAGCGCGGCATGCGGCGCGGCCTGTCACTGACGTTCGTCGTGTTGTTTGTCGCCCTGCTGCTCACCACGCTCGGCAACGCCAACCAGGACCTCGGCAAGGTCGACTGGACGACCGAGTGGCTGTTCTCGTTCCCAGCAACGGCGCGCACGCTCTTCGCGGCCAAGACGTTCGAGTACGCGTTCCTCAATCCGTTCGCCTACTTCTCCGTCTTGCCGATGGCCTTCGTCGCGCTGTGGGGCGCCGGCTTTGGCTGGAACGCCATCCCGCTGGCGCTCGCGACCACGGTCTACATCAGCGCGATCCAAGCGGCGCTGCGCCTCTACTGCGAGACCTGGCTGCGCGTGCGCTGCTCACTGAGCGCCACCAAGAATGTCCAGGCCGCGTGCACGGCGCTCGGCATCATCGCGTTCTACACGCTGCTCTATCTCGTGCTCGCCGACGCGCCGCCCGACTGGTTTCGCGCCACGGTCTTCGCAGTGCCCGACGCGATTGCGTTCGTGCCGCCGTGCGCCCCGGTCCTGCTTCTGCAGTCGGGCGCGAGCGTCGGCTACACCCTGCTCGCCCTGGCCGTGCTGGCGGTGGCGCTCGGCGCCCTCGCGGTGCAAGGCGCGGCGGAGCTAGTACGCGGTGGCCTGGTGCCGGCGAGCGGCCCCTACGCGAGCCGTGACCGCCACGCCGCCCTCGGCGAGCCACGGCCGCGCTGGCTTCGCGGCGTGCTCGGCAAGGAGCTGCGGCTCTTCGTACGCGACCGCAACTTCCTCGTGCAGACGACCGTCGTACCGCTGCTCGTCATTGGCTTCCAGATGATGCTCAACCCGCAGTGGCTCGACGCCGCGGGCGGCAACTTCGACCACGGCGCGACGATCGCGTTCGGCATCGGCGCCTACGCCGTGCTCTCCGGCGGGCTCTCGGTGATCACCAACGAGGGGCAGACGCTGTGGTTGCTCTACACCTTCCCGCACCGCATCGAGGAGATCCTGCGACGCAAGGTCGCGCTGTGGGCCGGCGTCGGCCTGACCTACGCCGGCGCCGTGCTCCTACTGCTCACGCTGCGCGGTGGCGGGCACTCGGGCTGGGCGTTGCTCTCGGGCTC
The DNA here is from genome assembly GCA_039029375.1 of Planctomycetota bacterium. Taxonomy (GTDB): domain Bacteria; phylum Planctomycetota; class UBA1135; order UBA1135; family UBA2386; genus JBCCGH01. The sequence goes on from JBCCGH010000142.1 coordinate 17,100, forward strand.
GATCCTCGCGCTCGTCGGCGTCGTGATCTACGCGTCCATTGCGGCAGGGCTCGGCGTGCTCGGCGCGCGCCTCCACGCGCAGCGCGTACAGCGCCGCATGCGACAGAGCTCGGTCTACCTGTACCTGATGCTGGCGTCGCTGTACAGCTACGGCATCTACGCCAGCGCCTGGTCGAGCAAGATCGCCATCGTGGTGCTCTGCACACTGCTCGCGTGCGCGATCTGGCAGAAGGTCCACGATCAGATCCCGTTCCTGCTCGATCCCAACGACGCGCCCCCACCCAGCATCAGCTCGAGCGACGGCCTCATCGCCGCGCTGGTGTTCTTCGTCGTACGGGGTCTGACGGCGGGCGCGATGCAGATCGCCAGTCGACCGAGTGGCGCCGACAAGAGCGCCGCCCTCCCCTCGCTGACCATCAGCCAGCTCACGATCGCGTTCGTGATCGCCGGCGTCGTGACTCTCGGCGGCTACCTGGCCTACTTCGCTGCGCGCCGCATCCCCAACCTCATGGCGGCACTCGGTCTGGCCGAAGGTGCAGATCAACGCTTCCGCGCGCCCATCCCGTACGGGATCGCGCTCGGCCTGCCCGCCGCGGCGCTTGGCATCGGGTACCTGCAACTGCTCGAGCATTGGCCGGCCCTGCAAGGGCTCGGCGCCGAGTCGCCGCTCCTCGGCGCCGACGGGCCCAACGCCCGATGGTGGATGGCCGGACTGGCGGTCGTGGCCGCGCCACTGGTTGAAGAGCTGCTCTTCCGCGGCATTCTGTTCCGCGGCCTGCGCCGCTCTTTCCGCGCGGTGTGGGCGGTGCTGGCAAGCGCCGCGGTGTTCGCGATCGTGCACCCGCCGGTGTCGTGGATCCCGGTGTTCGGGCTCGGCGTCATCACCGCGCTGGCGGTCGAACGCACGCGCAGCGTGTGGAGCGCTGTGCTCGTACACGCGATCTACAATGCGACCGTGATCACCGCGGCGTCGTAGCGGGCAACCGGCGCACCGCGCCGGGCCGCCTCACGTGAGCTGCGCTCTGGATCGCACCACACGCCAAGCTGCGCACGCGAAAAGACCAGCCGCGCCCAGCAGCTGTCCCGCGTACGCAGCGATCGCGACACGCACAGGGAACCCACCGGTCGACGGCGGCGCCACGCCGATCCACCAATGCCCCGCGCTGTCCACGGCGTACGGCTCGAAGCCAAATCCGCCATGGCAGCAGGAGTAGAACTCCCAAGGCGGGAAGAGGGCGGCCGCCAGGAGCAGGGTGCCGGCGGCCCCGGCCAAACAGACCGGATGTGTCCGCGCGAGAGCACCGATTCGGGACGAGGACCGCACGAGGACCCAGTCTAGCCATCTGGGCGCGATCTGGGCGCTGGCCGCCCGGTCGCCGCCGAGCCGCAACAGCAGCGGAACGCGAACGTCCACCCGACCTCTGTCTGGCCTCGATCGTCCTCTCCGCGACGCTGGCCACCGCCGCACCGCAGGGCACGATCACCTCCCTGGACGCCGACCGCATGCTTAACCAGCGGGGCCGGCGGGGTAGCGCGCCACGCCCGGGACGAGACGACGCGGCCCCGAGAAAAATCTGCCCCGGTCGGCGGGAATGCGAGTCCTTCCAGCTGTGTGACGCTCACACGCGACCGCGACCCACTGGAGGACTCATCATGACCCGCGTCTCGGACCGGCATTCTCGACTCACTTCCCCGTTCTCGACCTTGCCTGCCCCACGATCCAAAGCGCGCGCCGGCGCCGGCCGCGGCCTGGCCAGTGCCGCGATTGCGGTGCTGTTGGGCCTCACCACACCCGGCGATGCCGTCGCTCAGCGATTGGTGAAGGCCGATCACGGCTTCGGGCCCGGCGCGGTCTACAACGGCCGTTTGATCTACAGTGGCTATGACGCCACCTATGGCGAAGAGCCATGGATCACGGATGGCACGGCCGCGGGCACGACCATGCTCGCCGACCTAAGCCTAGATTGGCGCAGCTCGTATTCGCATGGCTTCGTCGAGGCGAACGGCAAGCTCTTCTTCACGGCCTGGACCCAGCCCTCCGGCAGAGAGCTCTATGTGACCGATGGCACGACCGCGGGCACCGTGATGGTCAAGGAGATCTCGCCGGGCCAAGGGGGTTCAGCCGACAACCTCACCGCGTTCGCGGGACGACTGTTTTTCACGGCATGGGGCCCCGGCGGGGTCGAGCTTTGGACCAGTGACGGGACCACCGCAGGGACCGCGGAGTTCATGGACATCAACCCGAGCGGTCACGCCAATCCGTCGTCCCTGACGGTGGTGGACGACCTGTTGCTCTTCGCCGCAGACGACGGCACCAGCGGCAAGGAGCTGTGGGCCACCGACGGCACCGTTGCAGGCACATCGCTCGTCGCCGACATCATGCCAGGAGCCGGGGGGTCCGACCCCCGCGACTTTGCGGTTCGGGACGGCGAGCTGGTGTTCTCGGCGGACGACGGCCAACGGGGGCGCGAGCTGTGGACCTGGGCGCAGGTCGGCGCCTTCTCCAGGCTGGGCGTCATCGACATCAACCCGGGCCCGGCCGGCTCGTGGCCCCACTTCATGAAGACGTCGCAGGACCGGGTCTACTTCGCTGCGAACGACGGCGCGACCGGCGCCGAGCCCTGGGTCACGGATGGAACGGTGGCCGGCACGGCCATGCTCGGGGACCTGGCCCCCGGCACACAGGGTTCGGGGCCGGGCACTTTCACGCCGTACGGCACCGGAGTGGCCTTCGTGGCAGACAACGGCGCGGACGGCGACGAGCCCTGGGCGACGGATGGCACCGCGGCGGGAACGCGCATGCTGCGCGACATTCACCCCAGCGGGTCGTCCATGACCGACAGGCGGGGGCGCGGGGCCAAGCTTTACGCGTTCGATGGCCACTGCATCTTCCGGGCCGATGATGGCACTTCGGGTCGGGAGCCATGGCTGTCCGATGGATCGACGTCCGGGACACGAATGCTCAAGGACCTCAACCCGCAGGGAGAATCGTCCCCCTCGGACTTCGTGGCGCTCGGAGACACGCTCCTGTTTGGGGCCAACGACGCTACGGGGTCCGGGATCTGGGCGCTCGACCGGAGCGAAATCGCCCGCTGCACGTCCCGCAATGGATCAGGGATCAACCCCAGCGGCTACTCGTGCGCGACGCTGCCGATCGTCGGCGGCACCTGGCGCAGCGATGTCGTGGTCTCGAGCGCGACCGCCGGCACCCTGCTGGGCGTTGCCCTGCGGCCAAGCGCCGCGCCGCTGGGGACCGGCGAGCTCCTCATCGAGCTCGCGCCCACGACGGCGTTCGTGATCGGCCCCGGTGCCTATGCCATCCCGGTGCCGGCCGACAACGGCCTGGTCGGTGCGACCCTGGCGACCCAGGCCTTTCGGGTCGACGCGACGAGCGCGGGCCTGCAGCTCGTACCACAGAACGCGCTCGACCTGAGGCTCGGCCGCTAGGGCTTGCGCGGCCGCACCGCCGACGCGAAGATCGCCGGCGGGTGTCGATGATCGCACGACCGCACCGCCCAACGCGCCACGGCGCGGGCTTCACTTGAATGCGCTGATCGCGTGACGGCGTGGTCCGTCCGAGCGCGTGCTCGCGAGGGCGACCACTCGTTGTTCGACCCGGACGCCAGGCGGCGGCCGAGACAGCAAACGAGAGCAGTGCGATGGCGAAAGACACCAAAGTGGGTGTCCGCGCGGACGGTGCGGAGCCCGTGGACCGACGCAAGTTTCTGAGCGCCGGCCTCGCCGGGGCGGCGGCTGGCGCGGCCGCGGGCGGCCTTCGTGCCGAGGCCGCGCCGACAACCGAGCAGCAGCTCACGGACCGGCAGCGCCCACCGGACGACGGCAAGCGCTACGGCTGGGTCGTCGACACCCGCCGGTGCTTTGGTTGCCACGGGTGCGAGGTCGCGTGCAAAGCCGAGAACGACGTTCCGCTGGGCAACTACATCCGGCAGACGATCTACCGCGACTACGAGAAGCCGAGCGGCGGGGTCGCGCGGGTGATGGTGCCGATGTCGTGCCAGCACTGCGAGGACGCGCCGTGCATCAAGGCCTGCCCCTGCGGGGCGCTACACAAGGGCACCGGTGGCTCGGTGCAAGTGGACTACGACGTTTGCTCAGGCCACGGTGCCTGCGTCGAGGCGTGCCCGTACGGCGCGATCTACATGGACCCAGTCGCCAACCAGGCGGTGAAGTGCCACAACTGCACGCATCGCCTCGAGGTCGGCCTCGAGCCGGCGTGTGCCGCCACGTGCCCGAGCGAGGCCCTCACGTTCGGCGACCTCAACGACCCCGAGTCCAAGGTGTCGAAGGCCAAGGCGGCGCTCGAGGCCGAGGCCAAGATCGAGCAACTGCGCCCTGAGAAGGGAACGCAGCCGCGGATGTGGTTTGCGGTCGATGACGACCGGCCCATGCGCGAGTGGGAACCGAAGGTCCCGCGCGAGGGAAGAAGCTACGGGCCCGACGCGTACAGCATCTATGAGTGGAAGGAGCCGGAGTGATGGACCGGCCGAGCGAGACCACACCAACCCCAAAGCCGACCCCGACGCGCCGGGATTTCCTGCGCCTGGGCGCGGCCCTCACGGCTTCCAGCGCCCTCGTCAGCGGCTGCGGCGGCCTCGCCGAGGCAACGCCCAGCCAGGCGCAGAACCTCGAGGTCTGGCGCCGCAAGCAGGGCGCGCCCTACGCCACCGGCCGCATCCCCATGCCCGGCGTGTGCACGCTCCCCGGCCCCTTCCGCAAGCACCGCTTCCCCGACCCGGACAAGTACCGCGGCGCCAAGCCGGTGCACGGCATGTGCCAGCTGTGCTCGACCGTATGCGGGATCACCGGCTGGGTGAAGGACGGCCGTATCCTCAAGATCGACGGCAACCCCAACGACCCGAACTCGCGGGGCAAGCTCTGCGCGCGGGGCCAGGCCGCCCTCAACCATCAGTATCACCCCGAGCGCCTGCTGTATCCGCTCCGCCGCGTCGGTCCGCGTGGCGCCGGCAAGTGGAAGCGGGTGTCGTGGGACGAAGCCTACGACGAGCTCGCGACGCGGCTGCGCGCGGTGCGTACCTCGGGTCGGCTCGAGGAGTTCGCGTTTCACCAGGGGCGCAGCCGCAGCAAGGACGCGGTGCGCAACTTCCTGCGCGCCTTCGGCACCAACACCGCCCTCAACCATCGGGGCCTATGCTCCGCCGCGCGGCGCGCGGCCAACCTCACCTACCTGTTCGAATCCGATTGGGATCTGGGCGACTACGAGAACGCCCAGTACATCCTGAACTTCGGGTCCAACATGTTCGAGGCGCATCAGGGCCACGTGGCGGGGGCGCAGCGCGTGCAGCGCGGCCGCTTCGAGGGCGGCGCCAAGCTGGTGACGTTCGACGTGCGGATGTCGAACACCGCCGGGAACTCGGACGAGTTCTTCATGCCGGCACCCGGCACGGACGGCGCGATCGCGCTGGCGATGGCCCGCGTCATCATTGCCGAGCGGCGCTACGACGCCGAGTTCTTCGCCGACTGGGCCAACTGCACGATCGACGAGCTCTGGGAGCAGATCGAGAGCTACACGCCCGCGTGGGCCGCCGAGCAAAGCACGGTGCCGGCCGCGGTCATCACACGGATCGCGCGCGAGTTCGCCGCGGCGGCGCCGCGAGCCACGACGATGTGCAACCGCGGCAGCAGCGCCCACCTCAACGGCTACTACAACGACCGCGCGATCGGTCTCCTCAACGTACTCGTCGGTTCGGTCGGCAAGGTCGGCGGCTGGTGCTGGATGTGGACCGGCGGGACCGACGCCAAGCGCTTTCCGCCACCGCCCGGCCCACCCTCACCGCCCACCAAATCGATCCTCGCGGACCCACCGGAGATCGCCCTGGCGAACGTCTGGAACCGCATGAAGGTGGGCGAGATCGTCTATCACTACCTCGCGCAGGATCGCGCCCGGATCCAGGTCTACATGAGCTACAACCTGGACTCGCCGCTCACGTGGCCGGAGATGGACGTGACGCGCAGTGTCTTGCTGGACGAGAAGAAGATCGGCTTCCACGTCTGCATCAATCCGTTCCTCAACGAGACCGCGACGTTCGCCGATCTGGTGCTGCCGTGGACCACGTTCATGGAACGGTGGGACGTCGACGCGCGGGGCGCCTACAACTTGAAGCCCTACCTCGGCATGCGCCGCCCCATGGTCGCGCCGTTGGGCGAAGCCAAAGACGTGCGCGAGATCTTCCCCGAGCTCGCGCGGCGCATCGGCGACGGCATGGAGAAGTGGTACCCCGCCGATCGGGACATCGAGTCCTACATGGCCGAGTGGGTCAAGAACGTGCCGTTCGACGACGCCACGGATGCGAGCCCAATGGCGCAACTGGAGCGCGTCGGCGCCTTCGAAGATCCCGAGCAGCCGCCCTACTACGAGCCCTACCTGGAGCCCCTCGACGACGCGGTGCTCAACGGCGCCACAACGGACCCCGACACCGGCATCATCACCAAGGCGGGCAAGGGCATCGGCGTCATGCACCGCGGCCAGCCGGTGGTCGGCTTTCGCACGCCGAGCCGCAAGATTGAGGTGCGCTCGACGTTCGTCGCGATGACAGGCCGCAACGAGGACACCGCCGCGCTCACCGCGATCGCCAACTCAAAGGGGCGCAATCGTGCCTCCCACCACGCGGGCCACACCTACGACATCGCCGAGTTCCCAATCTACATGCAGATCGAGGAGCACCTCGATCTGGACGACGACCAGCTGATCATGACGTCGTTCAAATGGAACGTGCACAACCACGGCCGCACCGCAAACCTCAAATGGTGCGCTGAGATCGTGCATAGCAATCCGGCGTGGTTGCATCCCGACACCGCCGCGCGCCTTGGCCTGCGCGACGGCGACTGGATCGAGGTCACGGGCCAGCGCTCTCGCACTGTCGACCGCGTCGCCAAGCGACTGCGCCTCGGCAGCGCGCCGATCACGCGCAAGCTAGAGATCCCGATCGTGATCACCAAAGGCGTGCACCCCCAAGCGATCGCCATCTCCAACTCGCTCGGCCATTGGGCCTACACTGCCGTGGCGCAGGCGCGGCGCCAGCGCCGCGTGGGCGCCGAGGCGGCCGGCATGGACCTAGCAGGCATGCGCGACGCCGACTGGGAGCGCAACATGTGGTGGGAGGACCGGTCTGGCGGCAAACGCGGCCAATGGGTGCGCAACACCGGCAACGGCTGGGCCCAAAACCAGATCCTGCCCATCGCCCCGGACGTCATCTCCGGTCAGCAGGCGTTCAACGACACCGTAGTCCGGATCGCCAAACTGAGCTAAGCATGGAGCCCGAGCTCATTGCCGCCGCACGGCTCGTGGCGCGGCTCCTGCTGCGCGAGCTCGACGCCCCGACTCTTCAGGAGCTGCGCGACCCGCCGATCGCCGCCGCCCTCGCCGGCGTCGGGATCGCGTTGCCCAGCGACGACGAGCTCGAAGCACTGCAGGCGGAGTTCGTCGACTTGTTCCTCCACCCCGCGCGCGGCGCGCCGCCGATCGCCTCCCTCTGGGTCGATGGCCAGTACGAGGGCGACCGCGCGGTGGCCCTACGGAGCGTGGCAACGGCCCTCGGTTTCGAGCTCGACCCGGTGGGCGCAGGCGGCGCGCCCGCCGACCACCTCGGGTGCCTGCTCTTGCTCTGGTGCGAAGCCGCCATCCACGACCCAACCGGCGCCGACCACTTCGCCCGCGCCCACCTCGACTGGGTGCCGCGCGCGCTCGCCGCGATCAACGGCGACCCTGGGTTCTACGGTAGCGTGGGCCGGGCCGCGACCGCACTGACCCACGCGATGGCCACCTCCCCTGGCCCCGACGTCAGGGGCGACGCGCAGGCGTCAGCACTGAGCCGCGGCGAGACCTGACCGATTCAGCGTTGCCTCAGGCGGCCCACGCTGACTCCATGCCTTCGCCCATCGGGGCCGAGGCAGACATCCGGGCAACGGACTTCGGGCGGTGCCTCGGTCAGCGCCGAGATGAGAGCAAGCTAGTGTTGCGTGTCGGAAGTTCGTCACATATGTCGACGGCCCTCTGCGCCGCTCGCAGCGGGGACCCACTCGACGCTGGCGTCGAGTGGGCGCGTGTTGCGTCTCCTCGACTTGTCCACCAACAAGCCCTGCGTCGAC
>JBCCGH010000143.1:0-25175 GCA_039029375.1 Planctomycetota bacterium
GAGCCGCGACAAAAACCACCGCATTCACCGGCATCACTGCGGCGGGTGGGCAGCCGCGGCGGGAGCGAAGCGAAGGCGGTTGGCGGAGTGATCGAGTGACCGGCGTTGGAACACGCCGCGGCGCTCGGCCGCGAGGCGCCGAATGCGGTGGTTTTTGTCGCGGCACCGTACGTCCGGATCAGCGGCCGACGCGGACTGCCAGGCGGGTCGACACGATGAGCCCGGCTGCGCCGTCCCAGGGGAGCGGTTCATTGACACACCAGGAGTGGAACACGACGCCACCCACGAGGTTGGGTTGGGGACTTCGCGATAGGCGCCGACACCGTCCACGCCCAAGTCGTCCGCGAGGAGGATCAGAACATTCGGGCGAGGCGGCTGTTCCGGGCCCTGGCCCCGTTGCGCCGGGGTCATCGCGACCCCAATCGCAAGCGCCACAAGAGTCACGCCGTTCATGTCTACCTCGCGGCCCAAGAACTTGGGGCCGGTCACCCACGTATTCGCCCGAACCCTGGCGAGCGTCTCAGGCGATTGGTCGCTACCCCTTCGATCGCGCAGCTCAATCCGGACTAGGGACTGCGGATGAACCGGAAACCGTGGCGCGAGTTGCCGAAGCTCTTGGGCTGCTTGCCGACCCAGCCGTTGTAGCTCACGTAGAACGCGTCGGTGGCGCCGGTGTCGTCGAGCGCCCAGTAGTAGATCGGTGAGCGGTCGGGGGCCCACAGCGGCGTCTCTTTGTCGGGCTCGGTGGTGAATGTGGCGCGACCGACGTCGCCATGCCACGTTGCGCCGACGCCAACCCCATCGCGGACCAGGCAACCCACGAGGTCGCGCACGGTCGGCATCCGCCACACGTCGACGGGCACGTCGTGCAGCGTGGTGCCGTCAGCATCGAGGTAGCGAAACAGGCCGTAGCGCTGCATCTCCGCCATCGTCGCCGGCCCCTCGGGGCGGTCGGGTTTGTCGCCGAGCCCGACCGGCTCCATGCCGTACAGCGCGAGGCGATTCCAGGACGGGTAGCAGCGCCAATCACGCCCCTCGCCGGCGCCCGCCGACCACCCTGGACCTTCCGGCGCCCAAACGAGCGGCCCATCGGGACCGGCGATGACTTTGGCGCCGCGGTCACCGTCGTCGAAGCGCGACAGCACGGTGGGCAGCCGCACCGCGGAGATGCCAAGCAGCATGAGCACCGGCGCCACAACGCTGAGCACGCTGCCGAGGTGACGCACGATCCAGCGCGACGCTGGCGGCGCGGCGGACCCACGGCGGCGCCGCGCCTCGAGCAGGAACAACGTGCCGACGGCCGCAGGCGTTCCGGCGATCGCCAGGCGCACCGCAAGGTCGCCGAGCTCGCTGCCGCGCGCCACCGACAGCGGGAGCCACCACGCTGTAAACCACAGACTCGCGCCGATGAGCGCACAGCCGCCAACCAGCGGCCAGCGCTGGCCCAAGAGTGCCAGCACGGTGCATGTGGAGGCCGGCGCGAGATAGAGGAGCCGGCCTGGGCCGCTGCCCCACCAGCCCTCGTGGTACATCTCGAGCGTGCCCCAGAAGGTCCAGAACAGGGTGACTGCCAGCATCAGAGCAGTGCCGAGCCAGCCTGGTAGGCGGCGGCGCCAGTCGGAGAGATCGAGAGCCACGACGGATGTGGCGGCACAACGCCGGGACCGGCGCCATCTTTTCGCTGGTCGCGCGCGTGATTTGGCCATTCACTGGCGCGGGGCCAAGCGCGCCGCCGGCCGCGCAGTTGCGTCTGACTCGGACGGCCGGCAGAATCCGCGCGGGGCAGCGGGCGGACCTCTTGGAACGAGCGGATGGCAAGGATCGATAGGCACCCTGGCGCTGCGGGCGCGGCAACGCGTGGCGCCCCCGCGCTGGTCGCGCTTTGGCCGCCGCCGCAGGATCCGGTTCCGTCTGGCCCGGCGACCCCGCCGCTCGGCGAGGGGCCCTCGCTCGAGGACCTGCCCGCTTACGGCGACGCCTTGCTGCAGATGTTGATCGTGTTGGCGATCCTCGTCGGCGTGCTGTACCTGGCCGGTCGATTCTTGCCCGCTCTTCTCGAGCGGCGCCGGCCACGGTCCTCCGCCGGTGGCGGCAAGCTCGAGATCATCGAGACGTTGCGACTCGAGCCGCGCAAGACCCTCTACCTCGTGCGGATGCTTGACGACTACGTGCTGCTCGGCGCGACCGAAGGGCAGATCGTCAACCTTACTGGCCGCACCACGGCCGCCGGGGCCGGCGCGTTGGGGCCCGCCTTTGCCGATGTTTGGCGCGACAGCGACGTCGCGCCGGGAGGCTCGCCGTGATCGCACTCGTCGGTATGGGAGGTCTCGCGCTCGCGTTGCAGGATCCGGTGAGCGATCCCGGCGGCGCCGGCCAGCTGGCGACCTACGTCTCGATCCTGGTGGCCATGGCGTTGCTGCCGTTTCTCCTCACGATGATCACGTCGTTCGCCAAGCTGGTGATCGTCGGCGGCATCGTACGGCAGGCCCTCGGCACGCAGCAGATCCCGCCGACCTCGGTGATCACCGGGCTGGCGCTGATCCTGACCATGCACATCATGTCGCCGGTCGCGGTGCGCGCGTGGGAGGGCTTTCAGGCGGCGGAAGGCTCAACGCCCGAGCGCCTGCTGGCGATCGAGGCGCCGATCACCGAGTTCTTGCACCGCCATGCGGATCCCGAGAACCGCATCCTGTTCAGCTCGCTGCGTCAGCAGCTTAATCGCGGCGAAGATCCGTTCCCACCCTCCACCAACGACCAGGTGCGGCGGATCGTGAATGTGCTCACCGTCGACGCGCCGGCCTTCATGCTCACCGAGCTCGCCGAGGCGTTTCAGATCGGCTTCCTGATCTTCTTGCCGTTCCTCGTGCTGGATCTGGTGGTCGGCAATGTGCTGTTGGCGATGGGCATGCACATGTTGTCGCCCGTCGTCATCTCGCTGCCGCTCAAGCTCCTGCTGTTCGTGCTGATCGACGGCTGGCGCCTGCTGCTGAGCGGCATCGTGCGCGGCTACACCTAGTGGTGTGATTCAGAAATCTGGGGCATTCTCCGCGCCCCTCAACGCCGTTCGCAGCGTTGGGTCGTCCTCGCCGTATCCACGAATATGCCTGCGGCGACCCGCCTTGCGACCGGCGCCGATCCCTCGCGGTTAATGCCCCATCTGTCTGAATCACACCACTAGCCCTCCGGGATCCGGGCGCCCAACCGGGGGGGGCGTTCCCGCCGGCCTCGACGTCGCGCATCACCGCGGGGCGGAGTGGATTTGTCGCGATCTTTGGGAATATGCAGAAGATTCTACGTTCTGATGCATCATTCCGAGAATGATCGACGACACCGATCTAGTCCTGGTGGAGATGCTGCAGCGCGACGCGCGCGTGACCAACGCCGCGCTCGCCCGTTCGCTCGACATGGCGCCCTCGGCGGTGCATCAGCGGGTGCGTCGGCTCGAGGAGCGCGGGGTGGTGCGTGGCTACACCGCCCGCATCGACCCCTCGGCTGTCGGCCGCGGGCTGTTGGCGTTCGTCCACCTAAAGACGGACGAGCAGCTGCACGACACCTCGATTCCCAAGGCAGTGGCCGAGCTCCCCGGCGTGCTGGAGGTCCACGACATCGCCGGTGAAGACTGCTACCTGCTCAAAGTGCGGGCGGCGGACACGGATGCACTGCACGAGCTCATCCGCCGGGGGGTTGGGGCGGTGCCGGGGGTGCGCTCGACGCGGACGACGATCGTGCTCAAGACCTTCGCGGAATGCAGTGACCTTCCTCTTCCCGAACGCCCAGCTCCATGAGATCTGTTCTCCTCCTCCTGTCGCTCCTCGGTTCTCTCGCCGCCCAATCCGCGGCGCCGCCGCGGTCGTGGACCGTGCTCGTCTACGGCGGCTCGGACAACGACAGCGAGGAGTCGTTTTGCCCCGACATCCAGAAGCTGCGGACCGCGCTGCCCGACTCCGGGACGGACGAGGCCGCGCGAGTGGCCGTGTTGTGCTTGGTGGACCGGTCGGCCAAATACTCGGATAGTCGCACCGGGTTTGGCAGCGACTTCTCCGGCGCGCGGCTGTACGAGCTGACGCGGGAGGGCGCGCGACAGATCGACCCGGGGGATGCCATGCCACAGCTTGCGGCGACGACCGTCGATTCGGGCGACCCAGCTTTGGTGCGCGACTTCCTGCGGTATGCCAAGCGCCACTACCCTGCGGAGCACACGGCCCTGGTGTTCTACAGCCACGGCAACGGCGCGCAGTGGTGCCCCGACGAGAGCCACGGCACGCACCTCACCGCCGCGGGCTTGAGTGCGGCGCTGGCCGAGCGCGACCGGGTCGACCTCATGGTCTTCGACGTCTGTGAGATGGCCGCGCTCGCGGATGCCTACCAATGGCGGCCGCGGGAAGGCGCGTTCGCCGCCGACGTCGTGGTTGCGACACCGATGGCCGGTTTCCCGTTGCCGTGGCGTCGGATCATGAGGCACGTGGCGGGTGCCGCCGACGCCCAGGTGTTTGCGCGGGCGATCATCGAAGAGACCAAGGCGCACCGCGCGTCGTCCCAAGAGGAGAGCTTGCCCGAACACGTGCGCCGAGTGATCGACCGCGAGGCAATGGCGGCTCTCGACCTCGGCCGCGTCGAGGCCGCGGCCCGGGCGGTCCACGGGCTGGCGCGCGCGTTGGCGGTGGACCCGGGTGCCCGCGAGCGACTGCTGGCGCTGCGCCGCGATGGCCCGGTGATGACCTACGCGCGCGACTATGTCGACATCTATGACCTGGCCCGCCGCATCGTTGCCGGGGGTTTTGGCGAGCCGGTCGCGCGCGCTGCAGACGAAGTGTCGGCCGCGGTCGACGCCTTGGTGGTGGAGAGCTACGGAATGACGGGCTATGCCGCGGCCGGTGGGTTTCGAGCGGGGCAGAGCGGTGTGCACCTGGTGTTCCCAGAGGTCGGTGCTGAGCCGGCGACGTTGTGGCGTCGGCTGCGCTGGTACCTGCCCGAGGCCGATCCCGCGGCGGGGCTCGGCTTCGCCCTGCTCGCCGCCGGCGCGCAGCCGGGCGACGGCGTGGTCGACAACTGGTTCGAGCTGCTGGACGCGTGGCTCGACGACGACGCCGACCACAACGGCTACCGGTACTAGTCGCTGGTTCAGCGACGAGTCATCGTCGAAGGCGCGTGGCGGGGCGGCACCCCCGGACCACGGCGGAACCAAATCAGACGACGCGGGGCCCGTCGCAGCGATGGGGCCGAGACGTCGGTCCGAGCCATGACGTCGGTCGAACGGTGCGGAGCCGGGTCCGGCCGTGCCGAATGCGGTGGTTTTTGTCGCGGCACCGTACGGCCGGATCTGCGCGAAAATCTCGAGGGCGCTGCCACGCTTGGATTCGCCCAATCAAGAAGCCCGCGCCATGGCCAACCGCGAAGAGCTCAACGTCGACCAGCTGTTTGCGCTGTTTCGGACCAGCGGTCGGCCGGGGCGTTTGGCCGAGCTCTTCGACCGGACGGCTCCCGAGCTGCTGCGGGTCGCGATGCACCTGACGGACGATCCCGAACGGGCGGAGGATCTGGTCCAGGCGACGTATCTCGAAGCCATGGCGGCCGCGCGACGGTTCGAGCCCGGCCGCAGGGTGCTGCCGTGGCTCCTCGGGATCCTTCATAACTTGGCCCGCGAGGCCCGGCGCGACGCGCATCGGCGGTCGCGGCCGGCTGGGCCGCGACCAGCGCCCGTCGCGGATCCCGCCGCGGCCGCGTCGCACGGGGAGCTCACGCGCGCGGTGGACGAGGCGATCGAGACGCTTCCCGAGGTCTATCGACCGATCTTGGTGTTGCACCTGCAGCACGGGTTTGGGCCGGCGGAGATCGCCCACGTGCTGCGGCGATCGCCGGGCACGATCCGCAGTCAGTTGGCCCGCGGTCTGAAGCAGCTGCGGGCGGCGCTTCCCGCCGGTTTCGCGAGCACGGTGGCGCTGTCGCTGCGCGCCGGGCGCGGGCTCGCCGCCGTGCGGCGAGCAGTGGTCTGGCAAGCGGTGTGGGCGTTGCCGCGCTTGTGGTTGGCGCAGATGGGGAGCGCGGTGGCCGCGCCCAAGCCCATCGTCGTTGCGACGGTGGTCGCGGCGTCGTTCGCGGTGATCAGCTCTTTGGGTTGGCTCGGCCGCGACCGCGGCGCGGAGGGCGCGGCTGCGCCTCTGACCGGTGCCGGCGCGATCCGAGCCGCGGCGGCCGGGAAGCAGTTGGCCTCCTCCCCCGCGTCGTCGCACCGCCGACCCGTCGCCCCGGTGAGTGGCCGCGCGCTCGACCCTCGACCCGCGACCTTGATCGTGCGAGTGGAGAGTCCGCGGCCCGGGGATCGTGTGGGGGTGCTGGTCATGGCGCGGCCGTTGGCGCTGGGCGATGGGCTCTTGGCCGAGCGTCGTTGCCGCACCGACGCGCAGGGAATCGCGGCGTTCTCGGAACTTCCGGCCGGACCGGTGCAGGTGCGGCTGGATCGTCGCGGTGGTCCGCGTCTCGAGCTCGAGCCGGGCGGGCGCGTGGCCGCGAGTGTCGACTTGGGGAGCGGCTTGGTCGTTCGCGGTCGCGTGGTCGACGAGCGTGGCACGCCGGTGCCCGGTGCCGGGGTGTGGGTGGCCGAGGGTGGGCACGCCGACATGGGGGCGATTGCCACCCAGGCCGACGCGCACGGTCACTTTCGCCTGGCGGGTCTGGCGCCCGGTCATCTCCTCGCGGCACGCGCCGACGACTATCAGATGAAGGCGCCCGTGCTCCCACCGGCGGACGGCGCCATGGATCTCGTGGTCGGCGCCGCGAGTGCCACCGTCCGCGGTCGAGTGACGGACCCCGATGGTCGCCCGGTGCCTGGGGCCTTGGTCCGCGTTGGCACCGAGCGGCCGCCGTTCTACCTGTTGGACCCGGACGGGGGGCCGCAGCGTCTGGTGACCAATCGGCCCCCGGTGACGGCCATCACCGACGAGCGCGGCGAGTACAGCGTCCGCAGCGCGACCCCGAGTCCGGGCCTACGCGTATTCGCTCGCGCGACGGGCCGGGTCGGGGCGTCGGCGGTGGCGGCGGTGGCGGCGGGGGCCACGGCGACGCGTGATTTCGTGCTCCGGGAAGGCTGCGTCGCGCACGGTTGTGTCAGCTTCCGCGGTCAACCTCTGCCCGGTGTGTCGGTCATCGCCCATCCGCCGTCCCCGGGCCTTCCAGAGTGGTGGGCCGCGGCGGCGACCACCGATGCCAGCGGCGACTATTGGTTGACCGGGGTGGCACCCGGCGACGTTGAGCTGCACCTCCGCGCCGCGGCCCGCGGCGTGACGCAACGCTCGTTCGCGGCGACCGCCGGGGCGGAGCATCGGTGGGATGTGGAGTGGAGCGAGTCGCCGGCCTTGGCGGGCGTGCTCAGCGGCCCGGACGGCCTGCCATGCGCGGGTGCGGTTGTGCGCTTGGAAGGGTCCGGCGCCTGGCACAGCACGACGGATGCGCATGGCGTTTTTGAGTTTGTCGCCCTGGACGATGAGGCGCACCGGGTGCTCGTGCAGGTGCCCGGCGCGGCGGTGCCCGTGTGGTTGGTGGCCCGCGAGGGCCTTCGCCTACCGGTCGACGACCTGCGCTTGGGCCTCGCGGCGACCGAGATCCCGACGGCCCGCCTACGGGGCGTCGTACGGGCTCCCGACGGCAGTCCCGCGGCCGGAGCCACCGTGCGTCTGCGCCACGACGCGAACCCCGAATGGGCCGAGTTCGCCGCGGATGCCAGCGGGCGATGGCACGTGGAGCCGTTGACCCCAGGCCGCTACTACATGCGCGTCGTGGCCGACGACTTGCCGGCCTTGGATCCGGGGCCATTCGACCTGCCGCCGCGGGGGAACGTCGACCTCGGTGTGCTCGAGTCGCAGCGCGGGGCGCGGGTGGGCCTGCGACTCCTTGTGGCGTCGCATCCGTCGGCGGAGCGCGTTCAAGTCGCGGTGCATTCGGCGGCCGGGGCGCGTGTGTACTTTCGCGATCTCGTCGCGTGGGACCACCGGACGCCGCCGTTGCCCAGTGGCCGCTACCGCGTCGCGGTTTGGGGGCACGCCGTACCGCTGCTGTCGCGCTTGGTCGATGTGCCCGAGACCGGCCAAGTCGACGTCGAGCTGGCGGTCGTGCCGAGTTTGTTGCAGCGTGTTCGCGTCGAGGCGACGGATCCCGCGGTCTTGCCGCCTGGCGTCAACATGCGCGTCGAATGGGTGCACGAGGCCAGTCAGGCGGTCGCCACGCAGGACCTATGGCTACGGCGCGGCGGCCCGACCGTCGCCGAGCAACGGCTGGTGCCGGGACGGTACACGGTGCGCGTGCGCACCAGCGGCGGGGCGACCGCCGAGCGGGTCGTCGCCGTCGGTGACGATCCAGGCACGGTTGTGTTGCGCGTCGGGCGTTAGTCGTGCGCGCCAGCGGGCCACGGTGCCGCGAGTGAGAATGTGTGCCACGCCGCCGCGCTCTCGATCAAGACGGGTGGTCCAACCCAAGGAGTCCAACTCGTGAAGCTCACCCTGCTCTGGCTTGTTTCGTGCTGTGCCGCCGCGACCCACGTGTCGCCCTGTCCGCCGACGCGCGATGCGTTGCTGGCGTCCGTTGCGGAACGCGCTGGTTCGCTCAGCCCGGCGCAGCCGCGTCGTGGCGCCAGCCTCCGCATCCGCTACGACTTTGACGCGCCAGAGGCGCGGTTCGCCGCGACCCAGCAGGTGACCGCCGTGCTGAGCTGTTGGCGGGCGGACGGGGTCGAATCGCGCGCGGTCACCCTGGTGCCAGACGAGCGCGGTGACGCTGCGTCGCACGTGGCCGTCGGCCAGTGGTCGGTGCCTGATGATGCCAGCTACGTGACGTGCAACTTCGTCACCCGCGCCGATTGGGACCGTCGGGCCAGGGCGAAATCGATGATCTACGACGCGGACGGTCAGCCGGTCCGCGGCGCGCGGTTGCAGACGGTGTTCGACCGGCCCAGCGCGGTTGATCAGATCATCGACGCCGAGCTCCGAGCGTTCCCCGATCATCACGCGGCCTATCGCACCAAGTGGTTCGTTGCCAGTGTTGCCATGGACGCGAGTGCCCACTTGGCGATGGTGCGTGCCGACCTCGAGTCGCTGAGTCGGGCCGTGTCGCCGGGCGCGCTCTGGGCCCGCAGCTACGGCCACATGTTGCTCGGGGAGGAGGCGTCGGCCCGGCCGCTGATCGAGCGCTTGCTGACCGAGCATCCGACGGCCCGGGCGACGGCCCGTGCGGTCAGTGACTACGAGTACCAAGCCTACGCGCAGCAGCTGACTGGCTCTGGGCCGGAAGCGATCACCGCGCACAAGGCCGCCACGGTGACGGCGCACCCGCACACCTCGATGGCGCGCGACGAGATCCGCGAGCTCTCCAATGACGAGGCGTTTCCGCTCGCCACGACGCAGGCGGTGTGCGAGGCGTGGATCGCCGCCGAACCGACTCATCCCGAGCCGCGGTTGGTCTGGGCCGCGGCGCTGTTGCGTCATGAGCAGGGGCTGGATCGCGCTTCGGTGCTATGCGCGGCGGCGATCACTGGGATGCTGCGCGGCGACCTGCGGCTGTGCGGGGACTATGCCGGCGCGATGACCGGCATGCTCCTGCCGTGGGGCTACGCCACCGCCGCGCGCATCGCGATGGCGCGTGAGGACTACGCCGGCGCCTTGGCGCACGCGACCGCGGCGCAACGCGTGACGGAGCAGCGCACCTCGGCGACTGGGCACGAGCTGGAGGCGCGTGCTTGGGAGGCGGTGATGCAACCGCGGCAGGCCGAGCGGGCCTGGGCCCGCGCGCTGTGCGCCGGCTCCACCGACGCGCGGGGGGCACTGCAGCGATTGCACGAAGAGCGATCGGGCGACGCCGAGACGTTCGCCCAACACCTCGGGAAGCTCCTCGCCAAGGCGGACGCCGGGACTCGCCTGGCGGCGCCGTCGTTCTCAGCGCGGGATCTGGGCGCCAAAGCCGTGGACCTCGCGGAGTTGAGCGGTCGGGTCGTCGTCCTCAATTTCTGGGGTCTGGGCTGCGCGCCGTGCAAAGCCGAGATTCCCGATCTCTCGCGCATGGTGGAGGACTACGCCGGCCGGGAAGTGGTCTTCGTCGCGTTTGCGACCGACGCCCAGGCACCGCTGGAGGCGTATCTGGCCGATCATCCGTTCGCGTATCGCGTCGTGCCGAGCGCCGGCGCCGTGGCCGGTCAATACCGTGTGCGCTCCTGGCCGACCCACGTGGTCATCGACCGGCGCGGCCGGGTCGCGGCGACCTTTGTGGGGGGCGGCATCGGTGCGGACGCGCGCCTGCGCCCGGTGATCGATCGACTGCTCGACGAGTGAGAGCGGTCCGGGGGCGACGCCGATGGGGCTCGTTTGGTATCACTAGGCCCTCATGGACGTCGAGACCGTCATCCGAGTCGGCCAAGAGGCCATGCTGCTGGCGCTGCTGTTGAGTGGCCCGGCGGTGCTGGCGGCGCTGGTCATCGGCCTGATCATCAGCCTGTTCCAAGCGGCGACCCAGCTGCAGGAGCAGACGTTGGCCGTGGTGCCGAAGATCGTCGTCGTGTTCTTCGTGCTCATGGCCACCGGGCTGTGGGCGCTGCGCCTCCTGGTCGAATTTGCGGTGCTGCTATTCGACAACATCGCGACGATCGCTCGCTAACGCGCTTGGCGCCGCATGGAACGCCTGCTCGACGTCTTTGCGGCGCTGTTTCTGGGCAAGGGGTTTGCCGCGGCCTCGCTGCTGTTTCTGCGCGTGCTGCCGGTCGTCGCGCTGACGCCGCTGTTCGGTGGCCGGCACGTGCCGCAGCGCTTCCGGTTCGGGATGGCGATCGCGCTGACGATCGTGCTGCTACCGACGTTCATCGGCAACCGCGACGTGCCCACGCAGATCGTCGACTACGCGCCCGTCGCTGCGGTCGAGGTGTTGGTTGGGCTGTCGATCGCGGTCTTCATCATCCTGTTCTTCGAGCTGCTGGCATCGGCGGGTGGGTTCATCGACCTGGCGCGCGGTGCGATGAACGCCAGCATTTACGATCCGACCAGCGAGCAGTCCGGGACACCGCTGACGGTGTTCATGCGGCACGTGTTTCTGGTGCTGTTCTTCTCGATCGGCGGCGACCGGCTGTTCATCTGGGCGCTGGGCCGCAGCTTCGAGGTGGTACCGCCCGGCGGTCAGCTCCCGCCGGGGATGCGCGGGATGGCTGGTGTCGAGTCGGTCGTCGGCCTGCTCTCGGACCTGTTCGTCGTGTCCCTGCAGCTGGCCGCACCCGCGGTCGCGGTGCTGCTGTTGCTCGACGTGGCGCTCGGCCTGATCAACCGCGTTGCGCAGCAGATCCAGGTGTTCTTCTTGGGCATGACGGTGAAGGGCGCGTTGGGCCTCCTGGTGCTGTTCTTCGTCCTGGGTCTGTCGCTCGACGAGCTTATGGCGGGCATGCTGCGGCGCATGCTTACCTGGTTCCAGTAACGGGGACGGATCGATGGCTGGACAGTCCGCCCAAGAAAAGACCGAGCCGGCAACCGAGCACAAGCTGCGCGAGGCCCGCAAGAAGGGCGACGTCGCGCAGTCGAAGGACCTGACGACCGCCGTTGTGTTGGCAGGGTCGTTCGGTGTGGTTGCCGCGCAGTTCGGCGAGATCGGTGGGCGCTTCGTGGACTACACGCGCGGCGTCTACGGCGGGGTCGGCGGACCGCTCAGCGGACCGGTGCTCGTGGAGACCCTGCGCGACGTCTTTGCCAACGCGGTGCTGGACACGCTGCCGATGATGATCGCGATCGTGGTCTTGGGCCTGGCGGTGTCGTTTGTGCAGGTCGGGCCGCTGCTGTCCTTCGAGTCGTTGGCGCCGAAGCTCGAGAAGCTCAATCCGCTCGAAGGGCTGAAGAAGACGTTCTTCAGCCTGCCCTCCTACATCGAGTTCTTGAAGAGCACGCTCAAGGTGCTGGTCGCCGGCCTGCTGTGCTGGCAGGTGGTGCAGCAAAACATGGGCGACTTGCTGTCCTTGTGGCGGATGCCGCTCGCCGATGGCGCTCTTCTGGTCGGCGGCGTGATGGTCGACATGGCGATCTACATCATCGTCGTCTTCTTGGCGATCGCGGTGGGCGACGTGTTCTTCCAGCGGTGGCACTACGCCAACCGGCAAAAGATGAGCAAGCAGGAGATCAAAGAGGAGTTCAAGACGCAGGAGGGCTCGCCGGAGCACAAGTCGGAGCGCAAGCGCATGCACCAGGAGGTTGCCTCCCAGGCGACCGTGCACCTGGTGCGCAACTCGGACGCGTTGATCACCAACCCGACCCACTACGCCTGCGCGCTGCGCTACGACCCCGACGAGGAGGACGCGCCCCGGCTCCTGGCCAAGGGCCAAGGCGCCCTGGCGCGCCGGATGCGCGAGGCGGCGGAAGAGGCCGGGGTGCCGATCCTGCGCGATCCGACCCTGGCGCGGGCCCTCCACGAGCTGGAGGCGGAGACCATGATCCCCCCCGAACTCTACGAGGCAGTGGCGGAAGTCCTTCGCTGGGCCCAAGCTACGGCCGATGCGGAGGGGGGGAAACAGCCCTCCTGGGTGGGGAAGGAGACGGACTGAGGTTTTTTCGGGGCCCGTGGCGCAACGCGGCGGCCGCTCGCGCGATCACCCTGGTGACCCTTCGGGGGTCGCAGTCAACGAGCCAAAAAACCACGAGTAACGGAGATCAACCAATGTCGTCTGTCCAAAGCTGCACTCCTTGCCACGCCGCCCAGACCAACCCGGCCGGCCTGAGCACCTCTGACAATGTCATCAAGACCGATCGCTACGACATCCACGTCAACAAGGGCGAGGTCAAGATCTACGACCGCGAGACGAAGACCTGGGCGAAGGCTTGGGGCGACCCCCACCTGCACACGAGCGACGGCGACAAGGCCCAGTTCCACAAGGACAATGTGACGATCGACCTGCAGGACGGCACGAAGGTGACGATTGTGCCGACGGAGCCCAACGACAAGGGCATCGCGCTGGTCGACAGCGTGCAGGTCATGAAGGGCGACCAGTTTGTCGAGGCGACCGGGATCAGCACCGGGCCGCAGGTCGGCCAGGTCCAGACCGGCGCGGCTGAGGCCGACGCTCGCGTCCCGGACGGCACGGTGCTGCGCGCCGGCCACGAGGTCGACGACCTGTTCTACACCCACACCGAAGGTGGCGAGGTGCGCGGCGACGACCCGACGCAGCAGTTTGGCGAGATCATGCTGGACGGCCAGGGCGGCGAGAGCGCGAGCAAGGTCGGGGCGCCGGCGACCGGCGGCAGCGAAGGCCCGCTGGGCAACTTCCAGCCGGTGATGGACGCGATCAACGGCCTGCAGGGCGAGGTCGACTCGCTGATGGAGCAGCTGTCGCAGACCAAGGATCCGGCCAAGCGCATGGAGATCATGCTCCAGATCCAGGAGGCGCAGGCGCAGATCCGCCAGCTGTTCGAGGCGATGTCGAACTCGATGAAGAGCCTGAACGACGCCGCCCGGACCGCGGCCGGCAACCTGCGGTAACGCCGCTGCGGACCGCTCCTGCCGCGCCCGGCGTCCCGGGCGCGGCGGCCCACGGCCGCGGATAGCGCGTGGCTTCCAAGAAAAGTCCCACGCTCTCAAGACCGCGACCCCCGAAACGGGCAAGAACTGCCGGTTTTCGCCCCAGGCGAGGACCGGCAGTTTGCGTCCGGACGGTACATTCCGGCCATGACCCTCGCCGAACGCATCAACGCCGCGCTGATCCGCTACAGCGATCTGATCCTCGCTGCGGGCGTGGTGATGATCATCGGGATCATGATCGTCCGCGTCCCGCCGCCGGTGATGGACGTGTTTTTGGCGATCAACATCAGCGCCGCGGTCACCGTGCTGCTGGTGGCGCTCTACGCGTCGGAGGCGATCAAGCTGCCGTCGTTGCCGACGATCCTGCTGCTGACGACGCTGTTTCGACTAGCGCTCAACGTCAGCACCACGCGCCTGATCCTGCTGGATGGCGACGCTGGCGAGATCATCTTTGCTTTCGGCGACTTCGTGGTCGGCGGCAACTACGTGGTCGGCGCGGTGGTGTTCCTGGTGCTGGTGCTGATCCAGTTCATCGTCATCGCCAAGGGCTCCGAGCGCGTCGCCGAAGTGTCGGCGCGGTTCACGCTCGACGCCATGCCCGGCAAGCAGATGAGCATCGACGCCGATCTGCGCAACGGCCTGATCGACGAGGTGCAGGCCAAGCGGCGGCGCGAGATGATGGACCGCGAGTCCAAGCTCTACGGGGCGATGGACGGCGCGATGAAGTTCGTCAAGGGCGACGCCATCGCCGGCATCGTGATCTCGTTGATCAACATCGTCGGTGGCCTGGTCATCGGCGTGCTGCAGCAAGGCATGGAGGTAGGCGAGGCCGCCCAGGTCTACTCGCTGCTCACCATCGGCGATGGTCTCGTGTCGCAGATCCCGGCGCTTCTGATCAGCGTGTCGGCCGGCCTGGTCGTGACCCGCGTGGCGGCGGGTGAGGGCGATGGGGACGACGAGGACAAGGGACATCTGGCCGGCGATATCTTTGAGCAGGTCCTCGACCAGCCGAAGGGCATCATCATCGTCGGCGTCATCCTCCTGGCCTTTGCCGGGAGCTCGCCGTGGACCGGCTTCCCGCCGGTCCCGTTTGGTGTGCTCGGTCTGCTGTTCATCGGCGTGGCCTCGGCGCGCAAGATCGCGATGACGGCGGCCGAAGCGCGCGCGCCCGCCGCGGATGGGGGCAAGGCCGCCGCCGAAGCGGAGGCCGAGGGCGCGCAAAGCTTCGCGCCGTTGCCGCTCGTGCTGGAGATCCACAGCTCCCTCGAGCCGCTGCTCGCGCCGCAGAGCGCGCACGACCGCGACGAGATCAGCCGCCGCCTGGCGCAGCTGCGCCGTAGCGTCAGCGAAGCGCTGGGCGTGGACTTCCCGCCGATTCCGATCCGGACGGGCAGTCGCCGGCTGCCGGAGCACGGCTACGCAGTGATGGCCTACGACACCGTGCTGGCGACGGGCGTCGCGCTGCCCGACCGGGCGCTGGCGCTGTGCCCAGCGCAGGTGGCGCAGGGCAAGGGCCTCGAGGCCGAGCGGGCGCAGCTACCGGGCACCACGATCGCCTGCGCGCGCATTCCGCTGGAGCAAGCGCAGAAGGCGGTTGAGGCCGGCCTCAACGTCATGCCGCCGCTCAACATCCTGCTCTACCACCTCAACCGCGTGCTGCGGCGCAACGCCGCCGAGTTCCTTGGGGTGCAAGAGACCAAGGACATGATGGACCGGCTCGGCGAGCGGATGCCGGCCCTGGTCAACGCGGTGATGCCCTCGCAGATGAAGGTGCAGGAGATCACCGAGACGCTGAAGCTCTTGCTCCGCGAGCAGGTGCCGATCCGCGACATGCGCGCGATCCTCGAGTCGCTGGCGCGCTGGGCGAGCCGCACCGGCCAGGATGGCCGGGCGATCAAAGACAACCCCGACCTGCTGAACGAGCTGGTGCGCCGGGATCTGCGGCGCACGATCTGCGCGAGCGTCGCGCCCGCGAGCAAGCGGCTCGTGTGCTACGCGCTGGCGAACGACATCGAGCGCAGCATTGCCGAAGGGCCGCTCTCAGTGGAGGAGAAGATGCAGATCCGCGCCGCGGTCGCGCGCCGGATCGACACGCGACATCACCTGTCGGGGAACCCGGTGTTGCTCGTGCATCCGGATCTGCGCATCGCGGTGCGCGAGCTGCTCGAGCCCGAGCTGCCTGACGTCTCGGTGCTGTCCGAGCACGAGATTCCGCCGGACTACGCGTATGAGCCGGTGGTGGTGTTCGACGACGGGCAAGAAGTCGCCGCCGGCTGAACGGAGGGTATTCGCGTCGGTGCGTGGGTTTCGGTTCCGGGTCCGGCGCCCCACAACGCCTCGCGGTGGCCGCACCGCGGCATCCAACGCCGTTCGGGCTCCTGTCGCGACCAGTTGAGCGTAGGGCAAAGCACGGGCGGCGAGGTTTCGCTTCCGCGGTAGGCCCCTGGCGCACCTATGCTGCAGTCGGCCTCGCGTCGGGGCCCCAAGTCTCGGTTCCAGATGGAGCTCAGCCATGATCCTGCCTTCGCGTCTCCCGGTCTTCCCTCTCCTCTTCTGGCTCGGCGCCAGCAGCCTGGCCGCACAGGCCGGCCCGGTCCTCTATCGGGTGGATGGCCAAAACCAAGGCCAGCAGCTCGGCAGCGTGATCGCCAGCTGTGCTGACCTGGACGGTGATGGCGTCCGCGACCTGATCATGGGAGCGGTCGGCTCGGGCTTCGAGCGGGTGCGGGTGGTCTCCGGTGCGAGCGGCGCCACGCTCTTCTCCTGGACGAATGGTTCGGTGGCCACGGGTCGTTTCATTCTCGACGTCGGCGATGCGGGCGACGTCGACGCCGATGGCATCACCGACCTGCTGGTCCTCGGCGCGGATTCGCTCGGCGGCTCGCCGTTCCGCCTCGGCACGCTGTGGGTGCGCTCCGGTGCGACCGGCGTCGTGCTGTATCGCTTCGATACTCCGACGGGCCTGTTCGGCGGCGACGTCGGCGGCCTGGGCGACGTGAACGCCGACGGCCACGCCGACTTCTTCTTGGCGGTCGGCCTGGTTCCGTCCGGATACGTCGACGTGATCTCGGGTCGTGACGGAGCCACGCTCTTTCGCCTGAACGGCACGGAGCCCGGCTTTGGCGAGTCAGCGGCGGCGATCGGCGACGTGGACGGCGACAAGATCATGGACCTCGCCGTCGGGACTCCGTTCGCCGCCGGCACCGGCGCCGTGCAGCTGTACTCGAGCGGCAGTGGCGCCGTGGTTCGGACGATCCTCGGGACCACCGCTGGGTCGGCGTTCGGCTCCCGTGTCCGCAGCGCCGGTGACGTCGACGGCGATGGCGGCGGCGACCTCCTGGTGTGGGAGCGTGGCCTGCGTGGGCTGGTGGTGCACGGTCTGGTCCACGTGATCTCCGGCGCTCGAGGCGATGTGTTGCAGAGCTTCCCCGGCTACGACCCGTGGGAGCTTTTTGGCCACAGCTTCGCCGCGGCCGGCGACGTCGATGGTGACGGCTTCGATGACGTGATCATCGGGGTCGACTACCGCAACGATCCGACCGGGCGCCAGTCGGGCACGGGCTACGTCTATTCCGGTGGCACCGGCCGGCTCCTGCACTTCTTTACGACGGTCGACCGTCAGGACGATCTGGGTCAGGCGGTCGCCGGTATGGGCGACGTGGACGGGGACGGCACGCCGGACCTGGCGGTCAGCGCGCCGCTCGGGTCGCAAGGCACGACCCTCTACTCCGGCAGCGTCTACGTGTTCTCTGGTCGGCGGCAGGGCTTGGTCCTCGATCTCGTGGACTTTGCCGGTGGCGCGCAGACGACCCTGCGGCTGGACGGCGGCACGCCCGCCAACATGGGCGCGTTCCTGATGTCGCTTACGGGCCCGGGCCCCATCCCGACGCCGTTCGGGCTCCTGTCCCTGGGGCCGCCGTTGTTCGTACTCGGCGCGTTGCCGTTCGACGCGCAAGGCACCGCCGAGCTCCGCTTCCCGGTGCCTGCCGCGTTGTCCGGGGTCTACCTGAACGTGCAGGCGGCAGAGGTCGCGGGGCTGCCGAGCCCGAGCGTCCAGTTCTCGCCGCCGCGGCCGGCCGTGATCATCTAGGCGCCGCGCCGCGTGGCCGCGGCGCGGGTGGACGGCCCGACTCAGTACCCCAAGTCCAGCCGCAAGCCGGCGGTCAAACCCAGCCCGATCGCGGTGCCCGGCGCCGCGACTGCGGCTTGCGTCAGCACCCAATCCCCGACCAAGCTTGGGTCGTTAGGGATCGGCAGTGCGACCGTGCCAATGCCGAACGCGTTAGTGGCGCTTGCGACGCTGGCGGTCGGCGCGACCGAGAGGGTGCATCCACCGCCGATGGGAATGGCCACTGGCGTCAGGTCGAAGAGCAGCGCCGCCGGCGATCCGGCCGGTGCGCGCGTGATGTCGAGCGCGAAGCCGACGTTGCCGACGTGCGGCGTGCCGAACGTTTGCAGCGCCGGCGCCGTGCCGCCGCCGCACGGCGTGCCGAACGGCGTCGCCATCGCAGTGTCGAGGTCCCCGTAGAGCCACATTTGACTGTCTCGCACCGAGCGGCCGCCCACATAGCTGGGCTCTCGCCCGCCCAGCCACAGCCCCTGCCCGCGGTGCGCGTCATAGACCATCGCCGAGCCCGCTCCGACGGCTGGGCCGAGAGGACCGGTGAGCCAGTTTGAGCCGTCCCACTCCCACGCGCCCGAGGGCCCGCCGAAGAGCTGCCCGCCAACTGCTACGACGCGGCCGCGCCGTTCATCGTAGATCGAGAGCGGCGAGAGGCGTGGTGGCGGGACCTGCGGCGAGCGGCGGATCGACCAGGTCCCGCCGTCCCAAATCCAGGTTTCGTTCGGACCGGACAGAACGAGCTCGCCGCGCGCGATGTCGAAGGCGAGGTTGTTGAACGCTTGCTCCGCCGGCCCGGTACTAGATCGCTGCCGCCACGACGACCCGTCCCACTCCCACGTGTCTTGAAGGCGCACGGGCTGCGCATTCCAACCGCCGTGGAGCACGATGCGCTGGCGCACCGGATCCCACGCCATGCCAGCGTTGTAGCGAGCGGGCGGCGGCAAGCCAGCGTCGATCCGCGACCAGGCCCCGCCGTCCCAACGCCACGTCTCGCTGTGGGGAATTGCGGTTGCGAGGCCGCGGCCGCCGAATGCCACCACGTGGCGGCGGATTGGGTCATAGGCCAACGCCGGGTCGGTACCCGTCGGGCCCCCGGACGACGACCGCAGCGCCCATCGCGCTCCGTCCCACTCCCACGTCTCGTCGTCGACACGCACGACGGTGCGGTCCTGACCGACGTCGTAGGCGGCGGCGAGGCTCAAGCGATCGAGGCGTGGGGCGCTCCGTGGAACCTGCTGCCACGTGGCGCCGTCCCACTCCCAGTGCTCGTCCGTCAGCGAGGTGGTTCTGCCGCCGAACACCACGAGACGCCCGCGCCGCTCGTCGAAATGCATGGACGCGTTGGTACGGGGCTGTGGCCCCACGCCGGCACTGCGTTGTTGCCACTCGGTACCATCCCAGTCCCAGAGCTCGCCACCTTGCGAGTCGAGCCACACCACGCGTTGGCGGGTGGCGTCGTAGGCAATGGCGGATTCGAAGACTCGACGCCACGGCGTTTCGACACCGACCAAGGTCCACTCCTGGCCATCCCACTCCCAGGTTTGGCGGCCGGCCAAGACGACGCGGCTCCGTGCCCGGTCGAACACCATCTGGCCCCCGCCAGTCGTCGGCCGCACCGCAGGACTGAGCTGTGTCCACTGCGCGCCGTCCCACGCCCAGAAATCGGTGAGCTCCGTGTAGTAGTCGATGCCGCCGTAGAGCAGAACTCTGCCTTGCGTCTCGTCGTAGGCCACTGCCGGGCGGACCCGGTAGGCCGGCCGCGGCCCACTGACAGGGATTCGCGTCCACGTCTGTCCGTCCCACTGCCAAAAGTCAGTCCAGTCGTAGAGCAGGGCGACGGCGCGCGCGCGGTCGTAGACCATGAACGACGTCTGTCCGACCGGTGCAGTGGGCGCCGTGCGACGCGCCCACCTCGCGCCGTCCCATTCCCAGGTCTCGTCCTGCCAGGCTGCGGTCTCACGCGCTCCATGCATGACGATGCGGCCGCGTCCGGCGTCATAGGCTGAGGCGACGCCCTGGATTGGCCATCCGGAGCGCAGCTGGTGCCACGTTTGGGCGATGCCTGGCGCGGTCCATATGGTGGACAGCAGCACGCAGAGGAGTGCTGACTTGTGGCCTCGCGACGAGGGTGGATGAGTGTCCATAGCGTGCCTTCGCTTCTAGAGCCGCGCCCGTCTCGCGAAATGCGGTCCCAACTTCGACCTTGGGACCACGACCACGCTCGACGGGCAGCGGACCGCGTCGCCGGTTCACCGCGGGCTGTCGTTTGGGGCGATCCGCACCGCGCTCGTCAGGGCGCCGGCCCGCCGGCGAGCTCCGTGCGGAGCTGGTCCAACGCCTTCGCGTGCGCGCGTGACACCGCCGATTTGTGTCGGCCGATGCGCTCGGCGCATTCGGTCATCGTCAGGTCGTCGATGTAGAGCCAGTGCAGCAGCTGGCGCTGGTCCTCGGGCAAGCGCTCGACGGCCTCGCGTACGCGCGTCACCGACTCGTTGTGCTCGGCTCGAGTCGCCGTGTCCTCGACTTCGCCGGCGACGTCTTCGAGCTTCGCATCTGGATCACCGAGCTGCGACAGCAGAAACACGGCGCCCAAGCCGACCACGGCTTTACCCACTTCCTCGGCGCACTGCGCGGCCGACGCGGTGGCCTCGGGTTGGGCGACGCCGTTCTCGATGAACTCGTCCTGGCCCTGCATCTCGCGCGTCTTGCGGCGCGAGCGCGGCGGCATGCCGGACAGCTTGCGCAGGCCGTCGAAGATCGCGCCGCGGATGCGGAAGTAGGAGAACGTCGTGAAGGCGGTGCCGAGGCCCGGGCGCCACTTGCGCGCGGCTTCCACGAGCCCGACTTCGCCAAAGCCCAGGAGGTCGTCCAGCTCGACGTGCGACGGCAGCTTGCGGAGGATCTCGTGAGCGAGGGAACGGACGTAGTCGCGGTGGCGGAGAACGAGCTGCTCGATCTCGTCTTCGCGTTCCTCTTCGGTCATGAGCCCAGGAGCACGAAGAGGAAGTAGCTGAGTCCGCCGATGGCCGCCAGGGCCAGCACGGTGAGGACGAAGGTCAGGCCCGCTCGGCCTGGAGGTCGAGGCTCGTTCTCGGTCGGGGCCGCGGCCGCCGCGGCCGGCGAGGGCTCGGCGCGGGTGCCGGTGCCCGGCTCCGAAGCCGGTTCCGCTTCGTCCGGCGGCGGCTCGGCGGCCGGCTCGTTGGTCAGTCCGGCGAGTGGATCCTCGTAGCGGAACATGGTGTCGCCGGCGCGCACGACTTCGCCGTGCCGCAGGAGGCGCGGCTCTTGCAGAGGCTCGAACTCCGCACCCTTCTCGGCGGCGCGGACGGCGCTGCCCCACTGGCTGTCCATGTCCTCCACGGCGAATCCGCCGTCCAGCGCGGTCACGCGGAAGTGGGCGCGGGACACTTTGGGGTCGCCTGAGACCCGCACGTCCGCGTCGCGGCCGCGGCCGATCACAATGGGGGCTCGCCGGGAGAGCGCGATCGCCGACGGCATCGCCTTGCCCTTGCCAATGACGCGCAGCTCGGGCGCGGCCCAGTCGGCATTGGGGCCAATGGTGTTCTCCGGCGTCAGCATCTCGGTGAGATCGAGGCGAAGTCGCACGTCCCCAGCGTCCAGCCAGGAGCGGGACAGTGGGCGCCGGTCGCCGACCCCGCGGCCGGCCACGACGAGAGCGCCGTTGCCGGCGGTCACCGTCAGCGGGTCATCCAGCACCTCGATGACGCGGTCGAGCTGATCCTGGCCCAGGTCGTCGGGGACCACGAGTACCGGCGTGCGGAGCTCACCGTCGAGTTCGAGGACCAGAAGCTGCTTGTGCACCATGGCATTGCACCGCGGACGGGCCGCGGCGGGCGCGCATTCTAGCCAAACGCGTCGCCGCGCCGAACGCGGCCGTGGCACTTCCGCGGAGTTTGCCGCACCGGGCGCCGCCGGCCGGCAGCCGAGAGCGCGTGACTTTGCCAAAGTCATGCGCTCTCCGCGACGCGGAGCGGCGCCAGGAGCATGGATCAGAGCCTGTAGCATCGATTTCGTTACAGGCTCTGAGAGCGTGTGACTTTTTCGAAATCACGCGCTCTCCGCGACGCGGAGCGGCGCCAGGAGTATGGATCAGAGCCTGTAGCATCGATTTAGTTACAGGCTCTGAGCGCTGCCGCGGTGTGACCGCTGGGTGTGCTTTCTTGCGAGCGACGGCCCGCCTGGCTAGGCTCCGCGCGGTTGCGGAGGGCAAGGGGGGACATCTGTAGACCGCCCTATGCGCCTATCCCTGATCGCTCTTGCGTTGTTCGTCGCGGCCGGGTGCTCCGAGCACCGGGTGCTCTTCAGCTCGGCGGTCGTGCCGCTGCAGCCACCTCTGTTCTTGACTCGGGGCGTCCTCGAGATCCCGAACTCCCAGCAGCTCACCCCGCCGGAACGGCCGTTGGCCGCGGATCTGCTCGTCGAAGACCTGGACGGGGATGGTGTCGGCGACATGGTGGTGTCGACGCTCGGGGGCGCGGTGGAAGTACTGCTCGGTGATGGCAGCGGCGGCTTCAACCCAGCGCAGAGCCTGGCCGTGACGGCGTTTTGCTTCAACGTCCGGGCCGGCGACCTCGACGGTGATGGCGATTTGGACTTGGCGGCCCTCGGCAGCGACACCGGTACCGTCCACGTCTTCCGCAATGACGGCGCCGCGACGTTTGCACTTGCGGCGGAGCTCGATGTGCCGCCGCTCGCGAGCGGGCTCGCGCTCGGTGACTTCGCGTCGCCCGACGGCGACCCCAACTGTCCCTGCAATGGACCGCCCGACGGCCTCGTCGATCTTGCCGTTTCGCACTTCGGCCGGTCGGTGGTGACCACGTTCTGGGGTTCTGGTGACGGGACGTTCATGGCGGGGCCGGACCTCGAGTTGCCGGCCGCTACCCCGCCGGTCCGCCCCGAGTCCGTCGGCGCGACCATGGTCGACCTCAATGGTGACGGACGCGTGGAGGTCGTGGTCGCCGATCACGGCGCCGGGCGCCTCATCGCGTTCTACAACGTCGACGGCTTGACCATGGCGGCCATCGTCTCTGACTATCCGGTCGGTCTGGGCCCGATCACGGTCGCGCACGGAGACCTAGACAGCAACGGTCGGATGGACCTGGTGGTTGGCAGCCGCGAGGGCCGCTCGGTCTCCGTCCTCCGCCAGACCGGGATCGGCGGCGCGTTCGAGACGTCGATCTTCGACGTGACCGACGTGCCGCTGGACGAATCGGTGAGTCGAGTGGTCTTGGCGCAGCTGGTGGGGGACCCGGCGCTCGATTTGATCGTGTGCGCGTTCGATCGCAGCTCGGTGTCGGTCTTCCCGGGTCGCGGTGATGGCACGTTCGACTTCGGCGACGCCGCCGCTGAGGTGCCGGCGTCGGGGTTGCCGTTTGCTCCGGTCGTGGCGGACCTCAACGGCGACGCGGCGCCCGACCTCGCGGTGACCGGCAGCGGCACCGCGGCGGTGAACCTCTACTTGAGCGACGGGACTGGCGGCCTGCGAACGGGCTACAACTACGGCACGGCGCACCCGGGGCCCGCGAGCGTGACCAGCGCGGACTTTGACGGCGACGGCCGCGCCGAGATGGTGCTGTCGGGCGCAGCGTTCGACCGCATCATCATCGCCGGGACGCCGGATGGCGCGCCGACCGACCTGTTGCAGACGAGCACTTTGGCGGAGATCGAGGTCGGTCTGCCGGTGTTGCTCTGCGACCGGCTCGACATTGACGGCGACGGCCGCGAGGACATCGCGGCGAGCACGACGCGGGGGCTGAAGCTGTTCATCAACGCGAGCACGCAGCCTGGCGAGCTCGCGTTCACGCCGGTC
Organism: Planctomycetota bacterium; assembly: GCA_039029375.1. Lineage (GTDB taxonomy): Bacteria > Planctomycetota > UBA1135 > UBA1135 > UBA2386 > JBCCGH01. The sequence continues at coordinate 23,478 of JBCCGH010000143.1, forward strand.
CCCGCCGGTCTGGGTGAGGTGCTCATCGCCGGCCAGGGCGAGTTTCAGGTCGCGGCCGGTGACCTCAATCGCGACGGGATCGGCGACCTCGTCGCCTCCGACCCGCTGTCCGGCACCGTGCTCTATGCGCGGGGGACGAGCAGCAGCCCGCTGATGTTCGACACGACATCGATCCCGCTTGGCGGCGAGCCCAGTGGGATCGGGGTGGCCGACTTCAACGGGGATGGCCTGCTCGATGTCGCGGTGGCGTTGTTTGATCGCGCCGAAGTGCGGTTCCTGCGCGGTCTGCCGGACGGTTCGCTGGATGCGCAGTGGCTAAGCGTGCCCGTCGGCGGCGGCCCGACCTACATGGAGCTGGCCGATTTCGACCGCGACGGGCTGCGGGACGTCGTCATCAGCAATGGCTTTAGCGATGAGATCACCGTGCTCAACAACCGCACCGACCTCTCGACCGGTGCGGTCGGGTTTGAGGCGGCACTGCTCAACTGCGGCGACGTGCCCACGGGCATGACGACCGGTGACCTCGACAACGACGGCAACATCGACATCCTGGTGACGGCGCTCCGCAGCGCTGAGGCCTGCGTGTTTCTCGGGACCGGCACGGGGTTCGTGCCGACTCAGCGGTTGGCGGCAACCTACGGTGCCACGGCGCTCGACTTCGGGGACGCGGATGGCGATGGCTGGGTCGACCTCACCATCGCCACGGCGCAGTCGCGCCGCTTCTCGATCTATCGCAACATCGGCTTCACACTCGAGGAGCCAAGCGAGCCGGGGGAGGCGCAATGATGCGCGTTCGGTATTGGTTGCCGTTGGCGTTCACGCTGGTCGGCACGTCCTGCGAGACCACCACGGTCGAAGTGGCGGCTGCGGCCATGATCTCCCACGTCGACGGCGACGTTGGGCTGGATTTGCCGAGCGCGTCGGGCGCGTCGCTCGGGAATCTAAAGCTGGGGGCCTCGGAGCTGGGAATCGATGACACGGAGCTGCGCCCATACCTGCGCGGCGATATCCGGACTGGCAGCTTCAACGTCGGCGTCTCCGCCCTCTATCACGACGACGACTCGACCACGACGCTGACACGGCCGTTCGGCCAGATCGCAGCCGGCCGGTCCGTGAACGCCGAGCTGCAGCTGATCAACGTCAAGACCATCGCCAGCTACGACATCATCGACACGGGGTTCTTGCGGCTGGCACCCGCGATTCTCTTCGATGTCATCTCGCTCGACGTCGAGGCGCGCGACATCGGCGCGAGTCCGGCGGTGTTCTTGGAGGAGGTGACGAACCTACTCTACGCGCCGATGCCGGCGGCCGTGGCGGAGGTGAACTTCGGCAAGTTCGGCGCCGAGGTCGAGTTCGGCGGCATCAACGCCGACTTCGGCGACGGCTCGGGCACGATCGTCGACCTCGCGGCCAAGGTGCGGGCCACGCCATTCGAGCGCTTCGACGCGTGGCTCGGCTTCCGCTACATCAAGACCGACGTGCTGGGCCGCGCCGACGGCAGCCCGTTCGACGCGGACTTGGACTTCTTCGGCTACTTCCTCGGCGGCAGCTACACGTTCTAGTGTTGTGTGTCGGAAGTTGGTTGCGTAAGTCGGCGAGCCATGTGTGCCGCTCGCAAGGCGCTGTCGACGCAGGGCTTGTTGGTGGACAAGTCGAGGAGACGCAACGCCGCGAGCGGCGCAGAGGGCCGTCGACATA
>JBCCGH010000144.1:0-25117 GCA_039029375.1 Planctomycetota bacterium
CGGCGACGGCGCGTCGGCGAGTGTCGGGGTGACTGTTGCAGGTCACCATGCTGATGGGCCCAACGTCGCGATGGCCCACCGCGTCGCGAGCCGTCGCGAGTGAGGAGGACTGCTGTTGATGGCGGCTCGGCTGTCCTCGACCCCCACCCCGGTGCCGCTGCAATCGTCGAGCGTGGCTTGCGTACAGGAGCACCGAACCGCTTCCGGCGTTGCAGATTGCGCGGCGAGGGTCGCACCGAAGCGGCACCCTGTTCTTCCCACTGGCCGCCTTTCGCTGGCCTTCGAAGGTGGCGCCGCGTGGTTTCTAAGGTGGCGGTAGCGAGTCGACGCGGAGTGACCTGCCCATGCACGTCCAGATAATCGAGCCGGATCATCGTGGCCACCGGTTGACGCTCGTGCGTCGCCTCGCCGACGCGCTACGACCGATCGCTTCCCGTCTGACCATAACGCTCGAGCGGGACTGTCTGGGGAGTGCGGAGTGTGAAACCCAGTTGGGGCCGATCGCGAGGATGGCCGAGATCGACGCCTGCCTGGCGACGCCGGCGCGGGATGCGCACTACGCTTCCGTTGCCCTGCAGCTGGCCCGCGCATTTCGCGAGGCGACGATCCGTGTCGGGGCCGACCACGTGTGGATGCCAACCGGGGACCTCACGACCCAGGCACTCGGTCTTTCTGTGGGAAGGCGCCGGCGCGGCGCCACCAACGCCGGGTCGGAGACCATCTTGCATCGAGTCTCCCCCGCCTATCCGGCTCCATCGGCGTGGTCCGCAGCGCGGCGGCGGCTCCTCGGTCGACTGTTGTTCCGCTCCCCCTGGACACGGATCCACATCGTGGACCGTCTGGCGTACGAGTCGCTTCTCGCGCGCGGCTACGACGACCGCCGCCTTCGATTCGTCCCTGACCCGTTGCCCGAGTACGACCTGCCCGACCGCCGCACGGCCCGCCGCGCGTTGGGGATCCCGGAGGGGGGGCGGGTGATCGGCAACGCCGGTGCGCTCGATCACCGCAAGGGCATACCATGGCTGCTGGCGGCGTTTGCGAAGGCCAACCTGCGCGAGGACGATCGCGTCCTGCTGGCCGGCCGGGCGACCGACACGCTCCGGCAGGAGATCGGCGATCGGTTCGGTGACCTCTCGCGGAGCGGGAGGTTGATCCACATCGACCGCTACCTGGGTGACGACGAGCTGATGACGTGTCTGAGTGCGATGGACGTCGTGTGCACGCCGTCCTCCGGCCACATTGGCATGTCGAGTATCCTGCTTCGGGCTCAGGCGGCCCGCCGACCGGTCCTCGGATGTGACGAGGGCTGGCAGGCGATGATCATCGACCAGTTCGGAGTCGGCTGGACCGGTCCGGTCCGGGACGCGTTTCGCTTCGGCGAGGCCATCGAGCGAGCGTTGGCGGCCGCGGGCAGCTACGTGTTCCCGTCCAAGGCCGAGCGCCTCCTCGCGTTCCACGGGCTCGACAACTGGGCGGCGCACGTGACCGATGCCGTTCGCGAGCGCATGGGGCTGCCAACGCCGGAGAAGCTCAGCTGGTCGTGGGCGACGGAAGGTCGATAGGTCATGACAGCCAGGGGCGAATGAGATCCGTCGGAGGAGCCCGGCGTCGCGCCGATGTCGATTTCGGCCGTGATCCCGATGCTCGACGAGGGACCTCACGTCCGGCGGTGTCTCTCCGCTGTCTGGGAGGCGCTGATCGCGGTCACCGACGACTCGAGATCATCGCTGCCGACGACGGAAGCTCGGACGACACGAGCGAGCGAGTTCTCGAGTGCCGTGCCTCCGATCCGCGGATCCACCTGCTACGAGAGGTTCAGGAAGCCCGTGTCCCGGCACACTCCGGGTGCGAGTGAACGCAGGTAGCGGCCGCCGAGATTGCGCATCCACAACCAGGACAGCGGCAATCGTAGTCGCGGCGTGACCGAGATCGGCACCTCAATGAGGCCGTCCGCCCGGTGGATCTGACGCAGTGCCGACCGGTGGTCGTAGTGGCCCGGCACCCAACAGGGGTGCATTGCTCGTCCCGTCGAAGCCGGCCGTTTGCATGGCGGCCGAGGTCGGCGCCCGGAACCGGTTGGCGCGACAGCCGAGAACGGGAGCGCCTGCGATCGTCGAGAGCTCCTGGCAATCCTCGGGTTCCTTTCGACACGCATCCGGGCGGGGCACTTCGGTATCTACTAACATTGGCTCGACCCTTCGGTCCCGATGTTGGGCAGGGTCGTCGCGGTCTTGCCCGCCCACATCATCTACGCGCATCACATCGTTCATTCGCCGGTGGCGTGGTTCTGGTACGGGTTAGCGGCCCTGGCGTTCGTAGGAGGCGCGGCGGTCGCCCGGCGCGGGGTTCGGGAGCGGGATCCAATGCTCTGGTTCGTCACCGCCGTGTTCGTCGTCCCTTTCGTCGCCTACGCGGGCATGGGGCTGGTCCTGGAGCGGTTCGGCGAGCCTCGCAACTTCTTCTATCTGCTGCCCGTGTACTCGTGCTTCGTCGCGCGGCGGGCGGCGGCGGTCGCACCGTGGAAGGCGGCGTTCGTGGTGGTGCCGTCGCTGGTCGTCTTCGGCACGGCCTACTTCGGCCTCACGAACGCGTACGAGTTCTGGTGCTACAAGTACCGCGACGCCGAGATGTTGTCGGCAGCAGCCGCGCGCGACGAGGACTGCGTGGCTGTCAACTCGCGCCAGGAGACCTGGGGATTCCTGTTCACCGCCGAACGCCTCGGCGCGCCGTCTGCCTATCGCTTCTGCGAACAGGACACGTGGGCCAACGTCCAGAACGACTTCGCGGACATCCACGCACGAGCCAAGGCCAGCGGCACGTTCGTCGTCATCGAGGACTTTGCCGATCGCGCATCGGTTCCCGAGCACGAGCTCCGACTCGGCGACCGTAGCTACGTCATCGCGGACGTTTCGCTTCGCAGTGTTGCCGATCAGCCGTTCCGGTTCCTGCAGTCGATGTATCCGCAGCAGAGTGTGATCGTGGTGTTCGTCCTGGAGAGCCCGTGACCGAGGAGCGCTCGACCGACCCTGCACCTGACGTGTCCGTCATCGTCCCGGTCTACGAGATGGCCGAGACGCTTCGCGAGACTCTCGCCGCGATCGCCGAGCAGACCTTCGCCCGAGCCGGTCGCGTGGAGGTCATCGTCGTCGACAACGGGTCGACCGATCGTCCCGCGGACGCAGTCCGCGATGCCGGCGTGCGGTTCGCGCAAGAGCCGGTGGCCGGTTCCTACGCCGCGCGCAATCGCGGGCTGGCTCTCGCCCGCGGGCAGATCGTCGCGTTCACGGACGCGGATTGCATTCCGCGTCCCGACTGGATCGAGCGCGGGGTCGCGGGCCTCCGATCGACCGCCAACGTCGGTTTCGTCGGTGGGCGGGTGGAGGCAGTGTTCCAACAACCTGATACACCGACGTCCATCGAGGTGTACGACAGCATCGTCGCGGTCCCGCAGGAGCGGCTGGTCCGATCGTTCGGATTCGCGGCGACGGCAAACATGTTCGCGTTTCGTTCCACGTTCGAGCGGGTCGGGCTGTTCGATGCCGGTCTTCGTTCGGGCGGGGACCGCCTGTGGGGGCAAGCGGTCATCCGGGAGGGGATGAGTGCGGTCTACTGTGACGACGCCGTGGTTCATCACCGCGCGAGGCGTTCCCTGAGGCAAGTTGTCGCGCGGGCGCGACGCGTGATCGGCGGTCGTCCGGTCGTGATTCCGCGTACGTCGGAGATGTCCGTCGTGCGTCGTCTGGGCTGGCACGCTTTCGTCGCTCCCGTGTCGATCTGGAATCAGGTGCGTCCGGCACGCTTCGGCACGAGATGCGCCGTCCTGGGGGTGCACGTCCTGGTGAAGTGCGTTCAGCTCGGTGAGAAGGTGCGACTGCGAGGCGGCGGCGAACCGGTCCGGTGAACCCTCCCGCGGACAAGGCTGCGCGCGAGCGGGCATTCTGGAACGATCGGTTCGCCGACGATCCCGACGACGAGGACCTCATCGGTCTCGCCGACTTCCACGATCCGGTGGAGTCCGGTTTCGCGTTCCTCGGCGTGCCGGTCCACAACGAGTTGTTGCTGGAGCTCTTGGGGGACCTGCGGGGAAAGACCGTGCTCGACGTCGGCACGGGGACCGGCTTTCTCTCGATCGCCATGGCGTTGCGCGGTGCCCGCGTCCTCTCGATCGACGTGTCCGAGGAGGCGCTGTTCCGCGCGAGACGCCGAGCGCAGCGGAACCGGGTGGATGATCGGATCCAACTGCTGCAGTGCGATTGCGCTGCCCTCGCATTGCCCGACGACGCGGTCGACGCTGTGGTCGGCAACTTCATCCTGCACCATCTCGAGCTCGAACCCGCAGCCCGGGAGATCGCTCGTGTCCTGCGACCTGGTGGGAGGGCATGTTTCCTCGAGACGTTCGATGCGCTCGGTGTGTTCCGGCTGGCGAAGCGGCACGTCGTGGGGCGGTTCGGGATTCCGCGCATGGGGACGCTCGACGAACGGCCTCTCGACAGGGGCGACGTGAGGATGTTGCGGAGCTGCTTCGGTGGCCGCGCGCGAACCCACGCTCCGAGCGTGCTTTGTATGCGGCTAGTGCCGTACTACATCCGCGCGTTGCAGTGGCGACCGGTTTCGGCGCTGTTCGAGTTCGGTGATGCGATGGCTGCGCGCATCCCGCCACTCCGCTGGGCGACATACCATCGACTCATCGAGCTCGGCGGTAGCGATCCGCGGTGACGCGGCTTCGCAAAGCGTGCCGCTTGACTCGGGCCATCCGGTGTGCTCTGTTGCACAGTTGACAAGATCCGGAACGAGGAGAACTCGGTGAGCCTTCACGATTTGTGTTCTCTCCAGCTCGGGTTGGCAGCTCGCGCTCTGCTCGCGACTGTGGCGGTTGCCGCGCACGTCCGTCCTCACGACGCTCGCCTGCCGGCAGCAGCGACGACGGCGGCGCAGACTGCGACCGGTAACGAGGTCGCGAGACTCGACGTGACGACCGGTGTCCTGTCGATCAACTCCGTGCGGATCGACGGTCCCGGCGGTCCGACCTTCTTCTCCCTCGACTTGCTGCTGCTACCGGCGGCCGGGCTGGCGTTCTACCCGATCGCCGTCACTCCACTCGCGACGGGGCCGGCGACGTCCGCGCGCGCGGACCTCACGTCGCTCACCATCGCGATCCCGTCCATCGAGGTGAATGGCACTGTCCTGGTCGGCAAGCTCGCGCCGCTGATCGTGCAGCCCGTCGTGCTCTGGACGTTCACGGAGATCTTCCTCCAGCCACCGTCCACGAGCCAGCTGGTCGACCAGGTGGATCTCGAGGTTCCGGACCGCGGTTTTCCGCTGCAATTCTCGCGTCAGTATTCGCTTGAGTCCGACTTCGCGGGCCCGCTGGGCTACGGCTGGAGTCACCCGTTCCTGATGGAGGTGCAGAGGCTCAGTCAGGACTTGATCCAAGTCGTGAACAACGACGGCACTCTGACGAACTTCACCCGCACGGGCGCCATGACGTTCGGCGGGCCACCTGGCGATCGGCGGATTCTGCGCGAGACCAGCAGCAACTTCGAACTCCAGGACGACGATGCGACGATCGTGTTCGACATCAGTGGCCGTCTCGACCGGATCGAGGACCGACACGGCAACGCCCTGTCGATGGCCTACGACGCGAGCGATCGCTTGCAGAGCGTGAGCGGTGCGTCCGGCCAGGTGATGACAATTGTCTACGACTTCAGCGACCGCATTATCAGCGTGACGGATCCTGCCGGCCGGGTCGTCCGGTACACCTACGATCCGTCGGGAAACCTCGCCACCGTCACCGACGCGGCCGGAGGCGTGACTGTGTACGCGTACGACTCCTACCACGACATGCGATCCGTGACGGACGCGGCCGGGCGCGCTGTGTCCATCTCGACAAACGACTACGGACTTGTGGAGACGATACGTGCGACGCCTGGCGGTGCGTCCTGGACTGTCGCCTACGGTTCTCCGGGTCCGGACAGCTATACGATCATCGACCAACAGTCGACACTCGCAGTCGTCAGCTACGATTCGCGCCGGCTCATCACGCGCGTCACCAGGCCCGGCGAGTCGCCCATGTCGTTCACATGGGACTCCGATCGGAACCTGACGTCGATCACAGACCAGAACGGAAGTGCCGTGACCGCTTCCTACGGCGCGCTCGGAGAGCTCTTGTCGCTGACCGATCCGCTCGGCAACGTGACGACGTTGACCTACGTCTCGGGCACTACGCAGCTTGCCACGTGGACGGATGCGGGTGGAAACACAACCTCGCAGACGTACGACGCCAATGGAAACCTGGCGAGTCGCACCCACCCCGACGGAACCGCGGAGACCTGGGCATACGATTCGTTCGGGCAGGTTGCGTCCCGAGATGACCGTACGGATCGAACGACGACCTTCGCCCGAGACGCGCGAGGTCTGATGACGAGCAAGACGTATCCCGATGGCACGTCTGTGCGATATACGTACGGAGCGACTGGCCTGGTGCTGAGCGGGAGCGACGAAACCGGCACGTTCTCCTTTACACGCGATACAGCCGGGCGCATCACGGCGACTTCCGATCCGAACGGATGCGTCGTCCTATACGCTTTCGACGCGACCGGGCGCCGCGTCAGCATGACTCATCCTGACGGGCTCGTCGTCGACTACGCCTACGACCCGCTCGGGCGCGTGCTCTCCATCGCCGAGCGAGGGGTGGGGTCGATCCTGGACTACACGTGGGACAGTCGTACTCGCCGCACCTCTCGTTCGTTCGGCAATGGTACCTCGACCATCTATTCGTACGACGCGTACGATCGTATCACCCGCATCGCCCACGTCGGACCGAGCGCAGTTTCGCTTTCGAGCTTCGACTACACGTTCGACGCTGCCGGGAACGCCCTGTCGGAGGTCTCGGGAACGGCCTCGATGAGCTTCGGCTACGATGCCAATGGTCAGTTGGTGTCGGTTGGTGTGCCGGGCGGGTCCGTTACGACGCACGCGTACGACGCGCTGGGGAATCGCACTGCCGTCATCGGTTCGTCGACGACCTCCTACGTAGTGAACAACTTGAACCAGTACGTTTCGGCCGGTGCCGAGACGTTCACCTACGACGCGAACGGAAACCTCGCTTCGCGCACAGGACCTTCGGGGACGACGACATACCGCTACGACTTCGAGGATCGACTCGTGCAGGTGTCGGGCCCGGCCAACGTCGTGGACTACACGTACGATCCGTTCGGTCGGCTCGTTTCGCGGACGGCTTCTTCGGTCACAACGCACTTCGTCTACGACGGATTCCGCCTGATCGCCGAAGTGGATTCGCAGGGCGCGAATGTCGCTCGCTACCACTACGGGCGGCACCTCGATGAGGTCGTCGCCATGGATCGGGAAGGCCAACGCTATTTCTTCCATCACGATCGCCGCGGCAGCGTTCGTGCCGTCTCCGGTCCGGGTGGGCAGCTCATCGAATCGATGGACTACGACGCGTTTGGGGCTCCGGCAGCCGGTAGTTCCATCGCGAATCCGTTCCTGTTCGGTGCGCGCTATTTCGATCCTCAAGGTCGGCTCTACTACCTCCGAGCCCGGTTCTACGACCCGCGGATCGGCCGTTTCCTGAGTCCCGACCCAGGTGGATTCGTGGATGGGTCGAACATGTACGTGTTCGTCGGCAACAATCCGATCAACCTCCGGGATCCGGACGGTCGGGCGGGGACCGGATTGAGCTGCCTGGACCACTACAACCATCTGAAGTTGTCGGAGGCGTACGGAGATTTGGTGGGCAAGGTGTTCGGTGACGCCGGGGAGAAGATCGGGAAGATGTTCGAGTTCTGGGCCAAGCCCGGATGGGTGATGTACGAGCCCCTGTGCGGAGACCCTGACAACGGCCCACCTCCGGCGGATCGTTACCCCGGAGATGAGATCCCCGGCGGCGCGTCACCGGGTGGAGGGGGGTCCGCGTCCTCGACGGATCCGACCTTCCTTCAGGCGTCCTCCACCGGCGAGCACCGCGGCGATGTCCTCGGGCAGTCGAGCGAGTTGTTCGGCCGCATTAGCATCCCGACCCCGAACGCCTTGGTGCGCGCGCACGTGCCGATCTGCGGGATCTGCTTCGGCGAGGACTTCGCGAGCTACCGGGTGGAGTACGGGGCCGGTTCCGACCCCACCGACTGGGTGCTCGTGGAGAAGTCCGACGAGCCACGCACCGAAGACGTGTCGTTCATCAGCCTGAACGCGACGTTCGACACTCCGGTGTTCGGCAACCTCGCCACCTGGGATACGGGGCTGACGAGTTACGTCTATCCGCTGTCGCACCCGGAGGGGCATCCGGTGGATCTCCGCGGCACCTACACGGTGCGGCTCGTCGTCACCGGCAAGGACGGCTCGTTCGTCGAGGACCGGGTCGTCGTGCAGGTCGCCAACGTGTTGACGAACGCGCGAGGCGGGACGGTCAAGAGTGACGACGGAGCTGTGACGCTGGTGGTTCCCGAGCACGCGCTAACGGAAGCGATCCGTCTCGTCGGTCTGACCCGGGTGGAGCGCGAGGGCGAGGTGCCCGCGTTGCCGGCGGGCGTAGATGGCGTAAGCGCGATCTATGCCGCCCGCGAGGCCGGCGAGACGTTCCTGGAACCCGCGACGTTGCGCTTCGCGGTGCCCGGCTCGGAGTCCGGGCGCGCAGTGTCCCTGCTGGCTTTCGACGGCCGGCGGGGAGACTGGCTGTCGGTGCCCCACACGCGAGCAGCGGAGGACGCGATCGTCGCGGAGATCGACGCGTTGCTCCAGTACTACGTGCTCGTGACCGGGCTGCCCCCCAAGGCGCGGATCGAACCAGGATCGCCGCCTTCCTCGCCAGCGCGGCGGGCGCGCGGGGGGACGGTGTTCCACCTGCGTGAGACGTTCGACAACGGCGTGGGCGGCTGGCGGAATCGTCACGGCCGCTACGGGGCATCGGTCTCGCTGGACGGCGGCGATACGCGGGATGGCGATCGTTGCCTGAGCATCTCCAACGAGGAGGCTGGAGGCTCGTTCGCCGTGGATGCCGGGGTCGCCGCGTACGACCTCCGCGACTATCCGTTGGTCCGGTTCGACTACCGGATCCCGGAGGGTGTCGCGCTCAACTTCGTCGTGCGGGTGGATGGTCGCTGGTTCACGCTCGGGTTCACCGACGCTCCGGACGACACCCGGTACCGTGACGTCAACCTGTGTCGGATCGGAGCGGTCGAGGACGTGCGCGCGGACGGCGCCTGGCACACGGCGCGGGTGGATCTCTATCAACTCCTGCGCGAACGCACGGGCGGGTGCACCGTCGAGGCCATAGGCTTCGCGGATTGGAACGTGTCGGGATTCATGCGCCTCGACACCGGATCGAATCCCGCGGGAGCGACGTTCTGGATCGACAACTTCGTGGTGGCGCGCGACCCGCACGCGGGCTTCCGGTTGCCGGCCGAGGACTTCGACCTGGTCGATTTCGACGTCGCAACGGAGGTCAACTGGCTCGGCGGCGAAGGAAGTCAGTTCACGAGTGACGACGGTGCGAAGTGCGAGGTCGATGTCGTCGATTCGACCGACGGCAAGGCGCTCCGGATGCACTACGACGTGCGTGGCGGGGGTCAGTTCGGTGGCGTTGCCATGGATCTGCTCGGCGTGGATCTGCGCGATCACGCGGCGTTGGAGTTCCGATACCGGGTCCTCGACGGTGCTGGATTTGAGGTGGGTCTCAGCGATACGGCCGGGGAGGCCCGCCTGGTGACGTACGCCGCCCCTGAGCCCGCGGGCGCCGCAGCTGCCTGGCACACTGCCACGATTCCGCTGTGCGCCTTCGGGTCCGTCGACTCGCTGCGAGCCGTCGAGCACCTGACGTTCTCGGCCGTGCATCCGCGCCAGACGGTCGGCGTCGTCGAGATCGACGACGTGCGGTTCGTGCACCGGATGCGCGAGTGCGCGGTCGCCGACTTCGACGGTGGCATCGAGTGGAACTCGCTTTCGGGTGCTTCGGCTTCCGACGTCGTGGGCAATGCGAGCCTCGGCGCCCGTCAGGTTCGGGACGATGAAGCGAACGGCGCTCTCGCTCTTTCGTTCGGTGGCCTGATCGGATTCTCGCCGGATGTCGAGTCCGGCAGCTGGGCGTCGTGGCACACCGATCTGCGCGGTGTCGACGTGTCCGCGGCCGAGAGCCTGATCTTCCGGATCCGAGGCGTCGAAGGCGGCGAGCGGCCGCGCCTATACCTGGATGACGGCAACACCCGTTGGGGCATGCACCTCGCCGAAGTGGTTCCGATCACGAAGTCGTGGTCCGACGTCGTCATTCCGCTCACCGAGTTCGCCCGATTCGGCGTGGATCTCACGCATCTCCAACGACTCACGTTCTCGTTCGAGTGGGAGCGCATGTCCGGCACCGTTCTCATCGACGACATCCGTTTCGGCACGGCCGGATCGGCCGACTCGCGATGACGACACCCGCTGTGGAACAAGCGCTTCACGGATGCACGGCGCACCGCAGCGGGCGGATGGCGCGGCACGATCCCGCGTACGAGATGACCAAGCGGGTGTTCGACGTACTCGGTGCCTCGGTTCTGGGTGTCGTGACGCTTCCGTTGATCGTGTTCCTGCTGATCGTCGCCCCGATCACGAGCAAGGGTGCGCCCATCCATCGTCAACGTCGTCGCGGTCGCGGTGGCCGTGAGATCGTCGTCTACAAGTTCCGGACGATGACCTGCGTTGCCGATGGGCAAGGTCACCACCTCGCGGCGCGGTGGCCGGCGGAAGTCGGTGCTGCCAGGCGATCGCCGGGCCCTCGGATCACGCGGCTGGGGCGTTGGCTTCGACAGTTCTCCGTGGACGAGCTGCCGCAACTGTGGAACGTCCTGCGCGGCGCGACGAGCCTCGTGGGGCGGCGACCCATCCTCGCGGTCGACCACGAACGGTTTGTGCACGAGCAATCGAGGCGGCGCTCCTGGCAGGAAGCGCGCGAGACGTGCACGCCGGGACTGACCGGTCTGTGGCAGGTCAGCGGTCGCAACGATCTGCCGAGCAGCGAGCTCGTGCGCCTGGATCTCGAGAACGCCGAGTGCCGATCGTCGTGGCTCGACCTCACGATCATCCTGCGCACGATTCCGGCCGTGCTGTCTCGCCGAGGCGCATACTGAGCCGTGGCGGACGCGATCGCTCTGCTTTCCCTTGCCGCGCTCGCCTACACCTACCTCGGCTACGCGCTGCTGCTCCGGGTCCTCGCGAGATCCGGAGCCGGATCTGCCCGGGCCGAGGACCTGCCGGACGCAGCCACAGTCATCCTGGCGGCTCACAACGAAGCCGCCTGCACCGAGCAGACTCTGAGCGCCCTGCAGCGGACACAGGGGTGCCGGCTGTCCGTGATCGTCGCGTCGGACGCCTCGACCGATGGGACAGACGCCATCGTTCGGTCGTTCCAGGAATCCGGAGTGCGTCTGGTGCGGCTGCAGGCTCGGGGTGGCAAGCTCGCAGCGCTCCAGCGGGCCGCGGCCGACGTGACGGACGAAGTGATCGTCTGTATCGATGCGTCGAGCATCGTTCGTGCGGACGCGATCCCCCGGTTGCTCCAGCACTTCGAGCAGAGCGACGTGGGATCGGTGACCGGTGCGCGGCGGGTCCTCCGGTCGGACGGCGCGGTCGCCTCGGGAGACGGCCTCTACTGGCGCTACGAGTCGATGCTGCGGTCGCTCGAGTCACGCACGGGATCCAGCCACACCGGAGTCGAGGGTGGTTTGTTCGCGATTCGTCGAAGTCTCCTCCGATTGGACTTCGCGGCCGACCTGGCGGACGACCTGGCCATCGGGTTCGGCGTGACAGAGCAGGGATACCGCAACCTCTACGACGTGGGCGCTGCGTTCGATGAGCCGGCGACGTCGAGCGTGCTCATCGAGAGCGCGCGCCGAGTGCGGGTGGTGGTCAAAGGGATGCGTACGGTGTTGGCCTACCGCCGCCTGCTGAACCCGCTCCGGCAGCCAGGATTCTGCTTCCAGATCCTCTCGCACAAGATTGCGAAGTGGGCCGCGCCGTTCGCTCTGCTGGCGTTGTTCGCGGCTACCGCGGTCGCCGACCACCCCATGCTGCAGGTGCTGTTCTGGGCGCAGGTGGGCTTCTACTCTCTCGCGGCGGCCGGAGCGCTGTGGCCGGCGCGGCGAACGCCACGGGTGCTGGCCGTGCCGCTGTTCTTCAGTGCGATGCACTGGTCGATGTTCCTCGCCTGGTTCGCGATCTGGCGTCGGTACTCTTCCTGGAGTCCTCCGTCTCGGGAGTTCGGACCATCGTGCTGAGGGACTTGATCCTCGTGGCGCGCCGCCGTCGCGTGATTCTCGGCATCGCGTTCGCCGCGGCAGTCTTGGCGGCGATCGCCGAATCGATCGCGCGTCCACTGTATTGCGCCACCGGCTCCTTCCTGGTCTGGCCGGCGGACGAACAGGGCATCGAGCCCCTCGGCTCCGCCGAGGTCCATCGCAACGAGTACCTCGTCGCGAGCTGGATCGCCGGACTGCGCTCCGATCAGGTCATCGCGGACGCGCTGCAGAGAAGCACCGGCGAGGTACCGTCGGTGGAAGCGGTCGAGACGTTCAGAAACGCCCTTGCGATCCGGCGTCTGCCGTTTGACAACGAAGTGCATATCGACGTGTCGGGTGCAGTACCCACGCGACTTCCAGCGCTGCTCGCCGGAGTTGCAGAGGCCTTCGAGGAGTGGTTCCGGCGCGACGAGATCGCTCGAGGCGAACTGGTCGTGGCGCAACTGGGCGAGAACGTCGCAGAACTCGATCGGGATCTCCTGCGCATGGACGCGGCTCTGGCGGAGCGTCGCCGCGATGCCCGACTGGAGGACGCGGAAAGCCAGGGCGCGTGGATCGAACGTGCGATCCACGCGCTCGGGTCGCGCCACGAGGTCGCGGCCCAGGAGCGGGCGTCATTGGAGCAGAGGATGAGCGAACACGTGCGCGTCGCTCGCCAGCATGGAATGCGATCGACGGCGGGAACCTCTTCTCCGGAAGTCGAGGCCGTCGTGGAGGAGATCTCGCAGAGTTTCGTACGGTCGTTCGCGTTCGTGGAGGCGGGTCTCGAGTCTTCGACCCTCGCCTTGCGCGAGACCGGGGTCCGCCACGTCCTGCGGTCACGGTTGCTCGACCTGGTGCGTGCCGGATACGCGGCGCCCGGCCCGGACGAGCCAACGACGCTCGAACGACTCAGCGGTGAGCGCACCAGGCTGTTGGTCGCCATCGCGGAGAACCGTGCGCTGCGGGAATCGATCGACGAGCAAGCCGTTCGGTTCCGGCGACGGCTGGACGCAATGCACACCAATCAGCGATCGGTCGATGCGCTCATGGAGGAGCGGCTCGGGGGACTCGCATGGCGGGCGGACCTCGCCGATCGACTGCGTGCCGCGAAGATGTTCGTCGACCGGGCCAGGCAGCGGAACCTGCTTCGGATCCACATCGATCCCGCGCCCCGTCAGGTCAACGGACTTTGGAGGAACCTGCTGGCAGGGTCGTGCACGGGAGTGTTCCTCGCAGCTGTCGCTCTGCTGATCCTGTACTCGCGAGCGGATGTCGCCGCGGAGCGCGCCCGCCGGGAGTCGTGGTAGGATTCCGATCCGGTTCGTCCCGATGGCGTTTTCACGAGCCCAGTACGACGTCGTTCTCGTCAGCCCGCCGGCCTCGGTCGTGCGGGAGCACTGGGACAAGCCGGACTTTCCGGCGATCGGCGTTGCCTACATCGGTCACTTTCTCGAGCGGCGGCGCGGGATCGCACCTGCGATCATCGATGGCAAGCTGTCGCGCCTCGACGTGCCGGAGACGGTCCGCCAGATCGCCGCTCTCGCGCCGAGGATCGTCGGATTGTCGGCGATGACCCACGAAATCACGACGGCTCACGAGATCGCGACCAGGCTCAAGGAGGAGCTCCCTGCCGCGCACGTCGTGCTCGGGGGGTTCCATGGCACCGCCTTGCCGGAGCGGACGTTGCGCGAGTTCGCATCGTTCGACTTCGTCGTCGTCGGGGAAGGAGAGGTCGCGTTCGCCGAGCTCGTCGACCGCCTGCTCTCCGGTCGGCCCGCCGGGCGGATTCCGGGCGTGGCCTGCCTCGACGACGGTCGGTTCGTCGATCAGGGGAGAGGGGTGGTGCCAGGATCCCTAGACCACCTCGGGACCCCGGGCTGGCACCTGTTCGATCCGGAGGTCATGCGGCAGTACTGCCGACTGTTGCCGCTGATGAGCCAGCGCGGTTGTCCGTTCGAGTGCAACTTCTGCAGCCGGCCCTACGGGCGGACACTCCGCAAGCGAGATCCCGAAACCATCTGCGACGAGATCGAGGCGGGCCGATCGGCATACGGAGTCGATCGTTTCACGTTCTTCGACGAGACCTTCACCGTCGATCCAGGACACGTGGAGGGCATCTGCTCAGGACTCGTTGAACGTGGCCTCGGCGGCGCCATCCGATGGAGTGCGATGGTGCATGCCAACACGGTGCGTGCTGGGACCCTCGCGGCCATGAAGGCCGCAGGATGCGACTTCCTGTACTTCGGTGTGGAATCCGGCAATGCCGACACGATCCGGAGGATGAAGAAGGGCATCACGAAGGCGCGGATCCTGCGATGTGCGGGGCTTCTGCGAGACGCCAAGATCCCGTTCGGAGCCATGTTCATCCTCGGACATCCGGACGAGACCCGTCGGACGATCTTCGACACGTTGCTGTTCGCCGTCCGCATCGGCTCCGCGCACACCGTGTTCGGAATCATGGTCCCGTATCCGGGCACCGAGATCTGGGACATGGCGCTTCGCGGTGAGGGTGGCTACGCACCGGTGTCACCGCGCTGGGAGGACTACAACAAGCAGATCGGCAATGCGTTGCGTCTCAAACGGATCGGACGACGGGAACTCGAGCTGTACCAGATGATCGGCTACCTGGCGGTCGACCTCTCACGGCTGCGGATCGGGTCGATGGTGAGCAGCGCCGTGAAGCATCGCGCCCGGATCGCTTTCGCACTGCGCAAGGTCTTCGGCCCGGCGCGGCGCATCGAGAGTCGCGCAGGTAGCTAGTGGCGGCCACTGCCACCCGCATCCTGTGCGTCCTGGTGCCGTGCCAGATCGCCGTTGCTCCGATCCTGCGCGACGGGCCACTGAACGTCGACCTGTGGCCGTGCAAGGCGGTCATTGCGCTCGCGCTCGGTCTCGCGGCCGCGGTGCTGATGCCCGGGAAGAGGCCCGGGCTCGCCTCTCGTCGGGCCTCACCCGCGATCCTGATCCATCTCGCTCTGATCGTCGTCTGCTGCTGCCTCTCGGACACTCCCGAGCTGTCCTTCGACGCGACGTGGGCAGTGGTGACGTCGACGATCGTGTTCCTCACGTTCGACCGGTCTGCCTCGGCACGGTGGATCCGGAACGGATTGCTGGCGGCGGGAGCCTCGCTGGTCCTCGTGGCAGCCGTGGCGCTCCTGCAGATGTTGGTGATCCGCAATGGTTGGGGGCATCCGGTGCTACTCCATCTGCTACCACCGGAATCGAGGGTCCACTTCTTCGAGATGGACAACACCGTCGGGCAGGCTGGCGTCCGGCTGGCATCGGTGTTCTTCCACAGCAACCAACTCGGCCACTTCTCGGCCATCTCGTTCGCGTTCTTCATGCCGATGCTCGTCTACGGCGCGCGCGGCCGTGTACGCCTGGCTTGCGGCGCGGCGCTCGTGCTCGCGGTTGCATGCATCTTCGTCGCTCAATCCCGAGGGGCGATCCTGGTCATCGTGGTTCAGGTGCTGACTGCGATCATCCTCGGTTACCGCCCATCGTTCGCGACGGCGCGGACCCTGTTGGTCGTCGGAGGACTGGGGGCGGCCTGCGTGCTCCTGTTCTTTCGCGAGAACCTGGTGCCGTTTCTCGAACGGCTAGCCACTTTCTCGTTGTCGTCTCGCGAGATCCTGTGGGAGCGCTCTCTTTCGCTGGCGACAGCGCATCCGATGTTCGGCGTCGGACCTGGATGCTCCTCGCACGCGATCCTGTCGACGCATCCTCCGGTGGACGTGAGGTTGCTCCTGGATTCCTACTACGCGCGGGTTCCGTACGACGCCTGGAGCAACAATCCCCACAACCACTACCTCACCGCTCTGATGGAGACTGGAGTGCTCGGCTTGCTCCTGCAGGTCGGCGCCTACGGCTACTACTTCGTTCGCGCCGTGTCGATCCTGAACAGCAGCCGTGCTCCGATCATCCGATCTCTGGCGATCACCGCGGCGACCGTGCTCGGCGGTGAGTTCGTGCGCGGGTTGTTCGAAGCCTACTGTTTCCTGTCCGCTCCCGAGACCGGCGTGCACGTCGCTTTCGTGTTGGCGCTCGTCGCCTTCCTCGACCGGCGTGGACCGCGCACCGGGCGGTCTGCAGTCCAAAGGCGCAGCGCATGTGCGGCATAGCCGGCGTCTACGAGGTCGGCGGTGATGCATCGGTGCGAAGGCAGGCCGTCCGGGAGATGACGCGTCGGATGGTCCACCGCGGACCTGACCAGGAGGGCTACTTCGATGCCGAGGACGTGTCGCTGGGCGTCCGGCGATTGGCGGTCATGAGCCCGGAGACGGGATCGCAGCCCGTCTGCAACGAAGATGCGACTCTGCACGCGGTCGCCAACGGCGAGCTGTACGGATTCGAGGCGGTGCAGCGCCGCCTCGTGCGCCGCGGGCACGAGCTGCGGTCGCTGGTCGATTCGGAGATCCTCGTCCATCTCTACGAGGAGCACGAGGATGCGATGCTCCAGGAGATCGACGGGATGTTCACCTTTGCGCTGTGGGACGCGCGGCGACGGCGGCTCGTGATCGCTCGTGATCGTTTCGGGATCAAACCCCTGTTCTACTCGGTCGACGAGGCGACCGGCCGTCTGGCGTTTGCCTCGGAGCTGCCGGCACTCCTGGCGATGCCCGGGATCGATACAGACGTCCATCCGGCAGCTGTCGACCGGTTCTTTGCGCTGTCGTACGTTCCGCAACCGGACAGTCTCGTGCGCGGGGTCCGCAAGCTCGCTCCGGGGTGCGTGCTGCTGGCGTCGGACGGGAGACTCGAAGTCCGTCGGTACTGGCGGCCGGAGCCGCCGCACTCCGTCCCGGCCCCGGACGCTCTTCGCGAATTGGACTCGGCGATCGGGGCGTCGGTGGAGACGATGATGAAGAGCGATCGCCCCGTCGGGTCGATGCTCAGCGGGGGGCTCGACTCGGCGACGATCGCGTTCCACATGACGCGAGCTGCCGGGCGCGCCGTGCCGACTTTCACGGCCCGCTTCGAAGAGCCGGAGTTCGACGAGGGGCGTCAGGCGCGCGCGATCGCCGCCTCGCTCGGCACCGATCATCACGAGATCTGGGTCGCTCCAGACACCGTCCTGGAGCTTCCGCGGATCCTCTCGAGCTTCGGCGAGCCGTTCGGCGACCCGGCCGTCGTTCCGGCTGCCGCTGTCGCACGTGCGGCACGGTCCGATGTCACGGTCCTGATGTCCGGCGAGGGCGGCGACGAGCTTCTGGGTGGGTATCGGTGGTATCGCTCGGCGCTCATCGCGGAACGGGCGTCCGTCGTGCCGGCCGCACTCACGCACCTGGCGGCGGTCGTGGCTGGCCGCCTGTCGCCGAAGAGGGCTCGGTTCCTGGGATTCTGCGGGCTCCCGCTGGTCGAACGCCACGAGGCATGGACCAGCATCTTCGACCTCGACGAACGCCGCCGGTTGTTCACCCGTGAGTTCGACGGTCTCGTCGACGCGAGCTACGACCGGCTCGCGCTCGGTCCGTGGTACGAAGCGGGTCGCGGAGATCCCGACGACGCTGTCGCGCGCCTGCAGGCGGTGGACGTCGAGACGTACCTCGTGGACAACAACCTGCTCAAGGCAGATCACATCGGCATGGCGGAGTCGCTGGAAGTGCGGGTGCCGTTCTTGTCCTTGCCCGTGTATCGCGCCGCATCCGCGCTGCCGCTGAGCTTGCGGGTGAATGCCTCCACGACGAAGGTCGCCCTGCGTCGGATCATGCGCGGCCGGCTTCCCCGCGAGGTTCTCGACATGAGGAAGCGCGGCTTCGGGGTCCCTCTCGGGAGATGGCTACGCGGACCCCTGTCGGAGTTCGTCCGAGAGATGCTCGCACCGGAGCGAGTGGCTGAGACCGGGATCTTGCGGAGCGTTCGAGTGCAGGAGCTGGTGCACGAGCACATGTCCGGTGCCCGTGATCGAAGCCGTCAGCTCTGGTCGCTGCTCTGCTTCGCGACCTGGCACGCCGGTACGCTCGCAACGACGAGCACTGCGTCGTTCAGGTAACGTAGCAAGGGCACGTGATCCAGATACCTGCGGAACGCTCCGAACGCGCTCCGGTAGGAACGGATCCGAACGGAGCGCACGGTCAGTCCGGAGGCACGGAACATGTCGCGCAGCTGTCGCGGTGTGAAAGACGCGTGGTAGAACTCGAAGCCGGCGTGGTTGGCGAGCAGCTCCGCGGGCGGGGCACACCATCCCAGGCCCGCGGCCAGCAGCAGCTGGGCGGCGCGGAGGGGATTCAGGAAGTCCCATGAACGACGGGCCCGCGAACGATTCGGGGTCACCACGAGCACGTGGCCGCCGGGTCGCAGCACCCGTCGGATCTCGCGCAGCATGCGGCAGGGGTCGTGGACGTGTTCCAGCACGTCGGTCGCACAGGCCACGTCCACGCAGTCGGCTTCGAACGGGAGTCGCAACGCGTCGGCAACGACTCCAGCCGTGCCAAGCTCCGCGGAGAACTCCTGTACGAACGGGTCGTAGACATCGAGGCCGATCACCCGGGAGCCCCGGTCCACGAGGGCCCGGCCGACCGCCGTGTCGTAGGCTCCGCCGCAGCCGAGGCAGAGGGCCGTCGCACCCTGCATGTCGATCTCGCCGAGTGCGTCGTCGATGATCTCCCTGCGCCCGTCCGAGCCGGGGATCGGCTCCGTCGGTCCGGCCTGCTCCGCGCCGGAGTCGCGGAGGTCGCGCTCGTGCAGGCTGCCGTGCTCCACCATCCAGAGCAGCCGTCGCAGCTGCCGCGCGTGCTCGCGATGTTCTTGCCAGAGGATCAGGGCGTAGTCCACGATGATCAGCGCAATCGCGACTCCGAGCAGCGCCGGCATGGCCAGGGCCATCGCCAAGACCGGGAGGACCCAGGCGACCCCTCGAGCGACGAGGAACCCATGGCGCCATCGCACCACCGAGGACGCGAGCGGGTCGTAGCGCGCTTCCTCGGGTTCGAGTCCCAACCCGGACGCGATCGATCGAACGCGGTCCTCGGAGACGATGAATTCCGAGCACGGGCGTGTGGCCGATTCGGTGTCCGGGACCCATGCGACGAACAGATCCGGAACGCCGTCACGCACGGAGAACGAGCGGTTGCATGCCGCACAGGAGACGCTGGTGTTCTCGAGCCCGGCTCCGTCGAACGTCGCGTGGCAGGCCGGGCACCGGACGTGCTTCCACCACCAGGTGGCGGATTCCGTCAGAACGTCGTCTTCCAACTCCAAGCACACCACCGAATCCACGAGGCCAGTGCGATCAAGGGTCCGAGCACGGCGTGCCGCGCCGCGTCCACGACCCACTGCTTCCGGTCCTTCGAGGACACTCCGGCAGACAGGGAGTCGGCGCGGACACGATAGTTCAGAAGTCGCGAAGGACATCGAACTCTGGTGAACTGTGCGGTTCTCTCCCACCAGTCGTTGTCTTCCGCGCAGGAGAGGGTCTCGGAGAAGCGGACGCGCGCGAGTACGGTGCGGCGGACGAGCCAGCTGGACGTCATCGGCACGCGCAGCGCGAGCCCGGCGGCTCGAGTGCAACCGGATTCGTCCATCAGATCGTGGCAGCAACCTACGATCTCGGCATCACGGCGCTTCGCGTAGCGAAGTTGGACCTCGGTCTTGCCCGGACGCCAAACGTCGTCCCCGTCGCAGAACGCGATCCACTGACCGTGCGCACGGTCGACTCCGCGGTTTCGCGCTGCGCCAGCCAGCATCATCGGCAGTCGCACGATCTCCACGCCCGGGTACGCTCGGACCCACGAGTTGCCCTGCTCGACGCACAGCACGATCTGCCGCACGGCGGGATCGGCGATCGCCGCGTCGACTGCGGCGTCCAGGAATCGGCGTTCTCCGTCGGTCATGGCTGTGATGACCGCCGTCACGGACTCCGCCTCCGCGTTCATTGCAGCGTGACGTCGAGCCCGTTGCTGGACTGGATGAGCGCCGGGAAGCTCGCCGGCTGCCACGTCAGCACCCGGCAGAAGAACCGGTCGGCGCGGAGTGCGGGGTTGTTCGGAATTCGCATTCCGAGCAAGTGTGCGATCCCAGTCGTGAACGGGCCGGCGGCCTGCAGATCGAGGCTGACGCGGACGTTGCAGCCCGAATCGCGCGGGAACACGACGCCAAAGTCGCTCGGCAGTGGACCGAACGTCGGCCGGCGAGATGTGCGAGTTGACGTCGATGTAGGTCGGCGTTCTGCATACCCCTGTTTCCCGTTCAGGTCGTCAAACCTCAACAGCAGCCGGCAGAATTCGACCTGGAAGTGCCGATCACCCGACCGTTGTGGCGAATTCTCGACTGACCTTATGAGACGCGAAGCCGGTCGGGAGTCGCCGACCCACGCGCGCGCTTCCCCGGGATCCGCGCCCCGGGTCAGGTACCAGTATGGAACCACGAAGCCCATGCCCAGGCCCCACCAGATCGCAATCAGCAAGTAGTCGTAGACGAAGAGGGGCACCGTTAGATAGGCGGCGAGCCACAGCGAGTTGCGGAAGTGCCGGCCATCACCCCACAGTCGCAGGAGCGTGAGCCGTGTGACGGGGAAGTACAGCCAGGTCACGCCGGGGACCACCGCGAGCTTCACCGCCAAGGGCCAATGCTGGTAGTCGTCGGGCGGACCAATGAGATAGAAGGTGAGCCACGTGAAGAAGCTGTAGGCCAAGAGCCGTCCGTGGTGTCGGCCACTCATCGGTACCGGGTCCCCATCTACCGGGCGAACGCCAACGGCAGCAGTTCGACCACGTCGAGATCGGCATCGCCTTCATGCCGCGTGGTGAGCAGAAGCTCCTGCGTCCTTGGCGAGAAGCTGAGACTGGGAGCGTGCAGGCGGCGGGTTTCGAAGAGCACCTCGCTCGTCCCGGACTCGAGATGGGCCTGGCGCACCACGGCCGCGGCCCCCGTCGCGTGCGCGCAGAACAACCGGTCGCCGCTCACGAGCCAATGGTCGCCGAAGCGCGCATCGACGTCGGCCCACACCAATGCCGCGGTGCCGCCGGCGAGCGGCCGGCGCCAGACACCGGGCGCATCGTCCGTGGAGTAGTAGAGCCACGCGCCATCCGCGGACTCCTGCACGGTGCGCATCCCGTCACCCGCCACAAGCTGCGGCGATGCGGCTTCGTTCCCCACGGCGAGCTGCCACACGCGCCACGCGCCGTCTCCGTGGCGCGCGCCGAAATAGAGCGCCGCGCCGCCATGGGCCCACCCGCAGAGCTGCAGGTCGCCCGCGTCTTCGTAGACTTTCGCCGTCTCAGTCCCGGTGGGTCGCAGGGTGAGCACCCATAGCGAGCTACTGCCAGAGGACGTGCGCTGATAGGCGATACGGTCGCCGGCCGGGGCCCAACGCGGATTGCGCACCACATCGGCACCCGTGGCGGTCACCCGCCGGCAGTCGCGACCCGCGGCATCGGCGATCCAGAGCTCGAGGTCGCCGGAGCGGTCCGAGATGAAGGCGATGCGCGCGCCATCGGCGGAGAAGTAGGCCTCGCGTTGGTTATGGCTCGTCTCGAGGAACGGCTCGGCGCGCGCGGCAATGGCGCCACCCGCCCCAACCGCGGCGACGCCAAGCCGCCAAACTCGCTGGCGCGGCCGCGCATCCTCGTACGCCAGCGTGCGCGCATCGTCAGAGAGCGACGGATAGGTGATGTGCTCCTCGCGCACGTGCAGCTCGTCCAGCGTGCCATCGCGCGTCGCCATGCGGTAGAGACGGCCGGTGCCACGTTCTTGGGCGGCCAAGATCAGATGCCGTTCGTCGGCGACCCAATCGAGGCCGCGGACCTGCCGTAGCTGCATGTCGAACCGGCGCAAGTCGGCGCCATCGGCGTTGGCGACGCAGACTTGGTCGCGATGGCTCGGCCCACCGGTGCGCACGAAGGCGATGCGCTCGCCGCTCGGCGACCAGACCGGCGAGTGGTCTCGCTCCCCCTCGCCCGGCGCGCTGATCGCCGCTAGCCCGCCATCGGCGATCCGCAGCCTGGCCAAGCGCAAGCTGATCCCGTCGCCGATGTGCGCGAGGATCAGTGCCGCCCCGTCCGGCGACCAGTCCAGCCCCGTCGCCCACGCGCCGACGGCGCCGACCCGCTCGGGATCGCCGCCCATTGCGTCGACGACCCAGGCGCTGGCGCCGGTCTCGCCGTTGCGCAAGAAGGCGATACGCCGGCCATCGGGTGACCAGGCCGGATGCACGTCGCGTCCGGCATCGCGAGTCAGGCGCCGCACGCGGTCACCGTCGCGAGGCTTGACGTAGATGTCGTAGTTCGTGTCGTCAGCACCACCCCAGGCGAACGCAACGCGGCTGCCATCCGGAGAGACGGCCGGGTCGGTCTCGCGCCCGGGAAAGAACGTGAGTGGCCGCGGCTCGGCGGGGTCGATCTCGGCGACGCGGGCGCCGCTACGGAGCTGCGCGCCCAGGGACCAGGCCAAGAGAATCGCCACGACCGCACCCGCACTGGCGAGGAGCCTCCAGCTCCCGGCCGCCACGGCGCGGCCTGACGTCGCCGGCGACTCGGCACCAACCGCCGCCGCCGTCGCGCCGCCGACCTCGGCCACCAGCCGATAGCCGCGCCCCCGAATCGTGTGGATGTAGCGCGGCGCCGCGGCGTCGTCGCCGAAGATCGTCCGCAACTCCGAGATCGCTCGCGTCAGCGACTCCTCGTTCACGATCCGGCCGGGCCAAATCCGCTCGAGCAGCTCGTCGCGAGGCACAAGCTCCCCCGGCCGCTCCGCGAGGCACTCCAAGACCTGGACCAGCTTCCGGCGCAGCGAACGCGCGCCGTGGACCGGGTGCTCGAGAATCTGCAGCGTCGGCGTCAGCACCCAAGCGCCGATACGAATCGGCTGCGACTGGCCGGCGGCGACCGGGGGAACCGGCTCTTGGCGACTCATCGCCGCACCTCGGCGATCTCATCGCGGGCGGCGGGCCGGCGGCGCACCGCGGGCCGGAGCGCGTCGCCCGGCAATGTTTTCTGGCGCAGGAAGGTCATGGCACCGCCGTGGAGTTGGATGGGAGGTAAATAGGAGGTAGATGTCCGGCGCCCTTCCGGCGCCCAGCGTCGCACCACCAGAGGATCCGCGCATGAACGACCACACGAGTGTGCTCGCGATGTCGATCCTGGCGGTCACCCTGGCTGGCCCCACACGAGCCCAGGACCATACGCCCGGTGCCCGGCTGGCGGCTCAGCTGCCCAGCATCACTGGCTCGCTGGCTGACTTCCAGCTGCTGAGCGGGAGTCTTGCGGTGGCCCAGGATGGTCAGATCGCCTTCGAGGCCTCCTACGGGATGGCGAACTACGAAGACGAGGTCCCCAACGGCCCGGACACGCGTTTCTGCATCGCCTCGGTCTCGAAGCCGATGACCGCGTTGGCGGTGGCGCGACTCGTCGCCGAGGACCAACTCGCGCTCGACGCCACGGTCGACACCTGGATCGAGGGGATGCCGGCGGGCGATCGGATGACGCTGCGGCACCTGCTGGGGCATGAGGCCGGGATCCCCCATCGCGTCACGACGGTGTTCGAACAGAACCAACCGTTCACGGCGGCGATGATCGTCGCGCGGGTCAAGCAGCGCCCGCTGCTGTTCGCGCCCGGCACGGACAGCCGCTACAGCACCGCTGGTTACAGCGTGATCGCTCGCATCATCGAGCTCGTCACCGGCAACGACTACGACGCCGCCATGCGCGCGCTGGTGTTCGAGCCCTTCGGCATGCACTCGACGCGCCACGTCGCCAACGACGTCGAGCTGCCAGGTCGAGCCGAATGCTACCAGCGCACGCTGGACGGCATGGCCAGGGCGATGCCCCAGGACCTGTCGTTCCTCGTCGGCGGCGGCTCGCTCTATTCGACCGCCGGCGATCTCGTTCGCTTCGGCCTGGGGTGCCTCGAGCGCAAGGCCCTGCCCGAGCGCTCGTGGTCGGTGTTCGAACGCGACCTCGGCTGGGACCGCGGGGATGCACTGCGCTGGAACGGCAAGACCAGCCAGTTCGGCGCCTACCTGGACGTCCATCGTGACTCGAACATCGTCGTGGCGTTCGCCGGCAACGCCGGCGTCGGTGGCGGCGCGCTCCTACGCGACACGATCCCCAAGATCCTGACCGGCGAGCCGCTCCCCCAACCGGTGCGGTTCGCCAAGCGTCCCTACACCGAGGCAAACGCCGGGCGTTTCCTCGGCCGTTACCGCCGCCAAGACGGCATCGAGCTCGAGGTCACGGTGGCAAGTGGCTTTTTGCAGACACGCGGCGGCGGCCTGTTCCTGCCGACCGCGGACGGTGCGTTTTTCTCGCCGACCTACGGCTGCGCTGTCGAGTTCGTCGGCAACAGCGATGGCACCGTCCGCGCGCTTCGATACCTACCCGTCGGCCTGGCGCCGGTCGTGTTCCGCCGGGTCGGCGAGTAATGCGACTCGCGGATGAAGGGCGGATACTGCGAGGACGCAATGGCCCCTGGACGTCGGCCCTGGCCGGGCGGTGCGGTGGTCTACGATCCTCCTTCCACGTCGCACGCCCTTGAGTGTGGACCAACAGAGCCGACGTTCATCACGTGCATAGCGCGCCCTCGAGGATGCGGCGTCCGCGGGGGGGAGGCCGCCGGCGCGCGTTGCCGAGAATTCGCGCATCAACCTATTCTGAGGCGTTCTCGCGCGCCCAGTGCCGCGAGACGCGAGCATCGCGCCGCCCAACCAGAGCCGTGGCAAATGCGGGCAGCAAAGCATGATCACGAGCGCTTCGCTCGTCTGTACGCCATCGACGTCGAGGGCTACGCGATGTCTCGCGCGGACCGGCCGGCGTTCCTCGCGCGAGCTTGCGAGGGCGACGAGTCCCTCCGCGCCGACATCGAGTCCCTCCTGCGCCATGGCGGTTCCGCGCCCATGCCGCGGGTGCTCGCCG
>JBCCGH010000145.1:0-24633 GCA_039029375.1 Planctomycetota bacterium
GGTCGTCGCAAGAGTTCGGTGCCTATGTCGGTGAGGCATCTGTGTTGTTCGCAAGGCGCTGTCGCCGCAGGGCTTGTCGGTGGACAAGTTGAGGCGACGCAACGCCGCGAACGGCGCAGAGGGCCAGCGACATAGGTGGCGAACTCTTGCGACGCCCCACTAGATCGCGTCGCCGGGCAGGCTCGCGAGGACCTGCTCCGCCACTTGATCGAAACACTGCTCGAGCGCCGGCGCGAGGCCGCGGCAGCCAGCGACGACCCGCCGCGCCCAGGCGACGTACTCGCGAAGTCGCTCCGTCGACCACCCCGCGGGCGGCGCCGATCCGAGATCGCGCACGTTGCAGGTCTTGTCCGCGAGCTTGATCAAGCGCGCTCCCGGCGACAAATGCGGCGCGTGCTCGACCTCCAGGCGCTTGCGCTCCTGCTTCGGTAGCGCCTTGTCGTCGGACACCTCTTCGACCAGGCGCCGCACGCGGGGCCCGAACTCGGCCTCGAGCTCCGCCGCCTCGGTCTCGGTGTCCTCCAGCGTGTCATGCAGGAGCGCGGCCTGCAGCACCTCCAGGTCGGCCACCCCGGCCACCTGGGCCAGAGTCTCCGCCACTTCGATCGGATGGTTGACGTAGGGGGTCGCCGCGACGCTCTTGCGCCGCTGGTCGCGGTGCTTGTGCGCGGCAAAGCGACAGGCCTTGATCAGTGCCGCGAACGGCGCGGGCTCCATGCCGGCATGGTAACGGCAGGCCGCGCCACGACGTAGACCGCCGGCGCCAGTAAGGTGGCGCTGGCACGTTCCTTGCCGACATCGCGGCTGCCCAGTCAGCTCGTACCCCACGTCCGCATTCATGACAGAGACGACCACACGGCGCGGCTTCCTCGCGTTCGCGGCCAGCACGCTGGCATCGCTACCGCTCATCGGCGGCATCTTCGTGGCGCTCCGCACTGGCCTGGCACCCAGCCGGGGCGAGCGGCCGGACCGCTTCCCTCTCTGCCGCCTCGACGAGGTGCCAGACGACGACATCCTGGTGCGCGCGGTCAGCTATCAGATGCGCCGCGGCCCCAAGGTCGAGGACGTCTCGCAGGTGGTGTTCGTGACGCGCGACCCGGCCGATCCGGCCCAGGTGATCGTGCTCGCGGGCGAGTGCACCCACCTGTCCTGCCCAGTTCAAAAGCAATCCGTGCAGAAGCAGCCCGTGCAGAAGATCGCGACCGCCAGCGCCGACGCCGACGCCGACGCCGCGCCGCTGGCCTGCCCCTGTCACGGTGGGCGGTTCTCCCGCACCGGTGAAGTGCTCGACGGCCCGCCCCCACGGCCACTCCGCCGGCTCAAGCACGAGCTGCCCGAGGACGGCGCCGGCATGATCTGGCTGGCGGAGGTCTGAGGATGTCGCGACTCCTGCAGTTCCTCGAGGACCGCCTCGGCGTCGTGTCGGCCTGGCAGGGCTCGATGTCGGAGAAATGCCCGCCACGCGGCATCGGTTGGCTCCGCACGCTCGGCTTCTGCGCCCTCTTCGTCGCGATCTATCAGGTGCTGAGCGGTGTGGCCCTGGCCCTGCACTACGTGCCGTCGACGGACCATGCCTACGACTCGATCCTGGCGATCGAGGCCGACGTGCCGCTCGGCGCGTTCACGCGCTCCCTGCATCACTTCGGCGCGTCGGCGTTCGTGGTTCTGGCGCTGCTGCACATGATGCGCGTCTTTTTCACGGGCGCGTACAAGCAGCCCCGCGAGTTCACGTGGCTCACCGGCGTGGCGCTGCTGCTCGTGGTGCTCGGCTTCGGCTTCACCGGCTATCTCCTGCCGTGGGACCAAAAGGCCTACTTCGCGACCAAGGTCGGGGTCGAGATCGCCGGCAAGGCACCCATCATCGGCGCCGACGTGCGCCAGATCCTGGCCGGTGGCGAGTCCGTCGGGCCACCGACGTTGACGCGGTTCTACGTGATCCACGTCGTGCTGCTCCCGCTGGCGCTGTTCGGGCTGCTGGGCCTGCACATGTTCCTGATCCAGCGCCACGGCGTGTCACCGCCCGGCGCTCCGGTCGGCGCGCGCGTCGAGCCCGGCCCGCCGTACTTCCCGCATCACGTGCTCAAAGAAGCGATCGCGGCCCTGCTGGTCACCGGCGCGCTCGTCTACTTCGCCGCCACCCAGACCGCGCCGCTCGAGGCGCTCGCCGAGCCATCCGACACCAACTACGACCCACGGCCGGATTGGTACTTCCTGGGTCTGTTCCAGCTGCTGAAGGTCTTCAAGGGGCCCCTCGAGCCCTTCGGCGCCTTTTGGCTCCCAAACCTGGCGCTGGTGGCGCTCTTCGCACTGCCGTTCATCGACCGCAACCCGGCCCGCCACTGGCGTCGACGGCCGGTGGCAACGGCCCTGGGCGTGGTCTTCCTGCTCGCCGCGGTCGGACTGACGGCCACCGGCGCCGCCGACC
Source organism: Planctomycetota bacterium (assembly GCA_039029375.1). GTDB lineage: Bacteria > Planctomycetota > UBA1135 > UBA1135 > UBA2386 > JBCCGH01. Next base: position 2,426 of record JBCCGH010000145.1, read on the forward strand.
CGCCCGAGCACCGGCCCACGCTGCGCCACGAGCTCGGCCTCACCGACGTCGAGCGTCAGGGCTACCTGTTGGTCCGGCGGTTGAAGTGCCTGGACTGCCACCCGCTGCAAACCGAGACCGGGGTCCTAGGCGGCTCGGAGGATATGGACGCACCCGAGCTCGACGACCTGTTCAGCGACGCGGACTCGGTGGCGGCCATCCTCGAAGATCCGCGCGAGATGCTGTCCGAGGACACCGAGATGCCGAGCTTTGCGCACGTCCCCTATCAACAGCGGCTCGCTGTCGCGCTGTATCTCGAAACGCTCATGGAATGACGGGGCTGGGCGCCTCCCGGCCCCACCCCAGCACTTCCAAGCCCAGCGCCTACAAGCCCAGCGCCTACAAGCCCAGCACGAACCGGCCGGCGTCGCTCAGCACCAGCCCCTGCCGGGCGATGGGATCGGTGTGGACGTGCTGGACGAAGAAGCGAGCGCCGAAGAACGACGGATCCGCCGGCAGCGGAATCGTCAGCGTGGCGGCCGACGTCTGGGTCCCCCCGACCAAGGGAAGGGCGATGTCGCGACCGACGCGCAACACGCAGCCCGGCATACCGGCCGGACCGAGCTCCTGTGGCAAGCGCAGTGCGCCACTCACGCGGTCGCTGCGCCCGAACATCAGCGCGCCGGCATGGCCGCCGGCAATCCGATCGACCTGCAGAGCAAACGGCGTCCCGAGCTCCGGAGAGCTGCGCGCCTGCAGACGCGGGACGCCAGCGACGCCCACGCAGCCACGACCAAAGGTGCCGAAGCCGCCGCGCTGAATCGCCAACATGCGCACGTAGCCGAGGCGGACGAACGCCGGGTCGACCTCGCTCCCCCAACCGCCGGCCGATGCTCCTGCCACGACCTCGGACAGCCCGTTGCCGGCCTGATCGCCGACCAGCGCCACAAACGAGCCAAAGCCATCCCCGGCCTCGATCCCCTGGAAGCGCGCGACCGGGGTCTCGTCGTCCAACGCGAAGACCAGCACTTCGCCGGCGCCACTCGCCGCCTGCGGAGCACCGACTACCAAATCGCCGCGGCCATCGCCGTCGGCGTCCCGGCCGCCGGCGAGCGCGTGGCCAAAGCCGCTGCCCGGCGCCCCGACTAAGACCGACAACGTCGCCGCGTCGTAGCCGCGCAGCAAAAACACGCCGCCGCGACCGCCAAAGTGCGCCGGGGAGCTCACCGCCAGGTCCGGGAGCCCATCGCCGTCGGCGTCACCCACGGGCACGACCGCGCGCCCGAAGCCGACCCCAAAGCGCGCCTGCACGACGCGGCGCCCGGTGCCGATCGAGCGCAGCTCCACCGAGCCACGGTCGGCAGCAGCCACGGCCAGCTCGTCGATGCCGTCGCCATCCACGTCGCCCACGAGACATAGAGCTGCGCCAAACTCCCGGCTCCGGTCCTCACCGGTGAGCCGCCGCAGCACCAGGCCGTCGCGTCCGGAACGCACTTCGACCCGACCGGGCCCGGCTTCGCCGCCGGGCCACCCGATCACCACGTCAGGAATCGTGTCGCCGTTCCAGTCGAGCCCGCCGATGACAGCGGTGCCGTACTTGCTGCCACCGCCCGGCGGCCGAAAGGTAAACAGGACCGCCGCATCGCGACCGGACACCACCTCGACGAAGCTGGTCGCCGGGCCGGAGCCACCGTGCCAGCCCACGACCCAGTCGCCGACGCCGTCGGCGTCGATGTCACCGGCCCGCGCCACGGCAGAACGCAGGAGGCCCGGGAACAGCGCGCGATGCCGGTGCAGCACGGCCCCGGTCGGGCCGTCCCAAAGCTGCAGCTCCGGCGTCGCGGTGTAGGACGTGGGCGAACCCTCACGGCCGACCGCCAACTGCGTGGCCCCCGAGCTGCCACCGGGCGCCAACGCGGTCGCCGCCGACACGAAGCGACCGCCATCCAGCACCCCGGCGTGCTGCTCATGGACGACCCGACGGTCGATCCCGGACAGCACCCAGACCGCGCCGGCACGTGGACCGGCGAGGCCGTCGCGCTCCGGATCGCCCAGGAGCAGGTCGTCGACGCTGTCCTGGTTCCAGTCGCCGATCGCGCTAAACGCCCCATCGAAACCCCGGCCCGAGGCGCCCACGACCAGCAGGTTGCGCCCGTCGCGGCCGCTCACCGCGCGCAGGCGCTGGTCTGATCCGACGAGCAGATCGCCGAACCCGTCGCCGTCGACGTCGCCGGCGAGCCGCAGCGCGCGGCCCACGCCGCTCTCCACCGGGAACGCGCAGGCTGGAGCGGCGCGGCCAAAGATCCGCTGTAGGCGACCGCCGTCCGCTCCGGAGAAGACATCGGCAAAGCCGGTTTGGCAGGGCAGTCCAAGGTCGGGCGCCCCGACGACGAAATCACCACGGCCATCACCGTCGAGATCCCCGGCTGGGCTGACCGCAGAGCCGAACAGGAACGCTCCCGACGCGAGGCGGTGCAGGCGAGCCCCCGAAGCGCCGTCGAAGACGCTCACGTACGGCTGGAGGAAGCCGCCACCCGTCGGGGCCCCCACGGCAAAGTCGGCGAAGCCGTCCGCGTTGACGTCGCCCACGCCGGCAACGACGGCGAAGCCGTCCCCGCCCTGCTCACCATCGACCCGCCACAGTTGGCGGCCGTCGGCTCCCGAGATCACCTGCGCCCAGCCGCCGTTGGCGATGCCCCCACCCTCGTAGCCCAAGATCACGTCGGCGTGACCATCGCGATTGACGTCGCCGGCCGCCGCCGCGCGATCGCCGGGTAGCGCGTGTAGGACCTCGCCAGCCTCGGCGTCGTAGATCTCCCACCCAGCGGTGCGCCGCGCCAGTACGTCCTGGCGTCCATCGCGGTTGACGTCGCCGCAGCTGCAGACTTCGACGCCCAGCCCTTCGCCCGGCCGCGTGCCCAACCACGACTTCAGGATGCTGCCATCGAGCCCGGAGACGAAGTGGACCGCACCGCCGTCGACCGCGCCGAGGTCGGCGCCAGGAGCGCCCACCGCGAAGTCGACCCAGCCGTCAAGGTTGACGTCGCCGAGCCCGGTGATGCTAGTCCCCAACTCGTCGCCCGGTGCGTCACCTTGCAAGGTGAAGAGCACCTGCGCCGGCACCGAGGCCGCGACGATCAGTAGGGCCCAAAGCCGTATCCAAGAGACCACAACACACCTGCGCACGCCGCCCACCATCCTAGGAAGACGACCGCAACGACGAAGTGCATTTCGGCAATGGCTGATTGCGCCCGTGCGATGGGCACCACCGGTACGCGGCAGTGCAATCAATGGCCGCGGTTGGCCCGACAAGAGACGATTCGTCCAAACAGCGACCGCATACACACGGACTCAGGGCGCCGGCGGCACCGAGTGGTTCGACGCCGAATCAAAGGACTAGGTTGTTTGGGAACGCCTCGACGCTCGGTGCCGCAGCCGGCGACGACCAGTTCAGGTTGCGCGTTCCGGCGACGTCCTTCGATATGGTCGTTCACATCTCGGAAACGACGGCCGCCGGGCAGTTGGAGAAGTAGTGGGCTGAGGCCATTCCTGCTCCAGCAGCCCCTGCTGGGTCGAGTGGATGCTTGGGGCAACCACAACTCTTGCGCGCTTCATCGCTCCATTCGCGACGGTGCCGGTACCACGCCACCACGACTCGAGCGCCATATTGCCCACGCCACGCCGACATAGAATGGCACGTACTCGATGACCTTCACCCACCAGAGCTCATTCCAGCCCTCCCCGGCCTGCCAGCCCGGCAACACGTGATAGGCGAGGAACGCAGTGCCGGAGAAAGCGGCGAGCCCCCAGTTGAAGTGCACGCACAAGAACGGCAGCAACAAGCCCAGGTACCACGGATGCACCGTGGGCGCGAGCGCTAGAAAGAACGTGAAAAACACCGCCCCGACCCGGGCGTACGCGTAACGGCGCCACCAGCACCACCCCAGGACCAGCACGCCGAACAAGGCCAGAGGCAGCTTGGCGATGCCCTGCCCCTCGCGCAGCCAAGGGCTATCGAAGCCGCGCAGCCATCCAGCGTCTTCGATCGCCTTGGCGGCTGCGGCGAGGGGCGCATACAACGAGTCATTGGAGCGCCACCGGCGCGAGTATTGCTCGGTGCCCTGAGCGAGCGCCCCGATGTTCTCCGCGAACGGCGCATAGAGGACCGCCAACACCACCCCAAACGACAGCGCCCCCAGCCACCATCGCCGCCCCCGCAGCGCGAAAGGGAGCAACACGAGCGGAATGAGCTTGCCGGCGGTGGCAACGGCAAGCGCCACACCTGTCAGCGCCGGACGTCGCCACGCAACCGCCACCATCGACAGCGCCAGGCCGAGCACGGTGAGGCTGTCGTTGTGCGCCTGCCCGGCAAACTCGACGGCCAACAACGGGCACCACCCGTGGACGACCGCGCGCTCGCTCGGCAGGCCAAGGTGCGGCAACCCAAACCACAGCACAACGAACGCCAACAGATCGAGGGAGCCGAACAGGATCTTCATCACGATCGGGTCCGACCAAACAGCCACACCGAGCGCGAACGCGTACATGACCGCGGGCGGATAGGCGGCGGGGATGTCCGGGTTGTTGACGTTCTCCCAGACCGCGTCGCGGAGCTCCGCCGGCGCGTCGCTCGGCGCCACGGCATACGGATTGTGTCCCGCCAGCACCATCCGCCCCTCGTGGACATAGCGGTAGACGTCATCACTCAGCGCGAACGGCTGCGGTAGGCACACGGCGCGAAGCAACGCGGCGACCAACAACGCCGCGCCAAAACGGAGCCGCACTGCGCCCCCCAAGGCCCCTCGCAAGAGCCACAGATAGCCCGCAGTCGCCAACAGGAACGCGGGGAGGGCGAGCGCAAACGGCAGCCATCCGACCGCCGCGGTTGCGCCAACCAAGACGACGGCGGCAATGAGCATCGGCGCGTCAGCGCTGCTCGGCGGCCTTGGGCTCGACGCGGCGGAACTGCAGCTGCACCGCCGTGCCCGGCGGCGGGCAGGCTTTCGACACCCACCAGTTTTGGTCGTCGCGCGCCCGCTCGTGGCGCATGGTCGCGAGATGGTTCGGCTGCTCCGGGCCCAGGTAGCAAATGCTCACCAGGTTGCCTTCGTAGTCCGCCACAAACACCGGGTCCTCGCCGCGATACAGCGGCGCCATGCGGCCGCCCAGATAGTGCCAGGTCACCGGCCCGACCGGCTCTCGTGTGCTGAGATCGAGGATCAGCTCATGGGCTGCCAGCGAGTGCTCGGCGCCTCCTTCCTCGTCGCTCCACGCCACCTGAATGGCGACCTCCATCCCCGCCGGTGGCACCACGCGCGCCACGTCCGCGCCGGCCTCGATCTCCGCCTCCGACGGCGGCGGATCGATGGGCTCCATCCGCGCATTCGCCCCCGGCTCCAGTCCCACTAGCAACATCGCGGTATTGAGCATGCTGGGCTGGACCTCGGTGACGAACAGCGCTTCGTGTGTCCGCCCCCGTTGATGGATCAAAAGATACTCGAGCGGATCGGCGGCGGCGTTGATGATGGCATCGATCGTCACCGACTTGGCGGCGCGATCGACGCGCACGCCCGCCTCCAGCAGATGGGCGACGAGCTCCTGCGGGTCGTCCGGCAGCTTGGCTGCCGGTGCCGGCTGGCTCGTGTCGGGCGCGGGGGTTTGGCCGGGCACGCCACCGGTGTAGAGCAGCATCGCTGCCAGGAGAGAGACCGTCTGCTTCATCGTTGCCACTCCTCGATCCATGCGGCGATCTCGTCGCGCAGCGCCGGTACGTCCGCCGCCAGCTCAGCTGCAACCTCAATCTCCCGGCGCGCCGCCTCACCGTCGCCGCGCACTGCCGCGGCGCGAGCCCGACTAAGCCGCATCCGCGCCGCCAAAGCCGTTTCGCCCAGCGCATGGGCTTCAGCGGCCACGCCGCCGAGCACCGCGCGCTGCAGCAGTGCGGGCAGCGGATCGCGCAGCAGCGCGCGCCCGGCGACCGAGTAGTGCGTCGCTGCCGCGGGGTCATCACCGGCCCGCTCCGCCGCCTCCGCGAGCACCAAGTGCGCGACGCCGGCATAGGGTCGATCGACGTCCGGGGCCTGCAGGACCAGCCGCGCCAGTGACGGCGCCAACGTTGCCCGCGGCCGCGGGAAACGCACCAGCTCGGTGAGCAGGTGGCCGACGCGCCGACCGCTCAGCCGATGGCGCCACCGGTGCGTCGACAAGTCGCGCGCAACGCGGCCGAACACGGTGCCCTCGAGATCTTCGTCGCGGCGGAGGACCTCCACCACGGGCAGGTGCAGGGGATAGTTGGCATTGCGCGGCAGCACGTCCGGTGCCGCACTCGGCACCGGCGCGGCGAGCGGAGCGACCAACACAAGCTCGGCGATCGCCTGTTGCTGCGCGGCGTCGAGCGGTGGCGCCACCGCCCCGAGGAGGTCGAACGCCAGCTCTCGCGTGTTGGCATCCAGCGGCTGCTGCCACGCGGCGCGAAGCTGCGCCCACCGCGCCGCCGCCGCCGGGCCACGCAGCAGTCCAGCGCGGGCGGCGGTTTGGACCTCCACCGATGGATCATCGCGCTCCACTCGCTCCAGGAGCGCTGGCACGCCGGCAAGCCGCGGCCGGGCCGCCAGCCACTCGACGAGCTCGAGGCGCCGCGCCGCATCCACCGCATCGGGCCCCAAGAGGGCCGCCGTCAAGCCCGGCAAGTGCTCCGCCCGCAGGGCCGCGCGCGCGGCGGCGCCGCACCGACGCAGCAGCTCATGCGGCAGCGCCCCGGCGTCGCCGAACAGACGTTGGATCGCCGCCGCGTCCCCCAAAGCGACCAGGGCCCACTGCAGCTCGTGCGCGACCACCGGCTCGTTGGGCGCCTCCGCAAACTCCCGCAACAGCGGGCCGGCGAACGGACGCGCGTGGCGCACTAGGGCACGCACCAAGTCGCGCCGCAGCCCGGCCTCGCCTTGCCGCCAGGCCTGCGTGACGGCTGCGCGACTGCCGCCCGCCGTCACGGCATAGGCGGCTGGCGCGAGGAGCGGACCACCCGCTTCGACCATCGCGACCAAGTCGTCTTCGAGCCCGGCGATGAGCGCCGGGCGACGCTGGACCGCGCGACAGACTTCGACCGCGACTTCAGCCTGCGGGTGCGCGAGCAGCCGCCGCAGCGCGTCAGCAGGGACCGCGCTCGGCGCCGCCGTGCGCAGCAGAGCCCGCACCCGCTTTTTGGCATCCGCGCCCTGCATGAAGTCGTGCATGGCCGGCGCCCAAACGCCCGCCTCGGCCAGCGCGTAAAAGGCGAGCACACTGCGCTCATCGGCCGCGAGCAGCAAGGCCGCCACGCGCTGGACGCGCTCGGGCCGATCGAGATGCGCCGCGGACCGGCGCAGGAGATGCGACGCCATCTCCACTTCGCCGGCGAGCGCGGATTCGATCCGCTCCACCAGCCCCGGCGCGCCGCGCGCCGGCAGCCAAGAACACACGGTCTCGACGTCCCGCGGCGACAACACCTCGGACAGCGCGAGGATCTGCTGCTCGCCGCGCGGCGAGCACGCCTCGAGGCACGCCAGCACGTCGGCGACCGGAGCGCCGTCGCGGATCTCGGCGTGCGCCGCGCCGACCAGTCGGTCGGCGGTCGCGCTGGCGAATCGCAACGCGGCGAGCGACGCCGCGGCGGCCAGCTCGGCGGTGCCGGCCGCGCGCACGACCTCTCGGCCGAGGTCGACCCCCGCGGCACCGGCCGGCAAGCCAGCGATCGCCAGCAACCGCTCGCGCGGCGCCAGCTCGTCAGACTCGAGCAGCGCGCGAAGCCATGGCGCGGCGCCGCGGCGCGGGCGCTCCCGCAAACCGAGCAGCAACCGCTTGCGGCCCCTCGGTGTGAGGCGGTTCAGCACTGCCGGGTCGGGAAGCGGCGCCCGTTCGTACAAAAGCAGCCGTACGGCTGCCTCACCGACCGCCGGGTCCAGGTCGTCGATGGCGCGCACCAGCTCGGCATCACGCAGAGTGCCGCGGTCCTCGAGCTCGAACAGGGCGGCGCGCCGCAGCACCGCGGCGCTGTCGCCGGCCATGGCCCGAAGCGCGGTGACCTCGGCGAGTGGGAGCGCCAACCGGCGAAGCTCCGGCTCGGCGCGCGCCAGCCACGCCGTCGGCAGCCGCCCGTGGTGCTGGAGCACCGCGCCGGCGGCGGTGGCGGCCACCGCGGAGCCCTCGCGCACGAGCTGCGTGAGCGCCGCCGCCGGGAGGTCGGCTGCGGCCACCGCCAAACAGAGGCGGCGCCTCGCCTCTTCGACGACCAGCGGATCCGCCGCTGAGAGCTGGGTGACCCACTGCTGTGGGTCGCCGCGGTCGGCGGGGTCCTGCGGTCCCATCAAGACCGCGGCGACGAGCGCGCCGATTGCCGACGGAGCTGTCATGGCCGCAGCACCTCGGCGATCGCCAGCGGCAGATCCTCGGCGATCAGTCCACACTGCGACAAGCGGGCGGCAACCCGGTCCGCGGCAGCACCGTGCACGTGCACGCCGAGGCAAGCGGCGTCGAACGGCGACAGTCCCTGCGCCAGCATGGCGCCGAGCAGACCGGCCAACACATCGCCGGAGCCGCCGGTGGCCATGCCGGGGTTCCCGGTGTCGTTGACGAACTCGCGGCCGCCGTCGCAAACCACGGTGTTGGCGCCCTTCAAGACGACGATCCGCCCCGCGCCGCGCGCGCCACCGGCGCGCCCGACCAGCGCCGCCGCCGCCGCACTGCGGTCCGCGTTCACGGCGCTGGCACTGGCACCGAGCAGCCGGCCCGCCTCGCCTGGATGCGGCGTCAACACCACCGGCGCGGTCGTGCCCAGCGGCGCCGATAGCGGCGCCAGCACGTTGAGCGCGTCGGCGTCGAGGACCAACGGGATCGATGCCACGTGCACCAGCTCCTCGACCAAAGCGACGGCGGCCGGCCCCGTGCCCAGCCCCGGGCCGAGCACCGCGACCGTTGCCCCGTCGAGCCAGGTGGCGGGCGTGCCGTCGCGAGCCAGCGTGGTCGCCGCCGGAACCGCGGCAGTGAACGCCCCGCGCAGCTCGGCGGGCACACAAGCGCGGACCAGGCCGGCGCCGCCGCGCAGCGCCCCGCGCGCCGCCAAAATCGCCGCGCCGAGCATGCCGGCGCTGCCGGCGACGATCAGCACCGTGCCGTAGCTGCCCTTGTGGCCCTCTGCCGCGCGCGGCGGCAGGGTTGGCACGTGCACGACGCGTTGCATCAGCGGGCGCCCGCCTCGAGCGCGCACTCCACGTGGCCCACGACCGCGCCCAACGTGTTGCGGACCGTCGGCCGCGCGAACGACGCCAACGCCGGCGGCACCGCGTCCCACACCCCGTGCCGACGCAGGAGCTCGACGATGACGGGCTCGTAGCCGCGCCCCTGACCGTCGGCGACCTTGACGGCGATGCCGCAACCCCGATCCCCGGGCCCGCGCACGCCCACGGCGTAGACACCCTCGGCGCCGTTCTTCGGCAGCACCGCGCCGCCGCCGGCGCGGACGAGCTCCGTCGTGAGAGTCCCCTCGCCGCACAACAGCATCGGTTCGCGAATCATGGCATCGGACAACGAGCGGCACGCCCCAGCGCGAACGTCTGGCACGTCGTCCGGGTTCGCAAAACGGCAGAACGCCGCGGCGAGGGCCTCGAGCGAGAGACGTAGCGTCGGTGCGCCGCAGCCGTCCACGCCGGCCGCCACCGTCGCTGGCGAGACGTCGGCCATCGCCGCCACGGTGTCGCGGATCACCCGCTGCGATGCCGCATCCGGATCGAGATAGCGCTCGAGGGGCACACCCAGCTCCCGGGCCACCAGAAGGAAGCCGGTGTGCTTGCCCGAGCAGTTGTTGTGGATCCGCCGGGGCCGGGCCCCCGCTCGGGCCATCGCCAAACGACTATCGCGGTCGAACGGCGCGTGGGGACCACACTGCAGGTCGGCTTCGCCGAACCCGGCGGCGGCGAGAAAGCGCTCGACCGCAGCCACGTGGGCCGCGGTGCCCGCGTGGCTCGCGCAGGCCAGAGCCAGGGCCGCCGGCTCCAGGCCCAGCCGCGCGGCGATTCCCAGCTCCACCAGGGGCAGCGCCTGCAGGGGCTTGATCGCCGATCGGGTGTAGACCGACGCAGTGGTATCGCCCCAGCTTTGCTGCCGGCCGGTGCGCGTCACCACGACCGCGGCACCGAAGTGTTGTGACTCGACGCGGCCGCTGCGCGAGACGTTCGCCAACAGTGCGCACGCGGTCGAGGTGTTTTTCATCTCGCGCATAGGCCCCGGTTCGGGGCCAGACGTTATAAGTATGCGGCAACAGCGCTACCGGGCCATGCCCGACCCGCATGGACGATCCCCTCGAGGTACAGCTCTCTCGCCTCATCATTCAGGACAAGGCCGATCAGCAGTTCATCCACCTGCGTGAACGGTTTGGCGATCGCTCGTTCCCGATTGTGATCGGGTTCAACGAAGCGTGGGAGATCCAGAGCAAGCTGCTCAAGCAACGCACGCGACGACCGATGACGCACGACCTGATCGGGTCGATCCTGCGTGCTCTCGAGTGCCAAATCCGGCGGGTGGTCATCACCGAGCTGCGCGACAACACGTTCTTCGCGGTGTTGGTGCTGCATCTTCCGCACGAGGACCAGGAGCGCGACGTGGACTGCCGGCCGTCGGACGCGATCGCGCTGGCCGTGCAGATGGGTGTGCCGATCTTCGTCGCGCGCAAAGTGCTCGACGAAGCGGCGAGCTGAACGAAGCAACACGCGGTGCGCGCGCGGACGGATCGGCACGCGCACTTCTGCCGCCACACGTTATGATGTGCACATCGGTGGGATGGCAGAGTGGCCGAATGCGGCGGATTTGAAATCCGCTGGCTCTCCGGGGCCCGGGGGTTCGAATCCCTCTCCCACCGCCACACGCTTGCCCCGACTCGGCTTAGCTGCTCTACTGCTGCCGCCACGGAGAGGTGGCAGAGTGGCTGAATGCACCACCTTGCTAAGGTGGCGTGCGGGTTTCCGTACCGGGGGTTCGAATCCCCCCCTCTCCGCCAATCTCGCTCCGCGGGCTGATCGCCGCCGCGGCGATCGGCCCGCGCGGCGGGTCGACTTGGAGCGGGCTCAATGGAAGCGCGCTTCGGAGGGACGATGACAATGGTGCGAACGACAGGCCTGACCCTGGGCACGGTCGCGGTCGCGCTCCTGAGCGCAGGCTGCAGCACCCCCGAGCTCCGCGTCACGGCCGATCCGCCCGGGGCGCGGATCCTGGTCGACCGGGTCCAAGTCGGCCGCGGCGCCGCCACACTCGCCGTGCCCTACTACGGATCCGTCGACATCGCCGCGGTCCGCCCCCTCGCCAAACGCCCGAGCACCCCGCCGCCGCGCGCGACACGCCGCCTCGTGCGGGTGGCACCGCCCGTCGCAGCGTGGCTGTTTCCGCTCGACTTCTTCGGCGACGTCTGGGCGTGGGCCGTGGGCCAGCCCATGGACGTGGTGACCCACGTCGAAGTCGCTCCACGGCCCCAGGCCAAGCCGGGCGCCACCCCGCTGGACGCCCCCGCGTTCGCCGCCCGAGCCCAAGCCGCCCGGCGCGAGCGTTGAGCCAACCAAAGGTCGCCCTGGTCTTGGGCCTCGGCCGCTTTGGTGGCGGTGTCGAGGCCACGCGCTTCTTGCTGCGTCGCGGCCGCCGCGTGCGCGTGGCGGACCGCGCGGCCGCCGACCAGCTCAGCGCATCGGTCGAGCAGCTGCCGGCCGCACCCGGGCTCGAGCTCTGTCTCGGCCGCGAAGACCCAGGGCTGCTCGACCACGTCGATCTCCTCGTCGTCAACCCCGGCGTCGCGCCGCAGCACCCACTCCTGGTCGAGGCGCGTCGGCACGACCTCGCGGTCACGCAGGAGGTCGACCTCTTCCTCGCCGCCTATCCAGGCCGCGTAACCCTGGTGACCGGGACCAACGGCAAGTCGACCACCGCGACCCTACTCGCGGCGGCACTGCGGGCAGCCGGCCGTTCGGTCTTGGTCGGCGGCAACCTCGGCCACAGCTTGCTCGCCGACGAAGCGAGCTGGAGCCCGACGCAGGATGCCATTGTCGAGATCTCGTCGTTTCAGCTCGAGCGGCTTGCGCCAACCGCCCGCGTGCACGGCACCGTGCTGACCGCTGTGACGCGCGACCACCTCGATCGCCACCGGACGCTGCAGGCCTACCACGCTGCGAAGGCCACGGCCGCGGCCGCGGCGCAGGAGTTTCTGGTGCACCCCGCCGACGATCCGGTGACGAGCGGCTTCGCCACCGCCGCGAAGCGCCGGGTCACGTTTGCCCGTCGGCCACCGCGCGGCGACCAAACCGGCGTGATCGAGGGCTGGCTGGTCGTCGGGGCGAGTCCGGTGCAGCGCCTGCTGCATCGCGACGCGTTGACGTTGCTCGGTGGCGACGACTTCCAACTCGACAACGTCATGGCGGCGGCCGCCGCGGCAACGCTGCTCGGCGCGGCGCCCCACGCGGCGGGCCTAGCACTGGCCATGGCGGCGCCGCTGCCGCATCGACTGCAACTCGTCCGCGTCACCGGCGGCGTGCGCATCTATGACAACGGGGTGTCCACCGAGGTCCAGTCGACCGCCGCCGCGCTGCGCAGCCTGCGCGGCGCGATCCGCTGGGTCGGTGGCGGACACAGCAAAGACGGCGACTACGCCAGCGTGGCCGACGCGATTGCCGCGCGCGCGGCGTCGGCTCACGTCTATGGCCGCGCCGCCACGCCGCTGCGGGCCGCTCTGGGCGCGCGCTGCCCGTGCACGACCCACGAGACTCTTCGGCCGGCCCTGGACGCAGCGTGGCGCGCCGCCCAACCGGGCGATGCACTCCTGTTCAGCCCGGCGTTTGCTTCGTTTGACCAGTATCCGAACTTCCGCGCGCGGGCCGAGGAGTTCTGCCAGTGGGTTGCCGCCGAACCGGCCGGGCGCGGTGCCAAGCAGCGCGCGCCGGTCGCGCCAGATCTCCTCGCCGACGCGTAGTCGCTGGCCACCAACCCTCGCCGATCGCTTCGGCGGTGTCGGGTAGACCACTTTCGCACGGCTTTTAGTATTGTGAACGACCGTGAGATCGACGAACTCTCGTCCGTCCGCGGTTCGCCCCAGGACGCCTTGATGCAGTACTGCACGGCCTGCAACAAAGCTCACGCCACCGTCCACGTCCTCGATCTGCAGGACGGGTCCATCGTCGAGCAAAAGCACCTCTGCGCCAGCTGCGCCGAGAACGCCGGGTTGATCGCGCAAAAGGTCCCGCCGCTGACCCTGCACCACGCGGAAATGTTGGATCTGATCGGCAACATCAAGCTGACGGGCGGTTCCCGCCGGACCGATGAGCCGACCTGCCCGGCCTGCGAGCTCTCCGCGACGGAGTTCCGGTCCCGCGGGCGGATGGGCTGTGCGCGTTGCTACGAGGTCTTCAAGCCCTCGCTGCTGCCGTTGCTCGAGCGGGTCCACGATGCCACCAGCCATCGGGGCCGCGCCCCCGGCCGGGCCCCACCACCGCCGCCGCCTGGCGATCACCGCCTGCGCGATCTGCGCCAGCGATTGGACGACGCCGTCGACGCCGAGGACTACGAGGAGGCGGCCAAGCTGCGCGACGAGATCCGCGAGCTCGGGGACGCCGGAGCGCAGCAGTGAGCGGCGACCGCATCCCCATCCCGGGCGACTACAGCGTCGGCGAGTGGCTGCGCGGTGAAGGAGACGATGCTGACGTCGCGGTCTGCACACGCGTTCGGTTCGCCCGCAACGTGCAGGACTATCGCTTCTCCACCAGCATGCCCAACGAGGAGGCGGCCAAGCTCACCGAGTTCCTCGTCGCGCAGCTGACCCAGCCGGGCCTGCGCGAGGAGCTGCGCGTGCGGCAGGTGAGCGAGCTGGCGGAGCTCGAACGCCGCGAGCTGCTCGAGCGCCACCTGATCAGCCGGGAGCTTGCCACCGCGGAGCGACCGCGCGCCGTCGCCGTCAACGACCGGGAAAGCGTCTCGGTCATGGTCAACGAGGAAGACCACATCCGCACTCAGGTCTTCGCGTGCGGCCACGACATCCCGGAGGCCTACCGCCGCGCCGAAGCGCTGGACGAGCAGCTCATGGAGCGCGTGCAGTTCGCGTTCAACGAGGAGTTCGGCTTCCTGACCGCCTGCCCGACCAATGCCGGCACCGGCCTCCGTGTTTCGGTGATGCTGCACCTACCGGGGCTGGTGTGGGCCGAGGAGATCGAGAAGGCCACCACCGCGGCGCAAAAAACCAACATGGCCGTGCGCGGTCTCTACGGCGAAGGCAGCCGCGCGACGGGCGACTTCTATCAAGTCAGCAACCAGATCACGCTCGGACGCACCGAGGACCAGATCACTGGGGACGTTTCCTCGGCGGTGCGCAGCCTCGTGGCGTGGGAGCGCAAGATCCGCGGTGCCCTCCTCTCGGGCGAGCCTCGTAGCCGCACCCTCGACCGCATCTACCGTGCACTCGGCACCCTGGAACGCGCGCACGTCCTGGCGACCGAGGAAGCGTTGGGGTGCCTGTCGGCGGTCAGGTTCGGGGTCCGGCAAGGACTCCTCGCCGCGCCGTCGATCGCCAAGCTCAACTTGGCGCTGCTCCTCTCCCAGCCCGCCCATCTCCAGCGCCTATGCGGTGGACCGCTGTCAGCGGCGGAGCGCGACGAGCGTCGGGCCACGCTGATTCGCCAGTTGGTCGCCGACGACTGACGGGCGAGGATGCGCCGGTTCGATCGTCCCGAGCGCGAGTCTCATCTCGAAACCCATGGCGCGCGTTGTCGACTCCCGGCACACTTCCGGGTCTTCGGGTTTCGCCCCATCGAGACCCTTGGCGGCGCGGGTCGTGTCGAGAAGCCCGCGCCGTTCGCGTCGTACCGCGCGCTTGCCTCGTGCAGGGCGCGGGCCTAACCACCGGCGACTCAGGTTTTTCAAGAGGATCGCTGTTTCCGCGGTCCTGGGATCCCGGTAAACCGGTTCCAGGATCCGGCCGATCTAGACTGGGGTGTCTCGTCCGCCCCCGGGCGGCTACCGGAGAAGAGCATGTTCGATCGATTTACCGACCGCGCCAAAAAGGTGATGTCGTTCGCCCGACAAGAGGCGCAGCGGTTCAATCACGAGTACATCGGCACTGAGCACATCCTCTTGGGCCTAGTCCAAGAGGGCAGCGGGGTCGCCGCGAACGTGCTCAAGAACATGTCGATCGACCTGGAGAAGATCCGTCTCGAGGTCGAGAAGATCGTCAAGACTGGGCCTTCCATGGTCACCATGGGCCAGCTGCCTTTTACGCCCCGGGCGAAGAAGGTGCTCGAGCTGTCCATGGAGGAAGCCAGCCAGCTGAACCACAACTACATCGGGACCGAGCACCTGCTGCTCGGCCTGATCAAGGAGAACGAGGGCATCGCCGCGCAGGTGCTGATGAACCTCGGGATCAAGCTGGAAGACGTCCGCGAGGAGGTCTTGGAGTTTCTCGGCGCCTCTGACAACGCGCAGGAGGACGACGGCGACACCGAGACCAGTGGTGGCGCCACCCCACAGGGGAACAGCAAGAGCAAGACGCCGGCCCTCGACTCGTTTGGCCGCGACCTGACCGAGCTGGCCCGCGAGGGCAAGCTCGATCCGGTGATTGGCCGCGAGCACGAGATCGAGCGCGTCATCCAGATCCTGTCGCGCCGCACCAAGAACAACCCGGTGCTGCTGGGCGAGGCGGGCGTCGGCAAAACCGCGATCGTCGAGGGCCTGGCGCAGAACATCGTCCGCGGCCAAGTCCCGGAGATCCTCCGCCGCAAGCGCCTGGTGGTGCTGGACCTGGCGATGATGGTCGCCGGCACGAAGTACCGCGGCCAGTTCGAGGAGCGCATCAAGGCGGTCATGACCGAGGTGCGCCGCGCCAAGGACGTGATCCTCTTCATCGACGAGCTGCACACCCTGGTGGGCGCCGGCGGTGCGGAAGGTGCCATCGACGCCAGCAACGTGCTCAAGCCCGCGCTATCCCGCGGCGAGGTGCAGTGCATCGGCGCGACGACGCTCGACGAGTACCGGAAGTACATCGAGAAGGACGGCGCGCTCGAGCGCCGCTTCCAGACCGTCAACGTCGAGCCGCCGACGCAGGCGCAGACCTTCGAGATCCTGCAGGGCTTGCGCGATCGCTACGAGGCGCACCACCGCGTGTCCTACACCGACCCGGCCCTCGAGTCGGCGGTGGAGCTGTCGAGCCGCTACATCAACGGCCGCTTCCTGCCGGACAAGGCGATCGACGTGATCGACGAGGCCGGCGCACGGGTGCGCATCCGGTCGATGACGCAGCCGCCCGACCTGGCGGAGACCGACCGCGAGGTCACGCACCTCAACAAGGAAAAGGAAGAGGCGGTCGCCAACCAGGACTTCGAGCGCGCCGCTGACCTGCGCGATCAGGCCTACCAACTCACCAAGAAGAAGGAAGAGATCCAGCGCCAATGGCGTGAGCAGGCCGCCAAGATGGAGTCCGGCGGCGTGGTGGACGAGGAGGTCATCGCGGAGACGGTCAGCAAGATGACCGGTATCCCGCTGAACCGACTCGACCGCGCGGAGGCCGAACGCCTCCTGCACATGGACGACGAGCTGCGCAAAGACGTCATCCACCAGAACAGGGCGATCGAGGCGGTGGCCAAGGCGGTGCGCCGCTCGCGGTCCGGCCTCAAGGACCCCAGCCGCCCAATGGGCTGCTTCATCTTCCTCGGCCCCTCGGGCGTCGGTAAGACCTGGCTGTCGAAGTGCCTCGCCAAGTTCATGTTTGGCAGCGAGGAAGCGATCATCCAGATCGACATGTCCGAGTACATGGAGAAGCACAACGCTTCGCGGCTGGTGGGCGCGCCTCCGGGCTACGTGGGCTACGAAGAGGGCGGCCACCTCACCGAGAAGGTGCGGCGTCGGCCCTACGCAGTCGTGCTGCTCGACGAGATCGAGAAGGCCCACCCGGACATCTTCAACATGCTCCTCCAGATCATGGAGGAGGGCCGGTTGACCGACTCGTTCGGGCGCAACATCGACTTCCGTAACGTCATCTTGATCATGACCTCCAACATCGGAGCCAACCTGATCAAGAACTCGACGGGCCTGGGCTTCGTCAAGAGCACCGGCGAGCAGGGCTACGACAAGATGAAGGAGATGATCGTGGCGGAGGTCGAGCGACACTTCCGCCCCGAGTTCATCAACCGCCTCGACGAGCTGGTGGTCTTCAACCAGCTGACGCGCGACGACATGGAGGAGATCGTTCAGATCGAGCTCCGCAAGGTCGACCGGCGTCTGGCCGCGAAGCGCATCGAGCTTCAGGTCACCGACGAGGTCCTGAACCACATCATCGACAAGAGCTTCTCCGAGGACCTCGGCGCGCGGCCGCTCAAGCGGGCCATCGAGCGCTATCTCGAGGATCCGCTCTCGGAGGAGATCCTGCGCGGCAACCTCGATGAGCCGCACCTGATCAAGGGGACGCTCGTCGACGGCGAGATCAAGTTCACCTTCGAGCTGAAGCCGCCAGAGCCGACCGAGGAAGAGCCGACCGAGGCGGTTGGCAGCTCCGGCCCCAGCCCGACTCCGGGTCCCGAGCCCGAGCAGAATCCGGGGGCCTGAGGCTGACGCTGATTGGAGTGTCAGCCTCGAGCGCGGCGCGACAGCGCCGCCGCCCACGAGCCTGTCGAACTGGAGATCGCGTGACAGGCCCACATCCGCTGCGCGCCGTGGATCGGCACAGGAGGAAGGCGCCATGAGCGTCAACCAACGCGGCACTGCCGACCTGCCGAGCAAGCCACGGACGCTCCTGGTCCTCGGCGGCGGCGGCATGAAGGGCTTCGCCCACATCGGCGTCTTTCGCGCGATGGAGCGCTTGGGGATCCCGATCGACGAAGTGATCGGTACCAGCATGGGCGCCGTTATGGGCGCACTGTTCGCGAGCGGCATGGACTCGGATGAAGCCGAGGCGGTGGCCGGCTCCCTGCGGTTCAAGGACTACTTCAAGCTCAACCTCGTCAAGTTCCTGCTGAAGGGCTACCGCCACGCGTCGGTCTACAAAGGGAAGCCGTTCCTCGAGTTCTTGCGCGAGCGGCTACCGCGTGCGTCCTTCGAAGAGCTGCCGCGCCCCTTCACGTGCAACGCGATCTCGCTCGAAACCGGCACGATGCGCTACTTCGGCCTCCACGAGGAGTCGGTGGGCCTGGCCGAGGCGGTGTATGCCAGCAGCTGCCTACCCGGCATCTTCGAGCCGATCGAGCTCGACGGCGAGCACTACATCGATGGTGGCATCGGCGAGAGCTTGTGCCTCAGCCTCGCCCTCGCGCGTGATGCCGACCTGGTCGTCGCGGTCGACTTGTCGACCCGCGACCCACACCGGCGCACGCCCTATCGCGCCAGCCTGCCGCACATCTTGCTGCAGACCTACGAGATCATGGGCAACGCGCTCAACGAGCAGAACATGCACCGCCACGCCGGCCGCAACATCATCCTGCTCAAGCCCGACGTAGGCGGCACTGGCGTCCTGGGCACGCCTGACGTTGAGGACCTCGTGCGGCTTGGCGAACGCGAGGCCATGGAGGTGCTGACGACGCATCCGATGACGCGCTCGTTGTGCAACCCGGAAGTCGTGCTTGAGGTTGATCGCACGATCGATCAGCCGCGCGACCACGTCCGCCTGGAGGTCGACATGAACACCTGCATTCACTGCGGCATCTGCGCCGCGGTGTGCGCCACGGACGGGTTCATCGCCGTGTCGACCGGCGGCGTGGTGCGGAAGCCCCACAACTACGAGTGCGTGAAGGACCGCGCGTGCGAACGCGCCTGCCCCACCAAGGCGATCCGACTGGAGAACCTGTGAAGCTGCTCCCCGGCACGAGCGGCTTCAGCTACCGCGAGTGGAAGGGGCCGTTCTACCCCGAGAAGCTGCCCGCGAAGCAGATGCTCGGCTATTACTCCAGCCAGCTCCCGACGGTCGAGGTCAACAACACCTTCTACCGCATGCCCAAGCCCGAGGTGATGGCGCGCTGGGCCGAGGAAGTCCCGGACCACTTTGTCTTCGTGGTGAAGGCCTCCCAGCGGATCACGCACCGAGCCAAGCTGGTCGACGCCGAGGAGGCCGTCGGCTACCTCTGGACCACGGTGGGCTCGCTCGGCCCGCACCTCGGCCCGATCCTGTTCCAGCTCCCGCCCTGGTTCCGCAAGGATCTCGAGGTGCTGCGGGACTTCCTGGCCGGCTTGCCCGACGGCCTCCGTGCGGTCTTCGAGTTCCGCCACGAGACCTGGGCCGACCCCGCCGTGCACACCGTGCTCGCCGACCACGGGGCCGCGCTATGCGTCGCCGACACGGAAGCCGCCGAGGCCCCGGCGGCGATCGAGCCGACGGCCCCGTTCGGCTACCTCCGCCTGCGGCGACCGGACTACGACACGGCGGCGCTCGCCAGCTGGGCCGAGCGCATCGCAGCCCAGCCCTGGGACCAGGCCTTTGCGTTCTTCAAGCACGAGGACCAAGGGGCGGCGCCGCGGATGGCCCTGGCGCTGGCGGAACAATTCGCGGCCGGGTAGGGCCACCCCTGATCGGGTATCCTTGACCGGCTCCAGGCGGCCTGGCATGGTGTTCGCTGTCGCGAGGCGCCGGCTTCCACCCCGCCCGAGCCGAGCCCTGATCGCCCCGCGATCGCCGGCCGGGACGCCCCGAGCCACGCAATCGCCCCACCGCCACACATCCAGGGCATGAGCCGCACAGCAGAAAACGGCACCAGTACATCGGTTGGCGTCGCGATCATCACCCACTGTGCCAAGCACCACCTCCCGCGGTGCCTGCCGCCTTTGCTGAATTCGCCGCTGCGCCCCCGTGTGCTGGTGGTGAACTCCTCGTCGGGTGACGGCACCGTCGAGCTCGCCCAAGAGCTCGGCGCCGAGACGCTGGTGATCCCACGCCCCGAGTTCAACCACGGGTCGACCCGCGAACGCGCCCGCAAACATCTGGGCACCGAGTTCGTCGGCATGGTGACTCCCGACGCCTATGCCGCGGACGAGGACGTGCTCGGCAAGCTGCACGCCCCGCTCGCCGCGGGCGAAGCCGCGGTGTCGTACGCCCGGCAAATCCCGCACGACGGCGCCACCTTCTGGGAGTCGTTTCCGCGCGACTACAACTACCCCGAAGACAGCCAACTGCGGTGCCTCGAGGACAAAGACCGCTACGGCATCTACACGATTTTCTGCAGCAACGCGTTCGCCATGTATCGCAACGCGGCGCTCGATGAGATCGGTGGCTTCCGCCCCGTGCTGACGCACGAGGATCAGTTTGCCACGGCGGAGCTACTGAAGCGTGGCCACAGCATCGCCTACGTCGCAGAGGCGGTCGTGCAACACTCGCACACCTATCGACTGTCGCAGGAGTTCCGCCGCTACTTCGACACGGGCTACGCGCGCAAGATCCACGCCGAGCTCACCAACCTGACGGGTAGCGATCAATCGCGCGGACGCTCGTTCACGCTGGCGTTGCTGAAGACCGTCGCGAAGCAGCGACCACTGCACCTTCCGTATGCGCTGCTGCAAACCGGCGCCAAGTGGATGGGCTACCGCCTCGGCGCCGTGAGCCGCAACGCCCCCAACTGGCTCAAGAAGGCCTGCAGCGGTCAGGACTACTACTGGACTTCCACTGCCTACCGCGAAGGCCGCTCCTCCTAGCCCGCCACCCCGCAACTCTGCCACCATGTCGTTCCCCACCGCCCCCTGTCTCTCTTCCGGGAGACTCGCGTGAATCCGGCCGAGGTTCCCGTCTTCATTCTCTGCGGCGGCCTCGGCACGAGGCTCAAAGAAGAAACCGGGCTGCGGCCGAAGCCCATGGTGCACGTCGGCGACCGGCCGATCCTCTGGCACATCATGAGGTGGTACGGCCACTACGGCTTTCGGCGCTTCGTGCTGTGCGCCGGCTTCAAGGCCGAGGTCATCAAGTCCTACTTCTTGACCTACTCGTCGATGAACAGCGACTTCACGATCGAGCTGAAGTCGAACGACGTGACCGTGCACTCCATGGATCACCTCGACGACTGGGAGGTCACCGTCGCCAACACCGGCGAGCTCACCATGACGGGCGGGCGCATCGCCAAGGCCGTCGACCGCTTCCTCGGCGGCGCCGAGCACTTCGCGGTGAGCTACGGCGATGGCCTCACCGACGCCGACCTCGCGAAGGAGCTCCAGTTCCACCAGAGCCACGGCAAGATCGGCACCGTGATGGGCGTCCACCCGCCGTCGCGCTTTGGCGAATTCCACATGGCCGACGACCTCGCGGTCGAGTTCGCCGAGAAGCCGGAGTTCGGTGATCGCTGGATCAATGCGGGCTTCATGTTCTTCCGCCGGGACTTCCGCGGCTACTTGAGCACGGACGAAGACTGCGTGCTCGAGCGCGATCCACTGGTCCGGCTGACCAAAGACGGCGAGCTGGGCGTCTACCGCCACACCGGCTTCTGGGCCTGCATGGACACGCAGCGGGACATGGACTCGCTCAACTCGATCTGGGATGCGGGCGACGCCCCGTGGAAGGCCTGACCCCGCAGCCATGAAGTTCGACGCATCACCCCTGAGCGGCGCATTTACGATCGAGCTCGAGAAGCGCGGCGATGACCGCGGTTTCTTCGCGCGGATGTTCTGCAAGCGCGAGTTCGCCGAGCACGACCTCGAGACCGAGTTCGTGCAGATGAACAACTCCCTGAGTGGGGTGCAGGGCACGTTGCGCGGCATGCACTACCAGCTCGCTCCTGCCGCCGAGGTCAAGGTCGTCCGCTGCGTACGCGGCGCACTCTGGGACGTCGTGCTCGATCTACGGCCGGACTCGGCGACGTTCGGCCAGCACTTCGGCGCCGAGCTCACGGCCGAGAACCGGCGCATGATGTACGTCCCGCGGGGCTTCGCGCACGGCTTCCTCACCCTGGAGCCCGACACCGAGGCGGTCTACCTGGTGTCGGCCGAGTACGCCCCCGACCGGGAACGAGGCGTGCGCTGGAACGACCCGAAGTTCGGCATCGCCTGGCCCAAACAGCCCGAGGTCGTCTCCGACAAAGACAGTGGCCATCCCGACTTCGATCCGGGCCACCATCTGGCCGAAGAACCAAGAAGCTAGTGTTGCGTGTCGGAAGTTCGTCACATATGTCGACGGCCCTCTGCGCCGCTCGCGGCGTTGCGTCTCCTCGACTTGTCCACCAACAAGCCCTGCGTCGACAGCGCCTTGCGAGCGGCACACATGGCTCGCCGACTTA
>JBCCGH010000146.1:0-24418 GCA_039029375.1 Planctomycetota bacterium
GCGCAACCACGACTACCTCAGCGGCTCCGCCCTGTATGGCGGTGCGCTGCCAGGGTTCTAGTGGTGTGTTTCAGGAAACTGGGGCCTTATACACGGCCCGCAGCGCCGCTCGCAGCGTTGGGTCGTCCTCGCCGTATCCACCAATATGCCTGCGGCGACCCGCCTTGCGACCGGCGCCGATGTCTCGCGGATAAGGCCCCATCTGCCTGAATCACACCACTAGTGGTCCGGCCGCGACGCGGAGAGCGTGTGAGTCACACGCTCTCAGAGGTTGTCCAAGAAGCGGCCCGGCTCGTAGTTGCCGAGGTCGATGATCCGGCTACAGATCCGGTCGAGGAAGTAGCGGTCGTGGCTCACCACGACCATGCAGCCGGGGAAGTTCTGGATGCCCTCTTCGAGCACGCGCAGCGTGTCGAGGTCCAGGTCGTTGGTCGGCTCGTCGAGCAGGATCAGGTTGCCGCCGCGGCGCAGCATCTTGGCTAGCTGCACGCGGTTGCGCTGTCCGCCGGAGAGTGTGCCCACCGGCTGCTGCTGGTCCGGACCCGTGAAGTTGAACTTGGCGACGTAGGAGCGGCTGTTGACCAGCTGCTTGCCAAGCGGCAAGAGGTCCTGTCCATCGGCAATCTCCTCCCACACCGACTTCTCTGGGTCGAGGGTCTCCCGCTCCTGGTCGATGTAGCAGAGCTCGACGGTCGTGCCGATGGTGATCTTGCCGGCGTCAGGCTCAAGCTTGCCGGTGATGAGCTTGAGCATCGTGGTCTTGCCGGTGCCATTCGGCCCGACAATCCCCAGCACCTCGCCCGGCTGCAGCTCGAACGAGACGTCCTCGATGATCGGTTCATCGCCGTAGCCGAACGACACCTTCTCAAACTTGAGCACCAGATCGCCTAGCCGCTTCCCGGATGGGATGTGCAACTCGACCGAGTCTTCCCGCTCCTCGACTTCCTCCGAGTGCATGCGGTCGTAGTTCTTGATGCGGGCCTTGTTCTTCGCGGTCCGCGCCTTCGGATTCATGCGAATCCACTCGAGCTCGCGCTCCAAGAACTTCGCTCGGTTCTGCTCCGACTTCTCCTGCTGTGCCATGCGCTTGGCGCGTGCTTCGAGATACTCAGAGTAGTTGCCCTTGTACGGGATCGCGCGGCCGTGGAAGATCTCGAGCATCCAACCGACGACGCGATCGAGAAAGAACCGATCGTGCGTCACGACGACCACGGTGCCGGTGTAGTCCGCCAAGGTTTGCTCGAGCCACGCCACGGTCTCGACGTCGAGGTGGTTGGTCGGCTCGTCGAGCAGCAGTAGGTCGGGATGCTCCAGCAGGACTTTGCAGAGTGCGACGCGACGCCGCTCGCCACCCGAGCACTCCGAGACCATCGCGTCGGGCGGCGGCAGATGCAGCTTGGTCATCGCGACATCCAGGTGGCGATCGAGCTCCCACGCGTCGCGGGCCTCGATCTCGGCCTGCACCTGGTCGAGCTCCTCCATGACCTTCTCCATGGCGTCGGGACTGAGCTCGGTTCCCAGACTCTCGCTGAGATCTTCCTGCTTCTTCAGCAGCGCGCGAATCGGCGCCACGGCCAGCTCGACGTTCTCGAGCACCGTCTTGTCTTCGGCTAGCCGCGGCTCCTGGGGCACGTAGCCGACGGTTCGGCCCTCGGCCAAGCGCGCGACGCCGTCATACTCGCCGTCCGCGCCCGCCATGATGCGAAGAAGGGTCGACTTACCGGCGCCGTTGGCGCCGATGACGCCGATCTTCGCGTTCTCCAAGAATACCAGCGACACCTCGTTGAGGACGGTCTTGCGGCCGTGGCTCTTGGTCAGTCGCTCCAAGGCGAAGATAGGTTTGTCGCTCATTGGGCGCGCAGGGTAGCGCAATCCGCTCCCGTTGACACCGGACAAGGGCCCATCGATGATCGCGAACGATGCAGCTCGCGTTCGGCATGCCCAGCTATCCCGAGCTCGGGGTCGTCCTATTGGTCGGCCTGCTGGTGTTCGGCCGCCGCCTGCCGGAAGTCGGACGCGCTCTGGGTCGCACGATCCAGCAGCTGCGCAATGGCATGCAGGACTTCAAGCAACAGATCGACGCGGATGACGCGCTGGGCGAGCTCCACACTACGGTGAAGGAGATCCGGGACGTGCCCCGCACGTTGGCGAACCCTGCCAGCTGGGATCAGCTCGCCAAGACGCCAAAAGAGCCTCGCTCCGCCGAGGATGCCGAGGCCGAGAGCTCGGCCCCGAGCGAGCCGGGCTAGACGGCACACTAGTGTGCTGCTTCAGACATAGGGGGCATTCTCCGCGGCCAAGAACGGCCGTCGCGGCGTTGCTGCGTCCTCGACGTATTCACCAATATGCCTGCGGCGCAGCGCCTTGCGACGACCGCCCCCGCCTCACGGATCACACCCCATCTGTCTGACGCAGCACACTAGCGGTCTAGCTGGTTGCGAACCGCTTCGTCGCCGGTGTCGAAGATGTTCATCCAGTCCTTGCTGGACTTCTTGGGCTTGGTCTGACGGCGCTGCTCGAGCTGTTCGTCGCGCCGCTTTTGCCAGTCCACGTAGCCCTTGAACATCTCCTGCAGCACGCGCTTGTTCTCCGAGATCAGTCCCACGTACGGGAACAGGTCACAGTCGTGCGTCCGCTGCAGCCCATCGATCACTTCGAAGGGAGTCAGGATGGGCATGGCCACCGTCATGCCATCACCGAAGGTGTCGAGAGGCACCAGGAGGTTCTCGAACAGCGCGTCCTGCGGCAGTCGCTCGAGCACCTCACCGCTGATGTCGCAGTTGCTCGCCGTGATGAACGGCAGCTGGAAGTGATCCACGACCACACGGGCCAGATCCCACTCGGTGATGTGGCCCATCGAAACCAGGACCTCGACGAACGGCTCGCCAAAGTGGTCCTGGGTGTAAAGGGCGTCGGTGATCGCGTCCGTCGGGACGACGTTCTTCTGCGACAGAACCTCCGCGAGGCGGATGCTCGTCAGCTTCTCGAGGCCCTTCACGTCGAACTTATCGACTTTGCGATAGCGAAGCTTGAGTCACGCTGCCTAGGTGAACTCCACGATCGTCAGCACGCTGTGCACCAAAAGCACCGTGACCATTCCCAGAACGATGCACGAGTTGACGGCGTTTCCGACATCCCGGCCCGAACGCTTGGGCCCGACTGCCAAGTGGTACGTCAACGCTGCCACCAGGAATCCGGAGATGACGGCCTTCAGCAGGATAAAGCGGATGTCCTCACGCTCGACCGTGCGAAAGAAGGACACGACCCAGCCGTACGCCGATGCCCCCGTGAACAGACGGTAGGACAGGTAGGACGACAGCGCGGCCCCGACGATACCGGCGGCCGTGATCACCGGCATCGCCAGGCCCATGGACCAGACCAAAGGCGTGAGGAGGTAGTCCGCGGGTCGGATGCCCATCAGCTGTAGCGCCGCCACCTGATTGGTGCGCTTCATCGTGCCGATCCGGGCGGCGGCGCCGGCCGCCATCCGCGCGGTGAAGAAGAAGCCCGCCATCAGCGGCACCAATACGGACACCAGAACCTTGCCGACACCGGTGAGCAGCTCACTCGTGAACGCGCCCTCGAGGGGGTTGTTGTCGAGGGAGAAGAACGTCGCGAGGCCGCCGATCGTCACGCCAGCCAAGACCGTGAACAGAGCCGGCTCGACCAAGTACCGCACCACGCTGCGGGCAACCAAACGCAGATGGAGGGGCGGCAGTCGCACGAGTGCTTCGACCATGGTCTGGCCGAGCGCCGCCGAGCTCAGCAACACCTGGCGTGCGCCATAGAGCGCCGGATCCTCATCGAGCTTTGGCGACCCGGCCGTCTGAGTCCGGCCGATCGGTCCCGTCTCACTTTCTGCCAGCGTGTGGTTCTCGGGGTCGATCTCCAGGATGCGGTCGGCGAGGGCATGAAACGCGTCGATGTCGTGAGTCACCACAATCGTCGTGCGGGGCACTCGCGCTGCGTGGTGCGTCTCATGCAGTAGGGCAGCAACCTGCTCCGCCGACTCCGCATCGAGCCCGGCTGTGGGCTCGTCGAACAGCATCAACTCTGGTTCGAGCGCCAGCGCTCGCGCCACCGCGACGCGCTTGCGCATGCCACCAGAGAGCTGCGCGACGGTCGCCGGCGGATCACCGAGCCCGGATTGTGACAGCAGCCCCAACGCCAGCTTTGGCGACCGACCTGCGGCGCGCAGTGCCAGCTCCACGTTGGCGCGTGGCGAGAGCTCGTCCAGGAGCCCCTCATCCTGGAGGACCGCCGCCACTCGGGCCCGTAGGCCGCTCGGATAGTGGCTCCGCACGCGTCGCCCCAGGATGCGAGCGACGCCGCTCACGCGTGGCGGCGGCTCCCGCGCGTCCCACAACCCGGTAAGGAAGCGAAGGAGCGTGGACTTGCCCGATCCACTACCGCCCACGAGCAGATAGAAGCCACCAGCGGCGAGCTCCAGCCCGACGTCGTGCAGGATCACCAGCTGGCGTCCGGCGCGGCGGTAGGCCAGCCCGAAACCGGACAGCTCGATCGCGTTGGCCGCGCTTTGCGCTCGCACCACGCCTCGCTACAGCGCCGGCCGCAAGGCTGCGGGGACACGGCGAGCGGGCACGATCGCCGGCCGATCGGCGGCGTCCTTGTCCTGTGCCAGGAGGCCGATGATCACACCATTCTGGACGCAGGCTGCACCACGATGCCGCGTGAGATCCGGCAACGGACTGCCCGGTGTCCAGTTGACTTCCACCAGGTCGGAGTCCGCGGTTAGGGCCCGGATCGCGACGCGCTGCCCCGCGTCAGGGGCGTCGACGTCGAAGTCGAACCGCGTCATCGGAGTGGTCGCCAACCCTTCGCGCACGGCCAGATCGGAATCGAGCACCAGTAGGACCTGATCGCCGCCGTCGACGGCCGCCCACGTGCGCAAAGCTCGGTGCACCGTGCCGCCAGGCAACACCACGCTGATCCCTTCCGCGCCGACCTCGGGACCCGAGCCGAACAGGTCGGTCTCAAAGAACGCCGCATCACACAAGCTGCGCGCGGTCAGCACCAGGAGGCGGCCTTCGTTGTCTTCGTACAGGATCCCGGTGCCCTCGCGACGGATTTCGTCGTTCGGACTGATCCAGTCTTCTTCGATCGCCTCGTAGACGATCTGCACGAGCTGGATCGAGTCGTTGCCCGTCGGGCTGAGCGGCGCCGGAGTCGCCGGCGTGGCCTCGCCAATGCCAACTTTGCCCGGACTCAAGGGCGGGCGCTCGACCTCAGCCGCTGTGATGTAGCCGTCGGGGACGGGCAAGCCCTCTCCAGGCTCGGTGAAGTAGGCGACGAACGGGATCAGGAGGGCACTGACATCATCGATTGAGAAGCCGCCGAGCAACGCCCCCGAGAGCCGTGGGCGCGCCAACCAAAAACGCGTCTTGTCGGTAACGGTGCGACGGTGCTCGCGATCGATGCGCAAGCCGAGCTCGACATGGGATCCGTCTTTGACCAGCGTGACCGAGCGCACTTCGCCCGTTCGCATGCCTCGGTATCGGATCTCCGAGCCGGCCTCCAAGCCGTAGTTCTCCGGAACCAGCAAGCGCATCAACAGGTCCCCGCGGCGCACCGGCTCGAGCGCCGACTCGGGATCGTCGAGCTGCGGTCGCTCCTGGCCTTGAACCGAGCTGCCATTGGCGAGCGGTGGTCCCCACGGGTCTGGCGTGAGAAAAGACAGGTACGCATCGCGCACCAGCGTCTCTAGACCCGACGCGCCCCTCGTGATGCCGCCAAAGCGCGGCGTCACGATCCACAAGCGGCTATTGGTGCGGGCGAGCTCTTCGTGCCCAGGCCGCAGGACGACGGTCGCGATGGCCTTCCGCCCGTCATCGCGCAAGCTGGTGTCGCGCACGTTGCCGACGACGACGCCCCGATACTTGACGACCGCGCCCGGCTGCAGCCCGGAGAGGCTGCGAAACTCGACGTTCAACCGGAAGAACTGCGACTGATCCTCGTCGCCCAGCAAGCTGAACAAGAACAGCCCGCCCGCGCCGGCGAGCAGTAGCGTGACGACGCCAATCAGGTAGCGGAAGCGATCCAACGTCAGAAGTCGAGGTTGGTCACCTCAAGCGCGTGGCGCTCGATGAACTCACGCCGCGGCTCGACGTTGGGACCCATCAGCACGGTGAAGATGTGGTCCGCCTCCTGCGCATCCGAGATCGTGACTCGACAGAGCGTCCGGCGATCGGGGTCCATGGTCGACTCCCAGAGCTGGTGCGGATCCATCTCGCCGAGGCCTTTGTAGCGCTGAATATCGAGGCCCTTCTCACAGATGCGCTGCACGGCAGTCGCCGCGTCGACGAGGTTGTGCAATTGATCGGCTTCGGCACCCTCGTGAATCGCGAACACCGGCTCATCGTGCTTGCCGAATCGCTCGGGCGGCAAACCGAGTTCCAGCAACGCCTGCAGGTGCGGCGCGAGGTCGTCGCCCATGGGAAGGGCGTAGATCTCTACGTTGGCGGATTCGCGCGGGCAGCTCGACTCGGGGCCTTCGTAGACCACGAGCGGCCCGGCAGCCCGGCGCTCCTCGAGCAGCGCGTCGAGCTGTGCCTGCGTGTCGACGAACCGCGACTCCTCGCCTTCGACGAAGTAGAAGCGCGGCATCTCCATATCCGGCAGCCGGGCCTCCGCCAGGTAGTCAGCCAGGGACATTCCGGAGTCCGCGGGGACCTGCGACTGATAGGCCATCAAGCGATTCGCCGCTTCGAGCAGCTGACGCAGCGCATCGCCCTCGAACGTCTTGCCCGACGGGAGGTCGACAAGCTTGGCGTGCCCCAAGCCCAGGGCCGCGGAGATCTCGAGCTTCTCCTGCTCGGAGATCGCGTAGCGCTCCTTCTTGCCTTTGCTCACCTTGAACAGCGGCGGCTGCGCGATGTAGACGTAGCCCCGGCTGACCAGCTCGGGCATCTTGCGGTAGAAGAGCGTCAGCAGCAGTGTGCGGATGTGACTGCCGTCCACGTCCGCGTCCGTCATGATGATGATCTTCCCGTAGCGCAGCCGCGACGGGTCGAACTCTTCAGTCCAGAAGCCGGTGCCGATGGCCGAGACGATCGTCTGGACTTCTTCGTGGTCGAGGATGCTGTCGACCGGCGCCTTCTCCACGTTGAGGATCTTGCCACGCAGCGGCAGGATGGCCTGAAAGGGCGCCCGCCCTTGCTTGGCCGTGCCGCCGGCCGAATCACCCTCCACCAGATAGATCTCGGCATCCTCGGGCGCGGTCCCTTTCTGGCAATCGGACAGCTTCGCCGGCAGTCCACTGCCCTCTAGGGCCGACTTCCGTCGGACGAGCTCACGCGCCTTCCGCGCTGCCTCCCGGGCACGCAGCGCTTGCATGACCTTGTTGAAGATCGCCTTCGCCACCGAAGGGCTCTCCTCGAAGTAAGTGCGAAGGCCTTCGCCGACCACCGACTCGACGATGCCCTGCACCTCGCGATTGCCGAGCTTGATCTTGGTCTGACTCTCGAACTGCGGGTCAGGGACCTTGATCGAGAGGACCGCTGTCAGCCCTTCCCGGAAGTCGTCACCCGAGGGCGTCGAGTCCTTCGGCTTGAACAGCTTGGAGCCGCGCGCGTAGTTGTTGAGGGTCCGCGTCAGCGACGTCTTGAAGCCGACGAGGTGCGTGCCGCCCTCGATCGTGTTGACGTTGTTGACGAACGAGAAGACGTTCTCGTTGTAGCCGTCGTTGTACTGCAGCGCGATCTCGACGTCGTACAGCTCGTTGGTCTCCGGAGCGGTGACCTCTCGCTTGATGTAGATGACCTCCTTGGTGATCACCTCTTTGGCTTGGTTGAGGTCTGCCACGAACTCCCGCAGTCCTTCCGGGAAGCAGAACTCCTCCTGCTGGTCGGTCCGCTCATCGGCGATCGACAGCGTCAGGCCACGACTGCCCATGAGATAGGCGAGCTCGCGCAAGCGCTTGCGCACCACCTCGAAGGACAGCTCCGTCGCATCGAAGATCTGGGCGTCCGCCTTGAAGCGCACGATGCTGCCGGTTTGGTCGGTGTCGCCGATGATCTGGAGTTCACTGCTCGGCTTGCCGCGCGCGAAGCTCATCTTGTGAACCTTGCCGTCGCGGCGGACCTCGACCTCAAGCCACTCGGCGAGTGCGTTCACGACCGACACGCCGACACCATGCAAGCCGCCAGAGACCTGGTAGGAGCCCTTATCGAACTTCCCGCCGGCGTGGAGCTTGGTCAGGATCACTTCGACAGCGGGAACACCACTCTCGTGCATGTCGACGGGAATGCCCGCGCCGTTGTCCTGCACCGACACCGACTCGTCTTTGTGCAGGCGAACGTCGATCCGGGACGCACGGTCCGCGAGGGCTTCGTCGACCGAGTTGTCGATCACCTCCCAAACCAGGTGGTGCAAGCCTTTCGCCCCGGTGTCGCCGATGTACATCGCCGGCCGTTTGCGCACCGCATCCAGGCCCTCGAGGACCTTGATGGAACTGGCGTCGTAGCGCTTTTCCTCTGTCATGCTGTAGCCGAGTCCAGCCGAAAGACGACATCCGCGAACTTCCGACTCTTGAGTCTCTCATTCATGGCGAGCCGGACTTCTTCGCGGCGAAAGCCGTGCAACTCCGCGAAGAGGGGGGCGGAATCGACCTCGATCACCAAGCGTCCACCGCGCTCCGACACCGGGCGGCAGTGAGCTGCGTCCCGCTCGCCCAGCAGCTCGACCAAGATCTGCATGGTCGGCTGGCGAGCCGCCGCCGTCGAAGCGTCGCGCAGGATCGCATCCAGGAAGTCGGCAGCTGGCTTGGGTTTGGTCATGTCCGGGCCCCGTGGCCCACCGTCGGCTTGCGCAACGAGGGTGACGGCGCGGTCCCCTCCCGGGCGCAAGAACCGCGACCCCGGAGGCTCAACCGGACGTCCGCAGAACGGGTCCGACGCGCCACCGGAGACGCCGCTCCAGGATAGCGTCAGATCGCGCCGGCGCACCACCTAGAGGTCCGGCCGGAAAGCGCTTTGCGTAGCGAGTGGTGGCCTGGGCTCGCAGGTCGGTGCGCGAGAATGCAGCTGAATCAGTGGATTCAACGAGGCTCTCGTGAGCCGAGATTCGAGTTCAGGGTGACGCTCGGTGCGCGATTGTCTTTTCGGCCGGCCCTCTAGGCGGCGCTGATCGGCATGAGGACGTAGGTAAACGCCTCGCCGAGACTGAACTTGGCCGGCGTCTCTTCGTCGGTCATGTCGAGCCGGATCGTCTCCTGCTCGGCGACCTTCAGGGCCTCGAGAACAAAGTCCGGGTTGAACCCGATCGAACCCCCGGCGCCCTTGACGTCCACGTCCATGGAGACGTCCCCGCGACCGACCCCAGAGTTCTCTGCCGACATCTCGAGGCTCGAGCTGCTGAACTGGAAACGCACCAGCCGAACATCTCCCGCGCTCAGCACCGCGACCCGTCGCAGGCTGGCCTCCAGCAAATCGCGCGACATCTCGATCGTGGTCTCCGCGACTCTCGGGATCACGCCCTCGTAGTCCGGGAAACGCCGGTCGAGCAGCTGAGTGACGAGCAAGGTGTCCTGTCGGCCGTCGCCACCGGCGACCACGAACCCTGCCTGGTTGTCCGAGAACACGATCTTCAGCGGTTCGGTAGCGTCCTCCTGGATGGCTCGGCAGAGGGCCTGCAGAGCGCGGAGAGGGACGATCATCCGGACTTCGGGGCAATCCCCCTCGAGCTGCTGGTAGGCCAAAGCAAGCCGCCTCCCGTCCGTGGCGACGAGACGCAAGCTGCCGTCCCGGCATTCCAGCAGCACACCGTTGATTGCGTAGCGCGAATCCTCCTTGGCAGCCGCGAATCCAGTCTGGCGGAACATCTGCACAAACCGCGGACCGGGCACTTCGATGGACACACCTTCCTGCAGCTGGATCTGCTGAGGGAACTGCGCTGGGTCGTCGCCAACGAGGACGAACGAGCCACGCCCACCTTGGAGCAAGCAGCGAGACTCCTCGCTCTCGAGGGTCACGGTCGGCTCGTTCAGCTCGCGGAGCAGAGCGTGGCTCTCTCGCGCGGGGAGAAGGACCGATCCCGGCTCGGTGATCTTGACCGACTCCATCCGCAAGCGGACCGACATCTCAAAGTCGGTGGCGAAGACCGTCAGCGAATCATCCTCACCGACGAGCAGCGCGTTCTTGGCAATGGGCTTTGGAGTCTTCAGTGGCGTGATGCCAGCGGCGACGCCCATGACTTCAGTGAGCTGGTGTCGGTCGCAGAGGATCTTCATGGGCCGGGGTTAAGAGAGTAGGTACAGAGTGATTCTTCTTCTTCTCTGTACGGGGCGTAATGAATGTTAAAAGAGTAGCGGCCACGCCCCTCCTGGTCGACGAGAGAACGTGTCGAGGCTGTTCTCGAGGATTGGCAATCGGGGAGAGCTGGTGGACTTCGTCGTGGAGTCGCGGGGACAGTTCGGGAGAGATCTTCGGGGTGGCGAGCGCCAGCCTGGAAAACCGTGGGTAGCCGCAACGTTCCTCCGAGAGAGTCGACCCATGACTCACCGAACCTTGGTGCGGCCGCCCGCCGAGATCTCGTGACCGCTGGCCGTCTCGATCCCCTGCGGCGTCAAAAGTCTGCGTGGCGACGACGCACGATCGGGGGCTGCTCGTCTCCGAAGTCCCACCAGAGCGGGTCGATCCGCGTCAGTTCGGGGAGCCGGGTCCCGTGAAGTGCGCGGTTGCTCGAGTGGTCGTTGCAGGACGCCTACGGCGTAGCCCGAGAACGCGCACACAACCGTTGCGAGAGCTTGCGACCGACCCCTGCCGCGGACCTGGCGACAGTCCTTGTGCAGCGTCCCCGCTGTGGCAAGAGGATGACGGGTGCTGGTCTTAGGCGGCGCCAACGCACCGCCCTGCACCCGAGCGGGCGACGCTAGAGGTCGCCCGCGAGCAGGCGAGCACTCAGCTTCGCCAGCATGTCGTGGAAGATGGGATCCTTCTCCGCGCGGCTCTTCACCTTGGACAGCGCGTAGAGCACCGTCGTGTGATCACGGTTGCCGAAGAACCTGCCGATCTCCTGCAGCGAGTGCTCAGTGTGCGTCCGCGACAGGTGCATCGCAATCTGCCGAGGTGAGCTGATGGCCTGAGTTCGACTCTTGCCGGTGATGTCCTTGGCGGAGAGGGAGAACTCGTTCGTCACGAGATCCATCACACTCGCCAGGGTGACGCGACCTGGGGCCGGCGGGTTGGACTCCGCGAGCGCGTCGGTGGCCAGGGCGATATCGATCGGTTTGTTGGTGATCGCGGCGAGGCCGAGCACCTTGATCACCGCACCCTCGAGCTCGCGGATGTTGGTGTTTACGCGTTCGGCGATGAAACGCGCGACGTCATCCGAGATCTCCGTCGACCGCACGTTGGCTTTGCGGTGCACGATCGACACGCGAGTGTCGATGCACGGCCGCTCCATCTGTGCCTCGAAGCCCCACTTGAAGCGAGAGACCAGCCGCTCCTCCAGCGTCGGAATCTCCGGGACGCTGCGGTCCGAAGACATGACGATCTGTTTGTTGCGGTTGTAGAGCTCGTTGAAGGTGTGGAAGAACTCGGCTTGAGTCTTCACCTTCTGCGCCAGGAACTCGACATCGTCGATGACGAGGAGGTCAGCTGAGCGGTAGTGGTTGCGGAACTCCTCGAGCGCGCGGTTCTGGCTCGCTTCGATGAACCGGTTGGTGAACTCTTCGCACGAGAGGAAGATCACCTTCGCCGAGGGGTGATTCTGCAGCACAGCATGGCAAATTGCTTGCAACAGGTGGGTCTTGCCCAGGCCGATGTTGCCGTGCACGAAGAACGGGTTGTAGGCGTGGCCGAGGTTCGTGCCGATCGCGGCGGCCGCAGCGTGGGCGACCTTGTTGCAGGGTCCGATCACGAACTCCTCGAACGTGTAGTGCCGGTTGAGCACACACGTGTTGTTGCTCACGCCGTTCGAGCTCTGGCTCGCTGGGCTGCTCAGCGTTCCCGCGGGCGAGGGGGCAGTGGCCTGCGGGTCGGCCGGCACGGCCGGTGGTGCGCTGAGGTTGCGGTGCAGGTTGCCAACGATGTTCTGCACTTCGCCGGCGATCGGTCCGACGAGGCGGCTTTGGTCCGCGGCGTCGTGAGCGGCCGGTGGTGTGGCGCCCTCCTGCGCGGGAACCGGGCCGTCGTTCGCGCCGAGGGCATCCGGCGGTGGCGACGAGAAGCTGATCTGTGGAGCTGGTCCGCTGACGCAGTGGGCCACGATTTCGCGCAGCTGTTCGCCGTAGTTGCGGGCGATCCAGTCGCGGTGGAAGCCGTTGGGCGCTTCGAAATCGATGGTGTTGTCGCTGCGGAGCTTGATGCTGACGCCTCGGAACCAGGCGACGAACTGCTCCGGACGCATTCGGTCCTGCAGCGCTCGCATCACTTTGGCTTCGATGGTGAGCTCCTTAAAAGGTGCGGGAGAGATGGACGGCTCAGAACCGGGCGGAGCTGTCATGGGCAGCAAGACGTAGCGGGTTCAGCCGGTCAGCGACTCTCCGCCGGTACAGACCGGGAGCGGAGAGAGCCGCGACAGAACGTCGCGAGACGAAATGATCGGGCGGTTGGCGCCGCAGCTCCTCAGCAACAGCGCCCTCGACGACGCGCACGTTTCTACCCGAGGCGAGGTCGCGAGGGAAGGCAGAGCTGTCGCAGAATCTCCATCGCGTCGGCGGGTGCGCGAACAAGTCGCGTAGCGACAACGACCACGGGTCGGTGAATCTTTTTGCCAAGTGGTATCCGTCGCGCGCCGCTTCGCACTTCGCGGGATTCCGTTCCCGCTTCAGGCCAAGCGACGGACGACGCGGTCCACCAAGTGGGCAGCCTGCGCGACGTCTTCGAGTGATGTGTGGTGTGAAAAAGAGAAGCGCACGCACGTGCGCGCTTGTTCCACGTCGAGGCCGATCGCGGTGAGGACGGGTGGCGGTGTCGCGGCACCGCTTGAACATGCCGAACCCCACGAAGCCTCGATGCCTTCCAGATCGAGTGCCGGTATGAGATGGCGCCCTTCGGCAACGGGCAAGCGCATCATGGCAAGATTGGGGAGCGCATCTTCCGCGCCCAGGCGTTTTGCTTCAACCGCGAGCGAGCGCTCAAAAGTGTCACGCGCACGGCAACAGGCAGCGGCCCGCGCGGCTTGTTCTTCGACGGCCAGCTGGACCGTCAAGGCGGTCGCGGCCACGAGGGCAGGGCTCTCCGTCCCCGCGCGCAGATTGCGTTCTTGAGCGCCGCCCACTACGAGCGGTCGTAGGCGCCCGGGTTCTTTGACCACAGCAACGGTGCAACCTCGCAACCCGCCGACTTTGTGTGTGGAGAGCGCGACCGAGTCGGCGGCGCGGACGACGTCGGCGATGTCGAGCCGTCCCAGCGACGAAGTCGCGTCGACGTGCAAGGGTACCCCGAGGCTGGCGGCGAGGTCACGAGCGGCCAGGACCGGCTGCCGCGTACCGATTTCGTGTTGAGCGTGTTGCAAACACACCAAGCCGATGGGGCGGTCCGGGATGGACAAGATCGCTCGGCCCAGCGGGTCTACGTCCCACCAAACCGCGCCCCGGCGCTCGGCGGCTCGCAGGATCGACGAATGCTCCACGGGAGCCAGGAGCACGGGTTGGTCTGGCGGTCCGAGGCCAGCGAGGGCGGCGTTGTTGGTCTCCGTGCCGCCGGACGTGAAGACCAGTTGGTCGGATTCCACGCCCAGTGCCGCCGCGGCCACGGCGCGAGCCTCCTCGACGATCGCGCGGGCGCGCCGGCCGGCCGTGTGAGGACCCCCGGGGTTGGCGGGGTGAGACTGTTCGATCTCGACAAAACGTCGCAGCACCCGCGGGTCGACCGGTGTGCTGGAGGCGTGGTCGAGATAGATCCTCATCCGTCCGCTACGACCCGCTGGTACAGGGACAGATACTGCCCCAAGATCTTGGACTGATCGAACTTGTCCAGGGCACGTTGCCGTGCTCGCTGGCCCAGGGCTCGATGTTGTTCTGGGTCTCTCAGGAGTCCGAGCGCGGCTTGCCCCAGAAGCTCGGGTTCGCCGGCAGGTGCGTAGGCCCCGGTGTCTCCAACCACTTCGCGGACGCCACCGACATCGGACGTCGCGCACGGGACTTCGCAGCTCATGGCCTCGAGTAGGCTGAGCCCGAAGCTCTCGGTCTCCGACGCCGACAAGCAGAGGTCGGCGTTGGCGAGCGCGGTCTCGAGGGAGTGCAGTCGATCGATGGTTTCGACCCGGGCGCGGACTCCCAGGTCGGTCGCCACGGCGAGGGCGTGCTCGCGATCGGGACCGTCGCCGATCAGCACGAGGCGGGCCGGAATCTCGCGCGCGACCACCGCGAACGCGCGCACCACGTCCGCGACCCGCTTGACCGGCCGAAAGTTGCTCGCGTGGATGATCACCCGCTCTTCATCCGCGCGGTCGGTCCAGCGCTGCCCCGAGCCGCGTTGATAGACCTCGGTGTCGACGAAGTTCGGGATGACTTGAATCGGGCTGCGGATCCCGAACAGGAGGCTCGTCTCGTCGGCGAGGAACTGGCTGACGGCGGTGACGGCGTTGGACTGCTCGATCGCGAAACGGGTCGGCCGCATGTAGGCGCGATCCGCGCCCACCACCGTGATGTCGGTCCCGTGCAGCGTGGTGATGAAACGCAGCGGCTTGCTGGCCATCGACCGCGCCAAGAAGGCGCTCACCGCGTGCGGAATTGCGTAGTGCACGTGGAAGACTTGGATGTCGGCCTCCTCCTGGACCTCGAGCATGCGCGTGGCGAGGGCGAGGTCGTAGGGCGGGAAGCGGAGCAGCGGATAGCCAGACACCCCCACCGCGTGGTAACGGAGCCCAGCGACGCCAGCGCGGAGCCGGTGGGGGCGGTCGTAGCTGATCAGGTGCACGTCGTGTCCCTCGGCAGCAGCACCGAGGGCCACTTCGGTCGCAACGACGCTACTGCCCCCGACGGTGGGGTAGCAGACCACGCCGAGTCGCAGCGGTGAGCCTTCCATGCCCGCATTCTACGGAGCAACGGCGCGCACTCGGCACCGACCCTGAAGACGGCAAAGGATCCCGGTCGCTGCGGAGCTACGTTCGGCTTCGGGACGGCAGGCGCATCGTCAGCTGCAGATCGCGCCCGCCGGAGTCTTGCCAAGTGACGCGGCCGCCGAGCCCGGCCACAAAATCCTCGAGCGTGCGGCACCGCAGCTCGGAGGGGAGCTGCGGACTTGCGCCGCGATCGGTCCGCGCGGTCACCTGGAGCGCCGCGGCGCCGTCGAGCGATTCGACGGACAGCGTCACCTCGCCCCCGTGACCCGCTTGGCCGATGGCGATGGTCATGACGCGGGCAACCGCCGCGCGGAGGTCGTCGGCGTTGAGGCCCACGTGCAGTGGGACCGCGTCCACCTCGACGTGCAAACCGGCCAGCGGGAACGGCGCTGTCGCGGCGGCGGCGGAAGCGCACTCGCGCAGGATCGCCGCCGTGTCTGCGGGGCCGCGCACGGGCTCTGAAGTCGCCATCAGGCTGGCCAAAGATCCGCGCAAGATCTGGCAGTCATCGCTGAGCTCGCCCTCGATCCGGTCCGGATCGCCTAGCTCGACCCCATCGAGGATCTTCTCGGCGGTGCCCTCGATCTTGCGAAGGACGTCGTCGATCGGCTCTTGGTTCGCGTTCATCAATCCTCCGCAGCCTCGGCCCGTCACCCGGGTCGCCAATGAGTGGATCGGCTGCGGCACGCCTGGGGCCGTAGCTCACCCGCGGTCAGAAGAGTGTCCGCCTCTCGGCTCAGGACGAGCCGGCTTGCCCCAGCGCGCGGCCCGAGCGGGCAAGAAACTCCCGCGCGAAGGCGAAGTGGTCTTCGGCGCCGTTCGACCCGGGCGCGTGCTCAAAGATCGTGCGGCCAAAACTCGGTGCCTCGGCCAGCTTCACGTTGGAGCGGATCACGGTTTCGGCGACGACATCGCCGAAGTGCTTGCGGATTTCCTCGAGGACCTCGGCGGTGAGGTTGGTGCGCAGGTCGACCATGCAGGGCAGGACCCACGACACTTCGAGCTTCGGATTGAGGCGGTCTCGCACGAGTTCGACGACCTCGAGCAGCTTCGCCATGCCCTGCAACGCGAAGTACTCCGTTTGCATCGGGATCAGAACCTCATGCGCGGCCACCAACGCGTTGGCGGAGAGAACGCCGAGCGACGGCGGGCAGTCCATAAGGACGAAGTCGAAGTGTTTCTGGTGCGCGAGTCGGTTGAGCTTCTCACGCAAGATCATCTCGCGGCCGATCCGGTCGGCGAGAACCTGCTCCACGCTGGCGAGGGACGTGTCCGC
The DNA here is from genome assembly GCA_039029375.1 of Planctomycetota bacterium. Lineage (GTDB taxonomy): Bacteria > Planctomycetota > UBA1135 > UBA1135 > UBA2386 > JBCCGH01. The sequence goes on from JBCCGH010000146.1 coordinate 16,304, forward strand.
GGGGACGATCTGCAAGTTCGCGGTCTCGGTGTCGCGCACGACGTCGACCAGGTTGATGTCCTGCAAGAGGACGTCGGTTGCCGTCGGCGTCGACGGCTCCGGACGGCAGTCGACGTGAATGGTCAGGTTGGCCTGGGGATCGAGATCGATCAGTAGGACCCGGCGGCCGAGCCGGGCCAGAGCGGCCCCGTGGTTGACGGCGGTCGTTGTCTTACCAACACCGCCCTTTTGGTTAATGACCGCCACACGCCGCATGGGAACCCCCGCGAGATCCCCGGATTGTGGGTGCGCGGCGGTCCCGCGTCCAGTCTGCGCGGATTCGGTCGGCGTTTCGCGCCGCCGCAGATCACCAGCCGAAGGAGATCGGCCCCGAAGGCCAGCGGAGGTCGAACCGGTAGCCTCGGTAGACCCAGCCGCTCTGGATGCGTTCCCAAATGACGGCGCCGGCGGTGTCGACTTCGAAGATGCGGCCGGTTTGCGAGTCCGTGATCAGGGTATTGCCGTTGGTGAGTCGCTGCGCCCCGCTCGTAAATGGGGCGAAGAATTCGGGCCGACAGGATGACGCGGAGGAGCACTGATAGCTCCATACGGTCTGCCCGGTGACTGGGTTGATCTCAATCACCCGGGAGAAGGGCCGGTAGGGGCCGCGAGGGGCACCCGCATTGCCACCGTTGTCGAAGATGAGGATGTTGCCGGCGCCACGTAGGTCTTGGGCAATCATGCGGGGATGGTGCTGCCCGACGGTTTGGTTGTGCAGGTACCAAACGATGTCGCCCGACGCTCGATCGATGATCGCAACGAGGTTGAGCTCGCGATAGCTGACCATCACATTGCCCGGCGCGAACCGCGGGTCGACCGACGCCCACTTGTTGGGCGGCAGGACCTGCACCGAGTTCATATGGAAGAACGTGTAGGGCGGCGACCCCCCCCGACGAGATGCCCACCCGGCCGCCGAGATCGGCATCTGCGGCATGTGCGCGATGGAGGACCACTCCCAGACCACGTTGCCCGCGACGTCGACTTCCATCACCACGTCGTCCCGTACCCATTCGGGCCCGAGGTATGGGATCGTCGTGATCTCATCGGTCACGATGATCGTGTTGCCGTTGGGCAAGCGCTGGAAGTCGTGGTGAGGCTTGCGCCCCAGCAGGAACGGATCGAACTCCCAGACCAGGTTGCCGGACCAATCGACCTCGACCACCTTCTTGTGCGTGCCCAGGCCGCTCGTCGTTGGATCGACCGCAATGGCCAGAACGCTGCCGTAGGACAGCGGCTTGGCTAGCTCGGCGAACACCCAGCCCGGCTGCGGGCGGCCCCAAGTGCGCACCTCGCGACCGTTCAGGTCGAGGATCTTCAGCGCGTTCTGCGCGCGAAGCTCGTAGTGAAAGCCCGGAGCGGGCGTTGCGGAGGGCACAAGGACTTCGCCCGGTGCCACACCGTCTGGCGTGGGGTCGCTGTGTTGCGCGCCCAGCGGCGCGGCGAGCGCGAGGCCAAGAAGCGATGCGGAGCGGCAGGTAGGCATGGGGGGTCAGGCCAAGGCCGTCAGCGCCGTGTGGTGGAAAGCCGCCTGCTCAGCAGGCGCGCATGGGGGTGGCGCTACCCGATCATAGCAGTGCCATGGGGTCTGACAACCGCAGCGGACGCTCCGCTCGCAGCGGTTCGGCAGCGCGACACCCGGCGAGGGAACCGTAGTACTGATCGCGCGCCCGGGCGCGCTCGAGGGGATCGAGACCGATCAGATGACTGCGGTCGGTGGGCAGCTGCGATCGATAACACTCGATGACATGGATCTTCCGGTCCACGACGTCGGAGATGTCGACACACACGGTGGGCTCGAGCTCGTGATGCAGCGGATATCGATACAGCATGTCGGGCCGATGTGGCGCGCCGGCTTCTGGTAGGACCTTCCCTAGTCCGGCAATGAAGTACGCGCGTCCCGCGACGGCGCCGGTCGCCGCGTGGTCGGGGTGAAGATCGCGGTCCAACGGCGCGAACAGCAGCCGGGGTCGATGGCGCCGGATCGCCGCGACGACTGCCGCCAGTGTGGCCTCGTCGTCGCGCACCGCGGCATCCGGGCAGGCCAAGTTCTCACGCACCGCGACGCCCATGAGACGCGTCGCGGCGTCGCACTCGGCGCGTCGCAGCTCCGGCGTTCCTGCGGTCGCTTGCTCGCCGCGGGTCATGTCGACGATCGCGACCTTGGCGCCGCGAGCCGTGAGCTTCAGCACCGTGCCCGCGAGGCTCATCTCCGCATCGTCTGGATGCGGCGCCAAAACCAGCGCGTCCATCGGCGCGTCCGTCACAGCTCGATCACTCCGTGCTCGAGGGAGAACGGATCTGCCGCGGCGATGATGGCCTCGCTGAGCCCCTCGCCGTGAGCGACCAGGAAGGGAATCGGCGTCAGCACCCGTTCCTGCAGTCGACTTCTCGGGCGCAGGTGCGAGCACAGCCGGCGGACTTGGCGCAGGCCCGTGCCTTCGCGGTTCTGCCGGGCCCGCTGCACGCGGCCGGACAGCTTGCGGAGCTCGTCGATCACCTTGGCTCTAGCTCGTTCTAGCGGTGCGGCCATCTGTGGATCGACTTTGCGTGCTTGGCTCGCGAGCTCGCTCATGCGTTGCTTGATGGACTCCGTGAGCTCGTCCAAGGAGGACTCGATCGGATGATCGTCGTCCTCGCTCAGGGCCTCGGCCAGCCGCTCCGGGCCGTGGGCCAGGTCGTCGAGGTCCCACCCGAACCGGTTGAGCAGCTTCTTGAGGGAGGGCTCGACCAGCGTGAGCGATGCGCGTGGCACGAACACCGGGGCGGGAACACCGAGCTGACGGTAGAGCGGTCCGGCGATGGCGAGGTAGGAGAGCTCACCGGGACCCACGACCGTGGCGATCGTCGGCAGGCACGCGTCTTGCCAAAGCGGCCGCAGCAACACGCCTGGGCTCATCGCGGTCGGCCGCGGCATGGCGTCGCCTTCCGCCAAGGGCACGCGGCGGCCGCCGGTCATCTGGAACATCAGGGTCGACGTCGGGTCGACGGTCACGTCGAGACCGACGTCGAGGAGATGCTCGGTCGACGAGCGCACGACGTCGCGGATGAGGTTGCCGCTCTCGGCCCACCGCGGCAGCACGTCGAACGCTTGCTCCGGCAGGTCGCGCGGCTCGATGATCACCAGGCCGTCGGCGGCGAAGCACCGATACAGCAGCCGGGTCATGATCGCGCCAAAGCTGTCGTCCGGCCCCTGTGGCTGCAGAGCCTCGAGGGCCCAGTCCCTGAATTCGGTCTTCGGCAGCAAGTCGCCGAGGGTGGCCAGGGCCTGCTCCATCCCGCGGGACACCGCGATATCCCGCACCGGCGCGCCGGTGTGCGGCAGATCGAGCCGGATGCGCTGCAGGTCCATGTTGGCGTTGACCACAAAGGCGCGATTCACCTCGTCGAGATCGTGATCGTCGGTGTGGTTCCAAAACACCGGGACGACTCGTGGGCCGCCCGCCCGCGCCTGCAGCTCGCGCGCCAGCCGGATCATCGTCGCGACTTTGTGGATCGTGTAGAGCGGACCGCCGAACAGGCCAGGCTGTTGCCCGGTGACCACAGCACACGTGTCCGGCTCGGCCAGTGCGGCCGCTGCGTCGCGTGATGACGGCGGCGCGTCGTGGCGTTCGGCGTAGTCCAGGGCCGAGCGGGCCAAGGCGTCCGCGGCGACGAGACGGCGGGCTCGCACCGGCGCCGTTGCGAGCAGCTCCTCGGCCGAGCGCGGCCGCATACCGAGGAACGGCTTGAGCTCCGGGTCCTCCTCCAAGTAGCGCAGATGCGCTTCCGCGGCGGAGCTCAAGACCCGAAACGGGATGCGGCGCACCGATGCGCTCAAGGGGTGCTCCCGCGGTTGGCGGCGCGACGAGCCTGGTCGGCGAAGTCGGCGGCGGCGGTCTGCACGCGCTCACGCCAGTCAGCGGCGGCCGGGTCGAAGCACTGCAGAACGCCTCGGCTCTGGCTGAGCAAGGCACCAAGGCCGGCGGCGTCGAACGCGTCGCTGACCGCGTCTGAGCGACCGCCCTGCGCGCCGATCCCGGGCAGGAGGAACCAGGCGCGCGGCATCAGCTCGCGCAGGCGCGCCAGGTCGTCCGGGCGGGTGGCGCCAACCACCGCGCCGACCGGACCGTAGCCCGCCGGATCGCCGAGCGCCTCGCTCCACCGGTGGACCAGGCGAGCGACGGCATCGCAGAGCCGGGTGCCATCGACCGCCAGATCCTGGAGCTCAGCGGCCCCCGGATTGCTGGTCCTGACGAGGACGAACACCGCCTTGCCATCGTCGCGACAGCGCGCCAGGAACGGCGCGACCGAGTCAGAGCCCATGTAGGGGTGGAGCGTGACCGCATCGGCACAATCCAGGTGATACGCCGCGTAGGCGTCGGCCGTGGGGCCAATGTCGCCCCGTTTGACGTCACCGATGACGAGCAGGCCCAGTTCCTGGGCGCTGCGGCACGTCGCCTCGTAGGCCTCGAGGCCGGGGCCGCCGTAGCGCTCGAAGAACGCGATGTTCGGCTTCACCACGGGCACGTGCTCGGCAATCAGCGGGAGAACCTCGGTGTAGAACGCGCGCAAGCGCTCCGCGGGTGCCGCACCGGAAGCGACCGAAGTTGGCAGGGCGCCTAGCCGTGGGTCGAGCCCGACCACTGCCGGAGCGGCGCCGCCGCGGATGCGCTGCGCCAAGCGGTGTGGAAAGTCGTCGCTCATCACTCGTTGGCGGGCGAGCCCGGAGTCTAGTGGGTCCAGTCCGAAGTTCGGCGCACAACTGCACGAGGAATCCGGCGCGCGCGCAACGCCGCGTCAACGGAGGGCTTGTTGGAGGACGCTCTCTGCTACGCGGAGCGGCGCCAGGAGCATGGACCAGAGCCTGTCGCGTGGATCTAGTGGAGCCGCCCCACTCGTTGCAGGCTCTGAACGGTTGGCCCGCCGCATCGCCCGCGCTCGATTCTCGCCGTGGGGGTAGCGCTTCGCGAGCAAAGCTGTTTGCATTCCGCCTGCCCACGCCGCGCGAGTCGCACGAGGTTTCTGCTGATGGTAACAGTGTTTGTGCCCAAAGAATCGGCGCCCGGCGAGACCCGGGTGGCGGTGGTTCCCGAGACGGCGAAAGCGCTCGCGAAGAGCGGTCTACGCGTGGTCGTCGAGGCCAACGCTGGCGTCGCCGCCGGATTCCTGGACGAGGACTACCGCCAGGCGGGCGCCGAGGTTGGCAGCGCCGCCGACGCGAGCAGTGCCGACGTGGTGCTCCGCGTGCGGCCGCCCGAGGTGGGCTCGGCCGAGACGCAGAGCCTGCGCGCTGGCGCGGTCGTGGTCTGCAGCTTGCAGCCCATGCTGCACCTGCCGCTAGTGCGCGAGCTCGCCGAGCGCAAGGTGACCTGCATCGCCCTGGACCTGGTGCCGCGCATCACGCGCGCGCAGAAGATGGACATCCTGAGTAGCCAGGCCACGATTGCCGGCTACTACGCCGTCCTGATGGCAGCGGCGGCGCTGCCGCAGATGTTTCCGCTCATGATGACGGCCGCCGGGACGCTCAAGCCGGCCAAAGTGGTGATCTTGGGGGCGGGCGTCGCAGGTCTGCAGGCGATCGCGACCGCGCGCCGCCTGGGCGCTGTGGTCGAGGCCAACGACATTCGGCCAGCGGTCAAGGAGCAGGTCGAGAGTCTCGGCGCCCGCTTCATCGACACCGGTGCGCCGCCGCAGGCCGAAACCACCGGTGGCTACGCCAAGGAGACGTCGGCGGAGTATGCGCGGAAGCAGCGCGAGACTCTGACCGAGCACTTCCGCGGCGCCGACGTCGTGATCACGACCGCGCTGATTCCCGGGCGCAAGGCGCCGGTCCTGATGACCGATGACATGATCCAGGTCATGCGTGCCGGCTCCGTCATCGTGGATCTAGCGGTGGAGATGGGCGGCAACGTCGAGGGCAGCAAGGCCGGCGAGACGGTCACCCTGCACGGCGTAAAGATCATCGGCGAGCCCAACTTGCCGGCGTGCGTGCCGGCCGACGCCAGCCGCATGTTTTCGCGCAACGTGCAGGCGCTCCTCGAGCTGGTCCTGAGCAAGGAGGGCGAGCTCGCCGTGCAGTGGGAGGACGAGGTCATCGCTGCCGCGGCGGTGACCCGGGATGGTGACATTCGCCACGAGGCCTCTGCCGAGGCGCTCGCGGCCAAGGGAGCGTCTTGATGTCGATCGAGCTTGGACTGTTCATCTTCGTGCTCGCCGCGTTCGTCGGCCTCGAGATCATCACCAAGGTCCCGCCCACGCTGCACACTCCGCTGATGTCGGGGAGCAACGCGATTTCCGGGGTGACCATCGTGGGGGCGCTGCTGGCCGTGAGCGTGGCGCCGAGCTACCCGCGGCTGGCCGCGATCCTCGGCTTCGTCGCGCTTGTGTGCGCGACGATGAACGTGGTGGGTGGCTTCTTGGTCACCGACCGCATGCTGGCGATGTTCAAGAAGAAGAGCTGAGGCTGTCGTGACCGAGACCTATCTCTATCTGCTGGCCACGACCCTCTTCATCTTCGGGATCAAGGGTCTGTCCAAGGTGCGCTCGGCGCGCAACGGCAACCGGCTTGCCGCCATCGGCATGATGGTCGCCATCGTCGGTGCCCTACTCGAAGGACAGGTGCTGAGCCCGCTGTGGATCATCGTCGGCGTGGTCGTCGGCGGCGGCATCGGCGCGGTGCTCGCCGCGCGAGTGCCCCTGACCGCGATGCCGGAGCTCGTCGCCGCGTTCAACGGCACGGGCGGCGCGGCGTCGGCGTTTGTCGCGCTCGCGAGCCTCGTCGCGATGGCGCAGGGTACCGGCGTTATTGCCGACCACGTCGGGATCGCCCCGGCCGTCACGCTGCCGATCACCATCCTGATCGGCACGGCAACGTTCACGGGCAGCGGTGTGGCTTACTTGAAGCTCACCGGCAAGAAGATGACCCACCCGGTGTCGGGCACCGCGCGCCACTACGTCAACGCCGCCCTGGCGCTGGTTTTGGTGTTGGCGAGTGTCTGGATGGTGGCGATCGCGTCGACCAACACCACGGTGACCATCGCGGCCCTGACTGTCCTGGTGATCTCGGGCATCCTCGGCGTGCTGCTGGTGTTGCCGATCGGCGGCGCCGACATGCCGGTGGTCGTGGCTCTCCTGAACTCCTACTCCGGCGTGGCAGCCGCGACGAGCGGCTTCGTCATCGGCAACTCGATGCTCATGGTGGCGGGTGCGCTGGTTGGCGCCTCGGGCCTGATCCTCACCAAGATCATGTGCAAGGCCATGAACCGCTCGCTGGCCAACGTGCTGGTCGGCGGCATTGGCGACGATGCGCAGGCCGAGGACGCCCGCGACTACGGCAACATCAAGGAGACCAGCCCCGAGGAGGTCGCGATGCTGTTCGACTCGGCGACCTCGGTCATCATGGTGCCGGGCTACGGCCTCGCTGTGGCGCAGGCACAGCACGTGATGCGTGAGCTCGGGGAGCTGTTGGAGAAGCGCGGCGCCAACGTGCGCTATGCGATCCATCCGGTGGCCGGACGCATGCCGGGACACATGAACGTGCTGCTTGCCGAGGCGGACGTCTCCTACGACAAGCTCTACGAGCTCGAGAAGATCAACAGCGACTTCCGCAACACCGATGTGGTCGTGGTCGTCGGCGCCAACGACGTGGTCAACCCTGCGGCGCGCGAGGACCCGGGCAGCCCGATCGCGGGCATGCCGATCCTCGATGTCGACGACGCGCAGACCGTCGTCGTAGTGAAGCGCAGCCTCAGCCCCGGCTACGCCGGCATCAAGAATCCGCTGTTCGACAAGACCAACTGCCTCATGGTGTTCATGGACGCCAAGAAGGCCCTCGAGGACATGGTCACCGAGGTCAAGGACTTGTGATGCTGGACGATCCGGCGTGGGCCGGATCGAGGGGCGAGAGCTAACCCGTATCATGCACGAGGGTTGGCGCCCAGCACGCGCCAGAGCCGCTCTGGCAGCGTCAGACAGGCGCCAGAGGCGCCTGCCGGCTTGATGCCGGCGAGCGACAGACTGCTCGACGGGGCGTCACCCCGCCTCCGCGGTCGGTCGCTCGTCTTCCTTGCCACAGCGGTCCTCTCACGCACTGGACGC
>JBCCGH010000147.1:0-23941 GCA_039029375.1 Planctomycetota bacterium
GGCCTTATCCGCGAGACATCGGCGCCGGTCGCAAGGCGGGTCGCCGCAGGCATATTGGTGGATACGGCGAGGACGACCCAACGCTGCGAGCGGCGCTGAGGGCCGTGGATAAGGCCCCATCTGCCTGAATCACACCACTAGAGACCGAACTCGTCGGTCAGAATGGTCTTCAGCTCGTAGAAGTTGCCCACTTCGAAGTCGGGCTCCAGCGCTCCCGTCATCGCCGCGTAGCGACCGGCGCGGCGACTGCGGATCGCGATGAGGCCCTCGGCCTTCGCCGGATCGGTGTCGTGCGTGGGGTTGTCGCCCACGTAGACCACTTGCGATGGGTCCAGTTTGAGGTCGCTGACCACACGCCGGTAGAGCTTTGGATTGGGCTTACTGATCCCGATCTGGTCCGTGAAGTAGATCGCGTGCGGCGTCAGGAACTCGTAGATCTCCAACCGAATCAGCTTCTCCGCCTGCTTGATCGCCCAACCGGCGGAGATCACGCCTCGCACGATCTGCTCGTGGGTCGCGAGCCAGCGGAGCACCTCGTACACATCGTCGTAGACCTTGAGTTCTCGCCACTTGGTCTCGTGGTACGCCACGACGCCGGCAGCGACGACCACGGCTGGGTTGAGCCCCTCGCTTGCGACCGAGGGCAACCGGCGGATCACCTTGTCGAAGTGATACTCGTGGTTGCTGGTGAACTCAGCGATGACCTCGTTGAGCTCTTTCAGGCAAGCCTCGCGGCTGGCCCGCAGGCCGGCCTGGATCATCGCGTCCACGGCCGCCCGCCGCGCCTTGTCGGCGAAGACGGTGGTCGAGAACAGCGTGTCGTCGATGTCGAAGAAGACGGCCTGCAGCGGGCGCGCCATGGTGGGGCAAGCTCCTGCAGGCGGGCGCCCGGCCTTACTCGGCCGCGAGCTCGGATAGATCGGTGATCGTCGCCGTGACGAGCACCGCGAGCGACGTGTTCTCGTCGGCCACGCCTTCCTGCTTGAAGAGGAAGGAGATGATCGGGATCTTGCTCAGCAGCGGCACCTCGGCGCGCCGCTCGCGCGAGAGCACCTCGCGCAGGCCGCCGATCAGGACCGAGCCGCCGTCGGGCACCGAGGCCGTCGTGGCGAACGTGCGGACGGTGAGCGTGGGGAGCTGCAGGGTGACGGGCACCGTGGTGCCGGCCAGCGACGTCGTCAGCGTCGGGATCGGCCGCGACAGCTCGGCCACGGTCGGCTGCAGGCTCAGCATGATGTGCTTGCGGTCGTGGGCCAGCGTGGGCCGCACGTCGAGCACGATGCCATCCTGAATGACGTCGACCTTCGGGTCGGCGATGAACGCCGCCTGCGCGACCTCCACGTCGAAGTCCCGGACGTAGGACGTCTGGTTGATCACCGCCATGTTGGCGCGCTCGTTGTTGAGCACGCTGATCATCTGGCTGTTGACGATGTTGATGTCTTCCTTCTTCTCGATCGCCTGGATCAGCGCCTGGAGCTCCAGGTCGTTGAGCAGGCTCAGCGCCGCTGTGGCACCGCCGTTCGTCGACAGTGCCTGCCCGAGCGGCGAGCCGAAGAAGTTCTCGGTCCGGGCGCGCACGTCGCCATCACCGCCATCATTGAAGAAGGCGCCTGCGGTCGGCCGACCCGCGGCATCGGCGGTGCCCTGGTTGTCCAGGCCGCGTGAGGCGTTGTCGTCGAGCATGTTGGTGATGTCGTCCAGGGTCGCCTCCGTGCCCTTGTTGCCGGTGCCACCAAGGCCGCGGAAGTCGACACCGATCTCCTGCAGGAAGTTCTGCGTGATCGTCAGGAAGCGCGTCTCGATCGTCACGACGCTCGTGGTGAAGCGGCGCGAGTCGTCGAGGAACTTGCCGACGCGCTGCTGCATCTCCGGACTGGCGTAGACCAGCAAGTAGCCGGTCTCGACAAAGTCCATCGTGCCGCCGCCCTCGACGTCCCAGTAGGTGTCGCCGCCGAGCGAGGACTTGAGGTTCTCTTGGAGGATGTCGGACTCGATCGGCGCGATCTTCTCGTCGCCTTCACCGCCGATGCGTGGACCACCGGTGAGCCCGGTGTCGCCCGTCGGGATGTCGCGAATCACCGGCGGCAGGAAGGTCGTCCGGGCGAACACCAGGTCGCGCACGTCATGGCTGACCATGACATTGCTGCCGCCCGCCTTGGCCTTGGTGGTGATCTCCACCACGCCATTGCGCACGGTCCAGGCCAGCTGCTCGCTGCGGCCCACCATGAAGTCCAGAAAGTTCGCCAGCGAGATGGGGGAGACGACATCGATCTCCAGCACGAGCCCCTCGCTGTCGATGGTCTCGCGCGCCTCCGGCGACATGAGGATCGGCACGCCGGTGATCAGGCGCAGCGACTTGACGACCTCTGAATAGTCGCCGGTCTCCTCGGTGAACTGGATCTTGGGGACCTGCTTCTCGACCGTCTGCTCGCGCACCGCCTGGTCGTCGGGGCTCGCCGCGCCACTGGGGAGGGCCTGCACCGCGCGCCGGTTCGCCCGATCCCACACCGTGGGGTCGGTCCGCATGATGTCGGCCTGCGGCACGCGCAGCTCCTGCTTGTCCTCGATGAACTTGACGAACTGCCGGCGCTTTTCGCGCACGTAGCGCTCGGCGCTCTGGTCGCGCAGCGCCTTGGTCGAGGCGTTGTGGATGTCGCGCGCCAGGTGGTTGTTGCTATCGAGCTCGATCGCCTGTCGTGCCAGGTCCTGCGAAAGCTGGAACTTGTTGTTCTCGAACGCGCGCACCGCGGTCGCCAAGAAGCCGTCGACGCGAGCCTCGACCCGTGCCCGCGCGGCATCCTCTTGCTGCCGGCGCTGCTGCAGAATCTCGCGCTCGGCCTGCTCCTGCTGTCGGGCCTCGTATTCGTCGCGGGCCGTTTCGGCTTCGGCGAGCAGCGTGCTCGCGCGCGTGCCGATGTCGCCCCAGTCGATGTCCCGGCCGACCTGCACCCGCAGCGTCACGCTGCGCAGCTGCTCGACCGCGTCGTCGAACTTCTCGGCCTGGATCGCCTGCTGCGCGGCCTGCAGTCGGTCCATGGCTTCCGCCCGGGCGCGGGCCTGGCGGATGTTCCACAGCCGGGACATTTGCTCGGCATAGGTCAGGCCGCTCGACGGATGCTGTGGCCCGAGCTGGCCCTCGACCGAACGGATCGCGTTCTGCACCGTTTGGTCGCCGGGCGTGAGTTCCTCGGCGCGCTTTAGCAGCGCCAGGGCTTCCTCGAGGCGTCCCGCCTCGCGGAGACCGCGGGCCTCCTCGAGGTACTTACCCGCGAGGAAACGGGCGCGCTGGTTGGCGATGCCCCTTTCCTGCGGGTTCTGCGCGGGCGCCGGAGCCTCCGCCGGCGGCTCTTGCGCGGCCGCGCGGGGGGACGAGGCGGCCAGGATGACGAGCAGGGAGAAGACTGCTGCTGTGAAGACCCGTCGCGTCACGTTCACGAACATCTGGCTCTGAGCTTTAGAAAGGTCGAGGCGGCGCGAGTGCGAGAGGGCGGTTGCGGGCGCGCGCCAGGAGCGGTCCGGGTCCGACGATCGCCGGAAGTCTGGGAGCCGCAGAAAGCTAGCCGGGCCGTTGGAACCGCGCCAACGGAAAACCCCCGCTTTTGGCGGGCCGGAAGCGCGTCGCAGCGGTCGGTTCGCGGGCCGAGTGCGCGTCGCCCGGGCCGCCGAACGGCACGTCCTCGAAGCCCGCGGCCCGCACCGCGCTAAGCGTGACCGCCACGTCGTAGTAGGTGGTCGATCGCCCGGGCTCGATCACGAACGGTCCCGGTCCTGCACCTGCTCGCCGACCGCATCACACACGATTTCGACCCGAATCGAGTGTTCGGACTCGGCAGTGGGGGCTGCGCCGTCGTCCTCCGGAAGCCAGCGTGGCAGCGGCATCTCGAGGACATCGTCCGCGGCGGCCTGCTGCTCATCGCCCGCCGCCCTCCGGGCGATCGCGCGATCATCCAAGGTGGGCCGAGGGAGGGGGCTCAGCCCTTGTTGCCCTTGCCGCGGCCGCCGCCGAACGTGATGTCTTCAAAGCCGGCGGCACGCACCGCGTCGACCGTGCGCGCCACGTCATTGTAGACCGTGGCCACACCGGGCTCGACGACCACGCTCATCGGTTTCATCTCGTTGGTCTTGGGATCGCGCTGCAGCTTCGACGGGTCGTTGAAGATCTTCGTCAGCGCCGTCTTGAGCTTCTTCAGCTCGTCAAAGCGCCGCGGCCCCACGCGCCAGTGGACGATGTGGTCCTTGAGGAAGTAGCTCTTCTGCTTCCCGGCCGCGATGTCGCCCTCGGTGAGGTTCGTGTAGCGCGGGACCTCTTCGCCGCGCGAGCTGCACACGATCTCGATCTGCAGCTTCTCCTGCGGCTCGACATCGGTCGAATGCGTGCCGACGTCCTCGGGCAGCCAGGCCGGCAGCTTGGCCTCCAGGATCCGGAAGTCGATGCACAGGAAGAAGATGATGAGCAAGAACACGACGTCGATCATCGGCGTCATGTTCATCTCAGCCTGCTCCTCGACGGCCTCTTGCAGTGATTCCTTCATGGCTGCCTCCTATTGCCCGCGCCCCTTGAGCATCTTCTCTTCCTTGTCTTGCTCGCTGAGCGCGAGCTCGAGCTGCGGATAGGCCGCCTCGGGGTTGGTGCAGGCCTCCATGAACTTGCCGACAAAGTGCCATTCGGTCCACTTGTCGGCCCGCACGAGCACGGGCTCCTCGATGACCGTCATGGTCATGCCGCCGCCGACCGTCTTCTTCTTGATGTTCTCTTCCTGGGCGATGTGGTCACGCCATTCGGTGAACATCGGGCGCAGCGTCGTGTAGTTGTCGCCGTGCTCCGCGGGGTCGTAGAACGTGGTGCCCTTAAAGATCATGCGGCCGTCCTGCATGATGTTGATCACCGGACGGGTCTCGGGCGGGTCTTCGTCGGCGACCGCATATTCGGCCGCGGGAAGGATCAGGTCCTCGAGCTCGTTCTGGCTCAGGTCGATCACCAGGACGAAGAAGATCATCAGCAGGAAGACGCAGTCGATCATCGGCGTCATGTCCATCGCCAGCTCTTGCTGGACCTGCTTGGTCAACTTTGCCATGGGGTCATCTCCTGCCGGTTGGCGTCGCTGCTAGCGGGGGGGCGGGGAGCGTCACTCGCCTCGCGCCTTGGGGCGGAAGCGCTCGAACATGTCCTCTGCCAACGCGTTCACCTCGATGGTGGTTCGCACCACGCGGTTGCGGAACACGAAGAAGAACGCACCGACCGGGATCGCGACGATGAGTCCGAAGATCGTGGTCGTGAGCGCGAGCTTGATGCCGCCTGCCAGCTGCGCCGGACTGACGGAGCCACCGGCGTCGGCGATGTCGCCGAACGTGATGAACATGCCGGTCACCGTGCCGAGCAGACCCATCATGGGCGCGGTCGCGCTGATCAGGGACAGCCAGCCGATCTTCTGGAACAGCTTCACCGACTCCTCGTCCTCCATCTCGCGCACCGCGGTCTGGATGGTCTCGAAGGGGTGGCCCAACTTGGACAGGCCCGCACCGACGACGTTGGTCAGGTAGGTGCGCTCGTCCTCGCAGACTTCCAGCGCGTCTTGGAAGTTCTCTTCGTCAAACAAGGCCTCCAGCTGGTCGATCAGCTCGGGCGGCGCGAGCTTGTCTCGCTTGACGTTCATGAAGTTCTCGATGATCAGCGCCAGCGACACGACCGACACCGCGACGATGACGTAGCCGATGACGCCCGCATTGGCGAACATGTCGGAGATCGGGTTCTTCGACGAGGAGGTAGCCTCGGCGCCCTCCTGCGCGAAGACGTTGCCGACGAGCACCGAAGACGTCGCGAGGAAGGCGGACAGCTTGATCAGGGAGGAGTTCATGAGAGGGGTTGGGGTCGGTTGCGTCGGAAGCTGGGAACGCCCCACGGGCCGATGGCCGTCGGCGCGGGGCGAAGAGTGTGCGCGAGCGGCGCGGCGAGCGGAAGTCCCGCGTCCGCGCAGCAGCGCAAAAAAGTGCGGCTCAGCGTCATTGACCGAGCTCGGTACGGGCCTCCGCGGCCCAGCGGGTAGCCGGGAACAGCGCCACGACGCTGTCGAAGTAGGCGAGCGCCCGGCGGCGGGCGTCGCGCTCGCGCTCGCCGAGCGCGAGCAGGACTTTACCGGAGAGGTACATCGCCTTGGCCGACGTCTCTTGCGTGCCGGGGTCCAGCACCTGTGCCTGCGCCAGCGCGGTCTGGGCTTGCCGGAGGCCGCCCAGATCGTCGCCGGCGTTCGCCAGCAGCGCCTGGCCCTCACCCGTCAGGGCCGCGGCCCGCAGCGCGCCGGCGTCGCCGCTGCCCGTACCGGAGTAGCGGCGGAAGAAGCTCAGGGCGTCCGCGGCCTTGCCTTCGACCAACCAGGTCTCGCCCTGGCCGACGATGGCACGGACGTGGAGGCCCATCGCCAGGGCGTTGTCGTCCTGACCCTCGACCAGCGAGACCGCTGATTCGAACGCCGACCGAGCGCCGCCCGCATCGCCGGCCGCGAGTTGCGAGGCGCCGTGTTCGAGCTGAATGCGTGCCTCCCACATCGGGCCCCAGGCGTCGGTCCGGGCAGTGGAGGCCATCTCGGCGAGATGGGTCACGGCGTCGCCGGCCTTGTCTTGGTCGCGCAGCGTGCGGCCGAGCAACAGCCGCGCTTCGCGCGCGTGGAAGGACTCCGGCGTGGCACCGAGCAGCTCACGCAGCGCCTTCTCAGCGCCTGCTGCCTTGGCCACGTCCCCGACACCGGCCAGAGCCTGCGCCCGCGCCGCACGGAACTGCGCGTCTTCGCGCACCGGCTGCCGGTCGGACTTGTCGGCGGCCTCGGAGTATTGGTTGGCGGCTTCGTCGAACTTGCCCTGCTGTTCCTGGCTCTGCGCCAACAGGTAAGCGTCCGGTGGCTCATGCCAGTCGATCCGCGCCACCCGCGTCGCTTCGACGGTCGCCTCGGCGCCGTCTTGGTTGTAGGTCACCTGAGCGACGGTCGCCGCCGTCACCTCGACGCGCAGCCGGGTGCCATCGGTGAGGTAGACCGAATCCTTGGTCGGACTCTGGGCGCAGAGCGTCGTGGGCAGGGTCAGGGCCAGGCTCGCGGCCAAGCCCGCGAGCGAGCAACGGAGAACAGGCATGACGGTCACTGCGGTGGCTGGTTGCGGGGGTCCAAGAACAGGTCCTGCAGCTGCTTGCCCTCGAGACCGAACTCGGCGAGGGCGGCGAAGTCGTCGATCGACTTGGCGATGTTGTAGATCTTCTTGGCGCGATCCTTGAACGCGTCGTCCTCCTTGGAGGCGCGCACGGCGTAGTGGTACGCCTCGAAGTGGAACTGGTACCACGGCAGGCTGTAGTCCTCCACGCCGCGACTCGTGTTGAGCCCGTACTTGCGGTACTCGACCCAGTACTTCTCGTAGGCCTCGGCAAAGCGGCCGAGCCCGTCGTAGGCGACGATGGCGCCGCGCTCGTCGATCTCTTGCCAACCGCCAAGGGCCCGGGCCATCAGCCGCTTGAGCGGGTAGTCCTTTGGCCGGGCCTTCTCGGCCGCGGCCAGCATGTCGAACGCCTGGCGCCACTTCTGCTGCCGCAGCATGGCGTCACCGATGATGGGGCGGACGTAGCGGTCCACCTTGTCGCCGCTGTTCGCATCGTTCTCGAAGCGCGACACGATCGCGTTGCCCAGCGATTGCACCTGGGCCCAGTCGCGAAGATCGGCGGCCACCGTCAGCGCGGTGTAGGCATTGGCGTACTGCGGCTTCTCCGAGGACTCCAGGTACTCGACACCCAGCGCCAGCGCCTTGCGGCGCAGCGCCGTCAGCTCTTGCCGGGCCTGTTCGAGCGGGGCTTCCTCGCCGCGCTCGAGGATCGCCTGGACCTCCTGGTCCTTGGCGGTCACCTGGTCGTGGTACGCGCCGAACAGCGCGCTGCCCAGGATTGCGACGTAGCTGCTTCGCGGCGCCGCTTGCTCGAGCTGGCGCGACTTGGCCTCGGCCTTGTCGAGGTCGCCCATCTCGATGTAGGAGCGGCCAAGCACATAGAGCACCGTCGGCACCAGCGAGCTGGCCGCGTCACCGTGCTGTGACTCGAAGTCCGAAAGGAGCGACACGGCCTCCGGGAACTTCGGCAGGTCCTTCGGCCCGTCGTCTTGCCCCATGCCCTCTTCAAAGAGCATGTAGCCCTCGAGGAACGCGATCTCGGCTTGCGCGATCGAGCGGATCTGCTTGCGGCCGGCGTCGTCGTCGGGCAGCCGCGCGTCTTTGGTGTCCAAGAAGGTGCGGTACCCGGCGATGGCCTCGCGGGCGGCGGCAAAGTCGCCCTTGCGCTGGAGCGCCGTCGCGATGCGCGCCTGGGCCCACTCGTAGTGCAGCCCATCGGTCGGAATCCGCCGTAGTGCCGCCAGGGCGTCGTCGTAGCGCTCATCGTTGATGAGGCGCTGCGAGTCGTCCCAGGCCCGCTTGGCCGCGTCCTCGACCGGCCCGAACCGGGCGGCCAAGTCGCCGACCTCGTTGGCGAGCGGCCGGAAGAACTCGTCATTGTTGGAGAAGTTCTCGACCTGCCGCAGCGTGCGCTGCACCAGACCCGCGACCTTCTCTGCCGAAGCGCTGTCGGTGGTCGTGCCGCCGAAGCGCTCGAGGCCGGCCTTGAGCGCAAAGGTGGCCTCGAGGACGCGGTCCTGCAGGGCCAAGCTGTGGCCGAGCAGGTAGTAGGCCTCCATCGCGTGCTCCGAGGCCTCCTCGGCGGTCATCGAGGCGATGGCCTGCCGGAAACCGAAGACGGCGCGGTCGTAGCTCTTCTCCTGGTAGTCGGCCTTGGCGACCTGCAGCAGGAGGTTGCCGCTCACGTCGCCGGTGTCGGTGGCGATCATGTCCTTGAGGATCAGCTTCGCCTTGAGGCCGACGAAGTCTTGCGGGTGCCACTGGTTGAGCGTCTGCACGAGGAGCAGACCCTTGGCCGCGTCGCCCTGGCCGTTGCGCTCGGCCAGCGCCCGTGCGTAGGTCAGGTACACCGAGTGACCAAAGCGCGGGTCTTCCTTGCCTTGCTCGGTCTCCGGGGCGTCCAGGTTGAGCAGCGGCACCCCGTACTTCTCGAGTTGCGCTCGGTAGGCCTCGGTGGACTTGATCACGGCGTCCGTGCGGCCGAGCTCGAACTCCACCTGGGTCTTGCGGTCGTAGGCCTCCTCCATGGTGACGACCATGAGGGCCCGTAGGTCTTCGGGCAGCTGATCACCCAGCTCGGTCACCGCCTGGTCGGCGGTGTCGATCACGTCGCCGTAGTCGCTGGCGGCGCGGTCGAGCTCGCCGGTCACCTCGCCGATCTGCGCGAGCTCGAAGTAGGCGCGTTGGCCCAGCGCCTTCTCCTCACCGACGTCAAAGATCAGGTCCTCCAGCGTCGACTCGGCGCGCCCCGCGAGGTACGAGCGGTCGCGCTTGATCGCGCGCGCATGCTCGCGCAGCAGGACGCCCTTGCGCATCCAAGTGAGGTAGTACTCGATCTGTTTGGTGGAGTCGTCGCCCTTGGTCTCCTCGAGGCTCTCCATGAGCTTCTCGCAGGCGTCCTCGCCCCGGCGGAACACCTCGGCGGCTTCCTCCTCGAGTCCCTTCACCGACTCCGGCGTCTGGGTTCGCGCCAGGTCGATGTCGTCCGCAAGCAGCTTGCCGAACTCCAGTGCGGCGTTGCTCAGGGTCGACCGGGCTTGGTTGGCGGTGTCCTCCTCGTCGTCGGCGTAGCGCTCGACGGTCGCCGCGCTCTCATCCATCGCGCGGCGGAAGCAAGCCCGTTGCTCCTCGCGGTCGGACAGTCGTTTGGCGCCGAGCAGCTCGACGTCGATACCGAGCAGGGCGACCCGCTGGAACGCCTCGCCGTCGGGATACTTCTGCCGCAGTCCGTCGACCTCCGAGCGCGCCAGCGAGACAAAGCCCAGCCGGGACGCGAGGTTGCGGACAAAGTCGAGGTCGCGCTGCAGGGCGACTTCTTGCGCCGCGACAGGACTCAGCAGCGACGTGGCGACGAGAGCAGCTACCGCCAGGCGCACCATCATCATCAGTTGTTCTCCAGCGATCGGACGGACTGGTGCCCCGATCCCGAGTCCGACGATCCCGACGCTGCGTCTGGTCGACAGACCTTGCGCGGGTCGCGGCCGCGAGATGGATCGTTCGGGGCCCCTGGGGCGAGCGGGGCAAGGGTCCAGGTCGGACGAACGGCGGAGTATAGCCCGCGGTTCATCCCGGTCCCTTGCGGAAGTTCCCTTGCGCGAAGCTCCAAACGGCCGCGGGCTCAGCCGTCCTGCATCAGGGTGACCGCCAGTGCATCCGGCCCGAGGTCGGGGGCCGTCTCGTCAGGCACCACGATGGTCGCGCGGATGAGGATCACGATCTTCCGGTTACGGATGAACGTGCCCTTGCGGCTGAACAGGAAGGACAGCCCGGGCAGGCTGCCCAGGACCGGGATTCGCGACTCCTGGAACTGCTTCTCGGCCAGCTTCATGCCGCCGAGCATCAGCGTGCCGCCGTCCGGCATGGTCACCGTCGTGCGCACGCGTTGCAGGGTCGTCGACGGCAGCTGGATCGAGACCGGCTGACCGACGCCGAGCGTGGTCGTGAAGGTCGGGATGGGCAGCTGGAGCGTCATCACGGTCGGGCGCAGCTCCATGGTGATGAAGCGCCGGTCGGCGGACACCACGGGGCGGACGTCGAGCACTACGCCGTCTCGAACCACGTCGACGATCGGATTGGCGACCGCCGCGGCCTGCGCGATCTCAACGTCGAAGTCGCGGATGTACGACGTGTGGCGCAGCACCGACATGCTCGCGCGACTGTTGTTGTAGACCAGCAGGCGCGGTGCCGTGATCAGCTCGCTGCGCTCCTGCTTGGAGACCGCCCGCAGCACGACTTCGAGCTCGGCGTCGTCCAAGAACGAATACTGAAGGGCCAGGCCACCGCCGTTGTCGAGCGAATCCTCGCCGCCGAGCGCCCGATCAAACAGGTTCTCGGTGCGGGCCATGATGTCGCCATCCTGCCCGTCGTCGAAGAACAGCCCCGGCTCGGTGCCGGTGCCCACCGCTCCCGGCGTCGCCGGGTTCACAACGGCGCGCGTGCCGAAGTCGTCGAAGCCGGCGTTTTGCCGGTTGTTGCGTTCGAGACCGCGACCTGCCACGCCGCTCGCTGCCTGGTTGCCCAGGCCGCGGAAGTCGACGCCGACGTCTTCCAGGAACTGGTCTTCGACCTGCAGGAAGCGAGTCTCGACGTCGACCTGGATGCCCACGGCCTGTCGCAGATCCGCGAGCAGGCGCTCGATCTGTTCGTGCACCGTCCGGTTGTGCCGGACCAGAAGCACACCGCGCTGTGGCGTGATGCTGGCACCCCCGGCGTCCCACGAATCGGGATCGATGTTGAGGCGCACCAGGTCGACGAGCTTGTCCGCGTCGACGACGGTCGGCAGCGGCTCTTCATCATCTTCGAGGCCGAAGTCCTCCTCGTCGTCCGGAGCCTTCAGCTTCAGCTCGGGACCTGGCCGGTTCGGCACGCCCTGCACGATGTCGCGCACGTCGTATTGCACCAGGTAGAGCTTGCCGCCGGCCTCCTCGGGCGTGACGAGCTTGACGACACCATGCTCGACCTTCCACTTCACCCCGGTGACGTTGCCGATGACGTCCAGCGCCTGGCGCACGGACATGGGCGGCAGCTGGAAGTCGGTGAGGGTCGTGGCGTCGGGGTCGAGATCGCGGACGCTGGTGGTCACCGCGAAGGTGATGTCGGTGACGCGCGCGTAGTAGTCGGCCCAGTCCTGGACGGCCGCGCTGGTGAAGCGGTGCTCGATCGTGGTCGACTGGAGCTGCTCGATGATCGCCCGCTCTTCCGGCGTCTCGAGGTCTTCGGGGGGGGTGAACCGGATGGGCTCGCGGGCCGCCACCTGCCGCCAGTGCTCGAGGTCGTAGACGACCGGATCGGTCTGCGGCACGTCTAGCGAGTTGAGGTCATCGAACGTCTTGGACCATTCCGCGTTCCATTCGGAACGAAGGACGTCCATGCGGTTCTCGTGGCGTGCTCGTTCGGCCAACTGGCGCAGCGTCAGGGCGCCGGCGTCGTTGGGCTCGATCATCAGCGCCTGGTCGAGGCGCGTGACGGCCTCGGGGTAGCGCCCGAGCTGGAAGTCGAAGTTGGCCTGCTCGACCAAGCGCTGCACCCGCGTGGCCCGCTGGAGTCGCGCCCGGCGCTCCTCCTCGGCAAGTTCCTGCCGAGACAGCGCGGCGAGGCGCTCCTCGGCATCGCGCTGCGCTTTGACTCGGGCCTGTTGCGCCGCCTCGAGCTTGGCCTGCATGGCCCGCTGGAGGTCGCCGCCAGGCATCGCGAACGGCGAGTAAGTCAGGAGCAGCAGCCCCCGCTCGTAGTGTTCCGCGGCGTCCCCGTACTTGCCGTCCGCCATCTGCGCGTCGCCGAGATTCATCTCGTTGCGCACTTCGAACTGCAGCTTTTCCTGCGCCACCTGCGACTCACGGGCACGGTCGAGGAACTCGCGCTGCACGGCGGGCGCACCGCGGCCGAGCGCCGCGTTGGCGTCGAGCAGGATTTGCCGCGCGTCCATGTTCGAGGGGTCCATCTCCAGGACCTCGCTGGCGATGCGCGCGGCGTCGCCAAACAAGCGCGCCTGGAGCGCTCGCCGCGCCTCGCTGAGCGAGCGCTGGAGCAGCACGTTCGAGCCGGCTTGGCCCGGGTCCTGCGCCGGCGGGTCCTGCGGCACCTCCGTCTCCTCGAAGACGACCTGGCCGGCGGCGGGATCGGTGCCCGGCGTTTGCGCCGCCGCGTTGTCCGTTGGAGTGCCGGAGCAGGCGGTCAGCAAAGCGAGCAAGGCCATAAGGCCAGTGGACAGAAACCCGGGGACCGTCTTCATACTTCGCGGATCCTGCTGGGAGGGGTCAGGCGAGGGCGAGGGCTGCGGCGCGCGACCTTGGGACGAAAGAGCCAACGCGTCGAATTTTTGGACGTTGGCGCGGGACCGTAGCGGTCGCCCGGATGGGAATCAAGCGACTGCAAGGGGCTAGGCGCGGCGGCCAGAGCCTTTGGCGACAACGAGTTGGCGCGAGAGGCCCGGGCCGTGCGCCGCTACCCTTGGTCGCTGCGCGGGTCTTCCGGCTTCCCGAGCATGCGGTTGACTCGCTTTACGTCCTGCCAGGTGTCGGCTTTTGCCGCGGGCGTGCGCAGCAAATATGCGGGGTGCCAGGTCGCGACGACCGGGATCCCCTCGTACTCGAGGTCGCGCCCGCGCAGGCGGCTCATCGACTGGGTCGTGCCGAGCAGGTTGTGCGCGGCGACGCGGCCGAGCGCGACGATGACCCGCGGCTGCAGCAACGCCACCTGCTGGCGCAGGAACGGCAGGCACGCCGCGACCTCGTCGGGCTGCGGATCCCGGTTCTCGGGGGGGCGACATTTGTTGACGTTGGCGATGTAAACGTCCTCGCGACCCAGCCCCATGCCGCCCTCGATAATGCGATCCAGGAGCTGTCCCGCAGGGCCCACGAAGGGGCGACCCTGGCGGTCCTCTTGGCGCCCGGGTGCCTCGCCAATGAACATCACCGCAGCGTTCGCATCACCTTCGCCGAACACGACTTGGGTGCGTTTCTCGCACAGCTTGCAGCGCCGGCAGTCGGTCAGCTGGTCGCGCAGCTCGGCGAGGCTGCGGGCGGCGTCCTGAGCGGCTTTGGCCGCCGCCGCGGGGGCCGCCGGGCGCCGCTCGGCGGGTCGCCGCGCCGCCGATGCAGGCGGCGCGGGCCTGGCCGTGGGCGCGCGAGGTGGAGGCGTGGACGGCGCGGGCCGGGCGGCACCGGGTGTCGCCGAGGGGGCCCCGGCCGAAAGGGCCGCGGACGGGCCGCTCGCCGGGGGCGCCGCGGCGCGCGCCCAAGCATCGACCTGGGCGCGGGAGAGCCCCCGGAGCGGCAAATCCGCGCCGTAGGCCTCGACGGCCTGCTCGAGCCACTGGCGCAAGCCGAAGTCGGTCACGGTTTTGGCCCGCGTGGGCGTCAGAAGCTCCAGCCCACCGACAAGAGGTAGAGGTTATCCAAACGCTCGCGGCCTGGCGCCGGGGTGTTGTCGTAGTTCAGCAGCCATTGCAGCTGGGCGAACATCGCCTCGGTCAGGGAGACCTGCAGGCGGGAATCCTTGGTCACGTAGATGTCGTCGATCTCCTCGAGGCCCGGGAACGCGACGACGTCCTGGAGGAACTTGAGGTCGTCGTTGAACTCCCAAACCAGGCTGTAGGCCCCGCGAAACGCCACGGTGTCCATGTCTGGCGAGCCGTCGCGGTAGTGCTCGGAAAAGTACGAGACGCCCGCCTCGGTCGAGAACGAGATCGGCGGCCCGTCGAGCCACTGGTAGCCAAGGCCGACACCTGCGGTATAGCGCAGGTCCAAGTTGGCCAGCGTGTCGCCGATCGCGCCGGTTTGCGCCAGCAGGTAGAGCCGATCGGAGAGGAAATAGTCGTATTGCAGGTCGCCCGACAGCCGCCGCTGCGTCAGGTTCCAGTCGCCGGTGCTCCGCTCCTGCGAGTAGTTCCAGGCGCCCTTGGCCGAGATGCGGTCTTGCTTCGTGCGGCGCTCAGCGTCGGCACTGGCGTTGGCGGACCGTCGCTCGCTGTTGCCGTCGGTCAGCTGCAGGCCGAGGTTGATGCTTCCGGTCCAGGCCGCCTCGTTCTCGGGCGGGTTGATCGCCTCGAGGTCCTCGAGGGCCAGGCCGATCCCGGTGGGGCCGGCGGCGGGGTCCACGAGCACCAAGGAGCCGCCCTCGATGCCGGCGACGTCGCGCCTCAGGGTTTCGCCGGCTTTGGTGCGGAGCGCCAACGGCGCGCCGGTCACCATGTTGGCGATTTCCGCCAGAGGAACCTCGATTTCGCCGAGAACCGGCGACGTGATTGTGAGCTTGTCCTCGGTCGTCGACTCGATGATGCCGGTGATGCGATCCCCGTTGCTCAGGGTCACTTCGTCGGGCGCCCTTGCGGGCTCCTGAGCGAGCGCTGGACGGTGGAGTGGAGAGAAGATTAACGTCGCTATCGCGAGCCGTATGAGACGATCGTGCATGAACTACCCGTGGTGTGGCGCCTGGCTTCTACCGGGTGCTCATCCCGCGCGCCAGCGAAACGGCGATCGACGCCGGCGATGACGACCGCAATGACGTCCCTGGCCGCAACATCCTCCACGCCCCGAGCCTCGCTTCCGGGTTGGTCCGCGCTACTTCTGCTCCTCGCGTTGGTCGGTGTGGTCTTCGGCGCGAGCGCCTGGCGCGCCGACTATCTCAACTTCGACGACAACCTCTTCTTCGGCCCGGACGAGGTCGAGTTTCGCGCGGCATACGAGGAAGGTGACTTCGGCGCGATCCTGGATCCGCAACGGACCATTGCGAACGCCTACCTGCCGGTCAGCCATGCGTCGCTGTTCGTCGATTATGCGCTCGGCCGGGCGCTGACTGGCGGCCCGGCGCCGCGCTTGGCGCACCTGCACTCGTTGCTCCTCCACGGTCTGGCCGCGTTCGCCCTCGCGCGATTGCTGGGGCGCTTGGGCCTCGGCGTCTGGCCCGCGGTCGCCGGTGCTGCCGCCTTCGCTCTCCATCCGGCGTTGTGCGAATCGGTGCTGTGGGCGTCGAGTCGCAAAGATCTGCTGTCCGGGCTCTTGGTGTTCTGCTGCCTCAGTGCGGTGGTGGAGCACACCCACCGGCCGCGCCGTTGGGCTGCCGTTGCGGCGGTGCTCTGCGGCGGGCTCGCGGTCTATGCCAAGGGCACCGCGGTCGTGTTGGTGCTGCTGGCACCGCTCTTGGCCTGGGTGGCCGGGCGGCGCCGCGGGAAGTGGTCGTTCGGGCGTGTGGGGCCCGGCCTGGCGGTCGCTGCGGTCGCGGTCTTGGCTGCTGTGCATCACGCCGGCATTGCCGCCAGCGAGGGCGCGCTGCGGGCCGTCCCGATGACCGAGCGGCTGGCGCAGGTCCCCGGCGCTTGGTTGCATTACGCGACGACCGCGGCTTGGCCTGTTGGGCTCAACGTGCTCTATCCCGAGGTGCAGACCCTGGCGGCGTTCGGCGCCCGTGCCGGGTGGGGAGTGGCGGCACTGATCGGGGTCTTGGCGGCTGCGATCTGGGTTTGGCGCGTGGGCCGACCGCTGGCGGCGACGGGACTTGTGGCGGCGTTGCTGGCGTGGCTGCCGTTCAACACGGCCTGGCCGGCGTCGTCGATCGCCGCCGCGGATCGCTATCTCTACTTGGTGTTGCCGTGGTTGGCGTTGGCGGTCGTGGCTTGGCACCGCCGGTGGGGGCCGGTGTTGGCCGCTGTGTTGGTGGTGCCGCTGGGCGCTGTGGCCTGGCAGCGGGGCCAGGCGTTCGAGTCGAGCGAGGCGCTGTGGGAGAGCAGCCTTGTCGCCGCGCCGGAGAACGCCGTGGCGCGCATCAATCTCGCGATCGAGATCCTGCCGCGCGAGCCGCGGCGGGCGCGCGCGCTGGTCGAGCAGGCGGTCGAGGACGCGCGCTATCCCGAGCATCGGTTGCGCGCCACGGCGTTTCTGCGCGACCTGGCCTGGCAGGCGGGGCGGCTCGAGGAGGCCGGTCGGCATGCGCGCCACGCGGTCGTCGCAGCCCGGGAGCTCGCCGACCGCCCTGCCGCGCGTGCGGTGATTCTGCAAGCCGAGCTGAGCGGAGCCTCCATGCTGCGGGCGAACGGTGCCGACGACGAGGCACGTCAGCTCTTGCAAGCCGCGGCGGGTCGGGCCCCTGACGACCCGGCGGTGCTCGCGTTCGAGGCCGAGTGGTTGCGCAGCGAGGCCGTGGGCGCGGACGGTGTGGTCGATCCGCAGGCCACTGCGTCGCAACGCGCGCGCGACCTGCTGGACCGGGCGCTCGCCGCGGCGCCGGATCACTTCGACGCTCTGCTCTCACGAGCGCGCTGGCAGCGAGCCCGTGGCGAGCTGATGTCGGCGTTCGCCCACTTCCGCCGCGCTGCGCAACGCGAGCCGGTGCGGCCCGAGGCCCACATTGGGCTCGCCGATCTGTTTCTCGCGACCGGCGACTTTCAGGCCGCCGAAGAGGCCGCGCGCCGGGGCTTGGCCGAGCGGCTGGACGAGCCCAACCTGCTCGTCCGCTTGGGGCTGGCGTTGACCGGCCAAGGCCGGCTCGACGATGCCGAGCAGTACTACGAGCGCTATCTCCGCGTGCGCCCGACCGACGCCGCGGTGCGCCGGGCGCTGGCGTCGGTGCTGTCGACCAAGCTCATGCCGCGGTTGTTTCAGCAGACCGCGGAAGAGCTGGACCGCGCCGCAGCTCGGATCGCCGCGCTGGACCCCGAGCACGCCAAGCTGTGGTTGATCCGCGGCGTGGCGGCGCGCCAACGGCGTGAGTTTACCGCGGCGATCGTGCTCTTGGAGAAGGCCGCGGAGCTGATGCCCGAGCGCGAGGACCCGGTGCGCCTCCTCGCCGAAACCCACCGTGATCGCGGCTACGCGCTGCTGCAGGGCGGCGACACCGAGGCGGCGCTCGACGCGTTCCGACGGTTTGTCGATGTTGGTACCCCCGACGTCGATCAGGAGGCCGTGCTCGGTATCCTGCGCACGCACTGGGGCCGCCACGAGCGCGCCGGCGTGGCGGCGTTTCAGCGGGGTGCCCTGGCGGCGGCCGAAGCCGCGTTTCGGCGTTGCCTGCAGCTCGTTCCGGCGCAGCGCAGCGCTTGTCTGCAGCTCGGCCTGGCGATCTTGGAGCAGGACGATGCCCGGGCGGCCGAGGCCTTGCAGTGGTTTGAGGAGGCGGAGGCGGGGCAGGTTGCGGCCGGTCTCGAGGCGTCGCTGCCGGTGCTCTATCAGGTGCAGACGCTGCAGCGGCTCGGCCGGGCTGAGGAAGCCGTCGCCCGCGGGCGTCGCTACCTCGAGGCTGTCCGAGTGGCGAGGCCCTCGGTCCTGCAGCGGATCCGCGACGCCGTCGGTGATTCGTAGCGCGCCCCGGTGCACCGCTCGCCGCTGCGGCGCGCGCCGCGCTATGCTCGCATCGAACCCGGTTTGGAGCCGTCTATTGTCAACCTTTGCCTTTCGTTGTCTGCGGGCGTCATTCGCCGGCTTGGTCACTCTGATGGTTGCGGCGGCGGCGCCGGCCCAAGACGCGTTGCTCTACTATGAGGGCGACGGCGTCGTCATTAGCATTGATCGCCTCGATGAGGACTCCGGCCGCGCGTCGGGTCGATTGGTGCTCGAGGGTGTGACGCAGCGCTACAGCGGCGCCTTTGTCACAGAGGAGTTGTTCCGCGGCACGCTGCAGCGGGCCGGCGCCCGGGTGCCGTTTACGGCCCGAGAGACGGCCGACGAGGACGTCGTCCTCGAGCTGGATGGACGAACCTATGAGCTCGAAGAGGTCGACCAACCCTCGCGGGCGCTGCCGCCGGTCGCCGGCGGCGGGGGCCGCGGCACTGGCGGGTCTGGGGCATCGACCCCGCCGCGGGCGGAGCCGCGGCGCAACGACCCGCCGCGCCCGGATACCGATGCGCCGCCATCGGCGGCCCCGCTCGAGGCACAGCTCGTGCTGAGCCCAGTAGAGCTGCGCGATCCGGGCATGGACGGCGTCGTCTCGCACCGGCTGCTGAAGCCCAAGGGTTGGCGGCTTGAGGGCGGCGCGCAATGGACGCCCCAACGCTACAAGGACTTCGTCCACCTCAACCTGAGGGTCGAGGCCGAGGACGGCCGTGCGTTCGTGGTGTATCCGGGGGGTTTGCATACCTACATCGATGGGCCGCTCATGGCCGGCGCGCCGATGCCGCAGCCCGGCACCGTGAGCGAAGGAGTGACCTTCATGCCGCCGCCGGCATCGGTGCAGGACTACGTCACGCGCGTCGTGCTGCCGGAGCATCGGCCCCGCGCTCGTGATCTCGAGGTGGTCGCCGTGACGCCGTTGCCCGAGATCGCCCGCTTGATGGAGGCGTCGTTTGGCATGGTGATCGACAATGCGCGCCAGGGCGATGCGCAGGCCGCGGCCATGGGCTACCGCTCGGAGACGAGCTTCTCGTTCGCGGCGGAGAAACTCCACGTGCGCTACGAGGAAGCGGGTGCGCCCTTTGAAGAAGAGATCTATTGCCTGGGCTATGTCATGACGATGGCGACGCAGATGCCATCGGCCCCCGGCCATACGACCTACACGTGGTCGGTCGAAGACCTGCGGTCGGCGCGAGCGCCGCGCGGCAAGCTCGCCGCAACGCGGCCCATCATTGAGGCGATCGCCGCGTCAATGCAGCAGGATCCAAGGTGGTCGGCCGCGATTAGAGAGCTGCAAGCGCGCATCAACCGCAAGGAGCTCGCCGCGATCGCCCGCCGCGGCGAAATCATGCGGCAGGCGAACGAGGAAGTGTTTGCGCGGCACCAGGACAGCGTGCGCAAAGCAAGTGAGAGCCAGGACCGGCTCAATCAGAAGTTCTGCGACATGATTCGCGACGTGGATCGCTACAGCACTGGCGACGGTCAGGTGACGCTGCCCAGCTTCTATGATCGCGCCTTCAGCGATGGCCAAGGCAACTACCTGCTGACCAATGACGCGCTCTTTGACCCCAACACCGACGCAACGCTGAACTCGTCCAACTGGCGGACGATCGAACGGGTTCGGTAGGGCGACGCCAAGTGCGTCGACCGGGATGGCCAGCGAGGTCGGCACGCCGGCGGCGCCATGGGGTGGTGCGCGCAGTGAGCCCCGTCCGCGGCCGGAAAGTTGAGCCGCGCCTGTGGTTTGGCCGCCCCCGCGCGCGGTTCTCCGGGCAGCGGCTGCCACGCAGCCGCGTGGTCCTTTCTTCCGTCCACGGAGCGATCTCGATGCAGCGTTTGATGAGCGTTCTCTTTGCCTGCCTTTTCGCCCCCGTCGCCAGTGCGCAAGCGACCGACGACGGTCCCCGCCGCGGCCGCGGAGCGCGAGACACCGCGACCGCCACGTCGCGGTTCGAGCGTCTCGACCGCAACGGCGACGGCGTCGTGACCCGGGATGAGCTCGGCGCGCGCGGCGCAGATCGCGCCGACCGGGGGGGGCGAAAGGGCGGCGAGCGCGGTCGCGGCAACCGGGGGCGCCGGGGCAGCGGCAGGACCAGCGATCGGGCGCCACGCGATGGCAACCGGCCCACGGGGCGGCCGACGCGCGCGCAAGTCCTGCAGCGCTTGGATCGCAACGGCAACGGGGTGATCGATCCCGAGGAGCGGCCCGCGCGCGGCGCCCGCGGCCGCGGCGGCCGTGCCAAGCAGGAGGGCGGCCGTGCCAAGCAGGGCGGCCGCGGCAATCGGGGCGGCCGCGGTCACCGGCCCAGCCGTGGTGCCCGCACTGACGACGCGCGGCGGCCCCAACGCGACGGCCGGCGCAAGCGCGGCCGCCTCATCTAGTGGTGTGATTCAAGAATCTGGGGCCTTATCCACGGCTCTCAGCGCTGCGACGGTCGTTCTCGGCCGCGGAGAACGGCACAGATTTCTGACGCACACCACTAGCGAGCCGGCCCAGCCATGCGGGCCCACCACGGTGTGGCGCCCGCCGGCAACGCGTGACGGGTCTATGTCTCTCGCCCGGGGCGCCGCGGTCTTGGCTGCACACCGACGGGCTGCACGCCGAAGTTGGGCAGTATTCGTGTGTTGGCTCCGGCGTCAGTCGTGAGTATCCTGGGCCCAAGCGCGAGTGCCGCTGGTCAGAGCGGCGGGCGCGGCGGTTCTCATTTCAGCACACGCGTGGGCCCCCAGGGCCGCACGGGAGGGATCATGGCACGCAAGGGTCGCGACTTGTTCGAGCTGCTGCAGCTCCGCGCCCGCGGTGGCGTTCCAGAGCCCCGGGCGAGTGTCAGCTCGGGGGCCGACCTGCTCGGCGACCTGCGGGCGCAGGTGAGCGACTGGTTTTCGAGCTCGTTTCGCCCTCGCTCGAAGCGGAGCCGGGGCGGCCGTGGCCGCAAGCGGGCGTCGCGGTCGCGCAGCAGCAGCGCTGGATTCGGCAGCGCTCTCTTGGCTGGATTGGCGTTTGCTTGTCTGGCCGTGGGCTTCCTCTTGGGCCGCCTGACCGCCGGCGGCGACCCGCGCAACGAGCTGCGCATGCCGGCCGCGACGCCGCCCACGGTGTTCCCCCAAAGCCCGACCTCGGGCCCCGGCGGGCTGCGGCCGGATCAGGAAGTCGCGACGCTGTCGAGCTTCTTCTTCATCCTCGAGGTCTACCCGCAGCCGCAGCGGGCCAAGGCCAGCCAGCTGGCGGCCTGGCTGCGGCAGAATGGCGTCGAGGAGGCCCGCATCCGCAGCCATAGCACCAAGACCGGCAAAGACGTCTGGATCGTGCTGGTCTACGTGATCGAGGAGGCGACGGAGGAAGCCCTCAGCGGGGCCGAAACGGTGCTGGAGCAGCTCCGCGCCTTGCCGGCGCCCCCGTTCGAGCCCGAATTTCCGCAGGTGGTGCAGAAGCTCTCGGTCGCTAAGCTGATGAAGCTGTGAGGGCTGGGGGCGTTGCCGCGCCCCGGCCCGAAAGGCGCCGCGGAGCGGCGCGAGCAACATCGAAGAAAGCCTGTCTCTTGGCTATAGTTACAGGCTCTGAGGGCCCGCGCCAGCGCGGGCTGACCCACGGCCGCGCCCCAAGGCCGGCGCGCCCCTCCCACGACCGAATCTAGAGCAGCGAATTTGGCGCCATGTCCATTCATCCCAGTCTGAAGATCTCCGGCGAGCTCAGTGGTGAGCGCAATGTCTGGACCCGAGCCGAGCGGATCGCAGCCCTCCGGAAGGTCGGCGAATGGCAGGATGGAGACCCCGTGCTCGGCCTTCCCAAGGTGCGCACGCGCTTCAAAGTGAAGAGCAAGAAGCAGCTGAAGGCGGAGGCCGCGGCTGCGGCGACCGCCGACAAGGAAGAGGCCAAGGGCGACAGCTGAGCGTGCCGCGCGAGCCGGAAGGAATGCTCGCTCAGCGGATGCGGCGGATGGAGCCCAGTGGGATCCGCCGGATCTTCGAGCTCATGGCCACGATGGAGGATCCGATCAATCTCTCCATCGGGCAGGCCCATTTCGAAACGCCGGAGCCGTTGGTCGAGGCGGCTTGTCGGGCTCTGCGGCAAGGGCACAACCGCTACACCACGACGCAGGGCCTGGACTCGCTCAACGAGCGCATCCTCGAAGACGTCCGCTCCCGACATGGCGAGCGGCCCGAGGCGAGCTTGGTCACCGCCGGGGTGTCCGGCGGGATTCTGTTGTCGTTCTTGGCGCTGCTCGACGAGGGCGACGAGATCCTGCTGCCCGACCCCAACTTCATGATGTATCGCCACCTGGCCACGCTGTGCGGGGCCACGGTGCGGTACTACGACCTGTATCCGCGCTTTCACCCGGACCTCGCGCAGATCGACGAGTTGATCACCGAGCGCACCAAGGTGGTGTTCATCAACTCGCCGAGCAACCCGACGGGCGGCGTGCTGACGCGCCAAGAGATTGCCGCGATTGGCGCCGCCGCCGACCGCGTCGGTGCGTTTGTGGTGTCCGACGAGATCTATGACGCGTTCGTCTACGTCGACGACTACGCGTCGCCGGTGGGCTACGCCGAGCGCGTGATCCAGCTCGGCGGTTTCAGCAAGACGTACGGCATCCCTGGCTGGCGGCTGGGGTACGCCACGGGGCCTGCCGCGGTGCTCGAGGCGATGAAGACGCTGCAGCAGTTCACCTTCGTGTGTGCGCCGGCGCCGCTGCAGCAGGCCGTCCTCGAGGCGGCGTTCGAGCTCGACATGGCACCGTGGATCCGCGAGTACCTCGGGAAGCGCGACCGCCTGGCCAGCGAGCTGCACCCGGCCTATCGCCTAGCTCCGCCGGAGGGGTCATTCTACGCGTTCCCCGAGCTGCCCGGCAGCGCCAGCGAGAACGCGTTCATCGAGGCGGCGTTGGCGCGCAAGCTGTTGATCGTCCCCGGCAGTGCCTTTTCGCGGCGAGATTCGCACTTTCGGCTGTCGTTCGCCGCGAGCGACGAGGATCTCGGCCGAGGGATCCGCGAGCTCAATGCGCTCGCCGAGCAGTTCGTCGGTGCCTGACGCGGCCGCCGGCGCAGTGGGCCATGCGTGAGGACGCCGCGGACGTCGAGCGCGCGCCGCTCATCGAGGTGTTTGCCTCGATCCAGGGCGAAGGTCGCTTCGTGGGAGTGCCGATGGCGTTCGCGCGCGTGGCCAAGTGCCCGATCCGCTGCACCTACTGCGACTCCCCGCACACCTACGCGGCGCCGCGCACTTGTGCGGTGCGCGGGCCCGGCGGCGTGCGCATGGTGGCCAACCCGATGGAGCCCGCCGAGGCTGCGGAGCTCGTCGCCGAGGTCGCGTGGGGGCCGATTCGCGTCGTGTCCGTCACCGGTGGCGAGCCACTGCTCTATCCGGCCTTCGTGCGTGATGTGGCTAAGGCCTGGGGCGGGCCCGTCCACTTGGAGACCGCGGCCCTCGATCCCGCGGCCATGCAGATCTGCGCCCCGGCGCTCAGCCACCTGAGTGCCGATTACAAGCTCCCGGCCACGCTGCGTGGTGGCGCCGACGCCCGCGCGCAGCACCGCGAGTGCATTGCCATCGCGGTCGAGGCCGGGCTCACAGTCGACGTCAAGCTGGTGCTCACCCCCGACGTGGAGGGCACTGCCGTGATGCAAGCGTTGGCGGATCTCGAGCCGTGGCGCCGGGCCGTGCTCCTCGTGCTCCAGCCGGCGACGCCGTTTGGCGCGGTCGCCGGGCGTCCGGAGCCGGCCGCCGTCAAGGCGTGGGCGCATGCGGCAGCGCTGGCGGGGTTCGACGTCCGGGTGCTGCCGCAGGTTCATCCGCTGTTGGGTGTCGAATAGCCGGGCCCCCCGGGCTAGCCCGGATCATGTACGAGGGTTGGCGTCCAGTGCGTGAGAGGACCGCTGTGGCAAGGAAGACGAGCGACCGACCGCGGAGGCGGGGTGACGCCCCGTCGAGCAGTCTGTCGCTCGCCGGCATCAGCCGGCAGGCGCCTCTGGCGCCTGTCTGA
>JBCCGH010000148.1:0-23917 GCA_039029375.1 Planctomycetota bacterium
GATTCGCTGACCCAACGCCCGGCACAGCGCCTCCACCTCCTCTCCACTCGGCGCCGGCGCACGGTGAAAGCCTGCCCGCTCACGCCAAGACCGAAACTCGAACACCCCATCCGGCCACAACGTGTGGAAGTGCACGTTCAGCCGCAGCGCTGAGTCAAACCGCTGCGTGAACGCAACGCATCCTGTCCGCGTCCGCGCTTCCCGCGGCACCCGGCGCCGGTAAAACGACGACAGCCCCCGCACCAGAATCTGCCGCACCCCGCGCCACACCTCCGGCTCACGCACGCACAGGAACCGCACGCGCGCCGGCAACGACAGCACCCATTGCCGCACTGGCACCTCCGGCAGCACCCGATCCACCAACCACGCTGCCGTATCCGACATCCGCCGCGCCCCACACGACGGACAAAAACCGCGCCCCTTGCACGCGAACGCCACCACGTCGTCGCGCCCACACGCGGTGCAGTGGACACGGCACAGGCCCCGCACCAACACACCACAATCCAAGAACGAGCGCAGCTCCCGCCGCACGAAGCCGGGCAGCCCCGGCGCGGCGGGATCTTGGTCCAACCGCGCAAAGAACGTCTCCAGGTGCTCCGCAAAGACGCGGTAGAGCACCGACTCCTCCGGCTGCCGCCGGGTGCGCAACCTTGGTTGGCCCACCAACCTCAGGTGGGCTTCGCTCCCTCACGGTCACGCGCCCCCGGCCCGGCACCAACGAGTTCCCACGCCCCGCGTCGTCACTCCTCGCGCCCCCCCCTCACCCCCCTCAGGTTTGCCCTTGCCCCACCCCCGCCCGACCCGTCTCCTCTCCCCATGACCGACATCGTGCGCGTCCACGGCCGGGAGGTCCTGGATTCCCGCGGCAACCCGACGGTCGAGGTCGAGGTTGAGACCGAGATCGACGTCCGGGGCCGCGTCATCGTCCCGTCTGGCGCCTCCACGGGCGCGCACGAGGCCGTCGAGCTCCGTGACGGCGGCGACCGCTACAACGGCAAGGGCGTTCTCAAGGCCGTCGAGCACGTCAACTCCGAGATCAGCGAATGCCTGCTCGGCATCCCGGTGGAGGACCAGACCCGGATCGACCACCTCCTCTGCGGCCTGGACGGCACCGAGAACAAGGGCCGCCTCGGCGCCAACGCGATCCTCGGCGCCAGCCTCGCCGCCGCCAAAGCCGCGGCGACCGAGCGCGAGCTCCCGCTGTACCGCTACGTGGGCGGCGTGCACGCCCGGCGCCTGCCGGTGCCGATGATGAACATCCTGAACGGCGGCGCCCACGCCGACAACAACGTGGACTTCCAGGAGTTCATGGTGATGCCGATCGGCGCCGAGTCGTTCGCCGAGGGGCTGCGCGCCGGGACCGAGATCTTCCACACGCTGAAGGCCGTGCTGCGCGACCAGGGCCTCGGCACGGGCGTCGGCGACGAGGGCGGCTTCGCCCCGAGCCTGCCGTCGAACTCGGCCGCCCTCGACGCGATCGTGACCGCCATCGAGCGCGCCGGCTACCGCCCTGGCGAGGACATCGTCCTCGCGCTCGACGCCGCCAGCACCGAGTTCTACCGCGACGGCAAGTACGTGCTGGCCGGCGAGAACAAGACCCTCGACTCCGCCGGCCTGATCGGCCTGTACGAGGAATGGTGCGGCAAGTACCCGATCTTCAGCATCGAGGACGGGATGGGCGAGGACGATTGGGAGGGCTGGACGGCGCTGACCGCCTCACTCGGCGAGCGGGTGCAGCTGGTCGGCGATGACCTTTTCGTGACGAACACGGACCGCCTGCAAAAGGGCATCGAGGAGAAGGCGGGCAACGCGATCCTGATCAAGGTCAACCAGATCGGCACGCTCAGCGAGACGCTGGACGCGATCGACCTGGCCAAGCAGCACGGGCTGCGCTCGGTGATGTCCCATCGCTCGGGCGAAAGTGAGGACACGACGATCGCCGACCTGGCGGTGGCGACCGGGGTCGGCCAAATCAAGACGGGGGCCCCCTGCCGCTCGGACCGGGTCGCGAAGTACAATCAGCTGCTCCGCATCGAAGAAGCTCTCAACGGCGCCAGCACCTACGGCATCGTCTGAGCGTCGCCCACCCCCACCACCATGGCCCGCCGGCACCTGTCCGAGGACTCCGAGCCCCGCCGCTTTCCGCTGGCGGTGACGGTGTTGTGCGGTGGCGCGGCGCTGGCATTGTTCTTCTTCAGCACGGTCCCCGCGGTGACCGAGCGCGATCGGCTGCGGGGCCTGGAGGCCAGCCGCCAGGACCTGTTGGACATCCTGCAGCAGGAGAGCGCAACCCAGGGTGCCACGGCCGCGGCCTTGGAGGTTGACCCGCAGGCGGTCCTGGTCGAGCTGGACAAGCTGCAGCTGACCCCGGGCGACCTTTTGGAGGAGGATTCCGAGGGTCGCGAAAATGACGAGAGTGACCGGTCGAGCCGGTGACGATAGGAAGGAAGGCGGTCGCGTCGGATCCCTGATTCGGACTCATCGGTCGCGCGGTTTCGCGCGTAGAGGACGTTTCAGCTGCCCGCGCCCCCGCGAGGTGACGCCGAGAGCCGAGAGCCATCATGACTGAGCCCGTACCCCCCCAGCCGTCCGCCGAAGACCTCGCCCAGGTCGAGAAGCTGCGCCAGGCCTACGCGGCCATGAAAGAAGAGGTGCACAAGGTCATCGTCGGGCAGGACCAGGTCGTGGACGAGCTGTTCATGGCGCTGTTCTGCCGCGGGCACTGCCTGCTGATCGGGGTGCCCGGTCTGGCGAAAACCCTGATGATCTCGACGCTGGCGCGGATCCTGTCGCTGTCGTTCAACCGCATCCAGTTCACGCCGGACCTGATGCCCGCGGACATCACGGGCACCGAGGTGCTGCAGGAGGACAAGTCGACGGGCGGCCGGGTGTTCCGGTTCTTGAAAGGGCCGGTGTTCGCGAACGTGATCCTGGCGGACGAGATCAACCGGACGCCGCCGAAGACACAGGCCGCGCTGCTGGAGTCGATGCAGGAGCAGCACGTGACGGTCGGCGGGCAGCAGCACGAGCTGGAGCCACCCTTCTTCGTGCTGGCGACGCAGAACCCGATTGAGCAGGAGGGCACGTATCCGCTGCCCGAGGCACAGCTCGACCGCTTCATGTTCATGGTGAAGGTCGACTACCCGTCGGCCGACGAGGAGCGGGAGATCCTGCGCCGGACGACGGAAGACCGCGACCCGGAGATGCGCGCGGTGGTCTCGCAGGAGGAGATCCTGAAGCTGCAGGAGATCGTGCGGCGGGTGCCGATCGCCGATCACGTGCTCGACCACGCGTTGGAGCTGACGCGCCGCACACGCATCACCACGGACGCGGCGCCGGAGTGGGCCAAGGAATGGCTGTCGTGGGGCGCTGGCCCGCGCGCGAGCCAGAACCTGGTGCTCGGCGCCAAGGCGCGGGCGATCTTGAACGGCCGGTTCTACGTCGCCGCGGAGGACGTGCGCGCCGTGGCGCACCCGGTGCTGCGACACCGCCTGATCACGAGCTTTACGGCGGAGGCCGAGGGGATCACGGCAGACAAGGTGATCGATCGGCTGCTCGAAGAGGTGAAACCCAACGAGAGCAAGGCCCTCGCCGACGGCAAGCTGCCCGGCGTCATCCGCCAGTGATCGGCGATTCCAGTACTCCTTGACTAGGACGGTCTAGGCGATGGCTGAGGGCGTCAACCATCTCGACCCGAAGGTCCTCAACAAGGTCTCGAAGCTCGAGCTGCGGGCGCGGCTCGTGGTCGAGGGCTTCGTCAGCGGCATGCACCGCTCGCCGTATCGGGGCTTCTCGATCGAGTTCGCGCAGCACCGCGAGTACGTGCCGGGCGACGACATCCGCTTCCTCGACTGGAAGATCCTGGGCAAGTCGGATCGCTTCTACATCAAGGAGTTCGAGGAAGAGACCAACCTGCGGGCGCAGCTGTTCCTCGACCAGAGCGAGTCGATGGCGTATGCGCACGAGGACGGCATGTCGAAGTTCGACTACGCCGCCACGTCGGTCGCCGCCCTCGCCTACCTGATCCAGCAGCAGGCCGACGCCGTCGGGCTCACGCTGTTCCACGAGGAGGTCGTGCGCTCGGTGCCGCCGAGCAACACGCGCGCGCACTTGGGCAACGTGCTGCGCACGCTGAGCGAGGCCACGCCCACGTCGAAGACCAAGATCGGCACGGTGTTGCACGACTTGGCCACGCGCCTTCCCCACCGCGGGATGGTGCTGGTCTTCTCCGACTTGTTCGACCGCGCCGCGGACGTCTTGCTCGGACTGCAGGAACTGGTGCGGCGCGGCCACGACGTCGTGGTGTTCCACGTGCTGGACCGCGACGAGGTCGAGTTCCCGTTCGAACGCATGACGATGTTCGACGGGATGGAGGAGATGCCCGAGCTGCTGGTCGACCCGCGCTCGCTCAAGGACGCCTACTTGCAGGAGATCAACGAGTTCCAGGAGCAGATCCGCAAGGGCTGCTTGGCGCAGGGAATCGACTACGTGCGCCTGCTCAACCACCAGCCGCTCGACGTCGTCTTGTCGTCGTATCTCGCCGCCCGGACCGCCCGCGCCAAGCGGCGGAAGTGACACGACATGTCGTTTGCGCACCCGGCTCTGCTCTTCGGCGCACTGCTGTTCGCAGTGCCGCTGATCATCCATCTGCTCAACCGGCAGCGCTACAAGAAGCGGCAGTGGGCGGCGATGGAGTTCCTGCTCGCCGCGTACCGCAAGCAGCGGCGCCGGCTGCGGACCGAGAACCTGCTCCTGCTCCTGCTGCGGTGTCTGATCCCGGTGCTCTTGGCGCTGGGGATCGCGAGGCCGATCTTCTCCGACGCGGTGGGCCCGGCGCTGCAGGGCTCGGCGCACCACGTGCTGGTGTTCGACCGCAGCTACAGCACTGGGCTGCGGCCGGAGGGTGCGCAGGCGCCCTACGTACGGATGCGCGACCTGGCGACCGAGCTCGTCGACCGGCTCGAGGGCAAAACCGGCAGCAAGATCACGCTGGTCCTGGCCGGCGCGCGCACCGAGATCCCGCTGGCCGACGAGCTCAACCTCGCCCGAGTCAAGGAACGGATCGCGTCGCTCGGCCCGCCGCCCGACAGCGCCACCGACCTGACGCAGGCGCTGGCGCAGGTCGCCGAACGGTTCGAGGACGAGGATCGCCTGACGATGGAGACGGCGGTCTACGTCTTCACCGACCTGCAGGCGCGGGCGTTGGCCGAAGAGGACGAGGACGCCGATCCCAATGCGGCCGATCCCGGTGCCAATCTGGGCGCCAACCCGGGCGCGCCGTCGGCTGAGGACTTTGGCGACACCGCGCGCGAGCTGCTCGCGCGCATCGCCGAGCACGCCAAGCCGGTGCTCATCGACGTCGGCGGCTCGTCGCGCGAGGTCGGCGCTGCTCGGGTCGACAACGTGCAGATCGTCGACCTCAAGCTCAGCGGCACGATGGCCGTGGCGCGCACGCCGGTGCGCGTCGTCGCGCGGTTGCGCAACCTCTCCCCCACGTCGCGTACCGTGCAGGTGCGGCTCGATCTCGAGGGCACGGAGCCCACGATCGAGAGCGCCGCGGTCGAGGCTGGCGGCGAGGTCGACGT
Source organism: Planctomycetota bacterium (assembly GCA_039029375.1). Lineage (GTDB taxonomy): Bacteria > Planctomycetota > UBA1135 > UBA1135 > UBA2386 > JBCCGH01. The sequence continues at coordinate 5,586 of JBCCGH010000148.1, forward strand.
GGAGTTCGCAGTCGTGTTCCGCGAGCGCGGCCTGCGCTGGGTGCGCGCCGCGATCGAGGGCGACGGCCTGGCGGCGGATGATGAGCGCTTCTTGGTGCTGGACGTGCGCGACCAGCTGCGGTTGCTCGTCGTCGAAGGCTCGGACGAGACCGACCCCGACCTGATGGATGCCGGACACCTCTGGCAGGTACTCGATCCCGAGCAGGGCGAGGGCCCGCCGGTCCTGTCGACGTTTGGCGTCAAGATCATCGATCGCGTCGAGCTGCTGGCGGGCCGCGAGCCGTTGGACGACTACGACATCGTGGTACTAGCCAACGTGGCGCGGCTCGACGCGCGGACGGCGACGCGGCTGCAAGACGCGATGCTCGGCGGCACGTCGCTGCTGGTGATGCTCGGCGACCGCGTCGACGCGGCGAGCTACAACCTGCACCTGGGCCAGAGCGGCCTGATGCCGATGCTGCTCACCGAGCCGCGCGGCTACCGCCCCGGCAGCACGCGCTACTACGAGAGCGAGGTCCTCGAGCCGCAGCACCCGATCCTGGCCGAAGGCTTCCCCGAGGACCTCTACCTCCGAGCCATCGAGATCACTCCCGTGTACCGCCTGTGGGGCAGCCAGCCGCTCGACGGCGTCGAGGCCTCGATCCTGGCGCGAGCACGCGACCCAGACCTCAGCCCCCTGCTGGTGGCGTTCCCCCGGCCCGGCGCCGGCAAAGCGCTGTATTGGACGAGTGCCGTCAGCCGCCGCCCCGACCGCTGGAACCGGTTCGACACCGCAATGCTGAGCTTCCCGCTGCTGCACGAGGCGGCGCGCTGGCTCGCCCTGCCGGTCGACGACCCGCACAACGTGCTGGCCGGCGTACCGCTGACGGCATCGCTCCCGGCGCGGCCGCGCGACGTCGCGGTCCTGTTGCCCGAGCGGGCCGGCGGCGGCAAAGCGCCAGTCGGCGACACCGCGACCCAGGCGCTCCCCGGCGGCCGGCACTCGTTGCCGGCGTTTCGCCGCACGGACCACGCCGGGGTCTACGTCGTCGAGCTACAGCTCGAGTCGGAGGGCAGCGTGGAGCCGCGCCGGTTGCCGTTTGCGGTCAACCCCGATCCGATCGAAGGCGAGCTGGTGTACCTCTCCCACGAGGAGGCGCGCGAGCGCCTGGGCGTCAGCGCGGTGCATCGCTCGCTGCCGACGCCGGGCGACGCGGCCCTGCCCAACGCGCGCAGTGACTTCGGCGTGCCGTTGCTCTACCTCGTCCTGGCACTGCTGCTCGGGGAGGCCGCGTTGGCCCGCTTCGTGACCCGGAGGCGCGCGTGATCAGCCTGCAGGACCCGGCGGCCGTCCATACCGAGGAGACGTTCCGGCTGCTCGCACCGCCAGAGCTGTGGCAGCTGGTCCTCATCGTGCTGCCGCTGGTCATCGGCTTTGCCTGGTGGTCGTACGGTGGTCTACGCCGACTGGCGCCGCGCCCGCGCGTGCTGCTGGCGACCCTGCGCGGTCTGGCGATCGCGATCATCCTGTTTGCGGCGTTCCAGCCGGCGATCGAGCAGGTGCGCTACACGACCGTCCAGACGCAGGTCTGCGTGCTCGTAGACGACAGCGCCAGCATGCGGCGGCGCGACACCTATCCCGACGAAGACCAGAACGCGGCGCTGCGCGAGGCCGCGCTCGTCGAGGACCTGGCGTCGCACAGCCGCACCGATCTGGTCGCCAAGGTGCTGGGCGGCACGTTCATGGACCAGCTCAGCGAGCAGCACACGGTGCGGCTCTTTCGCTTCTCGCGCGAACCACGCCTGATCGGGGGGTTCGGCGAGCTGGCCGGACGCGGCCCCCGGACGCACATCGGCGACGCGCTGGACCTGCTGCGCGCCTCGCCATCCGCGACCAATCTCGACGCGCTGATCTTGGTGTCCGACGGGCGTAGCAACGGCGGCGTCGCACCAGTGGAGGCGGCGCAGAAGTACCGCGCCGACGACGTGCCGGTCTACACGATCGGTGTGGGCGACCCGACGCCGCCCCGCAACGTCCGCCTGGTCGGGCCGCCGGGCCCCAAAGAAGCGCTGGTACACGAGGAGATCGCGTTCGAGCTGACGGTCAGCGCCGAACGCATGGAGGGCCGCTCGGTCCCAATCACGCTGTCGGCGTCGCGCGACGGCGGCCCCTACCTGCCGATCGCCAACGAGTCCGCGCTCCTGGGCGGCGACGGCATACCGGTGAAGGTCCGCCTGTTCCACGGCTTTGATCAGCCAGGCGACTACACGCTGCGCTTTGAGGCGGCGCCGTTTCCCGAAGAGACGAGCCACGAGGACAACGTCGCCACGCGGTTCCTGCGCGTCGACGACCAGCGCATCCGCGTGCTCTACATCGACGACGTGCCGCGCTGGGAGTATCGCTACGTCAAGAACGCGCTGCTCCGTGTGGACCCCAGCATCGAGGTGCAGGTCTACCTGTTCGACGCCAGCCGCGACTTTCGCCAGGAGGCCACTGACACGCTACGGCCGCTGGACGAGCTGCCGCGCACGACCGAGGAGCTGCGCGAGTATCACGTGATCCTGATCGGCGACGTGCCTCCCGAGCGACTCGGCGCGACCGAAGAGGAGCGCAACGACTGGCTCGAGGAGCTGGTGGCGGTGGTCGAGTTTGGCAGCGGCGTCGGCTTCATGACCGGCGAGCGGGCGATGCCCGAGCGCTATCGCGGCTCGCCGCTCGAAGACCTCCTGCCCGTGGTGCTCGAGGACCCGCTCGAGCTCCACAAGGTGACGCTCAACCTCGAGACGACCGACGACTTCCGGCCGGCCCTGGAGAACCCCACCCAGCCGCACGACATCGCCGCGCTGACCCGCAATCTCGACCGCAACCAGCGGCTCTGGGAGCGCTACCTCCAGCCGTGGACGTACTACTACCCCGTGCAGAAAGCCAAGGCCGGGGCCGAGGTCCTGCTGCGGCACCCGGACGACGCCAACGCCTACGGCCAGCGGGTCCTGGCCGCGGCCAGCGAGTACCCGCGCGGGCGGACGTTCTACATCGCGACCGACGAGACCTGGCGCTGGCGCAAGCCATTCGGCGAGAAGTATCACGACACGTTCTGGCGCAACTCGGTGCGGTGGCTGGCCGGGGGCCGGCTCCGCCGCCGCGACGACCGGGTGGAGCTGCGCCTGGACAAGGTGATCGTCGAGACCGGCGAGCAGGTGCGGGCAGTGGTCCGAGTGCTCGACGACGAGCTCCAGCCGATCCGCGCGCAGGAGTTCGCGGTCTACCTACGGCGGCCCGACGCCGAGCCGATTCGCCGGCCGCTGCGGGCGGTCCCGGCCGACCCGGGGACCTTTCAGGGGTCGTTCACCATGGACGCGGCCGGGTCGGTGAGCGTCCTGGTCCACGAGAACGAAAGCCCGTCGGGCCGCGTGCTGGCCCGGGAAGACGTGCTGGTCAAGGTGCCGGACCGGGAGATGGCCCGCTCCAGCCAGGACCGCGAGACGCTCGAGCAGATCGCCTCGGCGAGCAAGAATGGGCGCTACGTGTCGCTTTCGCAGGCCGGGGACCTGCTCGAGGACTTCCAGGAGCGCCGGGCCTACGAGCGCGAGGTGGACCGCAAGACCCGCCCCCTCTGGGACACGATCTGGACGCTGCTGGCGGTGCTTGGGGTCTTGGGCCTCGAGTGGGTCCTGCGCAAACGGGAGCGCCTGGTCTGAACGCCCGACGATCCGGGACCGCGCCAACACCGACCGGCTCGGTCGCGTACCATGGGCCGTTGACCCGCGCACTCCCGTGGGCGATTGGGAGCTTCACGAAACCCCGGACTTCACGGATGGTCTCGGAGCTCGCCTGCCGAAGAAAGCGACATCGCATGTCACCGGTCTTTCCCCATCGCCCGCTGGACCCTCCGCTCGGAGACCCTGCCCGTGGGCCGCTCGGAGACCCTGCCCGCGGGCCGCTCGGAGACCCTGCCCGCGGGAGACGAGGCCGAGGCGCCGCCGCGGCGGTGCTCGCCTGGCTGATCGCGACCACCGCGCTGCTCGCCGGCGGGGCGTCGGCGCAGAACTGGCGCGCGCCCGACGACTTCGGTCGGGGCCGGCTGTTCAGCCTGCCGCGGACCCAAGATGACATCTACGAGTGGCGTCAGGCCGGCGAGGACATCGCGGCCGGCCGCTCCGCCCCCGCCGCCGAGCGGCTGCACGAGCTGATGACGCACGGCCGCGCCGGCGTGGTGCCGGCCGACGAGATCGGCGACCGCTTCCTGGGCCTACACAGCGCCGTGCTGCAGAGCCTGCGCAACCTGCCCGAGGCCGGCCAGGAGGCCTACGAGAAGCTGACGCAGCGCGAGGCCGCGACCCTCCTCCAGCGGCCATTCGCGGCCCTGCGGCGCGATGAGCTCATGCGGCTGGCGGCGCGTTTCCCTGCCTCGACCGCCGGCCGGCGCGCGCGGCTGCGGCTCGGCGACCTGGCGCTCGAAGGTGGCCGGGGGATCGAGGCGGCACAGCACTACCGCGCGGCCCTGGACGCCGCGCCGGTCAAGGCCCCGGAGCGCAAGGCGCTCCTGCAGCGCATGCGCGCGGCGCAGATCCTGGCCGGGGATGTCTGGAGCTCGCCGAGCCGGGCCGAGCTGCGCGGCGCCGAGACCGCGGCCCGAGCCGCGCTCGCCGCCGGCTCCACCACGAGTGGCAGCTGGTCGGCCTACGGTGGCGGTGGCAGCGGCGCCCGGCCGATGGCGACACCGCTGGGGCGCATCCGACCGCAGTGGAACGCCGACGTGCGGGCCGACGGGTTCGGCCGCCGCGGTTTTGCGATGCACGCCGTGGGTGGGCTCGACGGCGTCATCGTCAACGACGGGCACTCGCTGCGCTGCTTCGATCCGATCGCCAAGCAGGAGCGTTGGGCGTTGCGCGGGCCCATGGTCGACGACCCGGACGTCGATCCCAGCGACTACTACCAGGCCCTCAACCTCGACAACTGCCTCACCGCCGCAGCGACGGATGACATCGTCGTCGGCGCCCTGCAGGTGCCCAACGACGGCACCAACACCTGGTTTCGGCACATCGAGGTCATCCACCACATCCCCCGCCGCCGACTGTTCGCCTGCGACCGCTCCACGGGCAAGCTGCTGTGGTCGCACTGGGACACCATGGACGGCCCGATCTCGCGGCGCTTCGCCAGCCACGACGCCGCCGGGCCGCCGGTCATCTGGGGCGACTCGGTCTACGTCGCGTCCCACGACCAGACCGGCTCGATCGCCTACTACGTCACGGCCTACGACCTCCGCACGGGTGAGCCACGCTGGCAGCAGCTGGTTTGCAGCAGCCAGGGCGAGGTCAACATGTTTGGCAACTCGCGCCGCGAGTACGCCGCATCGGCACTCGCCGTGACCGGCGGCGTGGTCTACGGCACGACCAATCTCGGCGTGTGCTTTGCCGCCGACGCCGACTCTGGTCGCATCCGCTGGGTCTCGGCCTACGACGTGATCCAGATGCCGGAGACCCGGCTCACCGACCAAAAGGACCGGACGGTTTACTTCGCCAATAACCCGATCGTCGTGCACGACGGGGTCATGGTGTGCACGCCGCTCGACTCGGCGAATGCACTCGGCATCGATTGCGAGAGCGGCCGCGTGCTGTGGCAGCTGGCCTATGACCTGCCCGGGCCCCGCCGCAACCGGGTGCGCTGGCTGCTCGGCCTGCTCGGCGACGAAGTGATCTTCAGCGGGCTGGGTATCGTCGCGGTCAAGATGCGCGCCGAGACCGGCCCCGGTCGGAAAGCCGATTACCGCGAGGTCCGCTCGCCGGCCCGCCTGCGGGTGGGCATGGCGACCCGCGAAGTGCCGCGCGGTGCGGTGGCCGACGGCGCCATCTGGCACGTCGCCGAGGGCGGTCTCGTCGCGCTGCGCCCGGACGGCACCGAGCTCGCCGCGCCGACGCGCCTGGCGCCGGGCACGATCGGCAACCTGCTGCTCACCGAGGGCATCGCGGTCTCGGTGCGCAACACGAGCCTCGACTTCTTCTTCGACGCCGAACGCCTCATCGACGAAGCGTCCGACCGCGTTCGCGACAGTGACGGCGACCCGGCGGCAATCCTGCACCTGGCGACCCTGCTGCGCGCGAGCAAGGAGAACACGTCGCTGGGACTCCGCCGCAATCGCGCCGAGAAGCTCTACCGCGAGGGTCTCGAGGCGGCACGGCGCCGCGGGATGGGACCGGCGTCGCCGGTCTATCGACGGCTCGCGGCCGAGCTGTTCGAGCTGTCGTATGAGCGCGCGCGCCGCGAACACGAGCGGGCGCCGGCGCCGGCCTTGGCCCTGCTGCAAAGCGCGCGCGACGAGGCATTGCAGCCGGCGGAATGGCTGCGCGCCCAGCACTTGGTCTTGGCCTGGACGCGCGACGACGACGCGACGTACCTCGCCGAGCTCGAGCGGATGAAGGTCAAGCACGGCAGCCAGATGACCAGCTTTCCCGGCGTGGGCCGGGTGCCGGTGGCCGCCTTCGTGCTGTGGGAGTCAGCGCGCTTGGTCGAAGACCCCGCCGACGCCATTGCCCGCTGCCAGGAGCTGATCGACCGGTTTCCTACGGTCAACCTCGGCGACAGGACGGCCCGCGACCTGGCGCGAGCACGGCAGCGCGAGCTCATCGACGAGCACGGCGCCGACACCTACGCCGCGGTGGAGCAAGACGCGGCCGCCGCCCTCGCGCAAGCGGGTACCGATCCCAGCCGGTTGCGGGAGCTGGCGCAGCGCTACCCGCACAGCCGTGCCGCCACGACCGCGCGCGGCGTGGTGCTCGATCTCGCCGTGCGCAGCAGTGACCTGGCGGCGGCGGTCCGCGGCCTTGGCCAAGCGGCGGCGGAGGATGGCCTCTGCGGTAGCGTGCTGCGCCGCGTGCTGGAGGTGGCGAACGCCGCGGGCAACCCGGCGCTGGCGCGCGAGGTGGCGGAACGCATGGCGGCGCGGTTTGGCGCCGAGGCCTCCGATTTCCCCGCCGACGGCGGCCAGCCGCTCAGCGCGGTCGCGGCGGCCACGATGACCGCGCTCGATCGCGCCGCCGCTGCACCGCCAGGCGAAGCGCGCCAACGACCGGTCGTCCAGATCGCCGAGAAGCTGAGCGACTCACCTGGCGTTGGGCCGCGGCTCTATCCGACGCGGGTGCCCGAGGGGTTTGTGCCACCGGCCAACCCACCGGTCCTCGTGTCTGTCGACGGGGACCGCCTCGAGGCGTTCGACGCGACGCTTGGGGCGCGACTCTTCGAGGCCCCGCTCTACACGGTGTCGCACGCCTATCAGCAGAATCAGGACTTGCTGATGTGCGGCGAGACCATGGTACTCACCGAGATCGATCGCGTGCGCGGGCTCAACCTGCGGACCGGTGAGGAGGTCTGGCGCCTGGATGCCGCGCGCGAACGCCTGCTCGTGTCGCTCGGCTGCCAGTCGGGCATCCTGCACCTGTTCTCCGAGCTGCGCAAACCCGAAGACGCCGGCATCCTGATCGGCGTGGAGCCGACCACCGGCACGGAGGTGTTCCGCCGCGCGTTCCCCTCGCACATGCCGTGCATCCCACCGGTGTCGAGTGGTGGCGCGCTGTGGATCTTCGCGGTCCATCGCGAGGAGCCGCCGCACGTGCTGCGGCTCGACCCGCTCACCGGCGCCGAGGATCTCCGCGTGCCGCTCCGGCCGGCGCTGCTCAACGATCTGGGGCTCGAGCCGCTGCACGGCTGGTTGGTGCAGCCCATGCACCAACTGATGTTCGCCAAAGGCGACACGCTCTACCTGCCGGTCCACGGCGACCAGCGCTCACCGCCCCGGGTCGCCGCGATCGACTTTGACGGCCGGCTGCGCTGGCCGGTCTGGCACGGCGTCAACGGGCGGTCTCTGCTCGTTTGCGCACCGCGCGAGGATCACCTCGTCGTGGTCGAGAACGACGCTGGCGGCGGCCGCCTGCTGCTGCTCGACCGCCGCACCGGCAGCATCCGCCGCGAGCGGGTGTTCGAGGACGGCATCAGCGTCGGCAACTGGTCGCGCGAAGAGCACAGCTTCGACGCGCCCGACGCGCTGGTCATGATGGAACGCAGCCGTGGGTTGGCCCTCGGCGTGACCTGCTTCTCGTTCACCGAGGACATGCCTTCCTTCCGCTACGGGCTGCCGAACGGCTACGACGGCATCGTCCGCCATCCGCTCATCACCAGCGACTACTTCGTGCTGGCGGCGCGGCGCGCGCAGGGCTTCGTCGACGTGTTCTGCTTGGGCCCGCGCGATCGCCGCTCGATCCTGCCCGGCAGCGAGAAGGCGCATCGGCTTGCGTTCACGCGGTCGCTGCGGCTGCTCCCGGCCGGCCCCTACGTCGGCATCCAATCGGCCGAGGGCATCACGCTGTTCGGCGAAGGCGACACCACTGCGAGGACCAAATGAAGCGGCTGGTATTGGCACTGGTCATGATCGGTTTCACGCTGGCGCTCCCGGCGCAGCGTCAACGCGAGCAGAGCAGCAGCGAGTGGGCGATCACTCCCGAGTTGCAGGAGGCGGTCGGGCACGGCCTGCAATGGCTGGCTGAGCAGCAGCACCCGCAGGGGTTTTGGACCCAAGACGTCGGCTTCAAGCTCAACACCGACTACCGCGTGACCTCGTACACGAGCGCCCACGTCGGGGTGACCTCGCTGGCGCTGATGAGCTTCCTCGCTGGCGGCCACCTGCCGGGGCGCGGTCGCTACGGCAACCACATCGAGCGCGGCCTCGACTACGTGCTCAGCTGCGTGCGCGAGAACGGCTACATCACCGACCACGGCTCGCGGATGTACAGCCACGCGTTTGCGACGCTGCTGCTGGCGGAGGCCTACGGCATGACGCTGCGCTCCGACGTCCGCCAGGCACTGCAGCGCTCGGTCAACCTGATCGTCGATTCGCAGAACGCCGAGGGCGGGTGGCGCTATCGCCCCTTCGCGCGCGAGTCCGACATGTCGATCACCGTGTGCCAGGTGTTGGCGCTACGGTCGGCCCGCAACGTGGGAATCACCGTGCCGGCCGGCACGATTGAAGCAGCCCAGCAATACGTGCGACTAAGCGCTGTCACGGACTACGGGCCGCGCCGGCGCAGCTATCACTTCCCCGGCTACCTCGACGAGGGCGGCGCGTTTCGCTATCAGCTCGGCCGCCACAGCCGGGCGACGTTTCCGCTGACGGCGGCCGGCGTCACGACGCTGTATGCCGCGGGCATCTACGACGACGAGACGATCAACCGCGCGCTCGAATACATGTCGGGCAAGCTGGGCGACTTCAACAACCACTACGAGGGCCACTACTTCTTCTATTACGGCCACTACTATGCGGTGCAGGCCTTCTACATCGCCGGCGGCATCGTGTGGCGCTCGTACTTCCAGACCATCCGCCGCACGCTGCTGGACATGCAGAAGGCGTCGGGCGCGTGGCCGTGTCACGTTGGACCCGGTGACGCTTTCGCCACCGCGGTCGCCACGCTGATCCTGCAGATCCCCTATCAGTACTTGCCGATCTTCCAGCGGTGAATCCTTGAACGAGACCGAGACGACACGAGGGCAGCACGCCGCCGCGGACCGCCTGGCGCAGGTCCTCGCGCGGCAGTCGGCGCGGATTCGCCGGCGCTTCCTGGTGCATGGACTCGGGTGGCTCGTCGCGACGAGCCTCGCCGGCATCCTGATCTACTACGCGGTCGATCGCTGGCTGGAGTTGCCGGCGGCGGTCCGCTGGTTGCTCACCGGCGGCTTGGTCGTTCTCGTCGGATACGCGCTGCGCCGCTGGGTGTTGGTGCCGCTCCGCCGGCCGTTGGGCCGCGACGACGTCGCGGTGGTGATCGAGCGACAGTTCCCGGAGCTCGCCGAACGGTTCATCTCTGCGGTGCAGCTGTCGGACTCGGTGGCGGCCGGGCCCGGTGGCTTGCGCAACCAAAGCCCGGCGATGATCGAGAAGGTCATCGAGGACGCCGCCGGGCAGATCGCCGAGCTGCCACACGATCGGATCCTGGATCCATCCAACACGGTGCGCACCTGGGCCGTCACCGGCGGCCTGGTGGCCGTGCTGCTCGGCGCCGCGTTCGCCAATCCGACGGCGTTCTCGGTGTTCACCAGCCGCGCCCTGGGCTCCGACCGATCCTACCCGCGGCTCACGACACTGATCGTCGAGCTGCCACAGGGCAGCTCGTCCTATCGCTTCGAGCGGCAGGGGCGGCAGGTGCAAGTCACCATGGCCGCGGGCGACGACCTGCCGATCCTGGTCCGCGCCGAGGGCGTCGTGCCGCGAGAGGTCGCGCTATCGGTCTCCGGCGGGCGCGGCATGGCACCCGAGGTGCAGATGACCGCGCGCGGCGGTGACCGCTTCCGCCACGTCTTTCGCAAGGTCTCGGCCGGGTTCTCCTTCTACGCGCATGGCGGTGACGATCGTCGTGGCAACCTCGACATCGCGGTCGTCACGGTGGCGCCACCGCGGGTGAGCAGCATCCGGGCAACGCTCGCCTATCCGGCCTACACCGGTCGGGCACCGGTGACGCTCGCCGGCGGCGGCATCGAGGCGCTGGCGGGCTCCGAGGTCAAGCTGGAGGTCGCCACGACGGCGGCGGTCGACGCGGCGACTCTAGAGTTCCTCGAGAGCGGCGCCATGCTGCCACTGGAACGCCAGTTGGTCGGTGACGACGACGGCGAGCGCGAGATCCTGGTCGGCGCCTTCGTCGTCGAACGCAGCGATCGCTACCAGGTGCGCCTCACCAGCACCGACGGGCTGCGCAACCCGCACCCTGGCACCTACCCGATTGTGGCGCTGCCCGATCAGCCGCCGCGCGGCCGCATCCTCCGCCCGGCGGACGACGCGCTGAGTATCTGCCTGGCCTCCGCCGTGTTGCCGCTCCGAGTGCTCGGGCGAGACGACCACGGCTTGGTCGAGGCGCAAGTCCGCGTGCGAGTCGGGCGCGCCGAGGAAAGCGGCACCGTCACGCTCCTGCGCGCGGAACCCGGGTCGGCCGACGATCAGGTCCCGGTGCAGCTGCTGAGCGTCGCCGAGCTGCCCGAGGGCGCGGGCCGCGCTTCGGTCGGCGACACGCTGGGGATCTCCGGCGAGCTCACCGACAACCGGGCTCCAGAACCACAGACCACCGAGCTGCCGAGCCGGCAGGTCCACATCGTGAGCGAGGCCGACCTGGCACGCCGCGTGTCGGGGCACTTCCGCCGCATCCGTGAGGCGGTCGAGCAGCTCGTCGTCGATCAGACCGGACTGCAGGGCCGGCTGGAGGAAAGCGCCGAGGCGCTGGCCAGTGGCGAGGCGCCGCGGGCGTTGCGCAACGAGCTCACCGTCGTGCAGGTGGGCCAGACCCGGCTCCAAAGCGTCGCGGGTCGGCAGCACGTCGACTTGATGCGGGCCTTCGACCTGCACCTCTTCAACCGGCTCGACGACTCGCCCAACGCGGCGCGGGTCCTCGAGCTGTTCGTGGCCTACCACCAAGAGCACCCCGAGCCGCGCGACTTCTTGGCCGGCTTCTACGAGCAGATCGGCGCGGCGCGCCGCGATGGACGCCTCGGGCCCATGAGCAAATCGCTGGACCCGATCTTGGCGATGATCCTGCGCTGCGGCGCGGTCGCCGCCGAGCTCGCGCCAGCAGCGATCCGCCAGCTCGACGAGGCCAACGTGGCCGCGGACGCTGCCGGCCTGGATGCCGCGATCGACCGCGCGTTGGAGACCCAGCGGGCGATTGGACGGGAGCTGGCGCTGCTGCAAGAGCAGCTCGCCGAGTGGAACGAGTTCCAAGACGTGATCATCCAAGCGCGTTCCGTGCTGGAGAAGCAGCGCGAGGTCCAGGTCCGCACCAAGGACCTCCTCAGCGAGCCCGCGGAACCCGCGCCGGAGGGGAGCAAGTCCCGCCGATGACCGCCGCGAAGGAGATCGACCGATGAGCCAACCCCGGATGCGAGCGATCGCCGCCTCCTGCCTCGCCGTCCTGCTGAGCGCCCTGGCGGTGCCTGCACAGGAGGGTGCGGACCTGCGCCGTGATCAGCAGGAGATCATGCGTAAGGCCGAGCGGCTCGAAGACCTGATGCGCGGTCTCATGGCGCGCTATGCCAAACAGGGGCGCGACGAGCAGGTCCGCCTGCTCGAAGAGGGGCTCCAGCATCTGCGCGACGTGGGCCTGATCGAGGATGTCGCGGGCATTCGCGATCGGCTGCGCGACGAGGCCTACACCGAGGCACTGCGCAAGCAGAAGGAGGTCATCGCCGACCTCGAACGCCTCCTCGCCATCCTGCGCGACCGCCGCTCCATCGAGAACCTCGAGCAAGAGATCGAGGAGAGCGGGCGCCTGGCCGAAGCTGCGGAGCAGCTGGTGCGGCGGCAAGCCGAGCTGCAGCAGCGCGCCCGCGAGGCGACCCGCGCCAACCGCTCCGAGGCCGAGCGGGCTCTGGTCGAGCAGCTGAGCGATCTCGCCGAACGCGAGCGCGGTGAGGCCCAACGCAACGCCGAGGACTCCGGCCAGCGCGGGGCCTTGCTCGAAGGCGCGCTGCAGCGGGTGCGAGCGCTGCTCGACCGGCAGGAGTCGCTGGAGACCCGCGCCGAGCGGGAGCTGAGCCAGGGAGTCGACGCCGCCGAAAACGCCGCTCGCCAGCGACTCGGGGCGCTACAGAAGGCGCAGCAGGAGCTGTTTGCGGCGGAAGCGCAGCGCCGCGACCTCCGCCGGCTGGCGCAGGCCGCGCAACGGGCGCAGCAAGCGGCCGACAGTGGCGAGCCGGCCACGGCGCAGGAAGCGATGGACGCGTTGGAACGGCAGGCCGCCGAAGTCGCCGACGGGATCCCGGACGCCGAGCTGCGCGAGGCGCTCGAGCGCACGCGCGCGGCGGGTGATCCCGCCGCGCAGCAACAAGCGTTGCGCGAACTGCAGCAGCGCTCCGCCGAGGCCGCGAACGCCGCCGACGACGCCGTCGCCGCACAGCGCCAGGCGCAGGCCGAACACGTGGAAGAAGCCGCCAAGGCGGCCGCGGCCGCGCCGTCGGAGCCCGAGCGCGCCGGTGCGCAAGCGCTGGAGCGCGCGGCCGAAGCGCTGCGCGAAGCCACCACGACCGCCGACGATCGTCCCGAGGAATCCCTGGCCCGCATGTCCGAAGCCGCGCGCGAGCTGCGCCGGGCCGGCGAAGAGCATCGCAATGCGCATCCGAGCGCGACGCGGCAGGCCGCCGAGATGGCGGCCGAGGCCGCACAGCTCGAGACCGCACTGCGCAGCGGGCGCGAGGCCCCGCCACAAGCCCGAGCCGCCGCCGATCCGCTGGCCGAAGCGGACCGCGCGCTGCGCGGTGCGAGCGAATCGCTGACCGCGCAGCAGCCCGACGCGACGACCGCACGACAGCAGCTGCAGACTGCCCGCGCCGGCCTCGAGGCGGCCCGGGCCCAGCTCGAGAACGCGCTGAGCGCCGACAGCGCGGACCGCACCACCGAGATGCAGGCCGCTGCGCAGCGGCAGGCGGCGCTGCGCCAGCAGGCCGAAGCGCTCCGCGGCCAGATGCGCCAAGGCTCCCCACAGAGCCAGGGCTCCCCACAGAGCCAGGGCTCCCCGCAGAGCCCGGGCTCCCCGCAGAGCCAGGGCTCCCCGCAGAGCCAGGGCTCCCCACAGAGCCAGGGCTCCCCACAGAGCCAGGGCTCCCCGCAGACCAGCGCCGACGACCAGCAGCTCTCTCAAGAGCAACAGCAAGCCGCCGAGCAAGGACTGCAAGAGGCCGAGCAACAAATGCAACAGGCGGAGGAGGCCCTGCGCGACGGCGAGCAAGCCCGCGCCGCCAACCTCCAGCAACAGGCCGCCGAGACCCTCACCCAAGCCGCGCGAGAGGTCGAGCGCCAGCGCCCGCTCGATGAGGCACAGAAACGCGCACTGCAGCAGCTCGCCGACGAGCAGCAGCAACTCGAGGAGGACATCGTCCGCCTGGCGCGGCTGGTCGAGGAGCGCGAGAACCGCGCCGCCGAACAGGCCCTGCAGCAGGCATCCCAAGCCGCGGCGCGGGCCAACCGCGCCATGCGCGACGGCGACGCCGAGGAGACGGAGCAGCAGCAGCAGGAGGCCCGCGATCGCCTCGAGGAAGCCCAAGAGGCGCTCGAGGAAGAGCGCGACCGCTACATGGACCTGCGGCAGGAGGAGCTGCTCTTCCGCATCAAGGACGAGCTCATTCAGTTCCTCGAAGAGCAGCGCCCGATCACCGCGGCGACCGAGCAGGCGGGCACGCGGGCCAAGTCGGGCCGACTCACGCGCCGCCTGCGGCGCTCACTCAACGACCTGGGCCGCCAGGAGAGCGACCTCGCCGGCAAGTCCGACTACCTGCGCACCGCGCTCCAGGAAGAAGGCACTCTGGTCTTCAGTCACGTACTTGAGGCCAACCAAGAGGACCTCGAGGAAGTGGCGCGCCGACTTGGCTCGAGGCGTCCTGACGCCGGCGAGGTCACGGTGATGCTGCAGCGCGACGTCGAAGCGCGCGTGCAGCAGCTGCTCGACGCCTTACAACGCGAGCAGGAGCGCCGGCGCCAGCAGCAATCCGGCGGTGGCGGTGGTGGCAGCGGCTCCAACTCGAGCTCCCGCGAGCGGCTCGTGCCGATGCTCGCCGAGCTGCAGATGCTCAAGCAGATGGAGCAGGACATGCTCGATCGCACCAAGCGCCTGCAAACGTTCTTCGGCGATCGCGCCGACGACGGCATTGCCGATGCGGAGATCGCGCTCCTGGAGCGGCTCGCCCACCGGCACAACTCGGTGACCGAGATCTTCCTGCAGATCAAAGCGTCGGTGGAGTCGGCGCTCGACCCCGGTGAGCAAGGCGCCGAAGACCCCGACGCTGAGGACCCAGACGCCACCGGCAAGACCGCCGAAGAGGGCGAGGAGAACAAAGACGATGACTGATCCAACCGATTGCCGCCGTCTGGCCCCGCCACCGTGCCGTTGGGGCCGGGCCGCGTTCTTCACGCTGGCCCTCAGCGCCCTGGTAGCGGCGCCGCGGGCGCAGTTCGAGCGGCCCGAGGAGCGCATCCGCGAGATCGCCGAAGAGGTCGCCACCGAGATGAAGGAGATCGACCGCCTTCTGCTCGAGGCAGGGCGCGGCGGCAGCCGCAGCGCCGCCGAGGGCATGACGCGGGTCACCGAACGCCTGGACGAGCTACTGGATCAGTCCAAAACCTCGCAGCAGACCGTGGTGGAGCGGATCGACGAGCTCATCGAAGAGATCCTCAAGATGCCCGGGCAACAGGGCGGGCAGGGTCAGGGCCAGTCGCCGCCGCCGCCGCCGTCACCGGGCTCCGGCACCAATCGGCCGCGCTCGCGACGGCGCCCGTCCGACGTTCCCGACGAGCACGAGCCCCAACCGCAGGGCGAGCAGCCGCAAGACGGCCAACGCGAAGTCGAAGAGGACGGGCAAAAAATGCCAGCCCAGCAGGTTCCTGAGGACGCGACCGAAGAGCTGCGTCACCAGGCCGACAACGAACGCTGGGGCATGCTGCCGCTCTACGAGGAGTTCTTCAAGGGCCGCGGCGCGACCCCCGCGGTGCCCGAGAAGTATCGCCGTTTCCACGAGGCCTTCCTCAAGAACAACCAGCAGCGCGGCTCAGCCCCGACGCGGCGACGCTGATCCAGGTAAACGGCGCGGCCCCAAAACCACCGTGTGAGGGGCGAAAGCCGACCAGGGCATGCGGCCCAATCACCCGCCGGGCAGGCCGGTTGGCCGCCTGCCGCCGGCGCAAAACCGCCCGGCGGTGTGGCTGATCTGCGACAATCACGGGCGTTGCGTCTCATGCGTCAGGTTCTTGCAGCCCTGCTCAGCGCGGCCGGCCTCGCCACCGCGCTCTCGGCCCAGCTCCCACCGGGCCACGTCCTGACCCTGCATCGGCCGGGGGCTGGGTCCACCACCACGCTCGGCCGCTTTGAGCCGCTGGGCGCGGGCTTTCAGTCGTTTGCTCTGCCGGCTGGCTGGTCTGGGATCTTGCACCGCGCCGTGCCCACCGGAAGCCCAGACCGCGTGCTGGTCGGCGCTGCGACGGCCGCCGGAAGCACCGAGATCCTCCTCGCGGCGCTCGGTGGCGACGCCGTGACGGGGTTCACGTCGCGCGTCACCGGCCTGCAGGGCCGCGTCGTCGGGATGGCCCCCCTTCCATCGGCAGACCTGCTCATCGCCACGACGCACTCGATCTACGTGGCCAACCTCGGCGCCGGAGTGGCCGCGGACCTCCTTTCGCCGACGCAGCCCTTGGGCTGCCGCGACCTGGCGGTCGGTCGCACGAGTGCGGTTGTGCTCGCGGCGGCACCGGCGACGGCGGCCGCCGTGCTCTTCGAGATCAACCTCGCCACGCGCCAAGTCACGCCACATGCGCTGGGGATCCGCGACCCGACCGCCGTGGTCTTCTCGCCGGGCGCGGCGTCCTGGATGGTCGGCGACTCGGCGGGGGTGCTCTACTTGGTCGACGCCCTGCGCTTCACCCAGGCGATCTGGCTGAGCACCGGGCTGCCGGCGATCACCGCGCTGGCGTGGAACTCCGACCAGCAGGAGCACGTGCTGGCGAGCGGTGGCGCGCTGTCACGGCTCAGTGGTCGCGTCCTCTACCCTGCCGCTGCACTCGGCGTCGCCGGTGTGCACGACCTCGGTTACGAGGCCTACACCTCATCGTTCCGCGCCTTCGGCAACGGCTGCCCCGGCACCGGCGGGCAGACGCCCAGAATTGGCGCCGTGGGGCGCCCGTTCCCGGGCAACTCCGCCTTCGGGCTCAGCCTCGACGCTGCCGCACCCAGCACTCAGGCGCTGCTGCTACTCGGCGGCGGCGGCCCGCAGATCGGCCTGGGCCCCATCGGCGCGCCGAGCTGCACGCTCTACACGGTGCCGTCGCTGACGACCCTCGGCCAAGTCGCGCCCGTGGGCCGTGCGTTCTCGCCGCTGCCGATCCCGGCCGTCGCCGCGCTCGCCGGTGCGAGCATCGTGGCGCAGTGGTTCGTGATCGACGCAGCCGCGCCCGGTGGCTTGGCCGCGTCCGACGCCGGACGGGCGACGCTCTAGATCTCTATGGTGTGATTCAGGAATCTGGGGCCTTATCCACGGCCCTCAGCGCCGCTCGCAGCGTTGGGTCGGCCTCGCCGTATCCACCAATATGCCTGCGGCGACCCGCCTTGCGACCGGCGCCGATGTCTCGCGGATAAGGCCCCATCTGCCTGAATCACACCACTAGCGCCGCGACGGCTGAGCGCTCATCGGGCGCTCATACGCCGGAGTCGCGACGCCGTAGAAGGCGTAGACCTCCGCCCGAAAGTCCGCGTCCTGCAGCTCGCGCTTGCCGAGGAGCAGCGGCGCCTCCGCCAAATCAGCGGCCGGGCGAGCGACCGAGAGCTGCGTGCCGCTGATCCGCAGAGCCGCCCACGGCAACACCAACTTGCCGTCGACGCTGAGGCTCGCGGCGGACACGGCGACGAACGCAGTGCGGCCGGTGCTCGGCTCAAAGACGAGTGCCGCGGGCATGCCCACTTCGGCATCCTCCGCGCGCACCAACCACCGGCGCAGCTCGGCGACGCGCAACGGCCCAGGTCGCGTTGCCGCGTCGGCGTCACCTTCGTCTACCTCATCATGCTCCTCGGCCATCGGCAGGCGATCCAACTCCACGTCGTTGCCGAGCTCGAAACGCTTGTGATGCGCATCGAAGCGCAACGAAGCCCACGGCAACACCACGCGACGCGCATCGCTGTCCGCGGTGAGCAGCGTGGCGGTCAGCGCTTGGCCGGTGCGCGAATCGAGCGCGAGATCGACGATCGAAGCGACGGCAGCAGCCGACGCGTCGGGCGCGGCGCCGTCGTGGCGCGCAGCGACGACCTTGGAACCAAGCAGCTCGTCGTGAGGCAACAGCGTCACGGGCAGTGGTCCCATCTCGTCATGCGCATCCTGCGTCTCGGGCTCCTGCGCCACGAGCGAGAAGTTCAAACAAAGCCACAGTGGTGCCGCAAGCGCGGCAGCGTGAGCACGCGTCATCATCATGTCTCCTTTTTGCAGCGACCGATGCTTGTCGGTCGCGCCCTACCAGACCGGGCGGACGCGCGCGCCGTTAGCTGGTCGATCCGCCTCGCGCCCAATCGAGACAGAGGAGGCGCGCCAGCAACGCTCGCTGTCGCCGTCGTTCGAGCGACGCGACGAGCTCACTCCACGCGTATCCCGTTGGCGTCATTTAGCCCGGATCATGCACGAGGGTTGGCGTCCAGTGCGTGAGAGGACCGGTGTGTCAAGGAAGACGAGCGACCGACCGCGGAGGCGGGGTGACGCCCCGTCGAGCAGTCTGTCGCTCGCCGGCATCAGCCGGCAGGCGCCTCTGGCGCCTGTCTGACGCTGCCAGAGCGGCTCTGGCGCGTGCTGGGCGTGAAGA
>JBCCGH010000149.1:0-23478 GCA_039029375.1 Planctomycetota bacterium
ATTACCCGCGAGGTATCGGCGCCGGTCGCAAGGCGGGTCGCCGCAGGCATATTCGTGGATACGGCGAGGACGACCCAACGCTGCGAACGGCGTTGAGGGCCGCGGAGAATGCCCCAGATTTCTGAATCACACCACTAGCGCGAGACGGCCAGCATCGCCGTCGCGAGGGCGCAGCGCGCCGTCCAAGCAATCGTGCGCACCCAGTTGGTCCGGACCAGCCGGCCGGCGATCTTCGGGTCGAAGCCGCGCGCGAGCCGGCCGTGGCAGGGCACCTGTAGCGCGGCGGTCGAGATCCAGATCACGAGCAGCAGGGCGAATCCAACCCAGGTCAATGGCGCCACGGCCGGGGTTGGCGGGGCGATCGTCAGCCAAGCCGCCGTAGCTGCTTCCACGAGCATGAGTGGTGCGGCGACCATCGTCGTCCGCCGCACGTGTTGCTCCGCGTAGGCCGGGAACTCCCGGTTGCCGACGTTCGCGAACAGCGGATAGTGGACGACCTGCACGAACCAGATGAGGCCGGTCAACGCCGTTGTCGCGACCCCATGAACGACGAGCGCGACCATGGTGGTCAGCGCACGACCGGTAGCCCAAGCGGTTGGCGGAGACCCCGGTCGCGGTTGCCGTTGTGGGCCCAATAATCGGTCATGGTGATCGCGCGGCGGGTGCCCCGGGTGACGAGCTGGCCGCGCTCGGTTTCCACCCAGCCGCGAATTCGGTGCGGTGCTGCCGCGGCGAAGGAGATCTGCAGAGTGCGGCCCCGGTCGAACGCTAGCTCGTAGATGCGCTCGTCCGGTTTGGTGCCGTCGCGCAGCGTGCCGCGCGCGGAGACTGCCGTCAGTGGTCGGTGCGACAGGCGGGCGCGCACGCTGCTCGGGATCACTTGTAGCTCGCCTTGGGGGAGTCGGTCCGGCGCCAGTCGCAGCCTGGTCCACACCTCGTCCTCCAGCAAGTGCGCCGGCAGCTGCACCCCGCCGTCGCCTTCGGCTTGAAAGTACGAGTGACCCGTGACGCGAAAGCTCTCGCCGCGGCGGTTCAGCTGCTCCCACACGTGGCCGCACCAGTCTTGGATGGAGGTGGACGTCTTGAGCGTGGGGGAGCCATCGGCCGGCGTGAACACCGATGTCATGAGCGAGTAGTCGTAGATCCCCGTCTCGAAGCGCTCGATGCGGTTGAGCTTCAGCACGTTCACCGCGCGATCGCCGGACGGCACTCGGCCCTCCGCTTTGGTCTGGGCCTCCGTCAGGAAGTCCTCCGTCACGAAGATCAGGACCGCGTAGCCGCTGCGCGCTTCGCCATAACGGCGGCGCTCCACGTCGTAGGTGCTGACCTCGGCGAGGCCTCGATACCAGTAGTCGTCCGTGGTCCCCGCGGGTGGTTGCGTCGGTGGCGAGACCGTCGGTTCGGTTGGCACCAGTATGGTGGCGGTCCATGCCGCGGCGAGTCCGGAAAGCAAGGCGAGTTGATGGATCATGGTAGGCATCCCAGGGGGCGGGCCGGAGCGAGCCCGCCGGAGGCTTTCGTGCGTGAGCCGTCCGGAGAGGCGCTCTTTCGGATCAGCCCGGTCCTGCCGACTTCGAGGCTGGCCCTTGGCCGTTCATCGGCGCCGGCGCTTGACGTAGCGCTGGCGCTCGGCTTGCAGCTCTTCCATCAGCCGTAGCTCGCGCGCTGCGTGCTCCGCGCGGAGCTTCTCGAGCGCTTCGCTGCCGGCATCGCGCGACATGCTGAGGCGGCGCACTTCGGCCGCTTCGTCGTCGTAGAACCGGCCCTCCGGCTCGAGCCGGCACAGCACCTGACCGTCCTCGAGGTCCGAGATCGCGCCGCGCGACACCTCGACCGACATGCCGATCGTCACCAGTGCGTCGCGGAGGCCCCAGCGCTCGGTCGGTCGGGGAACGACGCCCCGCTGTTCGTCGGCGAAGTAGGTCGGCGTGACGTCGAAGAAGCGACAGAGGTTGACCAGGAGCGACCAGTGCGGCGCCGTCAGGTCGTTCTCGATGTGGGAGATCGTCGCCTGCCGCACCCCGAGCGACTGGGCGACGTCGGTCTGGTTCATGCCTTTTTCCCGGGTGCGCAGGTAGTACACCTTGAGCCCGAGCGAGACTCTGCCGTCGTCAGATTCAGATCGCTCCGCCGCCACTGCGGCCACCTATGTTTGCGGGAGATTGCCTCGACGCAAGGCTTCGCCGTGTTTCGAGCTGCGTCGCCCGAGGCCTGGCGCGCGTCGCGCCGGCAAATCGCGCCCGCTAGCGCATCAGGCGCAGCACCGGAAACCGGCCGCGCATGACCCAGCCTGAGCTGCTCGTGAGGTTGCCGCTCTCGATCCAGCAAGCGTCGCGCAGCTGTGACAGCCCGCCGACCATTATCTGTGATCCGGCCGAGAACGTCAGCCCCAGGGGGTTGGCGCCGCCGTCGATCCATGCCCACTGCGAGTAGAACGTGCTACCGGCCATGACCGGCGCGAGGGGTAAGGCGAGCCGCACGTTTGCGAGACCGGTGGCGACTTCGGGCAGTGCTTCCGCGGTGGCGATCAGGCTGGCCGCAGGCGCGATGTGGAGCCAGCAGCCCGCCGCGCCCACCGGGGCGAGATCGAGCGGCAGGGGCAGGCCGGCGAAGTGCGTTGCGCTCAGGCCCAGTAAGCAGACGCCGCTACTGCCCGGCGTGATCGTGCCGCGCAGGTAGAGCGCGCCGCTCGCGCCCAGTCGTAGGCTCGCGTCATCGATGCCCGCGATGGCGTCGAGGCAGCCTTCGCCGATCGGCGTCGAGCTGCCGCCCGCACGTTCGACGTGTGCGTCGATGGGCCACCAGGGTGCAGGTAGAGCGGACGACGGCGCCATGGTCTCGGATTCGATGCAGAGCGTGCCGCCCGTGTAGACGAACGGCTGGTCCAAGTCGATCGTGACGGAGTGCGGCGCGGCCCAGGGCGCCGGGAGCGGCGGGGTGGATGGGGCCGCGGGTAGAGCCACGACGCCGTCGAACACGATGCTCTCGGTCGGGCCTCGGTTCGCGGCAAAGGTCTCCCCGGCCTGTGCCGGCGCTTGCGACGGATGCGACATGATCAGCCGCAGGCGGACGACCCCGGCTGCTAGCGCCTCGCTGCCGCTCGCGTTGCGCCGCACCTGGATGGCGGTGATCGGGCGATCGACAAGCTCGGTCAAGTGGGACGAGCCGAGCAGGAGCTGATGGCGGGAGGCGAACGGTGAGAACGCCCAGAACGCGGTTCCAGGCGCTTCGCTGTCGCCATAGACCGCCGGGACCACGACGTTGGCCTCCCTCCGTTGCGCCGGTGCGGTGCTCACAACGGCGGCGACGGCGAGGAGCGACGAAGCGATGGGCGTCCGCATCATCCGAGCTCCAGCACGCGTCGAAAGAGGAAGCCCGGCAGGCCGCGGTTGTCCGAGAACGCGATCTCGTCGCCGCCGACCGACTCGATCCGGAACTTGCCGTCCGAATCCGGGGTGACCTTAACAGGGTCGTCGCCGTCGACCTGATACTCGACCTCGCCGGCGGGTCCGATGTAGGTGACGTCGAGCGCCGCGCCGCTCAACGGGGGGTCTGGCTCGATCTTGAAACGACTGCCGGCTTCTTGGGGGATCGACGACACCTATTCACCCCTTTCGATCGGTCTACCTCGGTCCCTGGAATCGGCGCAGCTCTTCGCGCAGCGCTTCTTGCATCGCGGGTCGGTCCGCACGTGCTTCCACGCGCGATTCGGCAGCCTGCAACAAGTCGTCCCGCCGCAGGCGCGCGAGAGCTCGTACGGCCGATACGCCGGCATGATCGGCCAGCGGCGCCTCCTCACTGAGCGCGACGTCGATGACGCGTTGCAGGCAGGGGGCCAGGCGCTGGTCATCGCGCGCCAGCATCGAGACTCGCTCGATGTCGCCGGCCTCGAGGAGCAGTGTCGTCGGCGGCTCGAGGAGCAGGCTGAGTGCCCACTCGACGCTGCCGCGAGGCGCCGCCGCCATGGCCGTGCGATCGAGCGGCGGGCCGGCGAACGCGTGGGCGCCGCCGCGGTCCCAGACCGCCATCGCGGTGCCGCCCAGTGCCAGGGCGCCGGCGCCGATCAACCACTCGCGTCGGTTGGAGGCCGGCGCCGGCGGCTCCTCTGGAGCCGCGGGGCGAAGCTCGAAGATCGGGGCGGGGCGGGGATTCGGGGGGAATTCGCCGTAGAGCATAGACGACGTTGGTGGGGGCGACCGAGAGCCGCGCTGGCGGCCGGCGAAACACGCCCAAGATACTCCCTTCGGGCGCCCGCGTCGATCCGCCGGCTGCTGGTGCGGCCCTGGGGCCCAAGCCACCGCGCGATGGGAGACGCGTTTCTCCGCCGCGTGCGCAAGATTCTCTCGGAACGCGCGACCTCGGTCGTTATCACCTCGCGGCCACGCCCTCCGACCTCCGATTGCAGACTTATGACCGACGCGGCAGCGCCCCACGCCCGCGGCCCGGGCTTGGCCCTGGGCTTGTTTCTCATCTCGGCAGCGGTGCTCTGCCTCCAGGTTCTGCACGTGCGGATCCTGTCGGTGCAGGTCTGGTACCACCACGCCTACGTGGTCGTCACCATGGCCATGCTGGGGTTCGCCGCGGCGGGCAGCGCCGCCACGATGTTTCCGGCCCTCGTCAGCGGTCGCGGCGACTTCCGCAATCGACTCGCCTGGTGCAGCGTGCTGTTCGGGGCCTCGGTCGTGGTCACTCACGTCCTGGTGGCGTCCACGACCGATCTGGTCACGTCCATGTCGGCCGAGGGCAATACGGCCGGGATTGCTCTGATCTGCAGCCTACTCGTGGTGCCGTACCTGTTCGGCGGCCTCGTCGTGGCGATTTCGTTGTCGGCGGCGCGCGGGGTCCACGGGCTCTACAGCGCCAACCTGGTCGGTAGCGCGCTGGGCGCTTGGCTGTTTGTGATCGCCATCACGCCGCTGGGCGCGGAGCGCTTGCTGGTGCTGTGCGCCGGCGCGGGACCGGCGGCCGCGCTGTTGTTTGCCCGCAGTGCGCGCTTGCGGGCGATAGCCGGCGGCGTGGGGCTGATCCTGGCGGCGGTCCTGTTCCTCGGTGACTTCGACCTGCTCCGGGTCCGGTTGGGCGAAGCGAAGAAGCGCCTGATTGAGGGCACGTCGGTCGACGAGCGCTGGACGCCGCTGTCGCGGCTCGACGTGCTGGCGGACAACCTCGACGCGCCGACGAAGTACTTCATTGTGCAGGACGGGATGGCCGGCACCTACATGTTCGGCAAGGATCAGAGCCAGCAGCGGTCCCTGCACGACGCGCGCTCGGTGTCCTACCTGCCGCACGTGCCGGCGATCACCCGAGGCGAGCCCGGCCCGCATGCTCTGATCATCGGCCTGGGTGGCGGTCAAGACATCCAGTCGGCGCTCGACTACAAGGCCAGCACCGTCACCGGCTTTGAGATCAACGAGCAGATGGTGGCGATCACCGGCGAGGACTACGCCGACTTCAACGGTGGGATCTACCAGCGGGAAGGCGTCGACATCGTCGTGGGCGAGGGGCGTAGCACGCTGCGCCGCGAGGGCCGCAGGTTCGATCTGATCCAGATCGCCGGCGCCGACACCTATACGGCCGGGGCAGGTGGTGCCTTCGTCCTCTCGGAGTCGTACCTCTACACGATGGAGGCGTTGAAGGACTACTTCGACCACCTCTCCGAACGCGGTGTCCTTGGCATCGTGCGCCTGTGGGACAAGCCGCACAAGGAAGTGCTGCGCATGTTCGGGATGGGATTGGCGGAGCTCCGCCGCCGCGGCGTCGAGCAGCCTTCTCGCCACGCGGCCATCATCCGCAGCTCGTGGCTCGGCGGCACGGTTTTCACCATGCAACCGCTGGAGCCCGACGTCATCGAGCTGTTCGACAGGACCGAGACCGACGCGGGCTGGGACGCCGAGTTCGAACTGCTGTACGCCCCCGGGCTCGAGGACCGCGCGGACACTCCGTTTACTCAGCTCGCGATGGCGTACGACCGCGGCGAAGAGGAGGCGTTCTTCGCCGGCTATCCGCTCGACGTCCGCCCGATCTACGACGACTCGCCCTTCTTCTACAACTTCCAGCCGCAGGTCGACGCGGCGGAGCTGCCGGTGTCGTTCTTCGCCGAGCAGACGGGCTTCGAGTTCCCGAGCGCGCCGGAGATTCTGAACACACTGCTGCTGCTGACGGCCGCCGCGGTGCTGCTCTTGGTTCTCGGTCCGTTGCTCGTCCTTCGCTTCCGCGGTCTACGCAGCCCCGGTGCGCTGCCCAATTTGCTTTACTTCGCGGCTCTCGGCGTGGGCTTCATGTTTCTCGAGATCAGCACCATCCAGCGGATGGTGCTCTATCTCGGCCACCCCACCTATTCGTTGATGGTGGTGCTGTTCAGCTTCCTGTTCTTCGCTGGCCTCGGCTCCCTGTGGTCGGGCCGCCTGACCCAACCGGTGCGCGCGCTGCGCGTCGCGCTTGGCGCCGTGTGTGTCGTGATCCTGCTGATGGCGTTCTTGCTGCAGCCGGTGCTGGCGGCCACGCTGCATCTGTCGTTTTGGCCGCGGGTCGGCGTCGCCGTGGCGCTGCTGGCGCCGCTGAGCTTCTGTCTGGGGATCCCGTTCCCCAGCGGGTTGGCGCGGCTCGAGCGGAGCACCCCATCCCTCGTCCCATGGGCGGTCGGGGTGAACGGCGGCGCCGGTGTGGTTGGCTCGGTGGCGGCTGTTGTGATCGCCATGCGGCTGGGATTCACGGCCGATGCCTTCGTTGCCGCCGGGTGCTACGCCGTTGCGTTGGTGGTTGCCGTGTTGGGCATGGCGCGTCGCTGAACCGACCGTCGTTGCACGATCTCCGGAGCACAACTAGTGTTACGGTGATCCCGCCACCATGCCCGCCGATCCACCCACCATTCCCCTTGTCGACCTAAAGGCTCAGCGCGCGTCCATCGAGCCGGAGGTGAACGCCGCCATTGCGCGCGTGCTGCAGCGTTGTGACTTCATTCTCGGCGAGGAGCATCAGCGCTTCGAAGAGGAGTTCGCAGCGTTCTGCCAAACCCGCTTCGCCCTGGGCTGCGCCAGCGGTACCGATGCCCTGCACATCGCCTGTCGCCTGGTCGGCGTCGGCCAAGGCGACGAGGTGATTGTGCCAGCGTTCACCTTCGTGGCGACCGCACTGGGTGTGACGCTAGCAGGCGCGCGGCCCGTGCTGGTCGACGTCGACCCCGAACGGGGTCTCATTGATCCGGCCCAAGTCGAGGCGGCCATCACCGAGCGCACCAAAGCGATCATTCCCGTCCATCTCTACGGGCAATGTGTCGACATGGGGCCGCTCCTCGAGATCTCCGAGCGCCACGGCATCCCCATCATCGAGGACGCGGCGCAAGCCCACGGCGCCGAGTGGAACGGCAAGCGTGCCGGTTCGTTCGGCCGGATCGGCTGCTTCAGCTTCTACCCTGGGAAGAACCTAGGCGCGTATGGCGATGGCGGCGCGGTCACGACCGACGACGAAGAGCTTGCCGACCGGCTGCGGCTGCTGCGCAACTGGGGCTCCAAGAAGAAGTACCACCACGAAGAGCCGGGACTCAATAGCCGCCTGGATACGCTGCAGGCGGCCATCCTGCGAGTGAAGCTGGCGCGCCTCGAGGCTTGGAACGAGTCGCGCCGCGCGCACGCCACGGCCTATGACGAGGCACTCGGTGGGCTGCCGGGCGTCCAGCTGACGCAGACCGCGGCGAAGTCCGTCTACCATCTCTATGTCGTCCGGGTGCAGGAGCGCGAGCGCGTTCTCGCGGCGCTCCAGGCCGCCGGGCTCGGCGCTGGTATGCACTATCCGTTCGCGGTGCACGAGCTGGGTGCGTATCGCTGGCTCGGCTATGCCGCCGGTCAGTTTCCTGTGTCCGAAGACTGGGCGCGGCGCTGCTTGAGCTTGCCGATCTACGCGGAGATGCCGCGTGAAGCGGTGGCGCGGAGTGCCGCAGTTCTGGCCCGCGAGTGCGCGGGAGGTGCATGATGTTGCGCGTTGGCTTGATCGGGCTCGGTCACTGGGGACCGAACATCGCGCGCTCGATGGAGCAGACCGGCCGGGCGACCGTCCGTTGGGTCTGTGATCTGGACGAGGCGCGCCTTGAGACGGCCACGTCGCGACTGCCGAGCGCGCGTGCGACTTCGTCCATTGAGGAAGTGCTCGGCGACGCCGACGTCGACGCCGTCGCGGTCTCGACACCGGTGAACACCCACTTCGACCTGGTGCGCAAGGCTCTCGAGGCCGACAAGCACGTGATGGTCGAGAAGCCGATGACGCGCACCGGCGACCAGGCGAGGCAGCTCGTTGAGCTCGCGGCCCAGCGCGAGCGCGTGCTCATGGTGGGTCACGTCTTTGAGTACAACGCCTCGATTCGGGCGCTCAAGCGACTGGTCGACTCCGGCGAGCTCGGCGAGATCCACTACCTGAGCTTCGTGCGCACCAACCTCGGCCCGGTGCGCACCGACGTGAATGCGCTGTGGGACTTGGCCAGCCACGATATCTCGATCATGTCGTACGTGCTCGAGCAGGCGCCGACGGACGTGACGGCGCGCGGCCAGGCATTCCTCAACTCCAACGTCGAGGACGCGGTGTTCGCGACGTTCTCGTTTCCGACCGGCATGCTCGCGCACGTCAACGTGAGCTGGCTCAATCCCCGCAAAGTGCGGCAGATCACGGTGGTCGGCGACAAGAAGATGGCGGTCTGGGACGACCTGTCGATGCAGCGGCCGATTCAGATCTACGATCGCCACATCGAGGGGGGCCAGACCGAGCACGGCCGTTTGACCGACACGTTCTTGGAGTACAAGACGACGGTGGTCGACGGCGGGGTCTACATCCCCAGCATTCGCCTCAACCAGCCGCTGCTGGCGGAGTGCGAGCACTTCCTGGACTGCGTAGAGAACGACAAGACGCCGCAGTCCGACGGGATGAGCGGTCTGCGCGTCGTGCTGGCCCTCGAGGCCGCGACCGAGAGCATGGCCCGCGGCAGCGCCGTGCAGCCGATCCCGGCGCCGTGATTGCCGGTCGATCCGGCGCGACACCGGATCGACGGAGGATGGAGGCCTCGGGGGCGTCGGCAACGAGCCGACGGTGCCATGGGGACCCACTGGGGACGCGTGCGATCCTGGTCGCATCGGGTTTGGGGTCCCAAGTGCGGAGGATCTCGACGGTCGCTTTGGCTCGCCGCGGGACCAAGGCGCGCGTCCGCCCGTTGTCACCGTGGGTCCGCGCCCTCGCCATCCCTCTAGCCCTCGCGTCATGCAGTGATGGCGTACGACCCGCGGCTTTAGTTGCGCTCATGCGGGGACGAATAGCTCTCCACTACTTTGAGCAACGCCAGCGCAAGAAGGGGAGCGGACGGGGAGCAGGGCACCATCCTGATTTGGGCCCTCCTGATCGCGATGTTGACCTCGGGGATGGTCATCTCCCACACGACCTACCTGGCCGCGATGCGGGGTGAGCGCGACGCCCGTTACGCCAAGACGACGCTCGCGGGGACCTTCGCTCGGTCGGGCGTCACCGAGACGATCAGTTGGTTTCAGCGGCAGTCGCAGCAACCGGTCCTGGCTTTTGGACCCCGGTACGAGCCGGCGGCCTCACCGCCCCTTGTCGAAACGATCGACCCAGCAGTGGGGCTGGTCCGCGAGTTCGAGATTCACGGCAACCTGTGGGGGCGCTACGAGGTCCGGACGGCCGACGCTCTCGACATCTCGTCGCAACGGGGTGCCGAGCACGCGGGCTCGGTGTGGCAGCTTGGGGTGCGGAGCTACGTCTACCGCCGTGCCGACTCCTCCGTCCCCTTCGACCAGGCGCCCAATCGGCTCGTCGCTACCGAGGCGATGGTCACCGAGATTCGCAGTGGCCGGTTCAATCCACCCGCACCTTCGCCGATCTGCGTCGACGATCCCTCCAAGCTGCATCTGGGGTGGCGGGCCACCGTGGACGGCGGCGGCGGCCCCGCCTTCGCCTACCGCGACCCCAACGTCGTGACCGACCTGGTCAGCCCGGTCCCGTCGATCCACACGGACGCCGCGGTCAACGGGCCCTCGGTGCCGATGGTGACGTACGACGCCGAAGCGGAAGCGGTGTTCTCGATGGACCTCGACGAGATCCGCGCCCACGCCGACATCGTCCTCACCCGCGAGACAGCGTCGCTGGCCAGCGACGACGGCGTGATCCGGCTACAGGACAGCTTGGTCTACGTGCCGCGAGATCTCGTGCACCTCGGGTCGCTCGTGGTCGAGAACTGCGTCGTCGTCGTCGATGGCGACGTCTTTCTCATGCAGGTCACGCCGACCGAGCTGTCGAGCTTTACGGGCATCCTGTACGCGACGGGTGATGTGAGGCTGGTGACGAGCCAGACGTTCACCGGCGCGCTGATCTCGCGTGGCGACGTCCACATCGGCGAGCGGCTCCCGGTGACCGTGCGCCACGATCCGCAGGTGATCGAGGACATGCGGATCTTCTTGAACAAGTACCGCGAACGACGAGACCGGACCCCGGCGCATGGCAAGTAGCCGCTCCAGTCGTCAGGGCCTGACGCTCGTCGAGGTCTTGGCCGCCGTTGCCGTCGTCGGCATCTCGCTCATTGTGACGATGCAGCAGATCGCGATCAGTCACAAAGACATGCGGCAGCAGACCCAGCGGCTCTTCGCCTACCAAAAGGCGATCGCGATCCTCTCGGAGCTACAGGCGGCCGTCGGCAGTGGCGCCGTCGAGACCGCGGCCGACCTCGATGCGCTGACCGATGCGCAACCCAATCCCGTGCTCACCACGCGCACCGCGGCCGGTCAGGCGTTCGCGCCCGATCACCCGATGTCCGGCAACTTGAAACTGCAGACCGGCGCTTGGGAATACTGGCGCCAGGTCGAGGTGCATCCGATCGCGGCTGGGTCCGAGCGCATGCGCTACGTGCGCGTCAGTGTGCTGCGCAGCAACGCCAAGGGGAAGTCGGTCGTTGAGGCCTCGATGGGTGGGGTTCTCAACCTGCTCGTCGAAGCCGCACCCAGCGTCAAAGAGTACGACGTCTACGTCGTGGCGATCGGTGCCGCGCCGTCTCTGTGGATGCCGCTGTCCTCGCTCCGTGCGTCGCTGTCGGCCACGGTGGCGAAGATCGGTCAGGACAACCCGGGTCTGCACTTCCGCCTGCACTGGATCACCAAGTTCGGCTACGGGCGCGACCCGAGCTACGTGCCGTTCATCAATGAGTCGGCCACGGCCGAAGCGACGGTGCCGTGGGCCTACTGGTATCCCGGCCGTCTGGGCGAGAGAGCGCCGTTCAGCGAGCTCTATTCGCCTGCGGCGTTCTCGGGCCGCGTGCGCACCGAGGCGGGCGTGCTGAACGACTACGACGCCGAGACGAACCGGCATCCGCACGCCGTGTCGGACCGCTTCAACCACTGCATGCGCACGCCGGCGGCGCGGCGGCTCTTCGCGCAGCGGGTGGCAGCGGGCCTGGACCGTGCCGACGAGCCGCCGTTGCAGCTCCTGCTCGCCGACATGCTCGAGCAGCCCGAGCGCTACCGGAACGCACTGGTCTTGAATCTGCATGGCGAGGCGCTGCCGGTGCCACCGATGCGCAACTACTCCGACGCGGCCAAGGTGCCCGAACGACTGCCCGGTGTTCGCGTCGTGACCCACGCGTCGCGCCTCCACGTGCCGCGGCGAGGCATGACCGCAGGTTTGCCGGGGTTCCCGGGGCTTCCCGGGCTGCCGCCGATCCCCGAGTTGCCGATGCTCCCGGGGTCGCCGGGGTTCTTGGGGCCGGACGTCGAGTTCCGAGTCCACGCCTACAGCACCGACGCCGACGAGAGCGCCGACGTGCTCGACGAGCCCATCACCGTCCAGGTCTTCGGCGGCGACTTCACCGACTCCGCCGTCATCGAGCGTCAGGAAGGCGGCGTCAATCCCAGCGATGGGCGCGCCGGGTCGGGCTCGACGACGTCCCGCCTCTACCGCATCGGCGTCGCGCCGCGAGGCTCCGCGACCCTTGCGCCCTTCGAGATGCACTACGAGACGGGCTTCTCGATGGAGCCCGAGCCACACACCTGGTTCCGGCTGCACAACACGCCCCTCACGTGCCCGGTCGTGCAAGGCGCCGGCCTCGATGAAGATGCGCGTCTCTACGGCTTGGAGCACGTGCCCTCGCCGGTGAGCGGGCTCGGCACCTTCCACGAACTGGAGGAGGTGTCGATTGCCGCTGAGCCCAAGAACACCGCCCGGTGGTTCATCCGCCTCCCGCAGGTGGCGCTCGAGACGGCGTTCGGCAACGTCGACGTCATGGTGACGGCGCAGACCCGCATCGGTAGCGACGGGACCAGCGGGCAGATGTGGCCGACGGCGCATGAGCCGCACAACCTCAGTGAGACCTACTGCTGGTGGACGACGAGCGCGGCGTCGGTGCCGATCACCGAGCGGTTCCAGCTCCTTGGGGACCCGCGATTCAGCCCATACCTCGACACCACGCGCGGCGGCGTCAGTTTCCCGCATGGGTACAACTGGTTCTTCGACGACCTGCGCGATGACGAGGACATCGCCTGGGCCGACTGGACCTGCTTCGACCCGCTGCGCCTGCGCGACGGCTTCGCCGAGAGTGTCGGGGTGGATGTGCCGCGCGCCATGCAGATCTGGCGCCGGGCGCTGCAGGCCTCTGGCGCCGTGCTGAGTCACGCGCACGGGCGGGTCGCCGGGTCGGTGGTGCTGGGCGGCGAGATCGCGCTGCCGGGGACTGCGGCCGGCGGCGGCTGTCAGCCGGTCGCGGTGAGCGGCAACCTGTTCGGCGTGCCGGGCATCCTCATGGTCGACACCATCAGCGCTGGGCTCGAGGAGTCGGGCGCGGCGAGTCGACATGGGCGCCGTGTTCTCGTGGATTCGGATGACGACGAGCGATGGTCGATACCTTGGCTCGGCGAGTTGACCCCGCACGATGATCTGCTGTCGAGCCTCGTCGCTCAGGGCAACGTCCCGCTCAGCTCCGACATCCACTGGGAGCGTCGCTGCGAAGCCGGCCTTGAGGGTTTGCCGGAAGGCACGTCCTTTGAGGATCGACCCGGCGGTGGCGCGCTGGCCGATCTCGGCAGTGCCAGCTTGCTGCAGATCGGCTGGCCGATGGCCAGGTTCGCGCCGATCATCACGGAGCCCGGCACCGAGTTGACGCTCTCGGGGTCGGCCTTGGCCATGCTGCAAGCGGCGAGCCGGCCGCACTTCCCATCGGACAGCAGCAGTGTGGTGTGGCGGACCCAGAGTGAGCTCTCGCAAGTGTTGCCGCAGGTGCTCAGCCCGCTGATCTACCCCGATCAGGCCGGCGGCGAGATCGAGACGCTGGCGAGTGACGCCTTGGGGCGTAGCGGCGCCGGCATCCTCCGGGTGACGTCCGAGACCGGCGGTGGCACGGCCTACGTCGTGGTCACCGGCGACGAGCCCAGTGCGCCGGCGGCGCACCAGCGCCTGCTGGAGAAAGCGCTGGTCTTTGGCCTGCGCGGCTTCCACGTCGGCGGCGAGGTCGTGGAGTCGCAGCAAGGTTGGATCGCGCCGATCCCACGGGTGGAGATCCTCGGGCCCGAGGCCGGCCACCGCCTCAAGAGCCCGGCCGCGATGCAGCTCACTTGGCGGGCGTCGTACGCGCGTTTCGACGGCGAGCCGCTGGCGACCTCGGCGACCGAGCAGGATCTCGTCTACGTGCTGACCTACGCCGAGGACGGCCAGGCCTTCCGCTATCTGGAGAACGGCGAGCTGGCTCAGCTGGGAGCCAAGCCGACCCTGTCGATGCTGCTACTCAATGACGCGACGCCTGGCGACGAGACGTTCCTGGTCGGGCTGCCCGAGGGCAAGTTCCCCGACGGTGACTACCGGTTCCGCGTGGACTGCTTCGATCGCCAACGGGCGACCCACGGGAGCCACCACGAGGTGCACGTGCGGATTGAGCGGGGGGCGCAGTGACCAGGCGCCGGGGCGAGCACGGCTTGACGCTTGTGGAAGTGTGCGTGGCCATGGTGGCGACGACGATCCTGGGCATCGTTGCCATGCAGACGGTGCGCGGCCTCGCCACGTCGCAGTCTTTCGTCGAGGGGCAGGTGCGCACGCGCGCGATCGGCGAACGCGTGATGCAGGCCATTCAGCGCGACGTGGCGTTCTCGGCTCGCATCATGCAGGAGGACTCGGCCGGTCGCGGCCTCCTCGCGAAGATGGCGCTCGCCGACACGCCCCTTGAGGGATCGCGCATGCCACAGGCGTCGGCGTTGGGCTACTTCGAGCGGGATCCCGAGGGCAAAGTGCAAGCGGGCAACCTGCTCTTCATCCTGCGCAACGAGCCGCCCGAGCTGGTGGATCTCGGCGGCTCGGTCGGGATCTGGCGGTGCACGGTCTACCGGTTCGTTTGCTACTACCTGACGGGCCATCAGGAGGGCCTGGACATCAACCGATGGGCCAGCGTGCGCGTTGTGCGCCTACCCGACGTGCAGCGTTTGGCCGACGAGGCGCAGCGGCAGGCGCTGGTCGGTGCGTTGGGCACTAAGGGGATTCGCTACGCCTGGGATCCAGCCGCCGAGGAGCCAGAGTCCCTGTTCCGGTTCTCGCCGACCAGCGCCCCGGAGAGGCTGGCGGCGGAAGCGCGGCTGCCAGGGGCGGGGCGACAGGCGGAGCTCCGCCTCCTGCACGCCCGCCGCGCTGCTATCGCACCCAATGGCGCGCGCGCGCCGCTGACGGTGCCGTGCTACGCCCGGCCCACCGCGACCTTTCCTCACGGCTTTGAGTTGAAGGTCGATGGCACCGGCTTGGGGGGGCTCCTCTTGGTGCGGCTCGCCTTGGTCGGAACTTCCCGTGGCGGCAGCGATCACCGGTCACTGACCGAGCGTCGGCTCAGCTTCCGGGACGAATGACACCTCGTGCCGATGGCGGCGCACGGTCGCCGCATGCGCAGTACGTGAATGCCCGCGGGGCTGTCCGTGGTCGAGACATTTACGAGAACGTGGCGTGACGTGCGTGGCGCGGAGCCATACGTTTGAATGATCGCGGGCGGCGCGAGCTGCCCGGATCCCGAACACGCACTTCGCCCCCGGACCCCCTCCATGCTGGATCAGGCACGCCCCCTGCATCTGCCGCGCATGGCCTTCACCCGCCCGTGCATTCTTGCGGTTGCGTTCCTTCTCGCAGCTGCCTGCGGCGGCTCTGGTAGCACCGTGGCGCCACCCCAGCCGCCGCTGCGCCCTGGGTCAGGGCCGGCGCCGCCGGAGCCCGTCTTCGTCGAGCCGATCGCCGTCGCCGGCGAGACCTACTGGGTGGATGCTGATGCCGGCGATGACGCCAACGACGGCCGGACCGAAGCGACCGCGTTCCGTTCGCTACAGCGGGCAACCGCCGCGCTCAACAAGGCCGGCGGCGACCGCCTGTGGCTGAAGGGGCGCTTTCTAGAGACACTCACGGTCGCCGGTCTCAACCCTTCCGCCCACCCGACGCGGCGGACGGTGGTGCAGGTCGCGTTCAACGCGGCGGGAGAGCCCTACGAGGCGATCATCGACGGTGGGCTGACGAGCCCGGGCGACTTTCCGTTCGATCGGCAGGGGCTGCCCGCCGGCTTCGGCTCGGGCGAGGGCGGCTACCTCGACCGTGGCGTGATCATCAGCGACTGCCAGTATGTGACCGTCTCGGGTCTCACGATCCGCGGGATCTCCGGGAACGGCGTCCTGACCTGGCGGTCGTCGCACGTGCGCCTCGAGCACCTCGATGTGTCGTGGACCTCGGAGTCGGCCCTCAACCTCGCCAATGGTCAGGTCACCGATCCCATGGTCAGCGATCTGTCGATCGCGTATTGCCGGATCAACCAGTCGAACTTGGGCCACTGGGCCAACGAGGCCACGGGGTCCGGCTACAGCATGCGCTCGGAGACCGTCACCATCGTTGCCTGCAACGGCTTCGAGGTGGTCGGCAACCACGTCTCCAACTCGCTGATGGAGGGGATCGACTTCAAGTTCGGGTCCCGCAACGGCGTGATCCGCGGCAACCTCATCGAGAACACCCGGTCGGCGGCGATCTACGTCAACGAAGGCGACGACGCCGAGATCTTTCACAACGACATCCGCCGGATCGGCTGGTTTGATCCGCAGGACGGCTCCGGCATCAAGGAGGCGGCGCCGTTCCTCGAGCAACGGCTCGGCATCGCGGTCCGCGCGGACAGCTCGGTGGGAATCTCGATCGCCAACGGCGACCTCGAACCGCATCGCGCCTTCGAGACCGGCCGGAGCTCTGGCATCCGCGTCTACGAGAACGTCGTCAGCTGGACGCGGGACAACGGGCTCGTGATCTGGAACGAGTGGCGGATCCGGGGCGAGCAGGGCTGGTTGCTCGACGATATTCAGATCTTCAACAACGTCTTTCACCGCAGCTGCCAGGACGAGCTGGGCAACTTCGCCGTGCAGTTCGACGTTGGTGTGACGAACTGCCTGATTGCCAACAACATCGTGACCGAGCCGGGTCGCCCCGGCATGGACATTTGGGAATCGACCGCAGGGGCGTTCTCGTCCAGCAACACGGTGTTGAACAACTACTTCTACCTCAGCCCGGCGGGCGGCTTCCGCGGCTTCGATCCGTTGTTCGGTGATCCAGGCATCGTCGCACTGCCCGCGGGTTTGTTTGACGACGGCGACTACCGGCTGCTGCCCAACAGCTTGGCCGTCGACGCCGGGATTGAGGTCTCGCTGCCGGTCCGCGGCAGCGCGGGCGTGGACATTGGCGCGTTTCAGCTCGATGTCCCCGAGTGGTCCGCTGGGCTCTTGCGCAAGTCGCCATAGTCGTGACGCCGACGCGGCGCGGCGGCCGGCAACGATGCGCATTCCCGACGGCCAGCTCCGCACCGTGCTGGACCCGCCCAGTACCGAGTGGCGCTCCCGGCCGAGGTTGCGCGATGCCGCGGTGCTGGCCCCGCTCTTCGAGCAGGCCGGTGCGGATCATGTGCTCTACACGCGCCGCCGCGACGATCTGAAGTCGCACCCAGGCGAGATCTCGTTTCCGGGTGGCGGGCGCGAGGGGGGCGAGCATGCCTTGGCGTGCGCGCTGCGCGAGTGTGAGGAAGAGATCGGCCTGGCCCCGGCGGCGGTCGACGTGCTGGGCCGGCTGCCTGAGCGGCCGAGCATCGGCGGCTTCTACGTCCACGTCTTCGTCGGCCGCCTCGCTGCGGTCGACGATCTGCGCATCGACCCCGGCGAAGTCGCCAAGCTGATGTCGATTCCCGTGGCCGAGTTGATGCGCGAGGAGCGCTGGGAATGGCGTTCCGTGACCCGTGGGCACGTGCGCCGACAGATCCCGTTCTTTGCGCACGAGGGCGAGATGCTCTGGGGCCTGACGGGCGTCTTGACCCAAGATCTCCTGGCCCGACTGGGCCGCAGCCCGGCGTAGCCCCTGGCGCGTGCCGCGACCACGCGCCACGCTGGCGGGGTGTGCTCCAGCTACCGCGTCACC
Source organism: Planctomycetota bacterium (assembly GCA_039029375.1). Classification (GTDB taxonomy): domain Bacteria; phylum Planctomycetota; class UBA1135; order UBA1135; family UBA2386; genus JBCCGH01. The sequence goes on from JBCCGH010000149.1 coordinate 17,434, forward strand.
CCGGGCCTCGAGGATGTGGTCGCCGCGCTCGGTGGTGAGCTCGCCGGGGAGGCGTTCGTGTGGCCCGACGTCGTGCGGATCACCGATCCTGCGCCGGTGGTCGTCGACCGCGTCGGCACGAGGTGTGTCGGGCCCATGCGATTTGCTTTGATCCCGCGCTGGAGCAAGACGCGACGCCCGACGTTTGCGAGCCACAACGCGCGCATCGAGTCGGTCGCGACCAAGCCCGTGTGGCGCGAGCCCTTTCGTCGCCGGCGCTGCGCCGTCCCGATCACCGAGTTCATCGAGCCGATCTACGACGGTCCCTTCGCCGGTCACATGGTGCGCTTTTTTGCTCCTGACGCACCGCTGCTGTTGGCTGCCGGAGTTTGGGACGCTTGGCGAGATCCGCGCGATGCCAGCGAAGTGCTGCACAGCTTCGCGGTGTTGACGAGGCCGCCGTCCGAGCTGGTCGCCGAGACGGGCCACGACCGGCAGCCCGTCCTGCTGGAGCCCGCCGCGCTGGATGCTTGGCTGACGGGGGGAGCCCGGGAGAGCGGCGAGCTGCTCGACGTGCTGGCTGCCGGCGCGGCTGCCCCGGTGCTGGCGGTTGCGGCGGATCGGCCCATGGCGCCGGGTTGGCAGCGCCGCGCCAAGCGACGGTGATCGACGGGCGCGCAACGCGCCGCAGCTGTGTGCCGATGAAACGAAGGTGGAAGAGGGGGGCAGTTCCGGAACCAAGCCCGCCCGGTGGCGGCTAGGCGACTTCGAGGTCGCTGAGGAGATCGGCCGCGGCGGCATGGGGGTCGTGTATCGCGCCATGCAGGTGTCGATGCAGCGGCCGGTTGCCCTCAAGGTCCTCCCGGCGTTTGCCGGCATGGACCAGACGGCAGTTGCGCGCTTTCGGCGCGAGGCGGAGGCCGCCGGGCGTTTGGCGCACCCTGGCATTGTGCCGGTCTACGCGGTCGGTGATTTCGACGGCACCAAGTTCTACGCCATGGAGCTCATCGAGGGCCCGTCCCTCGATCATGTCATCGAGCGTCTCCAGCGCCGCCGCGCCGCGTCGCTGCGGGCGCCGTTGCTCGTGGAGGCGGGGCTGCGGTCGCCGGATGCGAGTGAAGCCTCCGTCGCCGGCGACGATGTGCTGTGCAGCCCCTACGTGCGTTCGTGTGCGGTGCTGGCGGTGGAGCTGGCGAACGCGCTGGCCGTGGCCCACGCGCAGCGGATCGTGCACCGCGACCTCAAGCCGAGCAACGTGCTCGTCCGGCGCACCGGCCGTCCCGTGCTCGTCGACTTCGGCTTGGCGCGCGATGAGGTGCAGTCGACGCTCACCCGCAGCAGTGATGCGCTGGGCACCCCGGCCTACATGGCGCCAGAGCAGATCTTGCGGCCGGACAAAGTGGATGCGCGCGCCGATATTTGGTCGTTGGGCGTGTTGCTCTACGAGCTGCTCTCGTTGCGCCGACCCTTCGCTGGCAGTCAGCCTGGCGAGCTGCAGCGGCGGATCGTCGAAGACGATCACGTCTCCGTGCGCCGGCACAACCCGCGTGTGCCGCGCGACCTGGCCATCATCATCGATACGTGTCTCGCGAAAGACCCGGAGCAGCGCTACCCGGCGATCGAGGCGGTCGAGATCGATCTGCGCTCGTTCTTGCAAGGGCGCCGCATCCTGGCTCGGGCTCCCGGAGTCGTGGGGCAGATGGCGCGGCTGGTGCGGCGGGCGCGGCGCAATGTCCTGGTGGCCTCGGCGTCGCTGGCGGCGATGTTCGTGCTCGGACTCTCGGGCGTGGTCGTCATGATGGATCGTTCCGAGCGGCAGGGCCTCGATGCGCTCGACGAGGCACAGCGTCAGATCCTCGAGCTCGGTCAGCCCGAGCACGCGCAGGAGCTCTACGGACGGGCCGAGGCGCTCCTGGGTAAGACGCGCACCCGGGCCGCCCGTCTCGCGCAGGCGCGGCGGGCTTTCGCCACTCTCTACCCGCAGCGGCTGGACGTCCTGCGTGACCTCGTCGCCGGGCTGTCCGGTCGGCTGCGCCGGGAGCTGGCGCCAGAGATCGCCCGGCTGCACGGGCGCGGCGCGATCCAGCTCGTGGGTGACCTGCGCGGCGTCGAGCTGTCGATGCGAGCCGTGCGCGACGGTGCGCTCGAGCGCGACTGGCGGCCGTTGCAGTCGGGCCAGGAGCTGCCGGTGGGAGAGCTGCTCTTGCGGGCCACCGCGCCCGGTTGTCGGGCGCACATCCAAGGCGTCAAGATCCGTCGCGACGCGGTGACGCGAGTGGACGTTTGGCCCCGCCCGGAAGATCAAGTCGGCGCCGACATGGTCCCGGTCGTCACCGCGCGCGAAGAGCTGGCGTTCGCCTTGCAGCGCACGGAGCTGAGCGTCGCCGCCTACCGCGCCCTGCTCGATGAGTTGCGCGGCGCCGGACCAAGTGGCGCGGCGTTGCGCGCCGACTCGGGCTTGGCCGACGAGCTCGTTCCCTTGGGCTTCGACGACGCCCTAGAGGGCGATCTACCGATCCGCGGCCTGTCGTTCCCCCAGGGACGCGCCGTGGTGGCCTTGCTCGGCGGTCATCTCCCGTTGGGCGAAGAGTTGGCGCTTGCGGGGCACGTTGGCCTGGAGGCGTTCGCCTATCCCTGGGGCGGCGCGTTCGAGTCGCATCGGCTGATCGCGGACCCGCGCCAGGCGATGGCCCCTGCGGCCGTGGACGTAGGGATTGCCGGCGCATCACCGCTCGGCGTCCTGCATTTGCTGGGCAACGTGGCGGAGCTGGTCGCGCCCAGCTCCGTGGGTGGGCCGGCGATGGCGGGTGGGCACTTCCAGTCGTTGCACCCCGACGCGTTGCGACTGCGACCGCTCTTCGCGGTGCCGGTTTCCTTGACCGAGCGGTCGCCGGCCAGCCGGTTCGCCGGTCTGCGCTTGGCCCGCTTCCTGCCGCTGCGCGACACGCCGGCGGCTCGCGACGCGGCGGCGCGGGCTTGGCGTGGGTTGGGGCAAGGGGCGGCAGTGGCCAACGCGTACGAATGGGAGCTCCGCGCCACCGGTGAGATCGATCTGACGCTGACGCTGACCGGCTTCCGCAACGAGCTCGGGGAGTCCGTGTTCGACTTCGGGACGTCGGGGTTTCTGCAGGAGGGGCCGCTCGAGGTGACGGATGGTCATCGCCGGCCCTTGTCGTTCACTCGAGAACGGCAACGGCATCGCGAGTCCAGCCTCGTGCGCGTTGTGCTGCCGGCGGCGCAGCGCGGGGCTCGTTATCGCGTCCGGCTCAGCAGTCAGCTCCTCGGTTGTGCGGGTTTGCGGCTCGACGACCAGCAGGAGTATCGGCTGGCGTTGCCAATGAAGGCGCCTGGGCAGCTGGCGGCGGGCCACCGCCTCCGTTTGCCGCGCAACGCGCGCCTGACCGCCGTGGACCCGAAGCCCGCCGCAACCTACGTCGACGGCGGATGTCAGTATCTGCAGTGGATCTGGTCGGCCGGGGGGCCGCCGCGCGTGTTGCCCGCGGTCGTGCGCTTTCGCTGCGATGGCATGCTGACGCCGCGTTGGCCGGCGCAGCAGCCGGTCAAAGAGCTGGCGCGCCGCTGGCTCGCCGCGGGCGAAGGCGGGGCCGACGCCGCGGTGCTCACCCACGAGGCGTTCTTTGGCCCCATGGCCGCGGACCGGAACCAGCCGCGGCAACGGTGGCGCTTTGGCCCGCCAGAGTGCGGCTTGGCCTCCGCGGTGGGGCCAGTGCTGACCGTCGGGCTGCGCGCCGACTGGCACTTGGGGCCGAGCGCCGGGGGCGCGACCCTGCGCCGCTGGCCGCTCGAGCTGCAGCTGCTACGCGTCGGCGGAGCACCTCCCCAGGCGCTGCGCCTGCGCTCGGCGCTGCGCAGCGATGACGGTGTCTTCGACGCGACCGGCCGCTATTGGCACGAGCGGCTGCGAACCGCCATCGATCCGGGGCCGCAGGCGCAGTTGAACGCCACGTCCGACGAGCTGACCGAGCTGCAGGTCGTCTACGTCCATCCCGACCATCCCGCCGTGCGGCTCCAGATCCTAGGTCACTTCGCGGCAGACGAAGACGATGCCACGTCCGTCTACACCAGGCTGACGCGCGGTGCCGTGGCGTTGCACTCGGGGACGAGGCTGTCGCGCTCGCACGCTGCATCCGTTTTCGAGCCCAGCCTGCGTGAGGATTGGGAGTTCGAGGGAAGTGGTCGGTGGTCGCGCGAGTGCTGGTGGTTTCGGACCCGCGGCCGGCGCACTCTGCTGTGCAAGGGGATCGCCTTGGGTCAGTCCCGCGACGGGGCCAACGTCTCGTTTGGCGACGCTTCGGCCTGGTTCGACGCCAAGCTGGCGACCGTACGGTTCGACTGAGGCACGCCCTCGCGTCCTCGGCCCGCCATGGATACAAGAGGGTCAGGCATGGCCCGAGGCGTGGGGTGGTGGCGTCGATTGTCTGGCAAGCTCGATGGAGACGTCGGGCTGTTGGCGTTCATGGTGGTGGTGGTGCTGGCGCTCCTGTTCGGCCGTGAGCCGCGCACGATGTACTCCCGCGCGGAGATCCTCGACGCGATCCGGATGGTCGAGAGCGGCGGTCGGGCGCGGCCGCCGGACGGCGATGGCGGGCGGGCGATCGGCCCCTACCAGATTCACCGCGAGTACTGGCAGGACGCGGTGGCGGCGGCACCGGGCCTCGGGGGCTCCTACCAACGCTGTCGGGAGCAGGACTATGCCGAGGCCGTGATCGATGCCTACATGACGCGCTGGGCGACGGCGGCATGGGCCGATGGCCACGCGGAGGTCATCGCCCGCATTCACAATGGCGGCCCGCGTGGCGCCCAGCTGGAGGCGACGGAGGGCTACTGGGGCCGGGTTCGGGCGCAGCTGACCGGTGGCGCGTTGGCGCCCGGGTCGAGCGCCGTGGGCAAATGACCCTGCGCTCTGGCGTTGACGGCGCGCCGCGCCTGGTGGATCGTCTTCCCCGTGGCTTCCCGCCTCGTTTGCACTCTCGCCTTGAGCGCTAGTGCGCTGGCGGCGCAGGCGTCGTCGCCTGCGACCGCAGCAGCGCTCGAGCGCGCTCTCACCGAGTCGGCCCGTGAGTTGGCCGCGACCTCGGACATCTGGGAGGACCACAGCACCTGGGAGAACGCTTGGCTGCATCGCAGCGAGCACTTCGAGGTGACGACCACCACCAGTCTCGGCCTGGCCCGCAGCCTCGCGGACGGGATGGAGACCATGCTCGGCCAGGTGCAGAAGGAGCTCGCCCTCCGCACCGCGCCGCCGCGGCGCTTGCAGGTGTTCCTCTACGCCGACATCGCCGACTACAACCGATTCGGCGAGGAGTTTGGCGAGCATCACTCCTCGTTCTACGGCAGCTTCTTTGCATCTGGCCATCCACAGCGACCGGTGGCCGTGGTGTATCAGCCGAACGCCACGTTGCTGCGCATGCATCTCACGCACAGCGTGGTGCATCAGTACGTGGCGACGGCGTTTCCCGGCGTGACGCTCGACGCTTGGCTCAGCGAGGGGTTGGCTGCCTACTTCTCGCTGTTTTGGGACCAAGCGTGGGCGCGCGCCGAGTTTGCGCGGCTCCGCGCCAGCGACGAGCTGTTCTCGCTGCGGGAGCTGGTCAGCGCCGACATCGACGACTACAGCGATCGGTCGCACGTCCGGTTTATCCAGCTGGGGACGCTGTTCTCGTACGCGCTGCACTTCCGCGAGGACACGCGCACGAGCCCACCGGGCGAAGAGCCGGCGCAGGCGCCGTTCCGCGACTACATCGTCGCGACGCTGCGCGGGCAGAGCACTAGGGGCACCCCGTTTGAGGCGGTGATGAGCGATCTGCGCGCGCTGCAGCGGGACTTCGACGAGTTCGAGTTCCCGTAGGTCTTCGCGCCGCCCCACGGCCCCGCCGCCCCGCTTCGGCGAATCCTAGTGGTGTGTTCAGGAATCTGGGGCCTTATCCACGGCCCTCAGCGCCGCTCGCAGCGTTGGGTCGTCCTCGCCGTATCCACCAATATGCCTGCGGCGACCCGCCTTGCGACCGGCGCCGATGTCTCGCGGGCCCATCTGCCTGAATCACA
>JBCCGH010000150.1:0-23132 GCA_039029375.1 Planctomycetota bacterium
GGTGGCGGTCGTTGACCGCACTGGGCAGCTGGTCGACACCGCGACCATCTATCCGCACGTGCCGCGGCGCGAGTGGGATCGCTCGATCGATGTGCTGGCGGCCCTCTGTCACAAGCACGGCGTCAACCTCGTCAGCATTGGTAACGGCACCGCTTCCCGCGAGACCGACAAGCTCGCCCAGGAGCTCATGCAGAAGCACGCCGATCTGGGGCTACAGAAGCTCGTGGTCAGTGAGGCGGGCGCGTCGGTGTACTCGGCGTCCGAGCTGGCGTCCGGCGAGTTTCCCGACCTCGACGTATCGCTGCGCGGCGCGGTGTCGATCGCCCGTCGCCTGCAGGACCCGCTGGCCGAGCTGGTCAAGATCGACCCAAAGGCGATCGGCGTCGGTCAGTATCAGCATGACGTCAGCCAGCCGCGGCTGTCGCGCACGCTCGACGCGGTCGTGGAGGACTGCGTGAACGCCGTCGGCGTCGACGTCAACACGGCCTCCGAGCCGCTACTCACGCGCGTCGCTGGGCTCACGCCCAGCACGGCCCGCAACATCGTGGCCCGTCGCAATGAGCGCGGTGCCTTTCGCTCCCGCGACCAGCTGCTCGACGTCGACCGCCTCGGGCCGAAGGCGTTCGAGCAGGCCGCGGGCTTTCTGCGCATTCCCCAGGGCGACAACCCCCTCGACGCGTCGGCCGTGCACCCCGAGTCCTACCCGGTCGTCGAGCGGATCCTGCAGAAGACCGGTCGCGCCGTCGGCGAAGTGCTCGGCGCCAGCGACTTCTTGCGCGACCTGCGGCCGGCCGACTTCGTCGACGATCGGTTTGGTGTCCCCACCGTTCAGGACATCCTGGCCGAGCTGGAGAAGCCCGGCCGGGACCCCCGGCCCGAGTTCAAGACCGCGGCATTTGCCGAGGGTGTCGAGGACCTCGCCGACCTCAAGCCCGGCATGGCGCTCGAGGGCGTGGTGAGCAACGTCACCAACTTCGGTGCGTTCGTGGACATCGGCGTGCACCACGATGGGCTGGTCCACATCTCGCAGCTCGCGGATCGCTTCGTCGAGGACCCGCGCGAGGTTGTAAAGCCGGGTGACGTCGTCAAGGTCAAGGTCGTCGACATCGACCTCGAGCGTAAGCGCGTTGGCTTGACGATGCGCAAGGGCGAGGCCGCACCGCGCCGCGCCACCGGCGGTGGCAGTGCCGGTGGTGGCAGTGCCGGTGGTGCCAGGGGAGACCGGGAGCGTTCGCCGGGTGCGAGTGGCGCCGGCCACCGCGGCGGCCGTGGTGGCGCCGAGCGCGGTGGCCGAGGCCGCGGGCCCGCAAAGGGCGGTGGCGGCCGCGGCGAGCGCAGCGCGCCACAGCAATCCGGCCCCGAGCCGGTCAACCCGCTCGCGGCGCAGCTGGCGAAGCTCAACCTGCGCAAGGAGTGAGCGCGGTGGGCCGCGCGGCGCTTGGCTGCCGCGTTCAGCCGCGCGCGGCCAGCCGCTTCCACAGCGACCCGAAGTGCCGGTCGAACGCCCGGACCAGTGGCGGATCGTCGGTGACCACCACGTTCTCCTCGTTGTCCTTCGCCGCGCTGCGCGTCCAGTTGTAGCTGCCGGTGAGGAGCAATCGCCCGTCGGCCACCGCGAACTTGTGGTGCATGTGATGGGGCGTGCGGTCGACGGCCGTCGGCACGCCGGCGCGGGCCAGGCGCTCGATGTCGGAGCCGAGGTCGTGGGCCTTGTCGTTGTCGGAGATCACCCGCACCGCCACGCCGCGGCGGTGCGCGGCTTCGAGGGCATCGCTGTTGCGGTTGTCGGTGATGGTGAAGACACAGGCATCGAGCGAGCGGCGGGCGCGATCGATGTGCTCCAGGATCGCGCGGCGACAGTCTTCGCCCGGGCTGAACGCCGCGAGCGCGGTCCGTTTGGCGGCCGCCGTCGGGGCGTCTGGGCGGTCGATGACCTTGCATAGCTCTTCGCACCAGTCGAGGAGCTTGCGGTCGCGTGGGTCCACCAAGCGCTCGGCCGCGGCGGCAAACACCCGGCTGCGCAGCAGGGCCGAGGTGTGGGCGTCGAGCTCGTGTTCATCGAGCACGGCGCGCAGCGCGTCACCCTCGGCGCGTGAGAGACGCCCGTCGTCGAGCGTGCGGCACAGAAGGTCGTCGAAGGTCGCGGTGTTCATGCTGGCTGGGTTTCTGGGTGCAACCGCTATTGTGCCGTCGCAGGACCTGGCCGGAGGAATGCATGTCGTTGGTGAATGATCTGTTGCTGCTGTGCCTTGTCGGGACCGCCGGGCTGGTGCCCGCGCAGTCGCCCCCTCCACGACACGCGAAGGCACCACTCGCTGGTGGTGGCCAGCTCGAGTGGGCAGTGCGGTTGCCGGCCCAGCACGACGCGGCGGCGCGCGCCCCGGCCCTCGTCGTCGTGGATGGCGCCGCGACCGATCGCGCGACCCTCGACACGGCGCTCGCCGCGGCATGGGTCGAGCGGCTGGTCGCCCGCGGTTGGATCGTCGTGATGCCGGCCCACTCCTCCGGGCTCCCCACTGGCGCCGTCGAGACCGAGGCTGCGGCGTTGGTGCAGCAGGTGCGCGAGACATGGCGGATCGAAGGCAGCCGGCTGCACCTGGCCGGTGTGCGCGGCGGCGGTCCGCGGGCCAGGCGTTGGGCGGCGTGGCGTCCGTTCGAGTTCGCCAGCTTGACGCTCGACACGGGTCCGGCGCCAGAGCCGGCCGCAGTGCCGGGCGTCGCTGCGCACGTGCAGTCGCTCGGCGCGCTGGATGGCTGGACCGAGCATCTCGCGCAGCAGCGCACGCGTCTGCAACCGGCGGCCGGGCCCGAAGCCGCGGTCGTCACAGCGCTCGAGGATTTTCACGCCAGCGCCGCCATCGCCGATGGCCCGCGCTACTTCGGCGCGTTCGCCCCCGAGGGGGTCTTTCTCGGCACGGACGCGACGGAACGATGGACGCTGGCCGAGTTTCGGGCCTTTGCCGAGCCCTACTTCGACCGCGCGTCGGCGTGGATCTACGTGCCGCAGGTACAACGCGTGACGTTGGCGCCGTCGGGAGAGGTCGCCTGGTTTGACGAGGAGCTAGGCCACGCGCGGCTCGGCGAGTGTCGCGGCTCCGGGGCGCTGCGGCGGATCGACGGGGTCTGGAAGATCGCGCAGTACAACCTGGTCGTCCCAGTGCCCAACGACCTCATGGCCGGCGTCGCCGCGCGCATCCGCGCGTACCAGCGGGGTCAGATCGGCGGTGCTGGGACCATCGTGCTGCTGCTGCCGATGACGCGCGTGGACGAGGCCGTGGTCGCGGCACCGGTGCTGCGTCACGTCGAGGCCTTGACGGTCTATGCGCTCGACCTCGAAGTGGCCGAGGCGGCGGCGGAGCGGTTCGCGGCCGCCGGTCGGCGTCCCGAGGCGCGGGATTTCGGCGGCGGGGCGGCGCTCGCGACCGACCTGCGCGAGCACGCGCCCGGCCAGGTTGCGCTGGTGATCGGCGCGACCTCGGTGTTAACGGAGGTCGCGACCGCGCTCGGCGCGACGCTCGAGAGTGACCCCGAGACCGGCGACCTGGTGGTGTTGACCGTCGCCCCGGAAGGCACGTCCGCCCTTCGCCTGCACCTCTAGTTTCGAGCGGGGCGATCAGGGCTGCAGCGTGATGCGCAGCGCTGCCGACGCCGACACTCCGGTCGCCGGGCACGGCGCGGGGGCGCTGGGCCCAAACCAAACGAACTGCGCGGCCAGCGACAGCCCGACGGCGCCCGCCGACGCCGGCGGCAGCACGAGCGGCGCGCGCGCGGCGCCGTTGCCCTGGCTCGCGACCGGCAGTGCGAAGTAGGGGCTGGTGATCAGGTCCACCCACAGGTCGATGCCGAGGACCGGGATCGGCGCCGGCAGCGCACCGGCGCTGATCAGGAGGAGCCCAGCGGTCGTCGGCGGCGCGTTGCTGCAGATGAGCTCGATCGTCGCGCCGGCGCTGGGCAGCGGATACGACGACGCCGCGAGCGGTCCGGCGCAGCCGGGCGACGTCGTGCCGAACACTTCCACGCCCTCGGGCAGCAGTGATAGCCGTGATGCGAACGCGTCGATGCCGCCGCCGGCGCGTGTACCGTAGGCGCCCGCCGTGGTCGGAAAGTCGTCCGAGTAGGTGTAGCCCACGACCGTGGCCATGCCGAGGTCGTCGACGTGCAGGCCGAGTAGCAGATCCCGGCCACCATCGGGCAAGGTCCCGGCGGCGCCGCCCAGGAACGTTCCGTACAGCAGCTGCGCGGCGCCGCTGCGCGCCGGGTCCAGGCGATACAGCACACCGTCCTCGGGCTCGCCGGGCAGGCCGCCGTTGTATGTTTCGTCGTAGGCCCCGGGCGTCGTTGGGAAGTCCGCGGAGTGCGTTTCGCCGGCGACCGTGACCACGCCGCTGGGATCGACGGCGAGCGCCACCAGGTCTTCGACCAGCGCGCCGCCGAAGAAGGTCGACCAAGTCAGCTGCGCCGCGCCACTCAGGCTGGGGTCCAGCCGCGCGACATACTGATCGAAGTTGCTCGGGCGCGCCGTGGGCGCAAACGACCCTGGGGTCGTCGGCAGGTCGTCCGAGTCGCTGTCGCCGCCAAACGTGATCGTGCCGTCCGCGTTCACGCCGATCGCGTCGACCCAGTCGTCGGCGCTGCCGCCGAAGTAGGTGCCGTAGAGCAGCTGGGCCGGGCCGCTTTGGGCTGGGTCGAGGCGGGCGACAAAACCCTCCTTGTTGCCGTTGTGGGTGCGGTCGAAGGCGCCGGGCGACGTTGGCAGGTCCGTGGACCGGCTCTCGCCCGCAAACGTGATGATGCCGTTGGCGGCGACGCTCATCGCGTCGCTGGCGTCTTGGTCCGAGCCACCAAAGAACGTGGAGTAGGTGAGCTGCGCACTGCCCGTGAGCCGCGGGTCGAGCCGCGCGACGAAGTTGTCGAACGGCAGGCTGCCGGGGCCGCCGCGGAACGTCCGGGTGAAGGCGTTGGCCGTCGTTGGGAACCCCGCCGAGCTCGTGTCGCCGAGGACCGTGATGACGCCGTCGGTCGCCAGGTGCAGGTCGGTGTTGATCTCGCCGCCGCCGCCGCCGAGGAACGTCGAGAAGGTCACGGCCGAGGTCGGCTGCGCCGGATCGATACGCGTCACGAAGATGTCGCCGCGGCCGTTGTGGGTGCGGTCGAAGGCTCCCGGCGTGGTGGGGAAGTCGGTCGATGACGTGTGGCCGGCGATCACGACAACCCCGGCGTCGTCGACCCGCAACGAGACGGCGCGCTCGTCGCGCGAGCCGCCGACGAAGACGGAGAAGATGAGCTGCGCGGCGCCGCTGAGCCGCGGGTCGAAGCGGCTGACGAAGACGTCGCTCTGCCCCGCGTGCGTCCCGCCACTCGTGGTGGGGAAGCGCGTTTCGCGGGTCGAGCCGACGACGGTCACGGTCCCGTCGGCGGCGGCGAACGCGGCCTTGGCCTCCGTGTACGCCGTGCCGGCCACGCCCGCACCCGGCAGCACCGACGACCAGATCAGCTCGGGGTCGACGACGAGCGACTGCGTCTCGTCCCAGCCCTCGACGGTGAAGCCGAATCGATCGCGCCCGAGCAACACGTAGCGACAGGCCACGTCCTTTGTGGTGCCGTCCGCCGCGACCTGCCACGTGCGGGGTGGCGGCTGCACGAGTTGGCCGTTGGCACCACTCAGCACCAGCGCGTCGTCGTCGAGTGTGAGCGAGCCGGCGCCCTGCACCTGCACCTCCACCTGGGTGAGATCGGCGCCAGGCGCGAGCAGGAGGTCGTACTCTGGGTGGTCGCCCTGCTGGCGCAGCTGCAGGTCGATGCCGTCATAGAGGCGTTCGTAGCGGACCGCGGCGTAGCGCGGTACGCGATGGCGCCAGCGGCTCGGGTCGTCGCCGAGGCAATACGTGTGCGACCCCGGGAGTTGCCGCTCGCCGCGGACGCGCGTCGTCTGGGCCCCAGTGAACGCAAAGCGGATTTCCTCTGGTGGCGTGGATCCGGCGGCGCGCGGCGCCAGGCTCCAGCCCTGGCGGTCGACGCGGACGGCGATGCCCGCCGACGATTGCAGCTCAAAGGCCGAAGCGCGCGGCCACTGGCCGACGTTGGGCACGAAGGCGCCATTGCTGGAGATCGAGGGTGCTGGTCGAGTGATCACCGCTCGCGACACCGCGCGCGGCGTGTGGGTGACCCACAGACCCGCGACGCCCACCAGGGCCGCGGTGATGACTAGGGATGGCTTCATGGCGCGCCATCACCTTAGCAGCCCCAGAGCAGCTGTGGCTCCGCGGCCGTCAGCCGAGCCTTCTCGCTGGCGCTCGGCGATCAGAGAGCCGCATTGGGACCCCTACCGACCTTGGGTTCGGCGCAGAGCGTCCGTGGCTGCCATTCGGGCCAAGAGCCCGTAGCCGTCGTCGTTGCAATGGCCGTCGGCCGCAAACAGCGACCGGCCAGGCTGTTCGCGGCGCGCCTTGGCAAACGCTTCGTGAATCGGCAGATAGCCGGCCTTGGTCTCCGCCACGACTTCTTGCACCGCCTCGGGATACCGGGCACCGAACGGGTAAGTCACCACGACGGGCTGTGCACCAGCCGCCTGGCTGCGCTCCACCAGCTGCCGCAGGTGCGACCGAAACACGTTGCCCACCTCCCGCTGCTCGGCGTCGCGATCTTCGTACCAGAGCTCGTGAACGGCGGTCCGCCGCTCGGGGTCCGGGACGAGCTCAGCCAAGAGCTCGTCGAAGCGATGGTCGTCGATCCTGCGACGGTACAGATGCATGCGCCGCGCGACGGCCGGGTCACCGTCGATGGCGAACGCACGCAGGGCACTCTGCAGCGCCACGTCCGGATCGACGTCGCGATAGATCCGGGCGCGGACCCGCCAGGCGTTGGCGTTCTTTGCGCCTTGGGGCAGCGCGGTCGCCGCATCGATGGCTTGCTGCGCTGCCTCGAGATCCTTCGCCTGGAAGCTGAGGAAGGCGTAGGCGCGATGCGCGTGGAATTCGGCGGGGAATGCTTCGCGCAAGGTCTTGGCGAAGGCGCGCGCCTCCTCGGCGGTGCCGCAGCGCTCTAGCGTCATCAGCAGCGAGGTCCCGGCGGCGCGGGATGGCACGGCTTCGTAGAGCGCGCGCAGCTTGGCCATCTCGGCGAGGCTCTGTTCGCGTTTGCCCCAGCGCTGGTAGGTCTGCGCCAGCGCGGCGCGGGCATTGACGGCGGGAGCCGAGTGCGGCGCCGCGTCGTCCAGCAGCGCGCGAAACGTCTGCTCGGCCGCTGCGAACTCTCCGCGCTTCAGCTGGGCCCAACCGTTCGCGGGCTTCGGCGGCGCGGTTGGAGCGGCGGCTGGCGGCGCCGCGGTCTGTGGCGCCACCGCACGCAGCGGCAGCTCGCCGCCGCCGGCCAGACGCAGGCGCAGCAGCTGCGCGTCGCCGGTCACTTCGGCCTCGAGCTCCCGACCTCCGGGCAGCGCGAGATGCAGCGTTCGGTCGTCGACGCTCCAGGGAAACGGATGGCCGCCGATCAGGCACTGCCCGTCGGCGCGAAACTCGTAGGTGGTGTCGTCGGGGCCGCGCCACGCGCCGAGCACGCCTGGTGTCGCATGTTGGCGGGCTGGCTTGGGCGCCCCGGTCGTGGCCGGCGCCGCCGTTTCGCGCTCCGTCGATGGGGGCGCGGTCGATAGGGGCGCGGTCGGATCGGTCAGCGCCGCGGCCTCTGGCGCCGGCCGCAGCGCCGCCGCAAACAGGGCGAACAGCTTGGGCGTGCGCCATTCGACCTTGAACGGCTCGTCGGTGATTTTGCCGGCCGCGTCACCCGCCTCCCCGCTCGCGGTCGCCGGCGCTTGCGCGGTCTCGAGCGTCAGGCGCTCCGGCCGAGACCAGCCGTCGTTGGTGCCGATCATCAGGTAGACCAGCGACGGCGCGTGCCGCGCCAGCAGCCCGTCGATGCGTTCGAGCACGTCGCGGCTGTTGCGGCCGGGCCACCCCGCGTTGACCACGCGCCAGGGCTCGCCGGTGCTCTTGGTCAGCGCGCGTTCGAGCTGGGCGGGATACGCCATCTCCGGCGTCGTGGTGCCCATGCCGTAGGTGTAGGAGTCGCCGATGCACAGGACGACGCGCGCGTCCTCCGGGCCAGAGGCCTCGACGCGCGGGTAAAACAGCCAGAACCCGAGGGCCCCGAGCTGCAGGACGGTCTCCAGGAGGACCGCGGTGATCGCCACCAGGAGGGCGAGCTTGGCCAGACGCGACATGCCGCGGGACACCATAGCGATGGAATGCCGGCGGCCCGCGTGAACAACCGGGCGCCGCGCCGGTAGCCTCGGCTCGATGTCCCTGCCGCGCTGTCGTCCCCTGTTGCCGTTCGTCGCGCTGGTGCTCGGCGTGGCTGTGGCGTGGCCTGGGGGGCACGGCCCGGTGCCGCGCGCCGGCAGCGCCAGTCCGGCCGCCCGGCCGGCGTGGCAGCGATCGACGTTGGGCACGGAGGTCGCCGTCAGCGGTCGCGTCGTCGACGAGCAGGGGCGGCCGGCGCGCGGCTTTGCGCTTCGCTTCGAGGACCCGACCGGCCGGCGACGGGGCGAGACCGTGGATTGCGACGAGGACGGCAACTTTCGCGACAAGGTCCAGCCCGGGTGGTGGAGCCTTGAGGTCACCGACGAAGCCACGTGGAGCGGGCAGCCGCGACTCCTCGCGCCGCCCGGCGTCTTCGTGCCGCCCGACGGTGTGAAAGAGCTCGACGTGGTCATCGACCCGCGGGTCATTCGTGGCCACGCGGTCGATGCGCGTGGCCGGGTGATCGAATGGGGATCGATCGAGGCGGAAGGCCGTCGCTACGCCACGATCGACGAGGGAGCGTTCGTTCTCTACGCGTGGGACGGGGCCCCAGAGCGGCCGCGGCTGCGTCTGCTCGGAGCGGTCAAGCACGGTGCCACGGATTACGGTGCTCCGATCGAGTGGGGCGCGAAGAACGTGCGCATCGAGGCGACGGGGATGCCGGTTCGGCTCACGTTGTCGGCGGTGGATCCGTCGGGGGATCCGGTCCCCGTGCGCTCTTGCTGGCTGCGACGGCCGCCGGACTGCGGCTTGGTTCCGAGCGACGCCGCCGGCGAGGCCGACGCGTCGGGTGGCGTGACGCTCGAGGTCATGCCGGGTGACTACTCGGTCGGGCTCAATCTTGCCAAGGAGTCTGAATTCTCGGTGCCCGAGCAAATGATCAGCGTTGAAGCGGCGACGGACTTCGTGCTGCGTGCGGTCCCGCGCCCGGACGTCGACGTCCTTGTGACGGATCTGGTGGGGCGCCCCATCGAGGGAGCGACCGTAAGCCTCGTGCGGTGGCGAGAGCGGGCGGTCCTGGCGACCGTGGAGCATCCGGCGCGCGTGGCGCCCCCACGCCGTGGCTGGCGTTCGCCGGAGCGGCTCAGCCAGGCCAAGACGGACGCGGACGGGCGGGCGACGTTGCGGTGCACGGCTCGCGAGCTCGGCTTGCTCGTCACGGTGGCAGTGCGGAATGTCCGCGTCGCGATGCAGCAGCTCGCTCCCAACGGTGCTGGCGTTCGGTTTGCCATCCCGGCCCCCGCCAGGCTGCGCGGCCACGTGCGAGATCGCGCTTGGTCCTGGAACCAGGTTCTGCTGCGAAGGCCAGGCGCAAGCTGCCTTGACGTCGAAGCCCGTTCGATCTCCGCGTGGTCGCCCGGGCTGAAGGCCAAAGTTCAACCGTCCGGAATCTTCGACTTCGGTGCCGTGCCGGCAGGAACGTGGGAGCTCGTTGCGTTCGCCGATGACACGATGCTGGAGCCGCCGCTGGCCGTCATCGAGCTCGCGGCTGGCGAGCAGCGTCACGAGCGGGTCGACGGTGCTGGGCTCGTGACGGGCGCGCTCGCCGGTGTGGCGCGTGTGGATGGCGCGGCGCCGGCCCCAAGTGAACAAGTCGTGCTCGTCGGCCGCCTGCGCGGCGGCGTCCGCTTGACACGAAGGATTGCGTGGGACGCGGAGGGTCGGTTTGAGGCCGGCGACCTCTCCCCCGGAGACTACGCCGTTGGAGTCGCGCGTCCGGCGGGCGCCGTCGCCTGGTCCGCTGCCACCGCCACCGTGAGGGCGGGTGAGCGCGCGACCGCGCGCTTCGAGATCTGGCGGCGACCGGGCCGGCTCGTGCTGCGTCAACCGAATGGCGAGCCGCTCACCGGGCGGGTGTTTCTACATTGGCACGACGATGGAGCCGATTGGCGGATGTGGCTCGATCTGGATGAGGCCGGCCACGCATCGCTGTCGAGCGTACCGACCGGCGCGTTGTCCATGTGGGCCATCGCCTGGTTTGGCGCCGCCCAGCGCGAGGCCTGGTTGCCGGGCCCGTACCGCTTTGATGCCGATGCGGCGCAGCCGCAGCTCGAAGTCGTCGTGCCGCCGGCGGCGTGGCAAGATCGCTGACCCGTCGATGCCTGATGCCATCCACATCCCGCTCAGCCGCACCAAGGTCAGCCTCATGTTGCTGGGCGCGGCGGCGTTCGTGGTGGTCGGCTTGTGGATGCTCGTCGCCGCCGAGCCCGTGATGGTGCGCGTCGTCGGTGGCGTGGCGACGGTGTTCTTTGGGTTGGTGCTGGTCGTTGGCTTGCGGCGCCTGCTCGGCGTTCGCACGGGTCTGGTCATCGACGACGAGGGGATCATCGACCGCTCGAGCGGCGTTGCCTGCGGCCGCATCCCGTGGCGCGACATCGCGTCGATTCAAGTCAGGCAGATGCAGGGCCACCGGTTCGTGACCCTCATCGTCGAGGAGCCCGAGCGCTACGCGGCGATGGGCGGTCCCGTCACCCGTCTCTTCGCCCGCGCGAACCTCAAGTTCTACGACTCGCCCATTCACATTCCGGCCAACACCCTGCGCTGTGACTTCGACGAGTTGGTCGAGACCTTGGCGTCACGCTGGCAGGCGGCGCGCGCACGTGACGAGGCGCCCGCGGCTCGGCCCCCGACGTCGTGAGGGGCGAGGCGGCGACCGGCGCAGCCACAAACGCGCTTCCACAACCCTGTCAGCGGCCCGACCGCGTTTGTGCCCCGTCTCAGGTCTTGGCGCCGTTCCTCGCAGACGAGCGCCGACGCACCGTCAGAGTCTGCCCGAAAGGGTCCAGCGGTGGAGGCGCAGCTCTAGGTCATCACGCTCGCAGCGGGTCGAGATTTCAAGGCCCGCGTAGCGACCCGGCGGCACGCGCAAGGTCGAGAAGCGCGGTGCCGTGCGCACGGTCAGCGGGGTCGTCACGCCCGTGCCGCCCGTCGCGATGAGACGCACGGTGCCTTGGATGTCGGGATCGCCCGCGGCCTCGACGACGAGCCAGCCGCCGTCGGGCAGGTTCCAGGGGCCATTCCAGCATACGGCGCTTTCCCCTTGCCGCAGCTGCGCGACGAGGTGTCGGTCACGCGCAGCGACGCGGCGCACTGCGCCGGTCGCGCGCCATGGGTGCGGCCCGTGGGCGAGGCTCGCATCAAACCGCGCGGCCGCGACGCGGCGGGAGGGCGGCTGCGTGGCCCAGGTCGCGTCGGCGCCAATGCCGTCACCCGCGACCAGGCCGTGCGGCCCAAGGAGCCACGAGAGGTCCGCGCCCTCCGCCGCCACGCGCGTGACGCGTCCGGCCGGATCGCACTGCAGCGGCACTATCGCACCTTCAACCCGATTGCCGGCGAGGATCGGGGCGCCGGGCCCGGCGTAGCGCCAGTTCTTTTGGCTGACCGCGATGCCCACGTCGTGGCCGGCGAGCAGATTGCGCACCAGTGCGGGCCGCGAGCGATCCTTGACCTCGATGCCGATCGCGCAGTCGCGGATGTCGTTGTACAGCACGAGCGGCGCGGCGTTCTCGCCGATGGAGATGCCCTTATCGCCGCAGGCGCGGAGACGGTTGCCGACGATGCGTGGGCTGCACGTCATGAGGTCGATGGCGTCGTTGCCCGCGTCCTCGATGCGGCAGTCGCGGATGATTCCAGACGAGCCGTCGAAGTCGATGGCGTCGGCATTGGCGTGGTGGATCCAGCACCGCGCGACCTCGAGGTCCGCGCCCACCGCGTTGAGTGCGTCGTCGCAGCGGCGATTGCGGCTCAACTCACAGTCGAGGATCTGCACGCGCGACGCGTGATACACGCTCACCATGCCCTGGTAGCGCACGCCGTCGATGATCGCGCCGCCACCGCCGCGGAGCGTCACGTGCCGCAGGACGCTGCCGCTCGCCCCCTCGCCTTGAAGCGCCACCGTGCCCCAGGGCCGACCCGCGATCGCGGGCCGGACCGTGATCGGGGCGGCCGCCGTCCCTTCGGCAAGGATGCGGCCGCGGGCTACGATCGACACGTCGGGGTCGAGGCGGAGCTCGGTGCCTGCGGCGATGCGCAGGGTCTGGCCGGTTTGGATGCGCAGGTCCTCGGTCAAGTGGACCGCGCCACCGAGCGTGACGTCGGCGGGTGGGGGCGGATCGCGCAGGTCCCAGGGGTGGTGGCACTGCGCCTCGGGGATCGCTGCGCCCGGGGCCCAGGGCTCAACCGACACCGGCTCGCCGGTCACCGCGTTGGCGAACGCGATCCGCAGCTGGTCGACGGCGGCGTTGGTCTCGACGAACCAGCGGTAGTGCAGGGGCTCGGGATCGATCGTCACCCGGCCGCGTACCCCGGCGGGCATCGTCGTGCGCGAAGGCTCCCAACGCGGCTCATCGGAATCCAGCTCGCCGTCACGATCGAGGTCCGGCCGTAGCGCCCCGGCCACGGCTGCGCCGTCGGTCGCGCGCAATCCCTGGATTCGCACGCCGACCCAGCCGCGCGTCTGCACGTCGACGAGCCAGCGCCGCGGCCCAACGCGCTGCACCGCCACGGCCGCCTTGGCGTCGTCGCGGATCCGGCGGCGCAGCCACTCGGCATTGGCGCGCAGGATGCCCATGACGGCCTTCGGACGCGCCGGCCGTGGCGCCGGCCACTGACGTTGGAGGTCGAGTTCGGCGACCGTGCGGTGTGCTGCCCAGGCGGCCTCGACGCGTCGGCTGGCGTCACGCAGCAGGGTCTCGTCAGCAAGGCGATGGTGCAGCTCGGCCAGCGTGGCGGCAAACAGACGCGGATCGCGCAGTAGCACGCGCCACATGCGGTTGATGCGGCCGCCGGGCTTCGGTACCCGGACGTCGCGCAGCAGCAGATCCCACACGACCGGGTGCAGTGCGCCGCTCGTCGGGTCGCGATACCAGAACTGATTGTGGA
The DNA here is from genome assembly GCA_039029375.1 of Planctomycetota bacterium. Lineage (GTDB taxonomy): Bacteria > Planctomycetota > UBA1135 > UBA1135 > UBA2386 > JBCCGH01. Next base: position 13,176 of record JBCCGH010000150.1, read on the forward strand.
GGTCGTCGATGTGATGAGGGTCGCCCGTCACGAGCATGACCGCGAGGAGACGCGCCAGCTCGTCCTGGTCGATGCGATCGAGCAAGCGGCGATGTGCCGCGACGTCGCCGCGGTTGAGATCGCCGATCCACGTGGCCAGTGGCGCGATGCCAGGCGCCCGCGGTCGCGCGTCCACCGCGGTCCGATCCCAGGCGTAGGCGTTGCGAAACAGGCTCCGCGGGAGCCCGTCAAACCGCTCGTGCGCGGCCCACACGTCGCCGCGAAAGATATCGCCCGGCATGCGCTTGCTGCGCCGCAGGAACTCCTCGTCGATCGTGTCCGTGGCCCGCATCAGGCTGTAGGCCCGGCCGTTGAGATAGACCGCGACCAGGTGCGTCTCGGGGCACAATAGGCCGAAGTCGCGCGCCAGCGTGTGGGACAAGAAGGTCGCCACCGGGGCTTTCACCGACAGGACCGTCCGCCGGCGACCGAGCAGCAGCGCGTCCTTCGGCGCCTGAAGTAACAGCGACCGGCGTTCGGTGCCCCAGTGGATCGCGCTGTCGCCGCGCAGCCGGAGGCGCACCTCGTGGGCTTGCCCGTCGTGCACGACTGTGGCCGGGAGGCGCTGGCCGAAGTGCGGCTCCGGGCCACGCACCAAGTCGTCCCAGGCGTCGGGGTCGACGCGCAGGTCAAGCGTTCCGGGGCCGGCGGTAGACACGTCGAACGCGTCGTCGAGCGCGAGTGCGCGTGGCAGGCGCGCCGCCGCGCCGAGCCGGCCGCGCAGGAAGCCGGCCGACGACAGCTGGACCGTCCACCAGTCGTCATACCGACGCACTCTGGTGTAGTCGGCGACGGACCCGATCAGCAGCCACGCCGCGAGTCCGACGACGGGCACCGTGCAGAGGAGAACCTCGGGCAGATGCCAGCCGTGTCGTGCGCGCCTCATGGCTTGGTCTGCCAAGATGGCAACAGGGAGCCGCCTTCGAGGCATCCGCCGACTCGCACCCGGGCGCGTGCCGCCTCGAGCCGACCGAGCGCGAGCGCGTGGTCGTAGCACGACTCGACGCGCCGCCAGAGCTCGGGCGTCACCGCCTTGAACGCGCTCACGCGCAGCCGCATGGCGGCGACGTCGTACTCGGGCGCAGCCACGACGCCGGTCAAGCGGGCCTCGGCCGCGTGGGCCACGAAGTCGCGGGCGCCGCGCTTCGTGCAGGCATCGAGGGTCCAGCTCACTTCGTCTAGGGCCGCGGCTTCGAAGGCCCGCGCCGTCAGCTGACCGACGCGCTGGCCGCGCAGCCAGGCGAGCGCGTGCAGCTCGATGCTGTAGCCGGCCGTCGCCACCGCGAGCGCGCCGCGCCAGCCCGGCGGTAGCGTGAGCGGCAGGCGCACGTCTTGAGGCCGGCCATCCACGACCACCAGCACGACGCTCTCGTCACCTCCCAACCGCACGCGGATCGGCGCCACGAGCAGGGCGTCGAGGTAGGTCTCCCAAACCTCGATCGCCCGCGTGAACCGTCGCGCTTCTTGGTGATGTGCGACGAGCGCGTCGACGCTGGGCAGGTGGTTGGGGTGGATCTCGAGCACCGCCGCATCGCTCGCGGCGGCATCCTCGGGGGCGCCGAAGTGACGCAGGGCGTGCGCGAGTTGGTGGTGGCTCGCCCAGGTGCGCGGATTGAACGCGACCAGCCGCTCGAGCGCGGTTAGGCAGCGTCGCTTGTGGCCGAGCTGGAGCTCGCATTCACCGAGGAGCCCGAGCAGCAGCTGCCGATCGGTGGCCAGCCGATGCCGCGGTGTGCGCCCCGGAAGCTGCCGGTCGAGCTTGGCGAGCTCAGCCTTCGCCGCTTCGAATCGACCCTCGTCGACGAGTTGCTGGCAGCGCTGGACGCGTGCGCCCCAGCTCAGGTACGCACTCTCGACCGCTCGGTCGGCAGCGCCGCCCAGCACTGCCCAAGTGCCGCCGCCGACCGACACCGCGGCGCTGAGGAGCCAGGCGGCAATCCACGTGCGCTCTCGCTGCAGCCGGTGTTGTCGCTCCACCACGTCAGACGTTCACGTTCTGCTGGCCGGTGATCAGCGCGACCTTCTGGTTGCCGTTGATCACGCGGAGGGCCTCGATGAAGCGCGCCTCCTCACTGTCACGCTTGAAGTGCACCGAGTACAGCAGCTCGAGGAGCGCGCCCCCGCGGATGGTTTCGACGCTCAGCAACGAATGGTCGCTGAGGAACTCATAGAAGGGCTCGCGGAAGGCGGAGTGGTGGTCCACGTTCTCGGGCAGGTGCACCTTTAGCATCACTTCCGATGTCGCCATAGCGCCGACCTCGAAGCGAAAGAGCAGATACACCATGGGTAGGCAGAAGAGCGTGAACACGATCGCCATGCCGAAGAACCCGGTGCCGCACGCCATGCCGATGGCCATCGCCATGAACACGAAGGCGACGTCGCGGGGGTCCTTGATCGCGGTGCGAAAGCGAATGATCGATAACGCGCCGACGAGCGTGAAGGCGCGGGCGATGTTGGTGCCGATGATCATCATGATGATCGTCACGGTCACGGCCATGATGATCATCGTGTGCACGAACGACACCGAGTACGACAAGCCTCGGTGCGTCTTGCGGTACACGTAGGCGAGCAGGAGCGCCAGCGCCAGACTGAACGCCAGCGCGGCGACGATCTCGATCACGTCATACCGCGCTGTGCCACCGGCGCTGCCTCCGAGCTCCTGCCACAATGTGGCGAGGTCCTGGGCCGATCGCCAATCAAGTATGGCGGCCATCGAACAGCTCCCGGTCGACTGCGGCGCAGTACTTGGAGAAACGCACGAGACGCAGGCCAAAGACGCCAATCTTCTTGGTCAGCCAGATTGGCACGCGGTGGTTGAATTTGACCTCCATGAGGGTCAGGCTCGGCTCGAGCAGCGTCTTGCTGCACTCGAACGAGGCGTCCTCCTCGACGCCCTCGCCGCGCTGCGGCTCGTAGTGCAGCCGCGTGTCGAACGTCACCCGCAGTGCCGGCTCCACGCGGGCGAAGTACGCACGGCGTCGGTACGCGACGTCGAACGACGGGCCGAGTGCGAAGTGGCGGCACAGGAACTGCGCCTCTTGCTCCACGGGGTGCAGCACCGGATCGGACGCGCTTTCGCAGCGGTCGCCAAGCACCTGGCGGACGCGTTCGATCGTGATTGGCACGCGACGTTTCTGCACCGACCGGTCGATCCTCTGCTTGATTTCGAGGAAGCCGTGCCGGCCGGGACGGTAGCGGCGAAAGCGAACCTTGCGACGGTACTTCTGCCCGTCGACCTTCTCCCAGAAGCAACCGAGGTCCGGGGAGTCCCAATAGGTGGAGTGCACGGAGTAGCCGGTCGCGCTGGCGTGTGGATCGCGGTCAAGGTAGGGACCGAGCTCGTCGAGCAGCGCGCCGACGCGGTCGCTGGGCACGGCGAACTTCAGCTCGAAGCGGTTGCCGACTTGTGCTTGTGCGCGGGGTTCGGGGCGGAGGGTGCAGGCAGGGATCATGGGTGAAGCAGCTGGCAACGCCGAACGCCGGAGGCGGTTGTCGCGTGGCGGCGTTTCTGGCCAAAAACCGCGCGAGGAGCGTTCGAGCGACTCTTCCCGCGAGGCCGGCGACGCGTCTCACGTTCTCCCGAGCCGGCGGAGCCGCCACCACAGCTCGCGGCGAACGGAGACAGGCCGCTCTTCGTCGAAGGCTAGAGCGCCATTGCCAGCGCAGCTTGCGTGCATGGCGTGAGGAAAGTCCGGTGGCGTGCGCCGGCGGGCCGCGCTGCCGTCGAGCGGCAGCTCCCACAGGCTCCAGCCGGCATCGGTTTGGGCGTGGACGAGGAGGCCGCATCCGTCTGGCAGTGCACAGGCGCCGTGGGTCTGTTGAAAGAGGTCGTTGGCGAGAAAGGTTGGCTGCTCGTCGCCCAGATTCAGCCGGCACGCGCGGTGGCGCCCGCCGTCGTTCGCGTGGAAGAACAGCGCCGTGCCATCGGCCGCGTACGAGGCGTTGTAGCCGAAGCCTCGGTAGCGGAGTGGCGCGGGCGGCGCCGTGCCGTCGGCGCGCACGGTCCAGAGCGCGAGCTTCCCGCCGCGCGTGCTGGTAAACACGATCTCGCGCCCTTCCGGATGGAACGCGGGCCGCAGGTCGTTGGCGCTCGGGTCTGTGAGGGCGCGGACCTTCCCGGTCGCGAGCTCCAGCCGGCAGAGCCGAAAGCGCTGCCGACCGAACGTGCCGCGCCGCGGAATCTGCCGCACGCGCAGCGGCGGCTGGCCCGTGCCGACGTCCGCCATGAACACCAGGGTCCGGCCGTCCGGCGCGTAGTGCGGCATCACGGCGCCGTACGAGCCGTCGGTGAGCGCGCGCGTCGTGCCCGTGGTCAGGTCGTGCTCGAAAAGGCGCACGACGCCGGTCGCGCCGCCGCAGAACGCGACGCGGGTGCCGGACGGGTGAATGTGCGGAAACTGATAGACGCCGTCGCCGGGCGAAACCTGCCGGATGACGCCGCGCGCATCCTGCACGAACACATCGGCGTAGAGCTGTTGGCCCCGCGCGGCCGCGCGCTGGACCTGGACGACCACCGGGAGCACCGCCGCGGCGAGCGCGCCACTCGCGATCGCGAGGCTCCACCAGAGGAGTCGCCAGCCATGCGAGCGGGGCCTCCGCGCGTCGGTCATGGACCATGGCGTACCCTGCCCGGCTTCAACCGTCACCTGAAGACGGGCCGGTGCAGCAACGCGCTCCGCGGGGAGGGCGTTGCACGACCGTCGGGGGCGGGTTCTGGCCAGAAATCTGCAACCGTAGGATGGCAGCCAAGCATCCCCCCTCGTGCCGGTGTGCGTGCCCTGCACCTCGATTCCCCGGATTCTCCCATGCCGATCGCATCGACCTTGTCTCGGTCCCTGTGGGGCCTCACGTTGGCGGCCACCGCTGGCGCCCAGGCGCAGTGGATGGAGGTCGCGCCCTACGAGTTCAATCCGGGCACGTGGACCCACCACGCCGTGGCCTTGCAGCCGGCGACTGGCGAAGTCGTGGTCGCGGTCGGCGAGCACACCGCGCTGAGCTCCCCGGCTGACGAGGCGTCGTGGTCGGGGGCCGCCTGGGCGGTGCAGACACTCGCGACGTCGTTGCGCAATCGCACCGACCCCGGGATGGCGGCGCACACGAACACCGGCCAGCTCGTGCTGTTTGGCGGCCGCGCTCCGGAAGGGGCGCGACTGCCGCTAGGGGAGACCTGGGTGCGTTTGGCGAGCGGGAACTGGGCCTTGCGGCAACCCGCGTCGGGGGAGCCGTCCGCTCGGTATGGCCACGCCATGGCCGCGGCTCCGAACGGCGACGTGATTCTGTTTGGCGGCCAGACGTCCGGCGCGGTGATGGCGGATACGTGGCGCTGGGATGGCAGCTCCTGGAGCCAGCTCGCGCCGCCTAGTGCGCCGCCGGCGCGCGTTGGGCACGCGATGGCGTTCGACGCGGCGAGGGGCGTCGTCGTGCTGTTTGGCGGCCGCGACGCGGGTGGGGGCGAGCTCGCCGATACTTGGGAGTGGAACGGCAACGTCTGGTCCCAGCGCGCGCCCGCGACCATTCCCTCGGCGCGCGTCGACCACGCGTTGGCCTATGACGCCCTGCGGGGAGAGCTCGTGCTGTTTGGCGGATTCGACGGCGCCGTTGCGCTGGGCGACACGTGGACCTGGGACGGTGCCACGTGGACGCAGCACGCGACAGCGGTCGCGCCGCCACCCTCCTTCGGGCACGGCATGGCGGCCGGAATCACGCCGGGCACGGTGCTGCTGTTTGGCGGCCGCGACGACCGCGTGCGTTTTGGCGATCTGTGGTCGTGGAACGGGGCGACCTGGAACGTTCTGAGGCCGGCCAGGCCCGAACCCCGGCGTGGCGCCGAGCTGGTCTTCGACTCAGTGCGAGGAGAGCTGCTGTTGTATGGCGGTGTCAAATCGGCTCGACCGCTGAGGCCGGAGCTCGCCGACTTATGGCGCTGGGACGGATCGTCCTGGTGTGAGTTTCCAAGGCAGACGTCCTGGCCGCCGGCCCAGCTCTTCACATGGTCGGCGGCATTCGATGAAGCGCGCGGCCGGATGGTGCTGGTCAACGGCAACAGCGGTGTGCCAGTTGAGACCATCGAGTGGGATGGCACGGCCTGGGGGCCGTCCGTGGTGTCGCAGGAGTTGTCGCCGGGCTTTGTTCTCGTCTACCACGGCCGGCTAGCATCGGTCTTGTCGATCCATAGCGGCGGCGAGGTTCGAGCTTGGGACGGCAGCAGCTGGGCACTGATCCCGTCCACCGGGCGCGGTCCCGGCCTCCTCACCAACGCTGCCTATGACGCCATGCGCGATCGGGTCGTTGCCAATTCGGGGAGTACCGACACGCTTGAGTGGGACGGCGCGACTTGGGTCACGGTGCCCCGCGGGGGACCGCGCCCGAGGATTCGCACCGAATCGGCCTATCACGCTGGGTTGGAGCGCGTCGTGGCGTGCTCCGGCGATGGCTACGACGATCAGGAGACGTTGGAATTCGACGGGACCAGGTGGGAGGTCACGGTCCCGACGTCGTACGTCACCAGTCCAACCGCTCCTACCGGCTTTGCGGTTGCCTACGACTCGAGTTCGCGGTCGGTCTACCAGTTCGGCGGCGATGACCTGCCGTTCGCCGGTTCCGTGCACGGAACGCTCTGGCGCTACGGCACAGTGAGTGGGGGCAGCTACACCGCTTTTGGGGCGGGCTGTCCGAGCCCCGCGGCCGGTCTTCCAGTCATCACGGCCGAGGGCGTCCCCTGCGTCGGCGGCTCCTTCGCGCTGCGCATCCAGAATGTGCCCTTTCGCTCCCAGGCTTTTGTGCTCCTTGGTGCCTCGCGCACGACCTGGGGCCCCGTCCCGCTCCCGTTGGCGCTCGGCGGTTTTGGCGCGCCAGGATGCGAGCTTCTCGTCAGCCCCGACGCGGCGATCATCGCTCCGGCCTACGCCTATTCGCTGGTCCTGCCACTGCGGGACCCGGCGCTGCTGGGCGCGACGTTCTACAACCAGGCTGTCGTCGAGGCGATCTTCGCGCACCCGCTCGGCCTGGTGTTCTCGGCGGGCTACGAAGCGGTGGTTGGCGGCTTCTGAACCAGCGCGCCCAGACCGATCACTGGCCCACCGTGTCGACCACCAGGCCGGTGAGCCGCACCGAGGCCCCGTCGACCAGTGCGGCCTGCGCCTGCACCGACGCACCCTGCAGCGCGGGCGTAGGGGGCAGCGTGAGAGCCAGCGCGCGTCGCCCGGTGCTCATCGGGATCGTCACCGCCGGCAGCGCGGCCAACGGTGGCTCTAGCCTCCACGCGCCGAGGCCGGGCAGGTGGACGGGCCGCGGTAGGACCGCCGCCCCCAGAATGACGACGCCGAGCGGTGTCGTGGCGCCGTAGCCAGGCGCGGCGAAGAGCTCCAGGTCGTAGCGGCCGCCGACAAGCGCCAACCGGGGCGCCGCCAGCTGGCGGTGGTGGTTGATGAGGAGCTGCGCGTTCTCCGGGAAGTTGTCCTCCGCCACAACGAGATCTAGGTCGCCGTCCCCATCGAGGTCCCCTCGGACCAGTGCCCTGGCCTCTGCTTGTCTCGGCGGGAGTCGAAGGGTTGTCGCGTCGGCGAAACGCCCGCTGCCGTCGTTGACGTAGAGGCGATCTTGCGCCAGCTCTAGGAAGACGCCGAAGTCGGCGTTCCCCAGGATCACGTCGACATCGCCATCCTCGTCCACATCCGCGACGAGCATCGCGGTCGTGTCATCGCCGTGGATTGGCATGGTGTCCGACGCGTCGAAGAACGTCCCGGCGCCATCATTCAAGTACAGGCCGGGCTGGATCTCGTTGCCGAGCACCAGATCGAGGTCGCCGTCGCCGTCGACGTCGGCAAATGCGGCGGCGAGCGTGCGGCGCCGGTCCGTGGGCAGCTGGGTCGCGGTCACGTCGGTGAAGCGCCCCTGACCGTCGTTGCGGTGTAGCCGGTTCTGCTCGCCCTCATTGCCCCAGAGCAGATCGAGATCGCCGTCGCCATCGATGTCGCCGACGGCGAGGGCGCGGGTGTCGTCCAGCGCGCGCGGCATGTGCTCGGCGGTGACGTCGCGAAACGTTCCAAGCCCGTCGTTGAGGTAGAGGCGATTGCGCTGCCTGAAGTTGCCCGTCAGCAGGTCGAGGTCGCCGTCGCCGTCGACGTCGGCGAGCTCGACCGCGAAGGTTGTGTCTCGGTCCGGTGGTAGTCGTGATGGCTCGTCGGAGAACACGCCCGCCCCGTTGATCAGGAGCACGTTGCGATTGGGGATCGCGGAGTAGCAGCCGCCGTAGTCGATCGCGCCGACCACGACGTCCTCGTCGCCGTCCGCGTCGACGTCGCCAACCGCGAGCGCTGCGGCATTGATGCCGTCCGTGAGCATGCTCTCGCCGGTGACGTCGGTGAAGGCTCCCTGGCCATCGTTGCGATAGAGCCTCGGCACGTAGCCGCCGCAGAACGGATAGCTGCAGTAGCCGAAGCAGGGCTGGCCGAATTCGCCATCTGCGACCAGGAGGTCCAGATCGCCGTCGCGATCGACATCGGCCAGAGCGAGGTCGCTGGCGTCGAACGTTGATACCGACAAGCGCGTCTTCGATGCGTCGACGAACTTGCGACCCCGGTCATTCAGGTAGAGGCGGCGATCGTTGTCCTTGCCGAAATGCAGATCTGGATCGCCGTCATCGTTGACGTCGGCCGCGATCACCCCGCGCGCCGGTCGGAACTCCGGGAGGCGAGTGGGCGCATCGAAGAACGTCGCGGTACCGTTGTTGAGGTAGACGCGCGTGCTCGACGTGTTGGCGAGCGCCAGATCCAGGTCGCCATCCCGATCCACGTCGAGCGCGGCGAGGCCGACCGTGAACTCGTTCTGCTGCGGCAGGCGAGCCAAGACCTCGGCAAAGACCCCTGACCCGTCATTGAGGTAGAGCAGGTTGTCCCAGTTCGTGGAGTAGCCCAGCACCAGGTCGAGATCGGTGTCGCCGTCAAAGTCAGCGAGTGCAAAGCTGTAGGGGCGCTCGTTCGCGACCAGTGGCGGGGGCGGCAGATGCGTGGCCGACGCGTCCACCAGCTTGCCCGTACCGTCGTTCAGCAGCAGTCGGGTGGGGGCGGCGACGCGGTTGCGGGACAAGATCAGGTCGACGTCGCCGTCGCCGTCGACGTCGCCGAGTACCATCGCGACCACATCCAGCGTTGCCGGCGGGAGTAGGAGGGCGGTGGCATCGTCGAACGTGCCGTTGCCGTCGTTGCGGTAGAGCAGTGTCGGAGCGTTGTTGCCGCCACCAAACACCAGGTCTTGGTCGCCGTCCCCGTCCATGTCGGCAAAGGCCACTTCGCTCGAGCGCGTGGATCGAGCGGGCATTCGGGTTGCCGTGACGTCGGTGAAGACACCGGCGCCGTCGTTCAGATAGAGACTCTTGCGGTCGCGATCCATCTCTGGCGGCGTGAGCGCGAGATCCAGATCGCCGTCGCCGTCGACATCGCCAAAGGCCACGTGGCCCCACTGGGTCGTGCCAGGCGGCATGCGACCCGCGGTCTCATCGGCAAACACGCCGGTGCCGTCATTGATCAGAAGAACCGCCTGGTCCGGAGCGCTAGACAACCCTGAGGTTGGTCCGCGAAAGCCCGCCAGATCGAGGTCGCCGTCGCCGTCGACGTCGCCGGTGGCCGTGATGACGAGATCGTCGCCCTGCGGCAGGTAGGGTTTGACGAACCGAGCCGGCTCGAACTGTCGCTGGGCCGGAGCTACGGCCGACACCGCGCAAACGGCGGCAAGGAAGCAGCCAAAGGCCGACACTCGCGCCCGGCGCGTCGGAGTCCGCGGGATTCTAGTGGTGTGATTCAGGCAGATGGGGCCTTGTCCGCGAGACATCGGCGCCGGTCGCAAGGCGGGTCGCCGCAGGCATATTGGTGGATACGGCGAGGACGACCCAACGCTGCGAGCGGCGCTGAGGGCCGTGGA
>JBCCGH010000151.1:0-22890 GCA_039029375.1 Planctomycetota bacterium
AAGTCGGCGAGCCATGTGTGCCGCTCGCAAGGCGCTGTCGACGCAGGGCTTGTTGGTGGACAAGTCGAGGAGACGCAACGCCGCGAGCGGCGCAGAGGGCCGTCGACATATGTGACGAACTTCCGACACGCAACACTAGTTACCGGCTCTGAGGGGCGGTCACCGGCCCGCTGCACTCGCGTGATGCGGCGCGCGGCGCCGCCACGGGTACGACGCGTCCGACACTCGAGGACGCCGTGGCACACGGTTCGCTACGGGCGAGTCAGGCGCCGCACCGCCGGCGGGCATTCACTGGATCGGGCCCAACACCCGACCGGCCGCACCGTGACGTTGCGCTAGAACCGCCTCCCTCGCACCAACCCAGGAGACCCCCATGATCCGTTCGTTGCTCCTCACCCTCAGCCTCACCGCGCTCGCGACGACTGCCGCGACGCAGCAGGTGGTGGTCGCCAACCGCGGCTCCGCGGACATCACCGTGATCGACACGGCGAGGCTCACCGTCACGCGCACCGTGCCGCTGCCCCCGGGCGCCGCGACCCCCGAGCCCATGTACGTCGTCGCCGCTGCCGGCGAAGTGCTCGTCGGCGACCGCGCCAACAACCGCATCGTGCGGTTTGATCGCCGCACCTACCGTGTCCTGGGAACGGTCGCGGTCGGCACCGGCGTGTTCCATATGTGGGCAAGCGACCGCCAGCTCTGGGTCAACAACGACGTCGACAACACCAGCTCGGTCATCGATCTCGCGACCATGACCGTGATGGCGACGGTGTCGATGCCCGCCGATCTGATGGTGCAGGGCTACAAGCCCCACGACGTCTTTGTGACCGGCCGCAACGCCTATGTCAGTCTGCTCGGCGCCGGCCTGTCCACGGACTTCGTGGTGCAGTTCAGCACTCGCACCTTCACCGAGACGGCCCGCGCGGCCGTCGGCCGCGACCCGCACTTGTGGTGGGATCACCGCTCCAACCGGCTCTACGTGCCGTGTCAGAACAGCGACACCGTGTTTGTCTTGGACGGCGACTCCTTGGCCGAGCTGCAGCAAGTGGCCGTGCCGGGTGCGCACGGCGTCTACGTCCCGGCGGGCACCGGCCGGCTGTTGGTGAGCAACTTCCCGAGTGGCAGCGACAACGGTCTCTACGAGCTTTCCACGGGCCCGACGGTGCGGGTGCGCCGCGCGGTCGGCGTGCCAGTGCCGTCGCCGCACAACATCGCCGCGGTGCCGGGCGGCCGGAGGATCTTCGTCACCCACTCCTCGGCTTCGCGCACCGAGGTGTCTGCGTATCAGCGCGTCGGGCTGGGCCAGCCGGTGCTGCGCCGGGTGATCCAAGCGGGCACCAACCCCTTTGGTCTGGCCTACGTGCCGTAGGCGACGCCTTCAGCCACCGGCGCGCTGGCTCCGCCAACGGGGCCAAGCCGCCCCAGCACTGCTCGCTCGGCGCCACGCCGGCCGGCACCGTCGGCAGCCGCCCGAATGCGGTGGTTTTTGTCGCGGCACGGTACGTTCGTATCGTGGCGACCGCACGGAGAAGCGGCGCGACGCCGCTCACCGTCGCTCGAGATCCTCGGCGCCCACGGCGATGGTGAACTCATACTTGCGACGCATGTCCTCGACGCGAAACCGCCGCGCCGGGTGCTCTCCCGCCGACGAGGAAGGGTCCAACGGCTCCCCCGTCTCCTCGCGCCAGAAGATCTGATAGGTGCCGGGCGTTGTGACGCCGAACGTGCTCTTGTTCGGCTGGCGCGACAGGGTCTGGATCCCGTCGCTCGCTAGGTCGAGCCCGACCCTTGGCATCTGGCCCGAGTGAACGCGGCGCAGGATCGGCTGGAGCCACTGATCCGAGCGCAAGCCGCGGCGGTCGATGGCCACTTCGACGTGCGTCACGGGCTCCAGCACGACGTCGCGATCCTCGTACAGGTTCTCCAGGCGCACTGAGTGATAGCCGAGCATGCTGATCTCGGCGCGGTAGCCGGCGCCACGGACGGGCACCACGACGGGGTCCATGAGTTCGAGCCGGCGCCGGTCGCCGCTGGGCGCGATCAGGTCGATGAGCAGGAAGGCTTCGCCAAAGCCGCCGCGCGGGTGCAAGCCGGGGATCGCCGGTCGCCACTCAACCCCGCCGTCGGCCGAGACGAGGGTCAGCGCAACGCGGCGCGGGTCCCGCACGTCGATGCCCTGGAGGCGGGGCTCCATGCTGACACCGACGGCCGGCAGCTGAACGTCGAAAAACGTGTGCAGCGGAATCGGGTCGCGCACCAGGTAGACCAGGACGTCGACGTTGCCCGCCTTCTTGCGAAACACGGAGAACGAGCCGTCCGGCTGCAGGAACGCCGGGCTCTCGACCCCGGCCCGACGCACGGCGACCCGAAACGCGTCGCGGTCCATACTCTCGTGCCACACCAGCGAACCGCGCAGCGAGACGTCCAACGTGGGCGCGCTTGCGGGAGCCTCGTCCTCGCTCGGAACCGACGCGGGAACAGCGGCGCCGTCGACCGCCGGCCCCGGGCGCGGCTGCGCTGTGATCGGCGCCGGCCCGGCGGCGGCTGCCGCGGCGACCTTCTCAGCCGTCGGGGTCGCCGAAACGGTGACCGGGGCCGCGTTCGCCGCCAACGCCCCCGCTGCGGCCGGGGCTGGCGCGACCGGTGAAAGCCACGTCCCCCACATCACTGCGGCGACCAAGACCAGGATCAACAGTACGAAGATGACTCGGACCAACGGCGGCTCTCCGCCCGACACAGCGGGCCAGCACGCAGGCTACCGCGGTGACGAAGTCGCCCGCAAGAGGCGCACGATCGGCCCGCGCAGGCGCTCCGAGCTCGGCGCTCGGAGCTCCACCTGAAAGCGCTCGAGCAGGCCGTTGGCCCCAGGGCGGTCCCCCACCCGCCGGCGCTCGAGGGCCGCGAGCCCGGTACAAACGGCCGGGTCGGCGCCAGCGGCGCGCGCCGCGTCGAGGACCGCGCCCACTCCGTCGGCTTGGCCCGAGACGATCATCGCGAACGCCAGGTAGGCGTGGGCGCGCCCGCTCGCCGGCTGCCGAGAACGCACATCCCGCGCGATCGCCAAAGCCCGGGCGGTGTCGCGCGCCGGTGGTCCATCGAGCAGGTGCACCACGACCAGCTCCAGACGCACGTCGTCCGAACGGGACGCGCCGTGCTCGAGGATGCGAACCATCTCCGCCGGCCGCCCTTGGGCGCGGTGGATGTCGGCGAGCATGAAGTAGGCCTCCAGCTCATCAGGGCTGCGGGCAATCACGTTGCGGTAGGCCTCGGCCGAGCGGTCGAGCTGCCCGAGCTCGGCGAGGATCGACGCATAGGCCTTCCACGTCTTGGTGCGATTCGGCCGCAGCCGCAGGGACGCCTCGCACGCTTCGCGCGCCGGCTCCAGCTGTCGCAGCAAGGCGTGCAGGTTGCCCTTGAGGGCCAGCGCCAGTGGCTCCTCGCCCGCCGCGAGCGCTTGGTCCACGTGCTGCATCGCGGCTGCGTGCTCGCCGCCGATGTGCAGCGCCAGACCAAGCGTGTAGTGCACGAGCGCGTCGTCGGCAAAGCGCGACGCCGCGGCGCTCAGGACCTCGACAGCGGCCTGGACGTCACCCGCGAGCGCGAGCGCGCGACCGAGCGTCACGTACGGCAGCGACACGCTGGGCTGCAGCTCCGCGAGCGCGGCGCGCCACGCGCGCAGCTGCTCCGGCGACGCTCGATCCTCACTCGCCCAGCCGGCATAGAGGTGGCGCAGGGCGCCGGTTGGCGTCTGGTCGGGCAGGTACGGGACCGGCTGCAGGGGTGCCTTCGGGCGCGGCTGCGGCGGTCGTCGCGCGGTGAGGTCGGTCTTCGGCGGGCGGCGTCGAATCCGGTGATCGGTGATCGTCGCGTGAATGACGTCGCGGGGCCGCGCCTCGTGCATATGGCAGGCGACGCAGTCCGGCAGCGCGGCGCTCCCCGCCGCCGCGCGAGCGCCCTCGTGCCCGTTGCAATCCTCGGTGGCGTGGCATTGCAGACAGGCCTTGGCGTAGTGGTCCGCGTGCTCGGGTCGCGCTCGCTTGGTGTGCGGATCGTGGCAGGTCACGCAATGGAGCGCACCATCGCTGGCGGTGTAACAAGCGCTCTGCCGCAGGCGATACGCGTGGTGGTTGATCTCGATCTTGGCCGCGCGCTCCTCGGCCGTGCCAAAGTCGAAGAACACCTTGGCGTCGGTCACCGGCAGGTCTGGCCGATGGGCGTACACGGGTCGGTCCATCACCGCCACGATCGACTCACCGCCGCTGAACACGTCCGGCTGCAGATGGCACGTCAGGCACACGTTGTCGCGGTCGGCCGGCGCGAAGTGTGCGGGATTGACGATGCGGCCAGTGACCTGGCCTTCGTCCGCATCGGGATCGATAGCGCTCTCGACGTGACGCGCCCCGGGGCCGTGACAACGCTGGCAGCCGATGCCGTGGGGCAACGTCGTCGGGAACGTCGACGGCTGGCCCGGCAGATCGCTGCCCACCGGCACCTCGGGGTAGGCGTTGTGGCAGAACATGCACTCGCGCACGACCTGCCGCTCGAAGCGCTCGTGGTCGGGATACTCATAGCCGGGCGACATCGCCCAGCCGTCCTGGGCGTACCACGACAGCGGTAGCTCGAACATCTCACCGTGCGGATCCTGCGCGAAGTAAGTGCGCGCGTGGTTGCCCGAACCCACCACCCAGGCCACTTCCGCCTCGTGCTCGGCGAAATGACGGCCGCGCTCGTCCTTGCAGTAGCGGCGCTGGACGACCTTGTCGCCGCGCGCGTGCATCTCGTAGTAGAAGCCGGTCGCTTCCTGGTGGTAGGTCTTGCCGAAATCCTCGACCGCCTGCGCGGGATCGAGGCGACCAAACGAGCGCGCCATGCCGGTGGCTTGGTAGCTGTCGTAGATCGACTCGTGACAGTCGCGGCACGCCGCGTCGGGGACGTAGCCGGCCGCGGCGCCACGCGTCACGGGGTAGCCGAGCACCGTGTCGGGCAACGCGCCGTATGGGTCGCGAGCGACGACGGCGCCGTCCGTCACGCCGATCGCCGGAGGCGGAGGCGCGGCGTCGTCGCACGAGGCGACGGAGCACACCGCCACGATCAGCGACGCCGCGGCGAGAGCCCTGGACTTCGCGGCGCGGCTCACGGCGGTGGCGCCTCGACGTCGAGCCATCGCGGGGCCTTGAACGCACCCGAGTGCAGACCGCGCAGGTCGATGCGATGCGGTCCCGGCAACACGTGGATCGCCGCGCTCTGGCCCGGGCGCAGCGCCCCGGCGAACCCGAGATCCACCAGCACCGAAGCAGGCTCACGGAGCGGGTTCTGCAACACCAGCGGCACGCGCGCCGCCGCACGCTGCGCGGCCGCCGGGACAGGCGGCACCTGACTGGGGTCGGCCTCCACCGCGACGAGCACCTCCGCCAGGTAGTCGGCCCGTGCCGCGTTCGACGCGTGCGTGGGGTTACCGGCGCTGGGGTTGGCGCGGAACCAGGCGAGGACTTCGCGGGGCTCAGCGGCGCCAGACACGCCGAACAGCACGCGCAGCCCGAACGCGTCGGCCGCGAACTCGCGGGCGATGGTGGGGACCGTGAACGTGTGCTGCAGGTAGTGGTGACCGGTCTCGTGCGCGAGCAGGAAGCTCTGCATCGCTGGAGGGAAGGCGCCGAACAGCGCCGGGTTGAGGACGATGACCGACCGGCCGTGGGCCAACTCGGCGAAGCAGCAGCTGGGCGAGGACGGATCGTGGAGGACTTCGATCGTGCCGCTGCCCAACGTCTCAAAGTAGTCGACCTCCTGGGCGAGGCTGCCGAGCACCGGTGCGGGGCCCATCGGCGCGCCCGAGGCCGACGCCCCCCGCCCACAGCCCGAAGCCAGCAGAGCCGCAAGGCCCGCGAGCGCCACGACCGAGGCCGGCGCCCGGCCGGCACGCGGGAAGTCGGTTACGCCCTGATCACGGTGCACGAGGCATGCAGCGTAGCCCCATCCGACCGGACCCAGGCGTACCTTGCCCGGCTAAAACCTTCACGGCTCGCGAGTTCGCCGGTTCTCAGAGCCTGAACCAAATCGATGCTACAGGCTCTGATCCATGCTCCTGGCGCCGCTCCGCGTCGCAGAGAGCGCGCTCTCAGCACGGCAAGGCCCGCCGAGAAGGGGCCTACTGCCCCAAGGTCCACCAGACGGCATTGGTGACATCGGCACCGATCGGTAGGCCCGACGGCGTGAGCAGAACCTGCAATCCGGCCTGCACGCCACGCAGAGCCGGCGTGCTCGGGATCGGCACGCTCAGGCGCGGCGCCGACCCCGCGAGCGGCGCCAGCACCGCCAGTCCGCCGGGACCAGGTCGGTCGGCAGCGAGCCTCGCCCACCGGGCGTCAAGTCGGCGACCAGGCTCGTACCCGCGCTGGTCCCGTCGCTCTTCCACAAGCTCACCGCCGACGCCGGCCGTGTTCGCCTGAAAGAACAGTGTGTCCTCGGCGACCGCGAGCTGGTCGAGAAACGAACCGCTCGGGCCCGGCGCCAAATCCGCCACGAGAACGGTGCCGGCCACCGTGCCATCCGAGGTCCACAACTCGGCGCCCGTTGCCGCACTCACGCCGGTGAAGAAGAGCTCGCCGCCAAACCCCGCAGACGGCGACCAGCCCACCGTCAGGCCCAGAGGCACGGTCCCCACAACCGTGCCGTCGGTGCCCCACAGCTCGAAACGATTGCTCGACACGTCGACCCGAAAGAACACGGTGCCGCCCACCGCGGCGAGGATCTGCAGCGTTGACCCCGCCGGACCGGGGGTGAGATCCGCCACCACCCCAGTACCCGAAGCCGTGCCATCCGAGCGCCACAGCTCGGTCCCGCTCGCACCATCGTCACCGACGAAGAACAGCGTCGCGCCGAGCGTGGCCTGGCCGCGCAACGGGCGCGGCACGACGGAGTGGGCCGACGCGGTGCCCGCGGTCGTGCCATCGGTCGTCCACAGCCGACTCGGCGAGCGGCCGTCCGTCGCCGAAAACAGCACCTGGTCCCCCACCACGGTGAGCCCCCGCGGATTCGAGCCCGCGATACCGGGCGCCAGGTCGGCGGGTCTTCCACAGACCGGTCTCGATCCCGGTCCACGCGGCGAAGAACAGCGTGTTGTTCGCTACGCTCAACCGACTCACCGATTCGGCCGGGACGGGGCCGTCATCGTCACGGCCAGGCCGTTGCTCGTCCACTTGTGGCACGCGCCGCGCCGGTCGCGCACCATCACCTGCCAAAACGTGGTCGGCGGTGCCTCGGGCAGCAGCTCGTACCAGTACACCGCGCGGCCTCCCTCGGCCGCCAGCGGCACCGCCAACGCGTCCGCGACGGGAACCAGCAACTCGACGTCGCACAGCTGCGAGCGCCCCGGCTCGATCGCCCCTAGCAGGGTCGCCGACATACCGCGTGGCAGGCGCTCGACGATCAGCTCCACTCGATCCGGCGCAACGCGGCCCACGCGGAGGGTGGGCGCAAGCTCCGGATAGGCCGGCACGCCGACGCCGTAGCGCACGACGCGCTCGAAGGCGACCTCGATGGCAACCTCGGCCGCCAAGGCGCCGCGGCGCGCCGTCACCGTGGCAGTGCCGGGCCGCCGCGCGGTGACTACGCCAGCCGCGGACACCGTCGCGATCAACGGGTCGCTGGAGCGAAACGTCGTGCCCGCGTAGGTCACATCGCGTTCGCCGCCGTCGGCAAACCGCGCCCGGATCGAGAGCGCCTGCGCTTGCAGTGGCGCGCTGAGCCGACAGCTCTGGGGCGCACTGGAGAGCGCCTGCACCGCGACATCGGGCAACGCTGCGCCGGCGTCGGCAAAGGCAGGTGCCACCGCGTCGCCAATGGCCCGAGCGACGACCTCGTGGCCGCGCCGATTGAAGTGGCAACAGTCGTCCTGGTAGACCGTCTCGTCGAGGTCGGCGAACAGCATCGACAGATCGACGAAGGCCACGCCGCGGCGCTGCAGGATGGCCCCGGCCTCGCGCAGCCGCGGATAACCGGCGCCCACGGGGTCGCGGTACACCGCGTCGTCGCGATACGCAACCTCGCGCTCGCGGGCCGTCAGCCGCTTGCTGCCCGGATCGTACTGGTTGGGCTGCAAGCAATGGACGTAGTGGGCGCCGTTCGCGCGGCACAGCCGATCCATCTGCAACGATGACCGCGACCAGGCGTCGACCAACGCACCGACCGGATCCTCCCGCGTGCGCGGGGTGAGCAGCGGCCCCCGGACCGAGAAGGGCAGCACGTCGCGCCGCCGAAACAGGCTCGCCTGCGCCGCGCCGATCGCACGCTCCCGCTCGCGGTCGAACACTCCCCACAGGACGTTCGCCAAGACCGAGTAGCGCAGCGGCGTGTCGGCGACCCACGACGCACTCTCGCGCCGCCGCTGCCGCATCGCCTCGACGGCGCCGATGCGCCGCAGCAACCGCGGGTCGGCCGTGGCCGCGGCGAGCGCGCGCCAGCCGCGCGGAAACAGCGGGTGCACACCCGCAGATTGATTCTCAATCACCGGCAGAGCGATCTCGTTGAACCCATCGAGGTTGATCACGAGATCGAACTCGCCACCTAGCGCATGCACGTAGCTGAGCGCCATGAGCTGCTGCGGCTGTTTGAAGCCGCCGGCTGCCAGACTGACGAAACGGAGGCGCCGGTTGGCGAACGCCGGCAACGCGCGGAGCCGCGCCTCGAGCGCAGACGTGCCCATCTCGAAGAACTGCAGCGCCACCGAACCGCCGCAGACGGCCACGATCAACTCATGCGGTGCGCGCTGCAGCACCGGGCCGTCGACGCCGAGAAACCCGTGCGCGTTCCAGCGCCTCGGCCCCGATTCCCGTGTGGGGTCGCTGACGAAGCCAAGGTACGGATGTAGCACCACGCCTTGCTCGAACGCCGGCCGCTCCGGCTCGCGGCCGGTGACCCTCGCCGCGCGTAACGCCTCGCCGGCGATGGCAAACGAAAACGGCTGGCCACTGCGGGCCCAGTGGGTCGCGAAGGCCAGCCCCTCGACTGCGGCATACAGCAGGAGAGCGGTCAACCCGATGAAGACAAGGCGCCGGCGGGGGGGCACGGCAAGAGTCTATCGCACGCTCGAGGGAGCCGGGCTCCGAACCGACACCGGTGGCGCGTCGCGGCGAATCGGCGATGATCGACACCCCGTGTTCCATCCCAGTTTCGCGCCTTTCCCCCGAGCTTGCGCGAGTTCTGGGTGCAGGCGGTGGTCGCCCACCCGGGCGTCGTGCAGATCACCGCGGCCGTCGGCGTGCAGGGCCGCTGACGCCGCCTCGCCTACTCGCAGGACACGCCGAGCGCTTCGATCTCCGTGCGCAGATGCTCGGCGCTCTTGGGCATCTTGGCGATGAAGCCGCGGACGAACTCGTGCACCAGAGCGGGCTTGCGATCCTCCGGCCGCTCCGACGAGCTCATCATGATGACGTCCAGCGCATCCAGGCCGTGGTCGCCACGGATCCCCGAGAACGCCGTCAAGAACTCGAGGCCGGTCATCCTCGGCATGTTGAGATCCACCAACAGCAGAGCCGGCGGCCAGTGGCTCTGATGCAGGGCGGCGCTCTCCTCGAAGTTGGCCAGTAGCTCGAGCGCCGAGGCACCATCGGGCGCCTCCAGCACGCTGTCGGTCACCCGCGCCTTGCGCAGTAGACGGCGAAGCAGATACCGATCCGCCTCGTTGTCGTCGATCAGCATGACCGAGCGCAAGCCGCCGGTCATTCGGCGCACGCTCCGGGGAGGCGAATCGTCACCTCGGTCCCCTCCCCGCTGCTCTCGATGTCGATCGAGCCACCAAGGCGATCCACGTGCTTCTTCACGATCGACATCCCCAGCCCACTGCCCACGTCGGAAACCTGCGGGTGGAACCGCTGGAACATCTGGAACAGCCGACCATGCATCTCCTTCGGAATGCCCAACCCGTTGTCGCGGACCGAGATCTCGAGTTCACGCGGCATCGAGATCGCCACCGTGACGTAGGACTCCTCGCGCCTGATGTTCGCGTACTTGATCGCGTTTGAGACGAGATTCTCCAGAATCTGCGCGATCCGCGGGCGCGGCAGCAGCAGGTCCGAGAGCATGCGGTCCACTTGCACAACCGTGCGGACACGGTGGCGAGGAAACGTGTGCCGCATGCCCTCCACCACTTCGCGCACGAGCTGTCCGAGATCGACCCGCTCCAGCTCCTGATCCATCAAGTCGGCCCGCGCCATCTTCAGGATATCCTGTACGAGCACGTCGAGGCGCCCGACCTGGGACTCGATCCGCTCCAAGTTCGCGCGCAGCTCCTGGCTGTCGCCGCCGTCGAGGTCCTCCCGCGCCGCCCGACAGAGGCCGCCGACGGTAATCAACGGCGCGCGCAGGTCGTGCGATGTCCGATACGCGAATTGCGTCAGCTCGTCGGTGCGGACCCGCACTTCCTCGGTGATCTGGTCCTGCCGCACAACCAAGCCGCGGACGTACAGCGAACTCAGCAACCCGAGGCCCAGGAGTGCCGCCAGCGTCGCCAACCGACTGCCGCTCAGAGCGTCGTGCGGCGCTGGTGCAGCGAGGTAGAAGAAGCCGACGCTGCCCACGCGCGCGACCTCGAAGTAGAGGGCGTCGGGGTTCTGACCGGCGCGCGTCGGGTCGGCTTCGGTGTAGATGCCGTGCTCGGCCCGGTACGCGCTGGCCACGTTTTGCCCCGCGTCGCTGAGAATCAGATACTCCAGCAGGTCGGGGCCGGGGTCCTCGAGGGCCAGTGAGCCGAGGCCGAACGCGATGCTGACGAACCCGCGCTGTTGCCCCGCCTTGGCTTTGACCGGCTGCGACAGGATCACCCGGGCCGGGTCCCCATAGACCCGCGACGGCTCGAGCGGATCGAACAGGATCTCGAGGGCCGCGCCGGCGGCACCGGACGAGAACCGTTCGGTCCCGTCCGACGCGTGCCAAGAGAGCTCCACGCCGGGCTCCGCGGACCGCAGCGTGGTGCAGAAGTCGTCGAAGTCCTGTTCCGTCACCCGAGCGGAGGCCCGGAACAGGGCGGCGAGCGAATCGAGCGACCGCTGGCGAATGGCCAGCTCGCCGAGGAGTCGCGCGTGCCGGATCTGGGACTTCGCCTGAAACTGCGCCAGCCGCGTCTCCTGGGCCACCGTCTCGGTGCGCAGGTGATAC
Source organism: Planctomycetota bacterium (assembly GCA_039029375.1). GTDB lineage: Bacteria > Planctomycetota > UBA1135 > UBA1135 > UBA2386 > JBCCGH01. The sequence goes on from JBCCGH010000151.1 coordinate 11,149, forward strand.
ACCAGCGCCAGGCCCCAGGAAGGCGCGAGCACCCCCAGCAAGACGAAGTTGCCCTTCCAGTTCATCGCCGGTTCAGGTCAGCAGCGACCGCAGGCTGTCGGGATAGGAGCGCTTGAGCATGCGCCACTGCTCGACCTGCGTGTCGCGGCCCAGCTGGTCGGTGATCTGCTCCCATTTGGCCTGCAGATGAGACAGCGCTGCCGGGGCGTCGAGGTAGCCGGAATAGACGCTGTGCACGGCGTGCTTGAGGGACGCTTGGTAGCGGCCGTGACCACACAGGTAGAGGTCGGGAATGCAATGCGCCAAGCTCGCCCGGTGCACGTCGAGGAAGTCCCCGCCGTAGGTGTCGCGAATCACCGGATCGTCGTAGTGCTCGACGCGGAACGGATCGAAGTAGCCGCTCGGCTCGCGCACCGACAGCGTCGACACGTGAGGCGTGCTCGCGAACAGAATGAACAAGTAGGCGAGCTCGGGGTCCGGCGAGCCCGCCGAGACGACGTAGTTCCAGCCCCAGTTGAAGTAGGGCATGGGCGTCTCCCGGCCGCCCACCACGCCACCCGGGATCGGGCCGAAGGCCAAGCGGCCGCGCAGCTTCGACTCCGGACCGTTGAGGAACTTCTGCGTCCCGCCCCAGCCGATGTTCGCGTACTTGGTGCCGTCGGCAAACGAGCGGAAGTTGGCAAACAAGCCATTGGTCTCGGCCCCCGGCTCGAGGTACGGCCCCACGGCCACTAGCTCTTCGAGCGCGCGCAGGCTCTCCGCCCGGTCGAAGCGCGGCCGCATGGCGTCGTCGAGCGGCCACAGACCGGTCGCGTGCAGCCGCACCCAGTACTCCCAGCCGATGTAGCCAGCCGTGCGGAACAAGCTACCGCCGTATCGTTGCTCCTTGGGCCGATGGAAGAACTGCAGCTGGCGGTCCAGCTCACGCCACGTGAGCGGCACCCGCAACGAGGTGCCGAACGCGTCCTCGTAGCGCTTGTTCTCGTCCGGGTCCTCGAGCCAATCCCGGTTGTAGAACATCATGTAGGCGTCGCCATCCGCCTGGTAGCCGTACAGGCTGCCGAGGTAGCGATCGCCAAGGGAGTAGATCGACTGCTGCATCATCCCGGGCGGCTCGTGGGCCGCGGCCAGGTCGTCGAGACCGACGATCGCTCCCGACTCGACGAGATCCGGAATTCCAAACGTCGCCGGGATCGCGACGTCGAAGCGCTTGCCACTCCCGCCGGTCTGGTGTGCCAGCACCATCTCGGCCGAGATCTCGTCCAGCGACGCTTCGAGGCCATCGACCTCGACCCCGGTCATCCGCCGAAACGCGTCGATGGCCGGCTTGAGATTGCCGAACGACCCTTTGGGATAGAACACGGTAAGCCGTCTCGAGCGACCGTGCACCTTGGCGGCGATCGCCTCGTGCAGGCTCAAGCCCGCTGCCCCTGACCGATGATCGCGCTGGCAGGCGGCGAACCCCACCAGGGGCAGACTGCAGGCACCCCGCAGGAACGCGCGCCGACTGAGCAAGGTCGGGCGGGCCGGCATCGACGGACCGCCCGCGGCGGACGTTCTCACATCGGGCGGCGCCACCCTCGCGGCGCGACCGAGGCCCCGGTCAGCCGTTGCCATGTCCACGTTCCTCCTTCCAGCCGAGGCGCGGTCGACGTCACCGGCCGCTGGCGCCCGCGTCGCCGAGACGCTTGCGCAAACCGCGGCCGTGGCGGGCCCTCCTCGTCTTCATGTGTTCGACCAGGCGCTGGCGCGGGCTGAATCGGCGGGGGCGACGCTTCCAAGGGACCGGGGCCCAGGGGGCCGCCGGCCCCGCGCCCGGTGCCGCCGACCAACAAACAACCGTGTCATTCTTCGCCAAGTGTGGCGAATCGCGCCGTGCCACTTGGGCCGCGCTCTCGCTCCTGAGCTCATGAACGCGACCCAGCTCCGTCTCCGCCCCGCCCTGAATGGCGCCGCTCTGCTGACCCTGGCCACCCTTCCGGTCGCCTGCGACGGCGGGGACGGCGGCGGCGGATCCCGGGCCGGCGCCGGATCGAACCGCGCACGCTTTACCTACGAGTGCGACGTCTCCGGCCTCATCGGGACCCTCACCCTCGACATCGAGGCGATCGGCTCGACCGGGATCGTGTTCGGCTCCGGCCCCAACCCGGACATCACTGGGGTCATCGGGACGGGCGGGGTCACCTACTTCACGTCGGGGCAGCTCGTGACGCCGACGACGCGCTACTCCTTCACGGGCCAAAACCAGTTCGCGGACTTTACCAACACGACCACGCCCGAGCGGTTCCGGGTCGAGTGGGTCAACGCGCCGCAGGGACTGACGATCGTCGTGAACCCCTTCGGCCCGGGCCCGACCCAGGTACCGTGCCGGCTCACCAGTGCGATCTACCTCTGACGCGCGCCCGCTAGCGGATCCGGCTCGGCAGGCTGTTGGACACGGTGCTGCTGAACACGTCGACGGCCTGGAACCAGATGTTGCGACCGGCGGCGGCGGCCGGGACCGCCAGGGGCACGCTGGTCGTGCCACCTGAGCTGGCGAACTGCGCCGGCAGCAAGCGCACCGGCACCGACAGCGAGATCGGCCCAAACCGGGTCGCGATCGGCCCAGCCCCCGTCACGCTGTACGCCGTCTGCACCAACCGGCCCGGCGACGCCCCGTTGGTCGCGAGGATGGCGGTCGCGCCGCCGACCAGGTTGCTCACACTCAACGTGAAGCTGCCCGACGCAGAAGCACGCCAAGCCGCCACCGTAGCGGCGGCGTTGTTGAGGGAACGCGAGTTGTTCTGCGAGCGCTGCCCCATGATGTAGGAGCCCCAAACGGAGGCCTCGCCGGAGTAGATCGGGACGCGGGTGCCCGGGTCGAGTGCCATGATCGTGCGAAAGCGCTGATCCGGCGTGCGATAGCCGTAGCTGAAGGCATATGCCGCTGATCCCGCGCTCGCGGGCTCGTGCGCGCAGCCGAAGTTGTGGCCCACCTGATGCCCGAACCCGTAGTCGACGGTCGCGCACTCGCGGTTGATGACGCTAAAGGCACGGTCCTCAAATGTCGGGCTTACCGTGGTCATGAGATAGGAGAGCCCGCAGAGCTGGTCATTGTCGACCAGCATTGCCACGAGGTCGGCCCCGTGCTGGTCCCGCAGCGGGTGGACGTGGTCCATCTTGCCGTCGAACTGTCCCGCGAGATCCGACAGGATGCTCGAGAAGTTCGAGGGCTCGGCGTAGCCGACCATCTCTTCGGTGTGGATCAGTGCCAGACGCGGGTGCACTCCGCTGTTGGCGTAGCCCTGATTGGTCTCGTCGATCGCCAAGTTGATCAGGCTCAGCATCGCCGCGGTGCCGCCCTCCTCGTCCTTGGCCTCGGTGGAGTAGACCACCATGACGTCGACCGTCGGAGAGGTCCGCGCCGACGCGGGCGGCGAGCCGACTGGGGCACTGGGGAACTGCCCAGCCGTGGCCGCGCTCGGGGTGACCACCGGTTCGACGCCACACCGCGGCGCTCGCGACGCCTGCCACTCGGTCAGCCAATGCGCACCGTTGCCGGCCGATGCCACACGATAGGTCCGGCCGTCGCGGTGGATCGTCGCGGTCACGGCATCACCAACGATCGAGAACGCCGCGTAGTCCGCGCCATCGCTGTTGCCGTCGAGCGCGGCGCGCCAAATCAAGCCGCCGCCGTGCGCATTGCTGAGCTTGGGCTGCTGCGCCGTCGCGACTTCGCCGCCAAAGAGGTCGAGGCGCAGTCCCGCGCGGCCGGCGCGCAGCGCCGCGACGTCAATGTCGATCGGCCGACGCAGCCCCGGCGCCGCAGCCGCGTCGAGCCCCGGCGCCGCGACCGGCTCGAGATCGCGAAACGCGCGGCCGGTGACACCGGGCGATTGCGCCAACGCGGGGTACCCCACGGCGCACAGCGTCAGACACAAAACGGGCACACGCGCAGTCGCGGAGCCAAGTGAGGCGAGGAGCTTCATGAGGTGGGTTCGCACAGATGGCGCCCGTCGGCACCAAATGGTGAGCGGCGGCGGGGCCGCCGCGCCATTGGGGCGAGAGATGACGATCGAGCTAGGCATGGATGCCCCGCCTCGGCTGCCGCAGTTTGCAAGAAACCGGGCACTTTGCCAGACGAGGAGTCGCTGTGGATTCTCGCGCGGCAGCCGCCGGACTCCAAGGATGCATCCGTGAAGTTCCGGATCCCCTTCCGCTGACCCCACGCCTCACCGTAATCACGGCCGAGCCGCCGCTACCAGGCGCAACGACCGAGTCGACGCGGGTCAGAATTCGACGCCGAAGTTGCCGTGGCGACGGCCGATGCCCAAGCTCGAACCTGTCGCGCGGCAAGTGCCTCCGCGGGCGGGAGCGACCTCGGTCGAGCGCCGCCCGCGCACCGCCACTCCACCTCTCGCCGCCGGCAGCTTCCCCACCAAAGAGGCCCGTTCCCCCCACCGCAACCGCGCGACCCGCGCGAGATCCCCACGTGACCCACGACGTCATCGTCCTTGGCGCCGGGCCCAACGGCCTCGCTGCCGCCGCGACCCTGGCGGCCAAAGGCCGCAAGGTCCTGCTTCTCGAGCAGCGCGACCTCCCGGGCGGCCTCGCCGCGGCGGAGGAGTTCCATCCCGGCTACCGCACGGCAGGCCTCTTGCCCGACTGCTCGGCCGTCCCCGACGAGCTCATTGCCGACCTCATGCTCGAGCAGCACGGCCTGCGGCGGCGCGGGGCGGCCCCCTCCCGCTACGCCCCCGAGCCGGGCGGCCCGGGCCTACTCCTACCGGCCGACCCGCTCGCCGCGGAGACCGCCGTGGCCGCCCGCTCGCCCCGCGACGCCGAAGGGTTGGCCCGCCTGCGCGGCTTTGTCGGCCGCGTGCGCCCGCTGGTGCAGCGCCTCCTGCTGCGTCCGCCCCCGCCGCTCGCGCCGAGCGGCGTAACCGCCGCGGCGCCGCTGGTCGACCTCGGGCTGCGCTTGCGCCAGCTGGGTCGGGACGACCTACACGAAGTCCTGCGCGTCGCGCCGATGGCAGTGCGTGATTGGCTCGGCGAGCACCTCGACGACGAGCTGCTAAAGGCGACGCTGTGTGCCCCGACGCTGATCGGGACCTGGCTCGGCCCGTGGTCCGCCGGGACTGCCGCGCTGCTCTTGCTCCGCGAGGCGCGCAGTGGCCCCGGCTTGCTGGGCGGCGCCCCAACGCTGGTGCGCGCGCTGCTCGCGGCGGCCCAGGCCGGCGGTGCGGTGCTGCGACTGGACGCGCCGGTACGGCGCATCCTGGTCGAGGACGGCGTCGTCCGCGGCGTCGAGGTCGGCGGGCCGAATCCCGCGGCCACCGAGCGGCTCGAGGCCCCGGCGGTGCTCTCGACCCTCGACCCGCGACAGACCTTTCTACGCCTACTATCGCTCGGCGACGGACCCGCGGCGCTCGCGCACGAAATGCGCTCGTGGCGCTGCCGAGGCACCGCGGCCGTGCTGCACCTCGCACTCAACGGCCCCCTCGAATTCGCCGCGCGCCCCGGGGACGCGATCGAGCTCGCCTCCATCGCCCCTTCGCTCGTCGCTCTTGAACGCGCGTTCGACGCGGTCAAGTATCGGCGCATGTCCGAGCACCCCGTGATGGACGTCTGTGTGCCCACGGTTTCGGACCCGTCGTTGGCGCCGCCCGGCCACCATGTGGTCTCGGCACTGATCGGACATGCCCCGTACGAGCTCGGCGACGGCGGCTGGACCGACGACGCACGCGCCGCCTTGCTCCAACGCAGCCTCGACACGCTGCACGCCCACGCTCCCGGGCTGCGCGACCGCATCGTCGCTCACCAGCTGCTGACCCCGGCGGATCTCGAGGCGCGCTACAACCTCACCGGGGGGCACCTCCATCACGGCGAGCAGGCCCTGGATCAGCTGTTTTGGCTGCGGCCGGCCGCGGCGTGCGCGCGGTACGCCACCCCGATCCCCGGCCTCTTCATCGGCGGCAGCGGCAGCCACCCCGGCGGCGGACTCAGTGGCGTGCCTGGTTGGCTGGCGGCCAAGGCGGTACTGCGCGGGCGCGCCCGCGTTCAACGCTTGGGGTAGGTCTTCAGCACCCAGCGCCGCCACTCGCGGTCGAACGTCTTGGCGTCGAGGCCAAACCGCTCGTCCACCAGCGCCGCGGTGCGCGCGACCACTGCATCGGCTTCGGGCGAGGCGCCATCCGCCCCCTTTAGTCGCTTGAGCTCATCCACCATGGCTGCCAAAGCCTTGGCGTCGCGCTTGGCCAAGAAGTCGACGCGCGACCAAGACTGCGCGTGCGCGTGGTAGCCCAGCTCCTCGTAGCGCCGCCACGCCTGCATCTGGTCGAACGTGAAGTAGACGCCTTCGTGCTGCGCCCGGCGTCGGACCTTGATCGGCCACAGCCCAATCCCGCGCTCGGGGTCCGGCTCCTGCGCGCGCGCCTGCACGTTGGGCAAGTCACTCGGAATCTCGGCCGCGAAGTGGTGCGCCAAGCCTTCGCCGAGCCACTGCGGCAGCGCGACGCCGTGGCCGCGATAGCCGCGCATCAGGGCGTGCGTCACCATGTAGACCACAAACGAGTGCAGCGCGGTCACGTCGAAGCCTTCGAGGACCTCGGCCGACACTACGACGGCCATCTGCTGCGTCTTCGTGTGGTACCACCGCATCGACGTGGTCGCCTGGAAGTCGCAGAACCGCTCGAAATAGCGCGCCAGGTCGGACTGCTTCTGCAGGAGCAGCACGAGCACCTTGTCGCCGAGCCCGAGGTAGGGGCCGTTGCCCGCCTCTGCCTTTTCCTTGGTGCCGAAGTCCGCATCGGTCACACCGAAGAACGTCTGGACCTCGTCGTAGAGGCGCTCGAGCCGGTGCACATAGAGGTGCATGCGCTCCCACGGCCCCAGCTCGCTGGGCTTGCCGGGGTACCGCGGCACCTGCTTGCGCAGCGCCTTGATCTCGGCCTTGAGGTGCCGCCGCTTGTCGCGGTCATCGGGCCAGCTCTCGGATTGAAAATTGAGCCCGATGCGAAAGTGCTCGGTCTCGACCCATAGGAAGCGCCCCTCGCCGAGCACGCGCTCCAGGTCGGCCGTGGTCTTGAAGTCCGCCCACGGAAACGGCGCGTAGCGGACGATGCCGGCGCGCGCCATGAGCTTGGGCTCACCCTTGGTGTAGGGGTCCTCGGTGCCAGCCTTGAGGACGTCCTCGTCGGCCTTGGTCACCCCCGGCGGCTGCGCCACGGCCAAGCCGCAAAGCAGCCAACCGGCGAGGAGAGCCGCGCCGCGGCGAACCATCTCGCGTTTTGGTCGCAACACCTGATGGATCGCTGGGCGCGGGGCCTGTGGGCGATTCAGCCAGCGCCCGCGGCGGCCGGCTGCTCAGCCTCGGTCGACTCGCTGGCCGCCGTGAGCGCCAACGCGCGCAGCTTCTTCTCGCTCGCGCGCAAGGCGTCACGCTCCTTCGCCAGCTCGTCGAGCTGCCGCTTGAGCTTGCGCAACTTGGGCGAACGCGCACCACGCTTGTCGATCTCACGCTCCATGCGCGCCTTCACGTCCTGCTCGCGGCTGTCGAGGCGATCGAACTGATCGAGCAACTTGCGCAGGCCCTTGAGCGATTTGCGCGCATCGCCTTCGTAGTTGCGATCGAGGTACGCGAACATCGTCCGCCACAGCTGGCTCTGCGCCTGATCGCCGGGCAACGGCGTGTGGTGCGCGCCATTGTGATCGGCAAAGAACAGGTGCGGGCTCCCTACGCCCTCGCCCTGCTTGAACAGGTTGGAGAACGGGTGCGTCTCGCCCAGGACGTTGGGCGGCAGCTTCACACACCGGAACCACGAGGTGAGCAGAACCGTCTGCTCGTTGTCCATGGTGCGGCTGAGCAGCGCATGGTCCGTGCCCTTGCATCGCTCGCACTCGCGCAGGATCAGCAGCGGCCGCTGGTCCCCGTCGGCGACCAGCGCGTAGGCCTCGTCGATAGGCAACGCGTACTCGCGCATCACCGACACCGTGCGCCCGGCGCCGGCATCCTCGACCTCGGGCTTCCACACGGGGTGTTGCCAGTCAATCTCGAGCAGCTGCTTGGCAGTCTTCTGGCGCGAGAAGTCGAGGGCCATGCCCCCGCCACCGCCACCTGCCCCACCGTTGGGAGGCGACCAACTGGCCGCCTGCGGCTTGGGGCATCACTGCGGGGCGGCGGGACGCGCGAGCAAAAGCCCGGCGATCGCGCCCAGACCCAGAACGGCAATCGGACGTAGCATCGGAATCTCCTTGTACGAGCCGGCGCTGCGAGAGGGCCAGCCAGATCGAAGAGGGCAGTCCCCGGGAGTATAGCAATCACGTCACGCACCGCGAGCCGCCATCTCGAGCAGGGCGCGGCGCGGGCACGCCGAAATGAGGGGACGTTCGCCGATCGTTCACGAGAGCCTCCCGCGCCGCGCCGGGGCCGACCGTAGAATCCGCGGCGCGGCCGCAAGGCCAGCCCCTCCGGAGACCCCATGAAACGCCTCATCGCTGCCGCCGCGCTGCTCGCCCTTCCGGCCCCGCTCGTCGCCGCCCCACCGCAGGCGCCGCCAGCGCCAACACAGCCGACCGCGGCCAGCCTGGACCTCCGCTACCGCTGCATCGGCCCCAGCCGCGGTGGTCGGGTGACCGCGGTGGCGGGCGTCGCGCAGCGGCCCGGCGAGTTCTACTTCGGCGCGAGCGGTGGCGGCGTGTGGAAGTCCACGAACCACGGCGAGACCTGGCGTGCGGTGAGCGACGACGCCTTCGCGACCGGCTCGATCGGCGCCATTCGCGCCGCCCCGTCCGACCCCGACGTCGTCTACGTGGGCACGGGCTCGGACGGGTTGCGCAGCAACGTGATCACCGGCCGCGGGGTCTACCGTTCGACCGACGCCGGCCGCAACTGGACCTTCTGCGGGCTGCGGGACGTTGGTCAGATCGGCGCCGTCGAAGTACATCCCGACGACCCAGACGTGGCCTTCGTCGCGGCGATCGGCGACGCGTTCCGCGCCACGCCCGAGCGCGGAGTATACCGCACCCGCGACGGCGGCGACACTTGGGAGCAGGTGCTGTTCGTCACCAACGAGATCGGCGCGGTCGACCTCGAGCTCGCCCCCGATGACCCCGACACGATCTACGCCTGCACTTGGCGCGCCGAACGCAAGCCGTGGACGATCATCAGCGGCGGGCCGGTCGGTGGCGTGATGAAGTCCACCGATGGCGGCGACACTTGGGCGCCCTGCACCGAGGGGTTGCCCACCGGATTGATCGGGAAGAGCGACCTCGCGGTGTCGCCCGCCGACCCGGATCGACTCTACGTGCTGATGGAGGCGAGCGACGGCGACGGCGGCCTGTATCGCTCGGATGACCGTGGCGCCACGTTCGAGTGCGTGTCGCAACGCCGCGGGTTGCTCAACCGGCCGTTCTACTACACCAACGTCGATGCCGACCCGAGCGACGCCGACGTGGTTTACGTCAACAACGAACGGCTCTACAAGTCGACCGACGGCGGCGAGAAATGGCGCACGCTACGCACGCCGCACGGCGACAATCACGACATCTGGATCCACCCCGGTGACGCCGAGCTCCTGGTGCAGGGCAACGACGGCGGCGCCAACGTCTCCCGCGACGGCGGCGAGACCTGGTCCACGCAGGACAACCAACCGACTGCGGAGATCTATCAGGTCGCCGTCGACGACCGCTTTCCGTACTGGGTCTACGGCGGCCAGCAGGACAACTCCACGATCCGCGTCCCCGCCGGCCGCGTGCCCGGGTATCGGCCCGGCCAGTGGCAATCGGTCGGCGGCTGCGAGACCGGCCCGGCGATCCCCAAGCCCGGCGACCCCGACGTGGTCTACGCCAACTGCAAGGGTCGCTTTGGCGTCTACCGCGCTCGCACCGGCCAAGAGCAGCAGTACTACGTCGGTGCCGAAAGCCTCTATGGCCACAACCCGCGCGAGCTGAAGTACCGCTTCCAGCGCGTCGCGCCGATTCACGTGTCGCCGCACGACGCAAACGTGGTCTATCACGCCTCGCAGTTCTTGCATCGCACGACCGACGAAGGCGTCACCTGGGAGACGATCTCGCCGGACCTCACCGCCAACGAGCCGGACAAGCAGGTCATCTCCGGCGCGCCGATCACGCGCGACATCACTGGCGAGGAGTTCTACAGCACGATCTACGCGGTCGCCGAGTCGCCGCTGCAGCCCGGTCTGATCTGGGTGGGCGCGAACGACGGCCCAGTCCACGTCACCCGCGACGGCGGCGCCACGTGGCGAAACGTGACCCCCGACCTGCCACCCGGCGGCCGCGTGCAGACCGTGGAGCCTTCGCCGCACCGGCCGGGCAAGGCCTACGTCGCGGTGCTGCGCTACCAGCTCGGTGACTGGCGCCCGCACCTGTACCGCACCGAGGACTACGGGGCGTCGTGGACACGCTTGTGCAACGGCGCCAACGGCATCCCGGATGACTCGCCGACGCGCGTGGTGCGCGAAGACCCAAGGCGCGAAGGGCTACTCTTCGCGGGCACCGAGTTCGGCATGTGGGTGTCGCTCGACGATGGTGGCGCGTGGCAATCGCTGCAGCTCGACTTGCCGCACGTGCCGGTCACGGACCTCAAGGTGCACGGCAACGATCTGGTGCTGTCGACGATGGGCCGGTCGTTCTGGGTGCTGCACGACGTCACACCGCTGCGCCAGCTCGGCGGCGAAGTCACGACCGCGCGCCTGATGGCGCCAGCTCCGGCGGTGCGGATGGCGAGCGGCGGGTTCAGCGGGTTCTTCAACTTCGGGCGCGGCCGGCGCGGTGGCCGCACTGGGGCGCCGGGCGTGCCGACCTACCCGCCCACGGGCGCGGCGCTGGACTACTGGCTCGCCGACGCCGCGGACGGCGCCTCCCTCGAGGTCCTGGACGCCGAAGGCAGCGTGGTCCGACGCTTTGCCGCCGGGACCGCAGCGCCCAAGAAGGACGGCGACGACCAAGAGAAAGGCGGCGGCGACGATGAGACCGAAGAGGCGGGCGGCGCGGGCGCATTCGCACGCTTCGCCCGCCGCATCGGCGGCAGCGCCCGCGGCGGTTTGAAGCTCACCTCTGGGCACCATCGCCTGATGTGGGACCTGCGCCGCAGCGCTCCCGAGGGCGGCGGGCGGCGCTCGTGGCGCGGCGGCGCGCGCGTGGCGCCCGGCACCTACCGCGTCCGCCTCACGGTGGATGGGGCGACGCAGGAGCAGCCGCTCGAGGTACTGCTCGATCCGCGCCTGGCCCGCGAGGGGATCACCGCGGCCGATCTGTCGGCGCAGGCCGAGCTGCTCAAAGAGCTGGACGCGCTGCGGGGCCGGGCACGCCGCACGGCCGACCGCGTGGAGCAGGCGATCGAGACGCTGGAAGATCGCGCCGAGGGCGACGCCGCGACGGCCAACACCGCCGCCGCCGCCGAGCTCGCCGCCATCGAAGCCGAGCTCGTCACCGAGCGCGGCACGTACATGCCCGATCAGCTCCAGGACCAGATCGGCTACCTGCGCTCGATGGTGAGCGGCGCGGATCAGCGGCCCGGCCGGGACGCCTTCCAACGCACCGCCGAGCTCGAGACCGAGCTCGACCAGCTCGTCGAGCGGCTGAGCCAGATCCTCGTCGACGCCGGTCTCGAAGTCGTGCGCTAGTGTTGTGTGTCGGAAGTTGGTTGCGTAAGTCGGCGAGCCATGTGTGCCGCTCGCAAGGCGCTGTCGACGCAGGGCTTGTTGGTGGACAAGTCGAGGAGACGCAACGCCGCGAGCGGCG
>JBCCGH010000152.1:0-22693 GCA_039029375.1 Planctomycetota bacterium
CGCACTCTGTCCGGCCTCGCGAGGTCGACGTGTACCAGACGCGACCCTCGGCGTGTCGCTTTCGCAGCACGCCCCAGTGCGATGGACAGAGGTCCAGGGACCCATCTCTTCCGCAGTTGGGGACTGTCTTCCGCACCCTCCGGTTCGTGAGTTTGTTGGGTTCCAGAGCCAGAAATGATCTAAGTGCCTTGGAGGGATCTGCCTGCGAAGGGCGTGGCGTCCCGGCTCGCGAGCGCCTCACTCCGCGACGCCAGCCTCCAATTCCCGCAGCCGGTAGCTGCGGCCTTTGACGTTGAAGACGTGGCTGCGGTGCAGCAGACGGTCGAGCATCGCCGTCGCCATGACTTCGTCCCCGCTGAGGAGCTCGGGCCAGCAGGAACGCCGCCCCCTACCCAAGAACGCAAGTCTTTCAAGTTTGCGCAATCCATATCTATCGCGATCAGCAATCCATATCTATCGCGATCAGCGGGACCTTCTTCCGCGAAAGAGGTCCACGCAGGCGCTCACCTCGACCGTCGAGCGATTCTCACGTGAAAAGCCTGCCTGTCACGGCGAACGGTGACAACATCCGGGGCGACCTCCAGTATATCGCCCTTATCTACTGAGCGGGCACGGACCCGGTAGACACCCTCACCGGGAACGGGCAGTACACAATCGTCGTCGCTGGTCATGGATATGACTACGCCCTGGGTTGGCACTTCGTAGTCATAGCTTATGGGCATCGGCACCTCTGCTCTTGGGTCCCAGATATCCTCGAAACGCTCGATTCTAAGGTCCACTCGCTCTTCGTCGCCCACTCCAAACCTGTGCCCCGCCATACGCACTGTCCAACCCTCTTCGAGCGTGACCACGCTGTCCCCCGGGCCAACCTCCATCACGGTTCGGCTGTATCTATTGGGCGACAGTCCTAGCAGCACTTTGTCATCCGAACTTGGGAATACCAGGTGTCCACTACGCCACTCCATAGCTTCCCATCTTCCCCATCGCTGTCCCGATGCGAGGAACACCGCCCACCCCCTATCATCAATCGCGCCTCCCGTGCGAAGATCGCTCAAACGCACCCGGAATTGAGAGACGGATCCTCTTGTATCGATTTCCCCTACGCTCACCACGCCACCCGGCGCCACCGCTATCTCGTCGCTCTCGAAGAGCAATCCGTCCGACCCCCGCACCCTCATCGATACAATATACCGGCCCTCGGGAAGGCGTGACCACGCCACATGGTAACGGAACCCCTCATCCGATAATTCAAAGTCAATCTCACCTGGGACACTCAAATCCCAGTCAGGAACGCCGCGAGGAAGCCCGCGGGGGGCCTCCCACGTTCGCGGCACCCCCTGAGCTCGAACATCCAGCCACCCCGAGGCATCTACCGCGTTATCTGTCGCGATTACAGCCTCAATACGCCCAGTCTTGGCCGGGGTTATCTGTATGGGGGTCAATCCCGGACCCAGCTCCGTCAATGTTGGGGCTCCGGACCAACCTATAGTGTTGATTCTCAGTGGCAACTCACATCGGTAGCCCCGGCATTCAAAACCTCCATCGGACCACACATTAATGGTGGCCACTTCCCGGCTCATATCAACCCAAACATCTCCGCAACGGCCCTGCAACATTATCACACCCTCGTCCCTACCATTCCGCTTCTCATATTTCCCACGTGCAATGATCTTGGCCGCCTCCAGATGCACACTCGCGTGGCGCACGCCATCGTGCAAGCCGACAGCCCCGCCGACGATACCGCTTGGGCCGACCGCCCTCACAAGAAGAACTGCGGCTTCCGCCACGAGTTCATCGGGCAAGGCAATCGCGCCGCCAACAATTTGGAGTCGTTCTTGCGCCACACACCTCCCCTCACTGTCGTACGCGGCCACTGTCGCCGATCGCGGCTGCCATTCCCGACTCAAGACCGTCAACCGAAACTCGCTCGTCGACTGACAGGCGATCCACCACATGGTCGATGCCAGCATGAGACATACCTTAGCGGTGCTGGCCATTACTTGAGCGGCAACTCACATAGACCGGCGAATCCCAATTCCACCGAGCACCACGGAATCGAGGTATCGGGTCGGTCGCCCCACCCATCAAGCGCGCCGTCGGGGCCTCGTGACCTGGGGTGCCTGGGCTGCCCAATCCCGGCTCCGCGGCTAACGCGAACCGATCTCAGCGTCGCCCGCGTTGGCTACGATCAGGTTGGCGGGATTGACGCCGAAGTCCACCACCAGGCCCTGCGTAAAGAAGTGACCGCCGATCAGGCTCGGCAGCAGCGGCAACGGGATGGTCCACGTCGCACTGCCGCCGGCGTTGACGAGCGGCACCACCGCGTCGAGGCTCGCGTAGAGGAAGCAGCCCGGCATCCCGACCGGAGCCAACGACAGCGGCAGGGGAATCCCGCCAAAGCTGATGTCGGATGCGCCGAGGATGCCAAAGGGCAGATTGCTCACCGCGCCCGGCAATGACGTCAGCTCCAGCACGAAGCTCTCGCCCACCAGGGGCAACGCGCCGGCCGCCGCATCCAACACCGGCGTGCCCGCGGTGCCGGGACAGCCGGCGCCGTAGGGCACAAACGTCGGCGTAAACGAGGTGCCGGCCAGCTCAGCGATGGTCCCAAGCGTCGTGCGCAGCGTGTCGAAACCGAGCCGGAAGTCGGCGTCGCTGTAGGTCGCGAACACATCCGTCGGCTGATGCCAGTGCGGATTCGCCCCCATGCCAATCTCGGCGACGCGCTGGTTCTCGCGGATGCTGACCGCCCCGGTGTACTGGCGGAACGGCACCGAGTCGGTGTTGTTCATGTCGTTGCCGATCTCCGCCGGGTACGTGGCCGAGTAGCTGCCGTTGCCGGCCAACAACGCATTGGCGAACGCGATCCCGGCAGCCACGCAGGTCGAGCCCTGGCGATACTCGATGTCCATGTCGGCGCCGGCCACCTGGGTCGGCCCGGGCGGCAGCCCGTGGTCGAAGAGGATCATGTCGTGCTGCACCATCCCCAGCCACATGGGCTCGGGATACAGGCCCGAGCCCGGCGGCTGCTCGACGCCCTGCAGTGGCATTTGGCTCCGCACATAGGCACGGCTGCCGTCGAGGCCGGTCTCTTCGTTGTTCCAAAACACGAAGCGCACAGACACCTCGGTCTGGACCCCCGGCTGCGCGAACGCGCGCGCACACTCGAGCGTGAGCGACGAGCCCGAGCCGTCGTCATCCGCCGCTCCACCGCCACCGCGCCCGTCGAAGTGCCCGGAGATGATGTACATGCGATCCGGAAAGCGCGTGCCCACCTTGGTCACATACGTCGACTGGCGCGGCTCCTCCTGGTACTCATAGTCGTGCCGCTGCACGGTGTAGCCCAGCGCCGTCAGCTCACCGTCGAGCCAGGGCTGCGCCGCGGCGTAGCTCGCCGAACCCTGGGTCCGGTCGCCGAAGCTCGCCATCGTCTGGATCTGGTTCTTGAAGCGATCGAAGTCGAGGCCCTCGACCAGCCGCTGCGCCGCCGCGGCCGGGTTGGGCACGGTGGCGACCCGCTCGATCGACAGGTCGTCGAAGCGCACCTCGGTAGCCTCGTCGACCGTGTCCTTGCGGTTGTTGTGCCCGCCGAGCGCGATCGTGTGCGGGCCGGCCGCGAGCGTGCCCAGGTGCACGGCAAACTGCTTCCAGCCGTTGCTGAGCGCGCCGCCGCCGTTGCCGTTGCCGGCCCATTTGAAGACGTGGTCGAACGGCCCGTGCCCGACCAACACGCCGTCCACGGCGATCAGCGCCTCGCTCAGCTCGGTCGGCTCGTACTCCGAGGTCTGCGCCAACGAGACCCACACCCGGAGCTCCACGGGCTCGGCCTGGGTCAGCGTGAAGCCACCCTCAAAGGCCCCGGACATGCCCGTGACGAGCATCGCGTCGATGCCGCCGAGCGACACGCGCAACCCGCCCCCCGAGCGTCCACCCGCGGCATCCCAAGCGCCGTCGGCGTACGCCGGCTGGGCGGTGCCGCGGAAGACATCGTCGCGGTAGGCAAAGCCTTCCGGTCCCGCGTCAAAGGAGGCGGAGAACAGCGATCCTTGAGCCAACGGCCCCGCGGCAAGCGAGGCGGCGGCGACCGCAAACAGGGGCGCGACAACGCGCATGGGGGCAAGCTCCGGGTGAGGGGAAGCCGAACACCGCAACGGTAGCGCAAGCGGCACCGGCCCTGGCCGCGGAATTTCGGCCGACCCGCCGTCTGCTACCGCAAGCTTGGCGCCGCCGTGGTCACCGCCCGGAACCACAACGTGCGCCACAGCCCGCCGGATGCCGGCGGGATCTTGCGAAAGTGCCCCTCGCTGGCGCGGGCCAGCGCAAAGATCTCGTCCGGCGACCGCGGTCGATCGACCACCGCCTCGCCCATGTGCTTGGCCACCAAGCGCTGCTTGAGATCCGCAACCGTGGCCGCATCGTCGATGACGATCCCCAGCTCGCGGTCCGACGCGGCAAGCGACTGGCTGCGATCGATCAGGTTGGCCGTGCTCAACACCACGCGCTCGTCGTCCTGGATGAAGATCTTCGAGTGGACGAAGATCGGGATCTCATCGCGCTGCAATGACGCGACCACCAGGTGCTCGCGCAACTGCTCGGTCGACGCCCCGCTGCGCGCCACGACGTTTTCGATATGAGCCAGCGCGCGGTAGAGGTTGACCCCCAGGGTGAAACGCGGGGCCGGCATGGCGTTGAAGTGGTCGTGGTTCGTGACCACGACGACGCGAAAGTCCTCACCGTCACGGATCGCCCGCGCCAAGCGGCGCCCCAGCGCATCGACCACGTTCGGCTCGGTCCGCGGCATCGGCGCGAGGTACTGGTTCTCGATGTAGAGCAGCCTCTTGCTCTGCTCGACCATGCTCACGAGCAGTCGCGCTTCGTGGCTTTGCGTGGGGAACGGGCCCACCCACGGCAACGCGTCGACCTCGCCCTCCCCGCGAGTCTCGAAGTTGTCTTCGCAGTAGCGCCACAACGCGTCGTCGCACTCGGTCAGCACGCCGGTATCGCTCCAGACGTAGCCTTCGGAGTTGGTCTGGCCGGTCACCTCGGAGCCGTTGCGCTCCTCGCTCACGTCGATGCAGCCCAGCAAAGCCCGCCGGCCATCCGCGACCAGGTACTTGTGATGCGTGGAGAAAAGTCGGTAGTCGTAGTCGGGGACCAGCGCCGCCGCGGTCTTGCGCACGACGCGACGCTCGAAGTAGCGAAAGCGTGGGCCCCGCGTCCGCGCATAGTGCACCGTGCACCCGTCCGGCAGGCCTTGGGGCAAGGACGCTGCGTAGATGACATTGGGCGTCAGCAGAATCCGCACCTGGACGCCGCGCGCGCACATCTCCTCGATGAGCTCCCGGACGGTGCGCTTCCCGTTCATCCGCCAGTCAAAGTCAATGAACCACGCGCCGATGTAGACCGTCTCGCAGGCCTCTTGGCACAGCTCGATGAACGCGTCGTAGCAGGCCGCATAGTCGAGAAGTACGCGCGTCTTCTGCAGCACAGCATCCATGATCAATCTCCGTCAGAGGGCCAGCCAGCTAGAAGAGGTGGCTAGAACAGGCGGTTAGAACAGATCGGCGGGATCGGCGCGGCGGACCTTCCGCTGGGCCAGCAGCGCCGAGCCGACACAGACAACCACCGTGAGGCCGAGCACGACCGCAGCGCGCGACGGGGTCATCTCCATGGGCAGCTTGGTCGCGGACCCAGTCGCGCGATAGAGCAACATCGCGGTCGCGGTCGCCGGGACGAACCCGAGCAGGGCCAGCAGCACCGCCTGACGCAGGACAATCCCGGACAGGGTCGTGTTGGAGTAGCCCATCGCCTTCAGCGTGGCGTACTCCTTCATGTGGTCGGTGACGTCCGCGAACAGAATCTGGTAGACGATGATCGCACCGACGACCAAGCCGATGAGCGAACCGATGCCGAACACGAACCCGATCGGCGTCGCTCCGTCCCAGTAGTCGACCTCACGTTGCATGAACTCGTCACGGTTCAGCACCCGGACGTCGTTCGGCAAACTCGCGGTGAGCTCGCGCCGCACCACTTCGTGGTCGGCACCCTCGGCCACGCGGATCAGCCCGAGCTGGCACTCACGTCGATCGCTGTCCGGGTTGTAGCGGTGAAAGTTGAGGTCGCTGGTGACCAAGCTGGCATCGATGCCAAACGAGGTCCCGAGGGGAAACAGCCCGGCAATGCGGGTGCGCCGATTCGCCAGCTCGACCTCGATCTGGCCGTCCTGCCGCACCATCTCCGCGATCGGCCCGAACTCCTTTCGCGACCGCTCGTCGTAGAGGAACACGTTGGCCTTGGTCAACTCATCGCGCTGCGCATCGACTTCAGGAATGGAGATCACTGACCGCGACGGATCGAAGCCGATCATGTAGATCGCGCGCCCCATCTCCGGCTGGGCCGGGTTCTTCCACCGGCCATAGCCGAGGTTCACGCACTCGGCGGACTCGACGCCGGCGAAGCCCCGCGCCTGCGCCACGCGCTCCCGCCGAATGTCGCCGGGGTAGATCAGGTTCGGCGTCTTGACGCTGATGATCGCCAGGTCGTACTTGAACAGCGAATGCAGCCGCACGGCACTGGTGAACAACGCGTCGCGAAAGCCGAGCTGCATGAACACCAAGACGACCGCGAACGCCACGCCGCCAATCGCGACGGCCAGGCGCCAGCGATCCTTCCGCAGCTGCAACCAAGCAATAGGAATCATCACCACACCTCCGTCGGGGCCGTCAGCGCCAGGGCGGGCGCGGCTGGCCGTAGTTTGGTCCAAGACTCGAGGAGCACCTGCAGCGACGGCATCAGCTGGCCGAACCGCCGCACGTCCTCGTCGTCGAACGGCTGTCCGTCGGTGCGGTTGAGCAGCTGCGCCACACCCAGGACGCGGCGATCCTTGCCAAAGAGCGGCATGGCCAGAATCGTGCGGGTGCGAAAGCCCGTGCGTCGGTCCACCGTCCGGTTGAACAGCGGCTCGGCATAGGCGTCGGGCACGTTGAAGGGCGCGCCGGCGGTCGCCACCCGCCCGGCAATGCCGGAGGCTCGCGGAATGCGGATCTCGAGAGGCGCGTGGTCGTCGTCGCGGGCCACCAGCGACCAGAGCTCGTCGCGGTCGTGGTCGACAAGGAACAGCGTCACCCGCTCGGCGCCGAGCAACGTCTCGATGCGCCGCGAACACGCCGTCAACGCCTGCTCCAGCACCGCCTCGCAGCCTTCGCGGCCGGCGATCTCCATGCCCTGGAGGAAGCTGCGAGCCTCACCCGTGATCGACTCGAGATTCGCCATGAACTCGGCTTCCGGCAGCTGCTGGATGCGGTCCGCCAGGTGCTCGTGACGCGTCGACCGGGAGAACAGACTCACCATCTCCTGCGTCCGCGAGACCACCGCCTGGCCGAGCGGCACGATCCGGCCGTCCTCCAGATGAAATGTGCGGTCGGCGACGTCGAGGATGCGGTTGTCGTGGGTCACCAAGACGACCGAGCTCCCCCGCTCACGTGCCAGCGACTGCAGCAAGTTCACGACCTCGCGGCCGGACTTCTTGTCCAGGGACGCGGTGGGCTCGTCGGCGAGGATGATCTCCGGCGAGGCGACGAGCGACCGAGCAATCGCCGCCCGCTGCTTCTGGCCACCCGAAAGGTGCTCGGGGTACTTCTTCAGGTGATCGCCCAGCCCGACGGCCTCCAGGGTCTCCGCCACGAGATGGCGCTTCTCCGCGGCCTGGCGCTTCCCCAGGAGCTCCAGCCCCATCTGCACGTTCTGCTCGATGGTCAGCGAATCGAGCAGGTTGTGATGCTGAAAGATGAAGCCAATCCGTCGCCGCACGGCGTTGAGCTTGGCGGTCTTCGCCCGCTCCAGCGACTCGCCGAGCACGACGAGCTCGCCGTCCTGCGCCGAGCGCAGGGCACCGATCAACGTGAGCAGCGTGCTCTTGCCGGAGCCGGACGGCCCGGTCAGGATCACGATCTCCCCGGGCTGAATCTCGAGTGAGACGTCGCTCAGGACCTGCCGCTTGGCACCGCCCTTGCCAAACGTGTGGCTGAGGTTGCGCACGACGACGTTCGCCGACATGGCTAGCGCCCCTCCGCGGCCGGCAGGTGGATGTCGACATCCACCTCCAAGTTGGTCAGGCGCGCGACCGGCGCCGCGTCGTCGAGGCGGATGCGCACTTCGACGACGCGCGTGTCGACGTCGGCCAGCGGGTCCACGTCAAGGATGTCGTTCTTGAACACCAGCAGCCCGATCTGCACGACTTCGCCGGTGACGCTCTCGGCCAACGTCGGGCTATGGATCGTCGCCCTCTGCCCCGCCTCGACCAGCATGACGTCGGTCTCGTAGACCTCGGCGACGACGTGCATCTCCCGGGTGTTGCCCAGCTGGAGCACCGGCGCCGCGCCGATGCGCTCGCCGACGCTGGCCAGCAGCTTGAGGATCTGCCCAGCGCGCGGGGCGCGGATAACGGCGGCCTCGACGCGCGCCTCGGCCTGCGACAACTCACGCTCGGCGCCGACCGGGGAGTAGAGGACGTTCGCCCGCTGTAGCATCAGCTCGGACCGCTGCAGATCGGCCCGGGCCTGCGCCAGGTTCATCTCGTGGGCAACGCGCTGTGCCCGCAGGTCGGCACGGGCCGCGGCGAGGTTCTTATCGCACTCGGTCACGAGTGCCCGCTGATCGTCCAGCGCCTCGCGGGCGACCGCGTCGCCGAGACTCACCTTGCGCTCGAGGTTCTGGCTCTCGTTCTCGAAGCGAGCGACCAGCACCGCGACCCGGGCCTCCTGCGCCTCGATCTCAACCGGCTCCAGCTGCTCGACGCGGTGCAGGGCCGTCGTCGCGTCGCGGATCGCCTGCTCGGCGAGCTCGCTCTCCGCCTGCAGACGGCGCCGGGCATCCTCCAGGCGGGCCGCGGCCAGCTCGCGGTCGGCACCGCGCTCTGGATAGGCGTCCAGCCGAAACAGCTCCTGCCCGGCCTCGACCCAGTCCCCCTCGGCCACGAGCAGCTCCCGGAGCCGGGCGTCCGACGGCCCGCCGACATCCATCACTCGGCCGGCCGGCTCGAGCCGCCCCAGAGAGCTGATGGCGCGACGCGGGGCCGGGTCGGCGGCCACCGGGCTCGACGGCGCGGGAGACGACGGCGCGGGGGACGACGAAGGCACGGCGGCGATGCCGACGACCGCGACTGCGACCAGGCAACCGAACAACCCGAGATTCCGAAGGTTCATCATGGCTTGGCTGAAGCGCGCTCAAGCGGCGCGCTTTCACTGGGGGACACGCCGAAACCGCGCGGCCCGGGAAGGCTGATCGCGAAAAAAGGAGTGAGTGCTGCAGAGCGGAGGCGGGCAGGACGCCCCCCCCAAGCAGCCACGCTGGCCTACCGCAGCAGCGGGACCGCGTCCGCTTCGCCGAATCGCACCTGGTCGAACAACGAACCCGTGAAGTAGGTCTTGCCGGCGATGTCGTGCCGCGTCGGGTGCCGGAGCCCATCCAGCCAGCCGCGGCGGAAGTAGTGGAAGGAGAGGCGCCGTGCGGGCAGGAGAAAATCCCCGTGGTCGCGCTGCACCATCTCTGCCACTTCGGGCAGACGGTGGTGCGGTAGCGTTGGCAGCAGGTGGTGCTCCACGTGGTAGCGGTGGAAGTGGTAGCTCCAGCGGTCGAGCCACCGCCCCATGGTCAGGTTGCCGATGTTGAAGACCATCAGCTCGTAGTCCTCGGGATCGTTGACCGGCGCGTTGAGCGTGTACTCGCTGCCGTGCGTCATGAAGACCGCGGCCACACAGAGGTAGCCGATGCAGAGCGGCGCAATGAGCACCCACGCGGCCAGCGGCCCCCCCATCAGCAGCACCGCCGCCGCCCACACCGCGAGGATCACCGCGGTGTCGGCCGCGTCGCCGCGGTTGCGAATCTTGCGCAACGCGCTGAACTCGTAGCGCAGCATGACGATGGGCGCGGTCAAGGGCAGCAGCCAGCTGATCATCCAGAGGTTCTGGATCGCGGCCGGCAGCTTCATGAAGACGCGGTCGTAGAGGACGCGCACCGTGCTCGTGAACGCCTTTGGCAGCGATTCGTTGTCCGACGGCGGCACCACCTTGGGATCGTCGAAGCTCTGGTTGGTCCGATGGTGCTCGAGATGCGAGTCGCGGAACGAGCCAAAGCGAGCCAGCAGCGGCACCGCCATCAGGCTGCCGACGACGCGGTTGAGCCATGCTTTCGAGAACGCCGCGCCGTGAGCGAGGTCATGGGTGACGGCGGCCACCGCGTAGAGGTTGAACCCCTGCACCACCCAGAGCGCCACCAGCGGCAGGTAGAACCCCTGCGCCGCGCACCAGATCATCGCCGCCAGGGTCACGCCGAACCGCGCGAGCACCACGACCGCGGCGCCGGCGAACTTGGCGTCGGCCGGCGCGAACAGGTCAGGCCGCTCGGCCTCGAGCTGCTCGGCCACGACCGCCGCCTTGGGCAGCTCGATTTCCTTGCGCACGACCTTCTCGACGAACTCGATGTAGGGCATCCCAGTGAATCGGGACGGCTGGCGCGGCACCGCCTTGGTCGGCGCCGGCCGCGCGGCCTTCACCCTGGTCGCCGGGGCCGCCGGCGCCTGAGCCGGGGCCGGCTGAAGGGCGCGCAGGTTCGGCAAGCAAGAGCCGCAGATCGAGCCGGCGCCGGTGCACGATCGAAGGACCGCCGGATCCAGGGTCTTGGCGTCTTCGACCGTGAGCCCGACGCACGCACACAGCAGCTCGCCCGTCGCCGGTTTGTCCGTGGTCCCACTCCAGCGAAACCGCGCCTCGAGCGCCGGCTTGAACGGCGACCTGGCGATGAGGCGCGCGCACAGGGACGCGATGCCGGCCGGGTCGCCCTCCGCCTCGATCTTGAGAATGCGCCGGTCCTCGGCCAGGTGTAGCCGGCGCATCGCGCCGTCGCGCTGGTGTTCGACGACCGTCACCGCCTCGCCTGGCTGCGACAGCTCCTGCCAAATCATGCGGTCGCGCTCCGTCAACTTGGTCGCGGAGTACCGCCGGCCGTCCGCATAGCAAACGGTGGAGGTGATGCACGGCTCGCCGTCGCACGTGCTGCGGCCCACCATGGTCACGCTGGCGCCCGTCGGGCCCAAGTAGAGCTGTCGCTGCATCGCGACCAGGCTGCGCAACGGTGGGTGCTCGCCCACCCACTTCACAAAGGTCGACGCTGCCACGCGCAGGACCACGAGTGGCGTTTTTGCC
Organism: Planctomycetota bacterium; assembly: GCA_039029375.1. Classification (GTDB taxonomy): domain Bacteria; phylum Planctomycetota; class UBA1135; order UBA1135; family UBA2386; genus JBCCGH01. The sequence continues at coordinate 11,202 of JBCCGH010000152.1, forward strand.
ACGACCGATGCCGACCGCGGCACCCCGTCCAGGACCGCGAGCTCGCCAAAGCACTGCCCCTCGGTGAGCTCGGCCACCGCCTTCTCGTCTTGTACCGCTTGGGCACTCCCGCGGATGACGAAGTAGGCCGCGTCCCCGACCACGCCCTGCATGACGACCGTGGCGCCGGGGGCGAAGGACTCCACCCGGCAGCTCTCCAGGTCAGCGCCGAGGACCAGACCGCGCAGGGCGTCGAGCCCGCCGCGCTGCACCGCCGGGGCGATCAGCGAATGGTGGTCGTCGCGGCCGGCGCGCATCCGCTCGGCCAGGTGGCGCTCGAACGCGGCGGCCGGGATCTCGAACAGGACGGCCGCGGTCTTGATGCGCACGCCCGAGGTGCGGGCCCGATCGCCGCCGCGCAGCAGCGCGTGCTCGCCGAACGCATCCCCCGGCCCGAACACCCAGACCGCGGGCGCTTGGCCGCTCGCACCCACATACGCCTCGGCCTCGCCTTGCAGCACCAGGTAGAAGGCGGTGGCCGTATCGCCGGGCCGGTAGACCTCGCTGCCGGCCGGCAGCTCCAGCCGCTGGCCGGCGCCGGCCAGCGCCGCGCTGTCGGCGTCGTGGCCACCGAGGACCGGGTGGGACTGCAGGTCGCTGTAGAGGGCCGTCGCAACGTCGCTGGCTGGTTCGGCGAGGTTCATGGTCCGCCCTTGTTCATCCGCTGAGGTTTGCCCGGTCACACCCCAGACACGGCCGAAGCGGGCTCCGCGGGCACCACCAACTCAAAAAAAAAACGGCCATCCAAAACTGGTGCGGTGCGCCAAGTCAGCGAGCCGGCGGATCTGCACAAATCTCTTCCCACTTCGCGCCATTCTCGCGTGTCCCTACCGGGCCGTGATCCTCGCGGCCACGGATCCACACCCATGTCGCAGAGCCCATCGCAGAGCGCCCTCGCGCGCGTGTTCCGGCAGCCGATGCTGCGTCGGGTCGCCCTCTCGTGGGCCGCCTCGAAGACCGCGACCTGGGGCTGGGCGACCACGATGAACGCCGTCCTGTTCCTCCAGGGCGGTGTGTGGGCCGTGGGAGCGTTGGTCGCCGCCCGCCTCATTCCGGGTGCCTTGGTCACGCCGCTGTTCGCCGTTGTCGCGGACCGGCTCGGGATCATGCGAGGCTTGGCCATCCTGGCGTGGTGCCGGGTCATCGCCACGACCGGCACCGCCGTGGTGATCGGCTGCGAGGCCCCCATCACCTGGCTCATCGCCCTCGCCGCGCTCGAGAGCCTGGGGTCGCAGCCGCAGGACGCCGAGCAGATCCGCGTCCTGCCATGGCTCGCCCGCTCACCCGGGGAGCTCACCGCCGCCAACGGCGCCACCGAGCTGCTGCGAGTGGCCGGCATCCTGCTCGGCCCAACGACCTGCGGCGTGCTGCTGCTGGTCACCGATCCAGCCATCGTGGTCGCCTTGTTCGCCGCGACGCAGCTGGTCGGCACCCTGCCGTTGCTCGGCGTCGGCGACGCGGTCGCGCCGCGGCCGGGCTCTGGAGCCCGGACGATCCTCGCCCGCCTCGCCGAGGGCGGCGGCTTGGTCTTTGGCGGCCGTGACACGCGCGGCCTCGTCGCGCTGATGATCGGCGCCTCGTTCTGTATGGGCAGCCTGCAAGTGCTCGGCGCCGGGCTGGCGCTGGATCGGCTCGACCTCGGCGCTTCCGGGCCGGCCTTGCTGAGCGCGCTGTTCGGCCTCGGCGGCCTGCTCGGCGGCGGTGCGATCACAATCGTCGCGCGCAGCGACTTGGCGCGCATGACCGTCTTGACCACCGCCGGCATCGGCGCCGTCATCGCGCTGATGGCACTCGCCCCGATCCACGCCGTCATCTTTCTCGGCATGGGCCTCATCGGTGTCGGCCTGGTGATGCTGCTGGTGTTGACATCGACCCTCATGCAGCGCGGCGTGCCCCTGGGTGACCACGACGCCGTCGTCGGCTTCAGCACCCTCTGCTCGAACGCCGCGGTCGGCCTCGCCGGCGTGAGCGCATCGGCCATCGCGGCTTGGCTGGGCTTGCTGCCGGCGATGTTGACGATGGGGCTGTCCCTGATCGCGATGGCGTTCGCCTCTGCGGGCCGCCTCCGTCGCTTTGCCGAGCGCGCCCACGCCCGCCAGGCCGAGGCCGAGACCTTGCGCGCCTGCCCAGTCTTCGCGCCGTTGCCGATTGGGCCCCTGGAGCAACTGGCGGCGTCGGTGGAGCGACTCTCGTTCGAGGCCGGCGCCACGCTCGTGCGCGCGGGCGACGAAGGCGAGCACGCCTACGTGGTCGCGCAGGGCCAGCTGGCGGTGATCGAACAGGAGAACGAGATCGGCACGCTGGGCCGCGGCGACATCGTGGGCGAGATCGCGCTGCTCGAGGGCGGGACGCGCACCGCGACCGTCCGCTGCCTCGAGGGCACCGAGGTCTACCGGCTACATCGCGACGACTTCCGCGCCGCGCTCCACGCGAGCGACGAGACCCGCGCCGAAGCTCATCGACTGGCGCAGCATCGGCGCTCCGCGCTGAGAACCTGCCACTAGAGCTCCTAGCGGCCGGCGGAACCATCCTCCGCCCCGCAATCACCACCGCCTCGGGCCGACGCCATGAACCAACCACCACAGAGCGCGGTCCGCCGCGTCTTCGCGCACTCGACTCTGCGCCGGGTGATCCTGTCCTGGGGCTCGTCCAAGACCGCGTTCTGGGGCTGGGCCATCACGATCAATGCCGTGCTCTTCCTGCACGGCGGCGCCTGGGCGGTCGGCGCGTTTCTCGCCGCCCGTATCATGCCGGGCGCGCTTGCCGCGCCTCTCGTGGCCGTGCTCTTCGACCGCCTCGGCCTGATGCGCGGGCTGACCCTCTTGGGGTGGGTGCGCACGACGGCGATGGCCGTGTCCGCGGCGTTGGTCGGCCTCGACGCGCCGCTTACGTGGCTCATCGCGGTCGGGGTGCTGGAGAGCTTCGGCTCCCAGCCGCAAGAGTCGGAGCAGATCCGCGTGCTGCCCTGGCTGGCGCGCTCCCCCGACGAGCTGACCGCCGCCAACGGCATCACCGAGCTGCTGCGCATGGCGGGGATCCTGGTCGGCCCGGCGATCGGCAGCCTGCTCTTGCTGTGGATCGACGCCAGCCTGGTCCTCGCGGTCTTCGCCGCGGCCAACCTGGCGAGCGCGCTCCTGCTGCTCGGGCTCGGCGACGCCGTCGCGCCGGTGCCCGGCGACCGCACGCGCACGGTCTGTCGCAGCCTGGCCGACGGCGGCAGCATGGTGTTGGGCGACCGCGACTGCCGCGGCCTGGCACTGCTCACGTGCGGCGCTTCGATCGGCGCCGGCAGCCTCCAGGTTTTTGGGGCGGGGCTCGCCTTAGACCATCTCGCTCTCGGACCTTCTGGCCCGCTGATGCTGAGCGCCGCCTTTGGCTTGGGCGGCCTGCTCGGCGGCATCGCCACGATCATGCTCGCGGGACGCCGGGACCTCGCGTTCCCGACCCTGGCGGCCGCCGTCGCGATGGGAGCACTCATCGCGCTGATGGGCCTGATCCCGACCACTGTCGCCGTGGCCACTTGCATGGTCTTGGCCGGCGCGTGCCTGGTGGTCCTCTTGGTGGCCGCCGCCACGCTCCTACAGCGCGGCGTGCCGCAGCGCCTCCAGGCCGCGGTGATCGGGCTCAGCACGCTCGTCTCCCGCACGGGCCTTGGCGTCGCCGGCATCGTGACGTCGGCGCTCGTGACTTGGCTGGGGTTCCTCCCCGCCATCGTTGCCGTCGGACTGTCCCTCATCGTCATCGCGCTGCTCGCCGCGCCACGGCTGCGCCAGTTTGCGGCGCGCGGCACGGCGTGCCACGCCGAGGCGGAGATCCTGCGCGCTTGCCCGGTGTTTCGGGCGCTCCCGGTCGGCCCGTTGGAGCGACTCGCGGCATCGCTCGAACGCGTGGCGCTCGACGCCGGGACGACGCCGGTCCGCGCCGGGGACCGCGGTGACGACGCCTACGTGGTCGAAACCGGCAATCTCGCAGTCCTGGCGGACGGTGCCGAGATCGGCGCGCTGGGGCGCGGGGATCTCTTTGGTGAGGTCGCGCTGCTGGAGAATCGACCGCGCTCGGCCACGATCACGGCCCGGGCGCCGAGCGTCGTTTACCGCCTGCGGCGCGAAGCTTTTGTGACGGCCCTCGCCGCCAGCACCGAGAGTCAGCACCGCGCGCGCGAGTTGGCTCGCGATCGCTCGTGAGAGGTCCGAGAATGCCGTGGCCATGGATGACCCCAAGCCGCAGCCCAACCCCGACGCGGACCCCAAGGCCAACCCGTCGACCCAGGCGGCCGGGCGAACTCGCCCCACCCTGAGCGTCATCGACACTCTGGCCCAAGTGGCCGGCGTGCGGCCGCGCGTCCACCTGCGCGAAGCCGGCACGCTCACCGGCCCGATGCTCAAGCCACTCCAGCCCGGCGCCGACGCGGTGCCCGAGCGCGCCGGCAAGTACCGCGTCCAGGGCCAAGTCGCCGCCGGCGGCGTCGGCGTCGTCTACAAGGGTCACGACGTCGACTTGGGCCGCGAGGTCGCGCTGAAGTTTCTGCACGAGCGCTACCAGCAGAACCCCGCCCTGCTGCAGCGCTTCGTCGAAGAGGCGCAGATCGGCGGCCAACTGCAGCACCCTGGCATCGTCCCGGTCTACGACCTCGGCATCTCCGGGGAGCGGCCGTACTTCACGATGAAGTTCGTGAAGGGCCGCACTCTCGCGGCGCTGCTCGCCGACCGCAGCCACTCCAGCGCCGACCGCGGTCACTTCCTGGCGATCTTTCAACGGATCTGCGAGACCATGGCGTACGCGCACGCGCGCGGCGTGGTGCACCGCGACCTGAAGCCCGCCAACGTGATGCTGGGCGCCTTCGGCGAGGTGCAGATCGTCGACTGGGGGATGGGCAAGGTCCTGTCGCACGGCGGCAAGGCCGACGAGGAGCGCGCGCAACATCGCCGCCATACCGAGACCAGCATCATCGAGACGGTGCGCAGCGGCGGGCAGGGCACGCAGTCGATCGTCGGCTCGGCCATGGGGACGCCCGCCTACATGCCACCGGAGCAGGCCAGCGGCGATGTGGAGCGGATGGATGAGCGCTCCGATGTCTTCTCGCTCGGCGCGATCCTGTGCGAGATCCTCACCGGCGAGCCGCCCTACGTGGCGAACGAGACCGAACGCGATGTGCTCACCATGGCAACGCGTTGCCTCCAAGCCGGGGCCCGGGAGCGACTGGCCGCGTGCGGCGCGGACGAAGAGCTCGTGCGACTGACGCTGGAGTGTCTGTCCCCGGCGCCAACCGCGCGGCCGACCAGCGCGAAGGACGTGGCGGAGCGCGTCGGTCGCTTTCTATCGGCCGGCGAAGAGAAGGTCCGCGACGCGCAGATCACCGCCCGGGCCGCGCAGCGCACGCAGAAGCTCGTCGTCGCGGTTGGCACCGTCGTCGCGATTGCCCTCGTCGCGTCGCTGTGGTTTTGGCGCCGCGCCGACGCCGAGCGGCAGCGGGCCGAGACCGCCGCGGCCGAAGCCGAGATCGCCCGGGCGCAGGCCAGAAGCGACGCCGCCGAGGCCCGCCGCGCGCAGCAGCAGGAGATGGCGGCGCGGGCCGACGCCGATGCCAAGGCCGTGGCACTGCGCAAAGCGCTCGACGAGTTCGATCTACTGGCCGACGTCGTGCGACTGCGCGAGGCCACCGCTGCCGAGGCCACGCTCTATCCGGCGTGGCCGGAGAACGTCGATGCGCTCGAGGTCTGGCTCACCGATCAGGCGCGGCCGCTGGCGGCGGCGCTGCCGCGGATCGAGGCCGCTCTGGTCCAGATGCAGCGGCGCGGCCAACCGGTGCGCACCGCGGCGGACGACGACGATGCGGCGCTGCAGTTCATGTTCGCGGCCAAGGCCGACCAGTTTCTGCACGACACGCTGGCGCGGGTCGTCGCCGACTTGCGCGCCTTCACGGCGACCAAGACCGGGCCGCTCGCCGCCGCCGAAGAGCGACTGGTGTGGGCGCGCCAGGTGCGCGAAGCGTCGGTGACGCGGTACGCGCGCGAGTGGCGCGAGGCCACCGCCGCGATCGCCGCCAGCGACGTCTATGGCGGTCTGCAGATCGAGCCGCAGATCGGCCTGGTGCCGCTACGAGCCGACCCCAAGTCACGACTCTGGGAGTTCGCCCACCTGCGCTCCGGCGCCCCTGGGAAGGCGATCCCCCGCCGCGATCCGCGCACTGGCTGGTTTGAGATCACCGAGGACACCGGGATGGTGTTCGTGCTGGTGCCGGGCGGCGCATTCACCATGGGCGCGCAGCCGGACGACGCCGACGGCGAGCACTACGACGCCGGGGCCGAGCCCAAGGAAGCGCCCCCGCACCGCGTGGAGCTCGCGCCCTTCTTGCTCTCCAAATACGAGCTCACCCAGGCGCAGTGGCGGCGCCTCTCGCGCGGCGACGAGCCCAGTGGCTACAAAGCTGGCAGCGAGCCCGGCAAGGTCGCGGTCATCACCTGGTCCAACCCGGTCGAGAACATCGGCTGGAACGATGCCGTGGATCTCCTGCACCGGCATGGCCTCGCGGTCCCGACCGAGGCGCAGTGGGAACTCGCCTGCCGCGGCGGCACCGCCACACCGTGGAGCACCGGCGCGGCACCGACGACGCTGCAAGGCGCCGCCAACATCGCCGACGCGGCGGCGCAGCGCGGCGGCGTCCCGTGGCAGATCGAGCCGGGGATCGACGACGGCCACGTCCTCCATGCACCCGTCGGCAACTTCGCGCCCAATCCGTTCGGCTTCTTCGACATGCACGGCAACGTCTGGGAGTGGTGCCGCGACGGCAACGCGCGCTACGACGTGCCGCCGCGGGCTGGCGACGGCTGGCGCGAGGCGACGGACGACAGCGTGCGCATCAACCGAGGCGGCAGCTTCGCGTTCCCGGCAACGCGCGCCCGGTCGGCCTACCGATTCTTCGACTCGCCGCAGACGCGCGACTTCAACCTCTGCGTCCGACCGATGCGCCCGCTGCTCGCCCCTAACGGTCGGTGAACGTGACGTCGAAGCGCGGCGTGATCTCGAGCAGCGCCTGCGCGCCCCCCGTCCGCCGACTCGACGGGTCGGGAAGCGTCGCCGCCTGCACGGTGTAGAACGTCGTCCCGACCAGACTTTGCTCGAGCGGGATGTCGAACGGGAAGCACAGCGTGTTGGCGCCGGGCAGGTATGGGAACGGCGCCGCCAACGCCAACGGCAACCCGAGCGGGATGGACAGCGGCCCCACCACCGTGGGCCCCGGACTCAGCGACGCCGCGAGACACCCGTAGCAGTTCGTGGTGCCGCTGATGCACAGCTGGATCGTGGTGCCAATCCGCGCCGGCGCCGTGATCCAGATGTTTGGCTGACAGCTCGCCGATGGCTCGCCATTGGCCACGATGCCGACCTCTTGTGCCGTCGGCCCGCCGCCTTCGAACTCGAGCGCGGCGTTGGCGACCGACGGCTGACCGCGCATCGAAAACGCCAGCGCCAAGATGCGCGAGGTCAGAAACGGCGCCGCCGGACCCGACAGCCGCAGCACGAAGCGCACCGGCCCGGTGACCAGCGAGCTCGCCGGCACCGCGAAGGTCGACGCGCCGGCGTTGGCGATGCTGCCGGCCAAGCTGCCGGTCGTGTTCTCCAGCAGCACGCCGAAGCGGCCAAAGCAACCGAAGTTGATCCAGGGATCGAGCGTCACGTCGGGGTCAAAGCGCAGGCGGAACGCGGGGGCGACGCCGCCGGCGCCCGTCTGCGACACGAGTGTCACTGCGTTCAGGGTGCCCAGGGGCAGCGCAAACGCGACGCCGGTGATCAGCGGATTGGCCACGCCGGCCGTGATCGGCGACGTGTTACTGACGTCGAGCGTCAACAGCTGAGTGGCGGAGTCATACGTGAAGTCGAGCTGAGCGGTCGCCGCGGTGCCGCCGGTGAGCAGCGGCGAGGTCCCACCGGTCCCTTGGCAGCCGAGCGCTCCCGAGCCGCCGATAAAGACGGACTGGGTCGTCGGCTGCGCGGCGAGCGCAGCGGTCAGCAGTGAAGACAGGAACGCGGCGCGCGCGACGAGACGGTACATGGCTAGGTCTTGAATCAGGCCGTGGGTGCGCCGCGGAGCATAGCAGAAGGCCACGTCGCGCATTGGTGTTGGGCATGGCCATGGGAGCGCCATGCGACGCCGCCGGCGACTCGACGAGAAAAGTAGAATTTGGCCTGCCCCGATCGCGCGCCGTTGACGTGTTGCTTGTTTCGGCTGTGCCGGGATTGGCGACCGCCACCAAGGCCGCGTGGTGGTTGTCCTCGTTGAGGCTCAGGCATGGCAGGCCGGCGCCTGCCTTCAGACCGCCCTTGCGGTTGGACGATGGTACGCGCGGCGGCCAACACCCACCCCCGGGCGCGCCTCCGGACGGAGTCGAAGCATGTATGTCGAAGTGCGAGGCGAGTCATCCCGGTCTGCCACCCTGCCAACGCCAGCTCCCGGCGACGAGGAGCAACGCGACGTCCAGCGCTTCCTCGCCCACTACGAAGAGCACGGGCGGTTCCCGCTGTTTACGCAGGTGCAGATCGAGACGCGCACCGACTGCAATCGCAGCTGCACCTTCTGCCCCCAGTCCGTGCAAACTCGCCCGCTCGCGGTCATGGAGCGGGCGACCTTCGACGCCGTCATTCGTCAGCTCGTCGACGTCGACTTCGGTGGGCGACTCGCGCTCTTCATGACGAACGAGCCTCTTCTCGACGAGCGCCTGCCCGCGCTGATCGCCCACGCGCGCAAGGCGTCGCCGCGCTTCTTCATCGACGTCAACAGCAACGGCAACCCGCTCGACTTGCGACAACTGGACCGCCTCATCGCCGCCGGCCTCGACAACATCAACATCGAGGACTACCTGCCCGACCGGGCCACGCAGCCCGAGCGACTGTCGCCCAACCTCGCCGCCATCGCCGACGCCTACGCCGGCAACCCCAAGGTCACGATTCACCGCCGCGCCACCGACGAGAAGCTGAGCAACTGCGGCGGCAGCGTCCCGGTCGAGACCACCCGCGCCGACGCGCAACACTCGTTCTGCAACTTCCCGTTCCGCAACCTCTCGATCGCCCCCTCGGGCGACGTCGTCCTCTGCGGCATGGACTACCACTATCAAAACGTGTTTGGCAACGTCCGCACGCAGCACCTCGCGGACATCTGGCACTCGACCGCGATGACGACGTATCGCCTGCCGCTGCTCAAGCGCGACCGCACGGGTTTTTGCGCCAACTGCGACGTGACCCAGTATCCGACGGTGTGACAGAATCCGACATGACCGAGGCCGAGCCAGATTGGCCGGCTCACTCGCCGTCGACGATCGCCTTGTAGACCAGGCTGCGGAACTGGTGTCCGTACTCGAGTCCCTTGTGCGGCAGGATCTGCACCATGAACACGGTGACCAGTTCGGCACTGGGGTCGATCCAAAAGCGCGTGCCCGTGGCGCCGCCCCAACCGAACGCGCCCACCGAGCCGGGCTGACCATTGCGCGCGGGATCCAGCGTCACGCGGAACGACAGACCAAACCCATCGCCAGGCGCCAGCAGCGAGCCATGCCGCGGCCGGTCGCCCAAGTGGTCGCGGCTCATGAGCTCCACCGCGTTCCGGCTCAGCACGCGCACCCCGCCGAGCTCCCCGCCGTTCAGTAGCATCTGCGCAAAGCGCAGATAATCCCCCGCCGTCGAGACCGCGCCGGCACCACCGTAGAGGAGGCGCGGCCGCGTCCGGACGCCATCCTGCGCTAGGCCTTCATAGGGCACGAGAGGCGCCGCCGCCGGCGCGAGGCCTTCCTCCGTCGCGGGCGTGTAGAGCGTGGTCAAGCGCGCGTGCTTGGCCTCGGGCACGAAGAACCCCGTGTCCCGCAGGCCGAGCGGCGCGAACAGCCGCTCGAAGAGGAAGGCGTCGAGCGACTCCTCAGTCATCACCTCGATCGCGCGGCCGAGCACGTCGATCGAGTAGCCGTAACGCCAGCGCGTGCCCGGTTGCTCGTAGAGCGGCGCCCGAGCCAACCGCGCGACCATCTGCTGCAAGTCTTGCTCGCGCGCCTCGACGCCGACCGCTCGATACGCGGGCTTGCCAGCCGCGTTCGGCGGCCCCTGGTAACCGAGACCCGCGGTATGACGCAATAAATCGAGGACCGACGGCGGACGCGTGGCCGCGACGAGCGCGACCCGCGGTTCGTCCGCGCCGGGCTCCGGCGCCAAGCGCACGGCCACCTGCGACTCGGCAAACTCCGGCAACCACCGCGACACCGGCGTGCGCAGCGGAAAGCCCTGTTCCTCGTGCAGCATCATCGCGGCCACCGCGGTGAACGCCTTGGTCATGGACGCCACGCGAAAAATCGCGTCCGTGGTCATGGGCCGCTGCGCCGCAACATCCGCCCAACCAAACGCGTCGAAGAACACGATCTCGCCGCGCCGCGCCACCGCGGCGACGGCACCAGGAATCCGGCCGGCATCGACGTGGCCCTGCAGCACCGTGCGGACACGTGCGAGCCGCGCCGCCGACATGCCAACCGCCTCGGGCTTGGCGCGGCGCCGGCTGACAGAATCTTGCGCTGCAGCAGCCCCGGCGAGCTGCGCCGCGCATAGCGTCGCGCCCCAACCGACGCGCACCCAGGCTCTCCGTGTGAAATGCGGCACAAAGGAGAGCCTAACGAGTGGGACCCGATCGGCCGAACCGCTGCGGCTCTCGGCGCGCCGCGCGGCATCTCTCCCGGCCCAGCAAGAATCGCCGAGGATTGATTGCCAGACCGGCCAACACCGACCCGACGACGGAACGCAAGACACGCCGTCGCGGTATACCGCGCCTCGTATGCTGCTCCGACTCACGGCGTGCGTCGCGTTCCTCGGCGCCCTCTCCTCCGCTCAGTCCCAACCGGCGCCCGACCCGGTGCTCCGCCGCCTGGGCCTGCACCACGCCAGCCTCCAGGAGATCGACGCCGGCACCCCTGCCGCGGACGGCACGCTCTCGGTCGCCGTCGCCTTCGACGGCCACGACTACGTTCTCGACCTACGTCCCACGCGGCTGCGCACCCAAGCGTTCCGCGTGCTCGTGGACGACGGACGCACGACGACCGCGCTCGACACGCCGCTCCCTGCCACCTACCAGGGCAAGCTCCGCGGCACCACCGCGACCGCCGCCGCGACCATCCGCGACGGTCAGATCACGGCGACCGTGATGTTCGACGATAGCCTGTGGGGCCTGCAGCCCGTCGGCCCAGGCCGCCAGCACGCCGTCTACCGAAGCGACGACGTCATCCCGAACGGAACCCGCTGCGGCCATCCCGCCCACCACACCGTGCTTCGCCTCCCGACGACGACGCACGGGCGCTGCCCCCCTTCCGATCCCGCATCGGCGGACGCGCCGGCGGGTGTTGCCCGAGGCCACCAGGCGGACCCACTACACGCCGCAGCAACGCCTGATCATCCTGGACACCTGGCAGCGCTCGAAGCTGCCGGCC
>JBCCGH010000153.1:0-22644 GCA_039029375.1 Planctomycetota bacterium
CGACGGCCCTCTGCGCCGCTCGCGGCGTTGCGTCTCCTCGACTTGTCCACCAACAAGCCCTGCGTCGACAGCGCCTTGCGAGCGGCACACATGGCTCGCCGACTTACGCAACCAACTTCCGACACACAACACTAGTCGCCCTTTTCGATGTTGACAGTGCCGGCCCGGATCGCCCGGATCAGCACGCGGGTCCGGCCGTGGCCGGGGCGCTGCTGCGCGTACACCTCGAAGTGCTCGAGCGACGCCTCGCGATCGTCGAGCAGCAGGTACGCCAGGCCCAGCGCGTAGCGGGCGTCGGTCACGCCCTCGTCGAGAGCCTTCTGCAAGTGCGCGAGGCTGTCGCGGTGACCAGTGGCCGTGCTTACTAGAAACAGCCCGTAGTGGAAGTGACCCAGCGCGTGGTCTGGCGCAACCTCGAGCAGCGTTTCGAAGTGCCGCGTCGCCCGCTCGGCACTGCCCGGCACGTCGAGGTTATGGCCCAGGGCGGCGATGCGGCCTGCCCGCAGCAGTACGCCCGGCTCCGCGTCGGGTCGTTCGGCGAGCAGGTCGAACACCACGGCTAGCATCCGCAGGTCCCGCTCGGCCCGGATGCGCTCGGTCTCCCGCGCGAAAAACGGCGGATACTCGCCAGCGTGCCGCTCCAGGTCCCGCAGCACGCGGTCGGCAAGCTCGAGATTGGGGCGATGGGTCTCGAGGCCCAACTCTGCGTCCTCTTCGACGATCAGCAGACGGCGCAGATCATAGTCCCCGTAGTCGACGTAGCCGTCCCACTGGGCCGGCACCGCCACGGTCGCGGCGAATCCAACGCCCACCGCCCACAACGCCGCTGTCGACTTCTCCCGCACCATCGTTCGCCGCCCCCGAAGCTCACTCGGCCATCGCTTCCTCTACATCGGCGACCAGGCGCTCCAACATGTTCTCCGACAGATCGAACTCTGCCCCCGCCGCGTCGAACAGCTCCGGCAACGGGCGGCTGCCGCCCAGCGCCAGCGCGTCGCGGTAGGCCGCCACGGCCGCTGGGGCGTCGCCCCGGTAGCGCCGCCAGATCTGCAGCGCGGCGACCTGAGCGATGCCGTATTCGACGTAGTAGAACGCGTGCTGGTAGAGGTGCGGCTGCGAGGCCCACTGCCACGTCAGGGCATCCTCGACGCCGGAATAGTCGACGCCAGGCGCGAAGCGCGCCCGGATGGCGCGCCACTCGGCCGCGCGCGCGTCCTCATCGTGAGCGGGGTTGGCATAGAGCCAATGCTGAAACGCGTCGATCGAGGCGATCCAGGGCAGGATGCGCAGGACACCCTCGAGGTGCGCGACGCGAGCGTGCCGCGCATCGTCGACCCCGTATCGCGTCGCGATCTCCTCCAAGCCCATGAGCTCCATGGACATGCTCGCGGTCTCCGCGAACTCGATCGGGGCGTCGCGGTGATCGAGCAGGGGCTCGTCACGCGACAGGATCGAGTGAAACGCGTGACCTGCCTCGTGCAGCAGCGTCTGCACGTCGCGGTGCGTGCCGACGGCGTTGGCGAACACGAACGGCAGGCGGATGTCCTCTAGCTGATACTGGTAACCACCCGGCGCCTTGCCCTTACGGCTCATCAAGTCGAGGAGCTCGCGCTCTTCCAGCACCGCGAATTCCTCGGCGAACCGGGGGTCCACGGCGTTGAGCGTGGCCGACACCAGCTGGCACAACTCGCTCTCCGATTGGAAGGGCCGCAGCGGCGGGCGCCCCGCGGGATCGACGTCCAGATCCCACGGCCGCAGCGACTCGACGTCGAGCTCCTCGCGGCGCCGCGCGTTGCGGCGCTCGACCGCGGGCACGACCACCTTCTGGATCGCCGCGTGCAAGCGCAGGCAGTCGTCGGGCCCGTAGTCAAACCGCTGCAGCTGCTGAAAGCGGTAGGGCGTGTAGCTGTCGAAACCAGCGTTCTGCGCCATCTGCGTGCGCAGGCGCAGGAGGTCGGTGAGGATCCGCGACAGCTCGGGCCACGAGGCGCGACGCGCCTCGAGAGCGGCGAGGTAGGCCTCGCGCCGCGTGTCCCGTTCGAGGCTCTCCAGGAACGGCCCCATCTGCTGCAGGGTCATCTCCTCGCCGCGGAACGAGACCGAGATCCCGCCCATGATCTCCTGCTGCCGCGCCTGCAGCTCAGACTCGGACCGCTCGAGCTCCGTGTTGGCCGGTCGAAAGATCTCGCGGGCCGCGCGGCGCCGCCGCAGCAGTAGGTCGTAGCGTGGCCCCAGCGTCGCAGTTCCGGCACACGCGAGCAGCCGCTGGTCGAGCTGGTCCTTCAGGACTTTGACCCGCGGCGACACCTCGCGCTCGAGCTGCAGAAACTGCTCACGCGCCTCGGCCGAGTCGGTGTGGCGCGTCATCTCGATGTAGCGCCGCGCGAGCTCGGCGCCGTAGGCCGAAAAGAGCTCGCTCTCATCGAGCAGCCACCCCTCCACTGCCGCCGCTGTCGACAGATCGCGATCCGCGAGCTCGGTCAATCGCGGCTCCAGCTGGGCGAGATCGCCAGCAGCGAAATCTTCGGGAAGGAACCGCCGCGGCGGGGCTTCGAGAGAACGCGCCATCGCCGCAGCGTAGGGAGACGGCCGTGTCTCACCCAAGGGACAGTTGGCACAAGCCGCGGTTCGGCGTTGCCGCCGCGGCGCCGGCCGGGCCGCCCGTTCGGCCGGAGACCCTTGCGGGGACCGGCCGTTGGCAGCGCGAGCTTCCCCGCCGGCACGAGCCCGGCAGCGGCGAGCGTGGCATGGGAATTGAGAACCTGACCCCCACTATGCGACGGATCCTCAGCTCCAGTGTCCTCGTCTCTCTGCTGGCGCTCACCTCGTGCCACGGCCACCGACACGGCCGCAGCATCGTGGTGACCTCCGACCCGCGCCTCGCGTCGGTCGAGGTCGAGGTCTACGACCCCGCCAGCGGCTACGTCTGGGAGGACGTCAGCGTGCGCATCGTCGAGGCCTCGCACGAGTGGTCTGGCGTCACCATCACCAATCCCGATCCGCAGGCGTGGTTCCTGACCGACGAGTACGGCGTCGTCTACTTTGACCCCACGCAGCTCGCATTGGCGCGGATCGGCTTCGTCGAGGACACCGCCGGCCGCGCGCTCATCGAGCCCGAGTACGATCGCGACGAGGCCACCGTGGTAGTTGAGCTGTCGGCGCCGGGCTTCCCCATCGTGCTCGCCGACGTCTACATCGACTGGACCTACCCCGACGCGTTCGTCTCGCTCGCCTACTCGCCGTTGCCAAATCCCACGGCGCCGGCCGAGCTGGAGAGCGGGCTCGAGGGCAGGCCCTCGGTCCGCCCCTCGTTGAACTCGCGCGGCGCGGCGTCGTTGGGCGCCGCAGAGTGAAACAAGCTCGCCAGCGCCTGGATCTGGCGCCGGCCGGGGCCGAGCTCGAACTGGCCCCCGGCATACATGGCGATCCCGCGCGCCTCGCAATGCGCGTAGAGGCGTAACAGCTCCGCCAGAAAGCCGTAGCGCGACGGCTTGACGTTGATGCAGCGAGGCTCGCGCTCGAGCTGCAAGAGATCCGCAACCGCGTGTTGGTTCGCGTCCCACGTCAGGCGATCCATGTGCGGCTCCAGCGTCGCGCGCGTCGCGTCGTTGAGCTCAGGGTCCTCGAGCCAACAATCCGGCAGCCGCTCGGCGATCCATCGATACTGCTGCACGTTGGCCGGGGGGCCCTGGAACGCACCCCGGTAGAGTCCCTTCAAGTCGACCACGTCCACGCAGTTCAACTCCGCCAGCTCAGCGATGAACGCTTCGGTCCACGCCGCCGATAGGTCGACCTTGAAACGCAACCCGGGATTGGCGGCGCGCAACTCCGTAATCGGTCGGGTGCTCGGCGGATCGCCAAGCCCCAACGACACCACAAAGTTGAGCGGCCGTGCCGAGCGGCCGAGGCAATCGGCCAGCGATCGCCCGGCCTGCCGCAGCGCCAGATCTAGGGCTGCGCTCTCGAACGCCCAGCGTCGAAACAACGGCCTCGCCGCATCGGTACCGGGCGGGTCGCGAAGATCGAGTGCATCCAGGCGGTGCGAGAACTCGGCCAGCGTGTAGCGCCCCTGCAGCGACGACGGCGCGCCCAGCGACTGCCACGCCGCGTGCGCGGCAGCGTCGTAGGTCACATCCTCGCCCGAACCCCCGACCCCACCGCCGGCCAGGCACACGACCGTCGTCCGACGCGTCCAGCCGGCGCGCGTGCCGAGGCTCAGCCCCGCCAAGCGCACGCTGCCGATCTCCACGGGCAGCTGCCCGACTGCGGCTTCCATCGTCGTCATCGCACCTCCTTTGAGCGGGCGGCCGAGGCTAACCGCTACCCCGAGCGACCACACGCGGTAGGTTGGTCGCGATGGCCGCGAGCGCCCCCCAAAACGCGCGTCGCCCGACCGCGGCGGAGCTCGAGGCGGCGACACACAAGATCTTGCCCGATGTCTTGCGCGCCGACCTCCGTGTCGTCTTCTGCGGCATCAATCCGAGCCTCTACTCGGCCGCCACGGGCCATCACTTCGCCCGACCGGGCAATCGCTTCTGGCCGGCGCTGTGGCGCTCCGGCTTCACTCCGCGCTTGCTGACTCCAGCCGAAGGCGCGCACCTGCCCGACTTCGGCTGCGGCCTCACCAACGTCGTCGCTCGCGCAACCGCACGCGCCGATGAGATCACGCGCGACGAGATTCGCCGGGGCGGCGACCTGCTCGCACAGAAACTGCAACGGCTGCGGCCACGGGTCGTCGCGTTCCTCGGCCTCGGCGCCTACCGCACCGCGTTCGCCGCACCCGATGCGGCCGTGGGGCCACAGCGACCGATCGGCGCGACCGCCGTCTGGGCGCTCCCCAACCCCAGCGGCCTCAACGCGCACTACCAGCTCGACGATTTCGCGCGCCTGTTTGGGGATCTGCGCCGCGCGGCCGAGGACGCGCACCGATGAGCTCCCGCCAAGCGCGTTGTTGTGCGCGGATCGGCTTGCTCGGCAACCCGTCCGACGGCTTCGGCGGCAAGGTCCTCGGCCTCGCGATCACCGACTTCATGGCGACCGCGACGCTACTCCCCGCCAAGGGGCTCCGGCTGCGTTCAGACCATGGCCGCATCACCGCCGTCGCCCATGCCGGCGAGCTGCCGGCCCGCCTCGCGCGAGGCCAACCGCGTGGCGGGGCACAGCTGCTGGCGGCCGCGGTGCTGGTTTGGTCCGAGTATCGCGGCCGGCCGCCTAGGGCCACGACCGGCGTCGACCTCGCCTTCGAAACCGAGATCCCGCGCCGCGTCGGCCTGTCGGGGTCGAGCGCGATCATCATCGCCGCACTGCGAGCGCTGGCCGCACACGAGGGCGTCACCGTGCCGCCACACGAACTCGCCGAGCTGGCGCTGCGCGCCGAAGTCGACGTCTTGGGCATCGCCGCCGGCCCGCAAGACCGGGTGATCCAAGCCTACCAAGGGCTCATGTTCATGGACTTCGCGCCGCCGCGTGGCCCCCTCGGCTACCGCTCCGTCGACACTCGACTGCTCCCGCCGCTGTTCCTGGCGTGGGACCCCGAGCCGGGCGAGAGCTCAAACGTCGTGCACAGCGATGTGCGGCAGCGCTTCGCCGCCGGCGACCCCGAGGTGGTGGCGGTCATCCACGCCCTGCCAAAGCTCGCCGCTGAAGGCCTGGAGTGCCTACAGGCCGGCGATCTCGCACGACTGGCCCAGCTGTTCGACCACAACTTCGACCTGCGCGCACGCATCTGGTCCCTGCGCCCCCAGGACGTCGAGATGGTCAAGCTCGGCCGCGCCCAAGGCGCCGCGGTCAAGTTTGCCGGCTCCGGCGGGGCCGTGGTCGGCGTGCCGCGAGATCCCGACGATCTACCGAGCCTGCACCGCGCCTATTGGGCAGCGGGATACTCGTTCATCTCACCGACTCCTGCCTCAGCGCCCGCGCCCGCTTGAGCGCCCGCGTGCGCTCGATCGCCTTAGCGTTGGCCTGCGCCTGTAGGAGCACCCGGACCAGCTCACCCGGGACCCCGGCACCGCCCGGCAGGCCCAGCGCCGGGCCCGGCCCACGACCGGACAACGTGATGTGCGCAAGCGCGAGCACATCACCCGGCTCCAACGCGCGCAACGAGATGTTGAACAGCTGGTGCCCCGACGCATACACGTACAGCGCCGACCGAAGCTCGCCATCGACGGCCTGCTGCAAGTCGAAGGCGCCGTTCGCGTCGGTCCAACCCACGACCGGCTCCCGCCGCTCCCGCGCTCCATGGGCGTCGATGTGCGTCGAGAACAACGCGACCTTCGAACCCTCGATCGCCTTGCCATCGCGGTCGACGACGCGTCCCTTCACGCGAGCCACCGGCACCACGTCCACGGCCGGCAACACCACGCGCTCGGCCTCCGATGGATCCTCCCGCGCCGGGCGCAGCGGGCGCACGCCGCCATCGATGGACCCTGGCGCCGACGCCGGTCGGTCCGCGGCCGTGGCCCAGGTGCGAGGCCCGGTCGGCGCCGGCGCCTGACCCCGAGTGAGGCCCCACCAAAGGGAGACCGCGCACAGCGCGACCAAGACGAACGTCAGCCAGGCGCGAGTCATGAGGGCGAAGAGGACGTGGCCGAGACCGGGACGGATCTGTCGCAGCCGCTGCCAAAGGCCAGGGCTACATTCCACCACGTGAACGCGATCGTGCTGGCGGCTGGTTTCGCCACCCGCCTCTATCCACTGACGAAGGACCGCGCCAAACCCCTGCTCGACGTCGCCGGGCGGCCGGTGCTCAGCCACATCGTCGACGCGATGGGACGCGTGCCGTCCCTGCAGCGCCTGATCCTGGTCAGCAACGCGCGCTTCTACGCTCAGTTTACGGCGTGGCGCGATGACTACGCCCAGGAGCGACGACCCTCGTGGCCCATCGACGTCATCGACGATGGCGCCACCGAAGCAGAGAACCGCTGCGGCGCCGTCGCCGACCTAGCCGCGGCCTGGGCCCAGGCCACCGACGACGCGCCAGCCTTGGTCGCGGCCGGCGACAACCTGATCGACGAGGACCTCGCGGGCCACGCCGCGGCGTTCGCCGAGGACCCAGTGCCGACGATCCTCTACCGGCACATCGACGGCGTCGTCCCACCGCGTCGCTACGGCGAAGTGAGCGTCGATGCCGACGGCCGTCTCCTGCGCTTCCGCGAGAAGCCCGAGGCCCCCGAGACCCCTCTCGCGGCGACCTGCCTGTACCTGCTACCAGGCTCGACGCGGGCCTTGCTTCAGCGCTACTTGAGCGGCGGCGGCGACGTCGACGCGCCCGGTAGCTTCATCACCTGGCTCAGTCGAACCACACCGATGCGCGCGCGCCCGCTCCAGGGTCGCTTCTTCGACATCGGTAACCTCGAAAGCCTCGCGCGGGCGCGGGCCATGTTCTGAGACCGGGCATCACAGCTAGCCGTCGATCACTGCGCGGACCACTGCTGGCTCCAGCACGTCGAGGCAATCCGCGTCGCCCTGGACCGTGTGCACGTGCGTCTCTCCGGCCGCGACCGCGAAGGCCGCCGACCACAAGCGCCGCCGACCACGCCGCAGGCAACGACGTCACCCGGCGGCCCGGCACCAGCGGTCAGTTCGCCGGCCACGGCAAGACCGACCCCACCGTCGTCGAGCTCGAGCCAGGGTCGAAGCAGCCACTGACAAAGGTGAGGACGCCGGCGGGCAGCCCACCGGGCCACGGCACGTTCGGCACCCTGGCGCTCAGCCGCCCGGTCTTGTCGACCGTGCCGACGGCCACCGTCAAGAACGGTAGGCTCAGCTGCGGCGCGCCGACAAAGACGCCGCCCACCGATCCCGGCGGACACGTCGTCGCGGCCTCGAGCACGAAGCGGGCCCCGGCCACGGGTTGGCACGATGGGAGCACACGCGTTGCCGCGTTGGCGAGATCGCCGGTGGCGATCGCGTTGATCTCGTCGCCCGGGCCTTGGGGAATGAGGCAGACGCCGCCCGTCGAGAACTGCTTGGACACGGTCCAAGCCAGTGACGACGGTGTGTCGTCGACGACCATGAAGTCATCGGCGCGCACGTCATAGGCCAAGCCGTTGGTCGAGATGACCTGATACCCCGGTCCCGCGGCGACCGCAGGGCCACTCGGCAACGCGAAGGTGCCAAAGCTCCGGCCGCCGGTGCCGACCCCGAGGGTGGACCAATAGAGCTGGCCGTCGCTCGGACAGAAGTCGAGGCCGGTGATCGTCGCGCTGTTGCTGGCCGTGGGACCAACCACCGAGCCCAGGCGCTGGGCCGGCTGGTAGGAGCAGTCCGGGTTCTTCTGCAGGCGCCAGATGTCGCCCGAGCCGCTGACCCCAACGTAGAGGTTGCCGCCGTCGTCGCGACAAATGGCCGATGCTGCGGTGCTCGTCGCGCTGCTGGTGGCGAACTGATGCAGCAGAGTCGTCGCCGGCGAGGGACCAAACCGCGACACGCGCACCACCGAGTCGCGGGTCGTCACGACCGGGTTGCCGTCGTCGTCAAAAGCGATGCCGGTGATGGGCCGCGGTGCCGGGGGCGCGCCGACGGCCACGACCGCGTGCGTCACTTCGCTCGCCACGCCGAACGCGCCGTCCAGCTGGACTCGGCGCAGCTGGCCGTTGTTCACGCCGCCGACGCCGCCGGCGCCACCCACCCAGATCTCCTTGTTGATCGGGTCGAGCTGCACCGAGCTCACGCCGCTCATCTGCAAGCCACTGATCGCTGTGCAGACGCCGGCTTGGCGATCGATCTCAAACAGGGGCGACGACGTGCCAGAGTTGTTGTTGACACCGACGACGTGATTGGCGTGACCGGCGCCTTGAGCCGCGGCGGGGCCAGCGAGAAGGGTGGCCACCACGAAGTGAAGGGTTCGCATTGAGCTGTGCTGGGGTGGAGTGCCGGGGCGGGCGGCTTGCGCCTGCACCGCCGCGAGCGAACTCGGCGAGGAAGGGATGGGGCGGGGCCCGAGTGGCCGCAACGCCGCGCGCGGCGCGGCACGGAAGGCCGGCGCCATCGATGACGAGCGGCCAAAACGGACCACGAGCAAAGCCTACCACCGGCGCGGCCCCCCAGCGGTCCGACGCAGCGTTGCGTTGCGCTCGCGCAACCCCGACCCTTTGGGTCGCGATGACCGCACCCAACCCCGAATCAAGCCACCGCATCGAGGTCACCGCGTCGCACCCCGACGCCCTGAGCCTCGCCCTGCACGCGTGTGACGTCCCGTTCGTGCGGGAGCTGGCCATCGCCAACCAGGGTGACGAGCCCCTCCTTGGCGCCGAGGTCAGAGTGCGGTTGGAGCCACTGGCGGCGGACGCGACCGTGGTGGCGGTCCCGCCGCTGGCGGCGGGCGAGCGCGTTCGACTGCCCGTTCCACGGTTGCCCGATGCCGATGCCGCCGGGCTAGCCGCCCCCGGTCACGCGACGCTCGACCTGCTGCTCTGCCGCGGCGACGAGACGCTCGGTTCGTGGCAGGAGCAGCTGGCCATCCTGCCGCCCGATGCTTGGCAGGGCGGCGAGGTCTTTGCCGAAGCGCTCGCCGCGTTCGTCCTGCCCGCCCACCCGGACGTCGCCGCCTTGCTCACCGAGGCCGCCACGCGGTCGGGTCGGAGCCGCTGGGATGGCTACGTCAGCGACGACCCCGCCGCGGCCCGAGACCAGCTCCATTCGATCTACCACGCGCTCGCGGCGCTGGATCTCGAGCGTGAACCGGACGGCGCCCGCGCCTCGGACTCCACCGACGCCCGACTTCGCCTGCCGGACCGGCTACTGGCCGAACGGCGGGCGACGACGCTGGAGCTCGCCCTGCTCGGCGCGGCGTGTCTGGAACGCATCGGGCTCCACGCGATGATCGCGCTGCTCGAGGGCGACGCCCTCGTTGGCATCTGGCGGGCACCGGATGCGTTCCGCGCCGCCGTCGTCCACGAGCCGTTGGTGCTCAAGAAGCGCGTCGACCTGGAGCTGATCGATCTCGTGGCAGTCCGCGGCGCATTCGCCGGTAGCCGGATGTCGTATGCCGAAGCGCGCAACGCCGCGCTCGCAGCACTCGCCGAGGCCGACCCCTTCCTCTTCGGCCTCGACCTCGCGCGGGCCCGCGGCGACGGCTGCGCTCCCCTGCCGTTGGCGCCGCTCGGCATCGAGGAAGCCGCCGCGCCTGCCGTGCGCAGCTCGCCGCGCGCCCACCAGTCCGCCGTGGCACAGCACCCCAAGGGCACCGCGGCGGCGACGCCGACACGGCTGGAGCAATGGAAGCACCGCCTGCTCGACCTGAGCCTGCGCAACCGCCTGCTCAACTTCCGCGCGACCAAGACAAGCCTGCCGCTCGCCTGCCCGGACATCGCCGCTCTGGAAGACGCGCTCGCCGACGATCGTTCGTTTCGCTTTGCGACCAAGCCACGCCCGAGCGAGGGCCGTGCCGCGACCGATGACGCGGTGACTGTCGCGTTCGACGCCATGAGCGACGGCGTGCTGCTCGCGGCCCTCGAGGAGGACGAGCTGCAGCGCCGCCTGGTGCAGCTCTACCGCGACGCGCGGCAGAGCATCCAGGAGGGGGGCGCCAACATCCTCTACCTGGCGCTGGGGTTCCTACGCTGGTTCGAGACCTCGACGAGCACGCAACCGCGCACCGCGCCGATCCTCTTGCTCCCGCTCGAGATCTCTCGACCTTCGGTCAAGGCTGGCTTCGCGATCCGCGCCAGCGGCGAAGAGCCGCGCGTCAACGTGACGCTCCTGAAGAAGCTCGAGCTGGACTATGAAGTCGACATTCGCGGCCTCGACGAGCTGGTCGAAGACGAGTCCGGCGTGGATGTGCCGCTGCTGCTGCACCGGGTCCGGGAAGCCATCCTCGATCGAGACCGCTGGGACGTGCGCGACGAGGCTCTGGTCGGGCTGTTCTCGTTCACGAAGTTCTTGATGTGGCGCGACCTCGAAGAACGCACCGACAGCCTGCGCGACAACGCGGTCGTGCAACACCTGATGGAGCGGCCCGGCGAGCCATTCGCCCAAGCCGCCGCCACGCAGGGTGCGACGGACCCGTCGGCACCGGGCATCGAGCCCGCCGACCTGGACGACCGGGAGCCGCAGCGGGCGCGCTGTCCGCTCGATGCCGATTCGTCGCAGCTGGCCGCCGTGTTTGCCGGTGCGGAGGGCCACAGCTTCGTGCTGCAAGGGCCACCTGGCACCGGCAAGTCGCAGACGATCACCAACCTGATCGCGCAGTGCCTGGCCGATGGCCAACGGGTGCTGTTCGTGTCAGAGAAGATGGCGGCGCTGAACGTGGTGCATCAGCGCCTCTCGGCCGTCGGCCTGGCGCCGTTCTGCCTCGAGCTGCACTCCAACAAGACGCGCAAGCGGCAGGTGTTGGACCAGCTGGCCGAGGCTCTCGCCGTGGCCGAGAGGCAGCCACCGGCGCGCTGGGCGGACACCGCCGCGGAGCTGGCCGAGACGCGAGCGCAGCTCAACGCCTACTGCGAGACCCTGCATGGCGAACGCACGCTCGGCCAGAGCCCGCATTGGGCGATCGGCCAGGCCGTCGCGCTGCGCAACGCGCCTCGGGTGGAGCTCACGCTGGCCGAGCCCGACGCGATCGACGCCGCCCAGCACGGCGCGATGCGCGGCTGCATCGAGACCCTGTCGATCTCCGCCCAGGCCGCCGGCGACCTGCACGCGCATCCGTTCCGCGGCGCCCGATGCGTGGAGTGGGAGCCGTCACAAGCCCGCGCGGTGCAGCGCGAGGGCGAGGCGCTGACCGAGCTGGCAACCGAGGCGGCCGAGCACGCGGGCAAGGTCGCCGCGACGCTCGGCTCGGCCGCGACCTCACTCAGCCGTGCTCAGCTGACGACGCTTGCCGACCTGGCGCAACATCTCGTCGTGGGCAGCGCGCCGACCGCCGAGATCCTCGCCGAGACGGGCTGGCCGGCGCGCCGGGCAGAGCTGCAAGAGGGCCTACGGCGCGCCACCGAGCGCGACGTACTGCGCCGCGGTGTTGGCGCCGGCTGGCAACGCGCGGTCCTTGACCAGGATCTCGAGGGCTGGATCGCCCGCGTCCAGCGCGCCACGGCGACTTGGTTTCCGCTGTCGTGGTGGCGACTCCGGCCGGTCCGCGCGGCGCTGCGACCGCTTCGCTCGAATGGCGCGCTGCCGGCGGCAAAGAGCTTGGCCGATGAGCTGTGCCAAGTAGTCGCCTGGCGCGACGCCGAAACCGCGACCGAGCACATGGTCGAACGGCACGGCCCCCTGCTCGGCGCCCGCTGCGTCGCTGGCGAAGGCGACTGGCCGGCACTCGAGCAGCTGCTCGCTTGGATCGACCGGTTCTTGGAGCTTCGCATCGCTTGGGACCGCGCCCCGGCCACGGCCGATGACGCGCTGACGGCCCTGGCGGTTGATGGGCCGCGCCGCGACGCCGCCCTCACCGATCTCGCCGAGCAGGCGACCGCTCTGCAAGCCGCGCTGCAGCGCATCACCGACGCGGAGACGGCCGCCGATCAACTCCTGGAACTCGAGCCGCGCTGGCTCGGCTCCGAGGATGCGCCCGACTTCTGCGACCGGCTCGGTGCACGCGCCGCGTCTTGGGCGGGCGACCACAGTCGGCTCCGGGCGTGGGCGGCCTACAACCGGGGCCGCCGCGACGCGATCGAGCTCGGACTCAGCGCCTTCGTGGAGGCTCTCGAGCGCTCGGATGGCATCACCGCAGCACAGCTCCCCGCGGCGTTCGATCGCGCGTTCGCGGAAGCCTGGCTGGAAGGTGTGCTCGCGGCCGAGCCAGAGCTGCGCCACTTCCAGGGCCTGGCCCACGAGCACACCATCGATCGGTTCTGCACGCTTGACGAAGAGCTGATCCAGCTGGCTCGAGAGGAAGTGTTCGCGCGGCTCGCCGCCAACTTGCCGCGGGCCGCCGCCGGCGTCGCGCCCAGTGACAGCTCCGAAGTGGGGGTCCTGCAGCGCCAGCTGAAGAAGTCCCGGGGCCACTGGCCCATCCGCAAACTCCTGCGCGCTCTGCCGCAGCTGCTGCCGCGGCTCAAGCCGTGCTTCTTGATGAGCCCGCTCTCGGTCGCGCAGTTCCTCGACCCGGACGCGCCGCCGTTCGACGTGGTCGTGTTCGACGAGGCTTCGCAGATCCCCGTCTGGGACGCGATCGGCGCGATCGGCCGCGGCGATCGCGTCGTCGTGGTCGGCGACTCGAAGCAGCTGCCACCCACTACGTTCTTCGACCGCGCCGACGATGGCGGCGGGGAGTTCGACGACGAGATGATCGAGGAGCTCGAGAGCATCCTCGACGAGTGCATCGCGGCCCAGCTGCCGACGCGCACGCTGCAGTGGCACTACCGCAGCGAGCACGAGAGCCTGATCGCGTTTAGCAACGAGCATTACTACGGCGGTCGGCTCTGGACGTTTCCCAGCGCCGCCGCCGCCCAGGTCGGGCTGGGTGTCTCGTGGCGACACATCGCCGATGGCTGCTACGACCGCGCCAAGACGCGCACGAACGCGGCCGAGGCTGAGGCCATCGTGGCCGAAATCACGGCGCGAGTGCGCGGTGGCGATCACCGTTCGCTCGGCGTGGTCACCTTCAGCCAGCCGCAGCAAATCTTGATCGAAGACCTGCTCGACCGCACGCGCCTGGCCGACACCGAGCTCGACGGGTTCCTGTCGAGGCAGGAGGGCGAGCCACTCTTCGTCAAGAACCTGGAGAACGTGCAAGGCGACGAGCGCGACGTGATCCTGTTCTCCGTCGGCTACGGCCCCGACGCCCAGGGCCGCGTGTACATGAACTTCGGACCGCTGAACAAGCCTGGCGGTGAGCGAAGGTTGAACGTCGCGGTCACGCGCGCGCGGCAGCAGGTCGTGGTGTTCTCGACGCTCCGGCCGGAGCACATCGAGCTGTCCCGCGTCAGTCCGAGCGCGATCGGCGTGCATCACTTGCGGGCGTTCTTGGAGCACGCCCAGCGCGGCAGTGACGCAAACCGCGGCTTGCTGAGTGAGGCGCCGCCGCACCTCGAGCCGTTGGTCGAAGACCTTCGCGCCGAGCTCGAAGCGCGCGGCCACGCGGTGCACGCTCAGGTCGGGCGCTCGGCCTACCGTGTCGATCTCGCGGTCGTCGACCCCACCGACCCGCAGCGCTATGCGCTAGGGATCGAGTGGGACGGTGCCAACTACCGCTCCGCCGCCACCGCCCGCGACCGCGACCGCACACGCACCGCGGTGCTTCGATCACTCGGCTGGCGCCTGCATCGGGCCTGGGGCACCGAGTGGCTGTTCGACCGGGAGCGCGAGCTCGAGCGCGTGCTCGCGGCGCTGGCCGAGGCGCCGCCGGAGAGCGAGAAACCCGAGCCAGAGACGCCGGAGGAAGGGCCGCCGCCCGGCGTCGCGGAGGCCGATGACGCCGGTTCCCCACCCGCCGGAGGACCCGTGGCCGGCGCGACCGAACCCGCGCCAGCCGCGGCCCCGGAGCCGTATCGCATCGCTGCCCTAGACATCTTGGGCGACGAAGACGCGCTCCTCGACGAAGCGAGTCGCGACGGGCTGTGCGACGCCATCGCCGCGGTGCTCGCGGCAGAGGCGCCGATCACGCTCGACGCGCTCACGCGCCGCGTGGCGTCCGCCTACGGCAGCACGAGGCGATCGCGGCGAGTCCGCGACCGAGTCGGTGATGTGCTCGCCGACGTCCCCCATCTGGCCGAGGAAGTGGCCGAACGCACCGTGTTGTGGGGCGCCGGCCAGGAGCCGGGCGCGTGGCGCGGGTTCCGAGTCCCCGACGA
Source organism: Planctomycetota bacterium (assembly GCA_039029375.1). Classification (GTDB taxonomy): domain Bacteria; phylum Planctomycetota; class UBA1135; order UBA1135; family UBA2386; genus JBCCGH01. The sequence continues at coordinate 14,727 of JBCCGH010000153.1, forward strand.
GTCCCCCGAGACGGCCCGCGAGTCGTCTGAGCTGCCGCCGCAAGAGATCGCCAACGCGGCCGCGGCGGTGCTCCAGTCCAGCATCAGCGTCGACGAGACCGACCTGGTGCGCGATGTGGCCCGCCTGTTCGGCTTCGCCAGAGTCGGGCCGCGCATTGACGAGGACCTGCGCTGCGGCATCGAGCTCCTCGTCGCGCGCGGCGACGCACGCCGCGAGGGCACTCGAGTCTGCGTGCCCGACGCGAGCGGGGCGTAGGGCGAGTCGCGCCGCGATCTCGCCTTCCCCCCGGTTAGCCGCGACGGCCCGGCGTGATCGACAGCTCGAGCCGCTCGCCGTCGCGCAGCACCACGACGCTCACGGCGACGTCCGGCTGCAGGGTGTCGAGCACGTCGGTGTAGTCGTAGATGTCACCGATGTCCTCGCCGTTGAGCTCGACGATGACGTCGCCACCGCGCATCCCGGCCTTCCACGCCGGGCCACCTTCCGCGCAGCCGTCCAGCAGGACACCCTCGCTGCCGCCAGCGTAGTCCGGAATCGTGCCCAGATACGGCTTGCCGCCCTCGCGAGGCTTGTCGGTCTTAGCGGCGCGCTCGTCGACCAGCACGTAGTCCGGCTCCTCAGCGCTGCGCGCCAGGCCGCGCACCACCAGCGCCACCAGCCGCGTCACCCGCTCCATGCCAGCGAAGTTGAGCTTGTCGACCGTGTCGCTCGGCCGGTGGTAGTCCTCGTGGGCTCCGGTGAACGCGTTCAGGATCGGCACGCCACTGGGATAGAAGGCCGACGTATCCGTCCGCAGGTTGACGTCGTCGACGAGTGCCAGGGGCAACCCGACCGGCACGTTGCGTCGCTCGATCTCGCGCCGCCACGCCGTGGATGACCCGACGCCAGACAGGATGAGCTGGTCGTCCAACCGCCCGATCATGTCGAGGTTGATGTAGGCGCAGACCTTACCGCGCAGGCTGTCGCCGCCGAGCTGCTCCTGCAGCTGCCCGACAAAGTGGCGCGAGCCAAACAAGCCGATCTCCTCGCCCGACCATGCCGCGAAGTACACGTCGCGAACCGCCTTCAGGGCCCCGTCCTCGCGCTGGCCGGCGAGATGGGCGGCGATCTCCAACAGCCCAGCCACGCCCGAGGCGTTGTCGTCGGCACCGGGGTGCAGCGCCCCTTTCGCATCCCCTTGGGCACGCGAGTAGTGGTCGCCGTCGTCACCGAGGTGGTCGAAGTGCGCCCCCACGATGATCGGCGGTTCGGTGGCATCGCCGCCCTGGCCTCGCAGCACCGCGACCACATTGCGCCCGCGCAGCTTCAGCTGCTTGCCGCCCGGCGCCACCATCTCGGCGTCGAACTCCTGCCCCTCGACCAACTCTAAACCCAGCGCGGTGAACTGCTCGGCGAGATAGTCCGCGGCGCGGCGCGCGCCCTCGCTACCGGTGCGGCGCCCCGCCATTTCCGGGGCGCAGAGCGCCTCGACGTGAGCTCGCAGGTCCGCGGCTCGCACGGCCTGCGCCGGCGCTCCGCCCGAGGCGGCGACCGCACCGGGCGCCGCGCCGACGCTCGCTTGGCCGCCGGAGCCACGTGGCGCCGACTGTGCCAGCAGCGCCTGGGCCGCCCGATGATCCCAGCCGCCGATAAACAGCTGCGCCTTCTTATCGCTCGTCCGGCTCGACGTCCACGCGATCGTGTTGCCATCGGGCGAGAACGCCGGCAGCCCATCGAAGCCGGGCGTGTAGGTGACCCGAACCGGCGCGCGAGAGCCCTCGGCGTCGACGAGGTAGAGCTCGAAGTTGGCGAAGCCGTGGCGGTTGGTCGTGAAGATCAAGTACTCGCCCGACGGATGAAAGAAGGGCGCCCAGCTCATCGCGCCGAGCTCGGTCAGCTGCTGCTGATCCGTCCCATCCGTGTTCATCGTCCAGACCTCGGCGGTCAGCCCGTCCTCCGTAAAACGCCGCCAGCAGATCTTCGACCCGTCATGGCTGAAGAAGGGTCCACCGTCGTAGCCGCGGACGAACGTCAGGCGCCGCACATCGCGCCCGTCGCTGCGCATGAGATACAGATCCATGAACAGCGACTTGTCGACTTGGAGCCGCTCGCGATCCGCCTCGGATAGGGGCTCCAGGTACGCCGCGCGGTTCGACGCAAAGCAGATCCACTCGCCGTCCGGCGAATAGCTGCCCTCGGCGTCGTAGCCAGGCGCGAACGTGAGCCGCTCCTGGCTCCCCGCCTGCCGACTCCAGGCGAAGAGCTCGAAGCTCTCGTCGTAGTCCCAGGCGTAGCGACGCTCCTTGCCGGTGGCGCGAAAGTCGAGCTCGGCCTGCTGTTTGGCGCGCGCCTCCGGATCCGTGTGCGTGGTCGCGTAGAGCACCCGGTCGTTGTCTGGGTGAATCCAAGCGCACGTGGTCTTGCCGTGCCCCGGGGACACCCGCTCCACGTCGCCGGTCTCCAAGTCCAGCAGGTAGATCTGATAGAATGGGTTGCCGGGCTCTCGTTCGGACTGGAACACCATCCGGTTGCCGTCACGGCTGAAGTAGCCTTCGCCGGACCGCCGGCCCTCGTAGATCAGTTGCCGCGGCGCCGAGATGAGCTCGGCTTCGCGCTCGGCCGCCGCCGCCGGCCCTTGCGCCTGGGCATCGCCGCTCGACAACGTCAGCAGAGCCGCTGGCAAGACGTGAGCACTCAATCGCGCAGTTCGAGACATGGAGTTGACTTGTTGAAGTTCGGACACGAACCGTGAGAAGATAGCCCTGCGCGAACCGACTCAACGTCATCGCGACGTCATCCGCTGAGAGATTTCTCGCAACGCCTCCAGAGCCGCTGAGAATAAGCCCTCCTCAGCTGCTCGAGCATCGTTGCCCATGCCGAACTTCCTGTCGCGCTACACCCGATGGCTCCACACGCAATGGCCCGCGGGAGTCGTCGAGAAGCTCCCGCGCGTGCGTGAAGACGGCGCCACCAACGTCCCCGGCCTTTACGTCGTCGGCGATCTGACCGGCGTCCCGCTCCTCAAGTTCTCGGCGGACAGCGGCGCGAGGGCGGTGCAGACAATCTGCGACGACCCCAGCTTCGAGCGGCAACGAGCTGCGGCGGACGGCGCGACGCTGGACTTGGTCATCATCGGCGGCGGTGTGTCCGGCTTCGCCGCGGCACTAGAGGCGCGCAAGAAGGGCCTCGACTTCCGGCTCCTCGAAGCGGCCGAGCCCTTCTCGACGATCGCCAACTTCCCCAAGGGCAAGCCGATCTACACGTATCCGACCGAGATGACGCCGGCTGGCGACATCCAGTTCTCGGCGGAGGTCAAGGAGCCGCTCCTCGACGAGCTCCGACAGCAGACTCTGGCCGCCGGGATCGAGCCCGTGGCGGCCCGGGCCGAACGGGTAGAGCGCAAAAGCGGCGCCCTCGAGGTCGTGATCCCCAAGGGCGAGAGCCTCCGCGGCCACCGGGTCATTGTCGCGATCGGTCGCTCCGGCAACTTCCGCAAGCTCGGCGTGGCGGGCGAAGAGCTCGACAAGGTCTCCAATCGTCTGCACGACCCCAAGGACTACGCCGGCAAAGACGTCCTCGTGGTCGGCGGCGGCGACAGCGCGCTCGAAACGGCGATCGCCGTGGCCCAGTGCGGGGCCCGCGTCACCCTGTCCTATCGCAAGCCGGAGTTCTCCCGGCCGAAGCCGGACAACATCGCCAAGCTCGACGAGCTGCGACGCGATCCAAGTGCCGACGTCGGGGTCGAGACGCCAACCTCGGAGCGTGTCAGTGCATCGAGCGGCACGTTCCTCGGCGCCCACCGCCAACCCGGCAGCATCGAGCTGCAGCTCGGCACCCAGGTTCGAGAGATTGCGGCGGATTCGGTGCTGCTCGTCGACGGCGAAAAGAAGGAGCACCGGGTCAACAACGACGCCGTGTTCAGCATGATCGGCCGCGAGGCGCCATTGGACTTCTTCAGGCGCAGCGGGGTCAAGATTCGCGGCGAAACCCGCGGCCTCGAGTGGGTCACGGTCCTCGTCTTCTTCCTGTTGATCTGGTGGATCTACGACTGGAAGAACGACGGCCTTCTCGCATCGCGGTTGCCGGCGCTGGACCAGCCCACCGCGTTTCCCAGCAACGTGCCGTCGGTCTTGAGCAGCCTTGGCGACGGGTTCCGCGCACAGATCGAGGACCGCAGCACCGTGCTGGGCACCCTCGCGGTGTCGATGAAGGGGCGGTCGTTCTACTACACGCTGCTCTACACGCTGGCGATCGTGGTCTTTGGCATCCAACGCATCCGGCGACGACGCACCCCCTATGTGCGATGGCAGACGCTGTCCCTCATCGCGGTGCAGGCCATCCCGCTATTCCTGCTGCCCGAGCTGATCCTGCCGTGGATGGGCTACAATGGCTGGTTCGACAGCGGCACTGGCGCGAGCATCGCCAATGAGTTCTTCGAGCTCTACATCTCCGAGCAGCAATACCTGGCGCAACAATGGCCGGACTGGGGACATCCACGCGCGTATTGGCGGGCGTACGGGCTCATCCTCGCCTGGCCGCTGTCGGTCTACAACGCGTTCACCGACCAGCCCCTGCTCGGCTGGCTGATCCTCGGCTTCGTGCAGACGTTCGTCCTGATCCCGCTGCTCATTTGGCGCTGGGGCAAGGGCGCCTACTGCGGCTGGATTTGCTCGTGCGGCGGCCTGGCGGAGACGATGGGCGACACGCTGCGCTACAAGATGCCGCACGGCGCGTTCTGGAACCGACTCAACATGGTCGGCCAGGTCATCTTGGGACTGGCTTTCGTGCTGCTCGGCTGGCGCATCTTGGGATGGCTCAACCCAGACGGCTTCTTCGACCAGTCGTTCTACACGCTTCTGGAAGGATCCCGAGACGGCGATGGTGCATTGGTCAACCCACTCAGCTGGAAGTGGGGCGTCGACGTTCTGCTGGGCGGCATTCTCGGCGTGGGTCTCTACATCAAGTACTCCGGCCGCGTCTGGTGCCGGTTCGCGTGCCCGCTCGCGGCGCTGATGAACATCTACTCACGCTTCTCGCAGTTCGGCATCCTCGCCGAGAAGAAGAAGTGCATCTCGTGCAACGTGTGCACGTCGGTCTGCCACATGGGGATCGACATCATGAACTTCGCCAACAAGGGCCTGCCGATGCGTGACCCGCAGTGCGTTCGCTGCAGTGCGTGCGTCCAGTCATGCCCCACCGGCGTGCTCGAGTTCGGCCGCGTCGACGCGCAGGGCGCGGAGCTCGGCCGTGACCGCCTCGTCGCGTCGCCGGTCACCGCCCGCGAAGGCAATCCCAGCCCAGACGAGATGAAGGTCGCGCAGCTGCGCGGCGGCACCGAGTAGTCACCTCCCTTGAGCTCGACGCCGCGTCGCACAAAAACCGCCAAAAAGCGCGGCGGCGGCCGGGCCCGCAGACGAGCCACATGGACGGGGCTTGAGGGCCAACCGTTGGCCGGGCTACGGTGGCCGCCGAGTCATGCGGCCCCCGACCAACGTCAACGAGCTCTTCGCCGCCTACCGAGCCGACGGCGACCCCGAGCTGTTTCGCGCGGTGTTCGAGCAGACGGCGCCCAGCGTCGCCCGATCCGTACGCGCCCTTTGCAACGACATCGGCCAAGTCGAAGACATTGTCCAAGAGACATACCTGCTGGCGTTGCACGACGCCGAGCGTTTCGACGAGACGCGCAGCCTGGTCACATGGCTGTGCGCCATCGCGTACCACAAGGCGCTGCGGTCCCGCCACAAAGAGCGCCGCCGCCGGGCACTGCTGCAGGCGACGGCGCAGGAGAAGCCCCTCGACCAGCCGGTGGCGGAGGGGGACGAGCTGCGCGAGGCACTGTTTGAGTCGCTCGATCGAATGCCTGCCGGATATCGCGACGTCCTGGTGCCGTACCTGATTGAGCAGCGGCGCGCCTTCGAGATCGCCGAGCGACTGGGTCGGTCGGCCAGCACCGTGCGCACCCAGATCGCTCGAGGCCTCGAGCGACTGCGCGGCATGCTGCCCGCCGGCGTCGCCCCGTTGGCCCTGGCCGCGGCGCTGTTGCCCGGCATGATCGCGGCGCAGCGCACTGGCGGCGCCGCGCCGATCGAGCCGTCGCCACCCGCACCCTCGCTGACCGGCGCCACGCGCCGCGGAGTGATCACCAAGGTCGCCGCCGCCGCCGGCGTCGCACTGGTGCTGTTTGGCACGACGAGGTACGCCGAACCCGCGTCCGGCTCGCCAGCTTCGCCAGCCCTCGGGCCAACCGGCACGCATGCGGCGCACCTTGAGCGGACGGTGCGGCGCGAGCAAGTCGCCAAGCCGACGCCGGGGCGACACGAAGAAGAGTCGGCAGGTCGCGCGCGTCTGCGCGTCCGCGTCGTGCACCGAACCACCGGCAACGCGGTTCCCGGCCTGGTCTTTCAGCTCGAGCGTCCGGGAGACGAGCTGCCGGCCTCGGCGTCCGACAGCTTCGCCGAGTTCGCGCCGGCCGTCACAAATGAACGTGGAGTGGCCGAGTTCGAGGACATCGAGACCGGCTGGGTTCGGGCTCGCTTCAGCGATGGCGCCGGGTCGAGGCTCTACGAGATCCGCGGCGACACCGACGTCGAGATCGACGTCGAACGCTACGCGGTGGTCCACGCCAAGGTGGTCGGCACCGACGGCGTGCCCGAGGCGGGAGCCGAGATCTGGACATCGGGATGCCGGGGCAAGGGCTGGCGCCCGCCGGCGCTCGCCGGGCGGACCGCGGCCGATGGCACGCTTCGCTTCACCGCAGCCGAGAGCACGACGGTCGCGGTTTGGGCCAAGCGGCCCGGCCGTGCGGCGTCGCGCTTGCTGACGGTGCCACTCACCCAAGAGGAGTCGGAGGCCTCCCTGGTCCTCCGCTCCGCCACACGCTCGATCCGGGGCTGCGTGTTCGACGCACGCGGCCAACGAGGCGTCGACGCCGTGGTCGCGGCCTACGGCACCGGCGCACTCGCGGGGCGGCCGCCCGTATATGGCCGCACGACCGCCAACGGCGACTTCGAGCTCAGCACGTTGCGACCGGGCACCTACCGACTCGCGGCGAGCGCGCGAGACCGGTCGCTCGGCGTGCGCGACATCGAAATCTACGCCGGCACCGATGCCATCATCGACCTGCGCCTGCGGCACGGCGTCCACCTCACGGGCCGGATCACCGACGCGTCGGGACAGCCTGTGTCCGCCGTGATGATCGGGATGACGATGTCACCGGTGGACCATCTGCCGCACGCCAACCTGCTCTGGCGCATGGCCCGCAGCGCCGCCGATGGCACCTACGACCTGCAACACCTGCCCGGCGGGCCCATGCGGCTGCACGTCGTGTCGCCGGAGACGGGCGAAGTTCTGTGGCGCGAGTATCGCGTCCTGCCGGCGTCAGGTGACGCGATCTGGGACCCGGTCGTGGCGGGAATCCAGCCTTGCGGCGAGCTCCTCCGCAGCTTGGCCGATGGGATTCGGTGCCGCTTCAACGGGGAGCGCGACCCGACGCCAAGCGCGACACCGCTGTCGAGCGTCTCCGGGCGCGTGGCGTTCTCGCCGCAGCTGTCACCGCCGCTGCGCGTTGGACTCGTGCCGATCGGCAACGCCGAAGAGCTGCCGAGCCGGTGGGCGCCCACCGACCTCCAGGGCGGCTTCACGTTCACTCAGGTGCCGCCGGCGCGTTACCAGCTCATGGTCCACGACTGGGGCGGCGCGGGCCGAGGCATCGAGACGGTCGGCCCGGTCCTCCAAGTCACCGAGTCCGGCGTGCACGATCTCACGATCGGCCCACCGGCCCCGCGCTAGTGGTGTGATTCAGGAATCTGGGGCCTTATCCGCGGCCCTCAACGCCGTTCGCAGCGTTGGGTCGTCCTCGCCGTATCCACGAAGATGCCTGCGGCGACCCGCCTTGCGACCGGCGCCGATACCTCGCGGGTAATGCCCCATCTGTCTGAA